>NZ_BORE01000001.1:0-624622 GCF_018333015.1 Bacillus sp. J14TS2 | reverse complement strand
ACCCTCTTATCAAACAATCGGGCGGAGACGAGGGATCCCGGTACTATGGTCGAATTTCCAGACAAGGAAACCCTCATCTCCGGCATGTCGTCTATCATATCGGGTTCAGTCTCTCAACACATAATAAGGATTTACAACCGTTCAAACAACGACTCAAGGAAAAAGGAAAACATTCTCGCAAAGTGTTTATCGCAATGGGCAATAAATTTATCAAAATTGCCTTTGCGATGTTACGAGACCAACAGCCATTTTTATCAAAACAGCCAGATTTTCACATCATGGGTGAGATGAATAAAAAGCTTAAATACAGTCAATTGTGCTCTCAAAAGACAGAGAGTAAAGCTGTTGCATAAGACTGATTAGACGCTAATTAAATACTAGAATACCGCTTTATATGGAGTGGCGGGCATGATAGACTTATCCGGCAGGGCAAATTCAATTCCTCTTGCCGCTTTGCCAGTAAACTCATGCCCGCAGAGGCTCCATGTCAAGCCTACAAAAGTTCACCACACTTTCTGGGGTCGAGGTGAGATCGGTAGTTTCCTTGGAGGCTTATTGACCTCGGTGTTTAGCATTATCCACCTCGTCCTGCAAATGCGAGCAGTACGTTAAATTAAATTTGTACTATGCCAGGATGCACTTTCTGCAGAATTGAAAACGAGGCATTTCCACTTCAGATCCGAGAAAGCGTGGTGAATGAACATAGAGTTCACTGTTAGTTGCTACTTACTAAACCATTTTTTGGAAATTCACGGTGGTAGGTGTATTTCCTATACTTAAAAATGGGAAAAAAAGTATTTGACATAGTACGCTAAACTATTAATATAGAATTAATTTCGAAATTGCTTTATGTGAGAGTTTCCATGTAGAGGTTTCTGAACTTTCAAGTTACTAGTTTAGAGCGATTCGCGTATCTATACAAGGAGCTGTGTTACGTGAGTTTAGAGATTATAACGATAATTGTATTATTATTCATGTTTATCATAGGGTCATTTATTTCAGTTAACATGGGTGTGCTCGGTTTTGTTGCTGCATTTGTAGTGGGATCCTTAATAAGTGGACTGAGTATTGATGAGATCTATAGTGTTTTTCCTGTGGGAATGTTTATTCTTTTGGCGGGTGTTTCGTTTTTATTTGCAGTTGCGCAAAATAATGGCACATTAGATTTAATCATTTCATGGGGGCTTAAATTAGTTAAAGGGAATGTCGGTCTGCTGCCTTGGGTATTATTCGGAATATGTGCATTGCTCACAACGGTTGGTGTTTCGACAGTTGCTGTTGCACCAATCCTTTATCCGATTGGCTTACAATTAGCATATAAATATAAAATTAATCCTATCTTAGTAGGTATTTTGATTTCTACGGGCATCTATGCCGGTTCATTTTCACCAATTAATCTTTATGGACTAATTGTACAAGGGATTATGGGTAAAGAAGGGATAGTGTATTCTCCAATCTCATTCTTTATCAACTGTCTTATTTATTATGTAGCCATTTCAATTGTTGTATTTATATTATTTGGCGGAATCAAGCTATTAAAAGTGAAATCTAATGTTCAAACAAAGAATTCTTCAAATGAAAATGAAGAAATTGAAAACAAGCTTACTCCTTATAGAGCCGTTACAATTCTAGGTATTCTTCTTCTCGTTGTGATGGGACTTGTATTGGAAATTGATATGGGATTCGGAGCATTTTCAATTGGTTTGATATTATCATTAATAGCGCCTAAAAAATCAGCAAATGCATTGAAGCAAATTCCTTGGACAGTCATTATTATGGTCACTGGCATCGTAACTTACGTTGGTGTAATGGAAATGGTTGGTACGATGGATATGTTAAATGAATTTATTGCTAGCGTAGGAAATTCATATTTAGCATCACTTGCTGCATCTTATATCGGTGGATTTGTTTCTGCCTTTGCTTCGACAGCGGGTTTCATCGCAGCTGTTGTACCATTAGCTGCACCAATTCTACAGGATCCTAATATTTCAACAGTTGGCGTTATTTCCACGATTGCAATTGGCGCAAGTGTTGTTGATATAAGTCCTTTCTCAACAAATGGCGCATTAATAATGGCAAATGCGAAAGTTGAGAATGAAGGTAAGTTTTTCAAAAATCTATTGTACATCGCAGGAGCCTTTATTGTATTTGGGCCAGGCCTTGCTTGGTTATTGTTCGCAGTAATTGGAATGCCTTGGTAAACTCCAGAAAACTGGCAAATTTAAATTTTGTAAGAAAAATGTTATCAAGCGATTTATTTAATATTCCTAGAATGGCCTCAATACTTGACCTACTATGGGGAAAAGAGGATGTAGTTGCTCTTTTCCCTATGAACTACCTTGTCAGTAGAACTAGTCATTCTTAAAATACTTAATGGGAGAGATCCTTAGTGAATTGTTCAATATAATGCCGATCGCGGGGAATAGAAACTAATAAACAGAAAAATAGATTTTTATCTCCGTTTATATGCTTTATTGCGAAATCTTCTTGGGAAATGGAGTCGAGTTGACGAACAAGTTCATTGCGATAATGAATGGCAGTGTCAATAACTTCCAGCTGAATTCAATGGAATCAAGATGTTCCATTGTCACTGGTTCACGGGTACTAATATCATACATCCCAACATCCAAATCCAATGTTTCATCATATTCAGATCAAAATTCATCTTTGTAATTTAACAATTCTTTTGCAACGTTCATTTTTCCTTCCGTATTAAACTCCTTTTTAAGCCTTTGTTACCGAACTCCCCATTCCATCAATGCCAATGAGTTCCATAATCTAGTTTATAGGAATCTATATGCTCATCATACTGAAATGTCCAAAGTACTTGACAGGTTTTTTATAATTCCTCTAAAATAAAAATGTCTTATCTTTTTGACATAGGAGATGCTTATGAATAATAAAATTAAAGCGATACGAAAGAAAATGGATATGACTCAACAGCAGCTTGCAATTGAATGTGGAGTTGCTAGGCAAACGATTAATTGTATCGAGAATGATAAATATGACCCGACATTAGAATTGGCGTTTAAATTATCGAAAATTTTAAAAGTAAAGGTAGATGAATTGTTTACTTATGAGTAAATTTCATGCGCATTACACAATAACAATGAATGACATTATTAGGGAAAGGGATCCTATCTTGCATCAACAGACGCAGGAAGTAAAAATTCCACCTTCAAAAGAAGACCAAGAGACGCTTATTTGTATGATGAATTTTTTAAAAAATAGTCAGGATCCTGTTTTAGCGAAGAAGTATCGTTTACGTGCTGGTGTAGGTTTATCAGCAAATCAAATTGGATTAAATAAGCGTATGTTTGCGGCGTATTTAACAGATGAAAAGGGCAGAGAGCATGAATATACCCTGATCAATCCTCGCATACTTAGCCATTCTGTATCGATGATTTATTTACCACCAAGTGAAGGATGTCTCTCTGTTGATCGGGAGGTAAAAGGATTTGTACCAAGATATGAGCGGATTAAAGTGAGAGGATATAATCTATTGGGAGAAGAGGTTGTATTGAAACTTAGGGGATATGCCTCGATTGTAGTTCAACATGAAATTGATCATTTAAACGGCATTATGTTTTATGATCGAATCAATAAGGAAAATCCTTTTCAACTACCGGAAAACAGTAAAGCATTATCTTTTAACAGTTGAAAGGAAGAGATTCAGTGAAAACAGCACTTTGTCTAGGTGATACGGTTGGGCTCATTGCTTGTTCTGATGGACGTGAGAAGGAGAGCACGATTGTTAAGGAAATTGTAGATGCTTTAACAATGTTAGGGCTAAAAGTAAAGTTGGCGCAAACCATTTTCCGCAAAGGAGATTCACCATTCAGCGGGGAAGCAACAGAGCGGGCAAATGAACTAATGACTATGTTTCAGGACGAGAAAATAAAGATGATCTTTGATATTTCGGGTGGAGATTCAGCAAATCAAATTTTGCCTTACTTAGACGAAGAGGTCATCAGGAAAAACCCGAAACCTTTTGTGGGACTTAGTGATTTGTCGGTCCTATTAAACGCTATTTATGTTAGAACCCAGGTACCAACATTCCATTATCAAATTGCGAACCTCGTTAAGGAGGATGCTTCCACCCAGCTGAATCTATTTCGGAAATGGTTCATGGAAAAAGAGGTGGATGGAGCAAAGGATATCACCTTTCAATATAGATGGATACGTGGCCAAGGGATGAAGGGAGTCGTAATTGGCGGGAATATTCGCTGCTTTTTGAAGCTGGCAGGCACTCCTTATATGCCTGATCCCACCAACAAAATATTATTTTTGGAAAGTTTAGGAGGAGGAATTAGCCGAACAGCTTCCTTACTTGCGCAATTACAACAAACTGGCTATTTAGAACAATGTCAGGGGCTATTATTAGGAACATTTACCGAAATCCGCTCGCAAAATCAGAATCATCTTTTGGAGGAACAGATATTAGAGATGACCAAAGGATACCCATTTCCGATTGCGACAACAGAACAACTCGGTCATGGTGCGGATGCACATTGTTTGCCTATTGGCAAGCTTTTGACATTTACCTGACTTTCTTAAAGTGCGTGTTCAAAATGGAGGATAAAAAGGGCCAAGTCGGCTAAAGGCGCTGACGTCCTGTCAGCAACACCGACACTAGTACATCCTGTACGTCGAAAGTTCGAGGCGGCGTAGCTTTGAGCAGCGGAATGTATGTATTTAGATACATGAGCAGCGGAAAAGCAAGCCAACGAAGAAATTCGCAGTGTCATTTTTACCTGACTTTTTGAACAGCCTCTTAAAAGGGTATATTAAGCTATTGATTATTGCCGTCTTATGCTCAGATCAATGATCGAAATGGCGGCTTAGGAATTTTTTAGCCTTAAGCAAATGAGCACATCTCTTGAAAAGTCCCCACATGGGTATGGTAAAATTTACCACACCCGTGGGGTTTTTTAATTGTAATTTTTTACCAGTTTCAGTCAGAAAATTATGGTATGGAGGGATACAAGATGAAAAAAATGATGTTTATGTTATTGTTCGGTTTTTTGCTTGTAGGTTGTAGCAATGTTGATGAAGAAAAGGGATCCACGAATACAAATCAGGATGAGCCTATCGTGGAAAATACAGAAGATGATGCTCAGGATGAAGGCGAAGACTTGGCTAAGGATGAGGAAGAAGCGACAAATGAGTCGCAAGGAGATACGGAAGAAGAGGAGGGGGAAGACCTAAGCAACGCAGAAAAGACGACAAATGAAAATGGTGATGATGTCTATGTGTTTCCAATGGGGAAAGAGGGGAAGATCAAGGAGTGGATGCACCAATATAGCGCGATTGTGGAAGTGAATGATTTTTCAATTTCAGATACATTGCCAGAGAGCGTGACGGGTATAGAGGATGAAAAAGCAGATGACGATGAAATGTTTGCGATTATGGATGTTACATTTAAAAACGACGGCAAACATGCAGATTATGTGGAAGATGATACGAGCACGACTAACATAGCACAGGCCTTTCTCATTAGACCGGACTTGGAGAGACAAGAAGAAGACAATGCAATAAATGATGGAGGAAATATTCCGTACATAGATGGGGAGATTGATACAGTCAGCCTTGATCCTGGAGATGAGCAACAAGTATATATTGTTTTTCCCATCGGTAAAGAGTTTGCCAATGAAGAACAATACTATCTAACTTACCAAGCATATGGTGACAAGATTTATGCCTGGGAGTTAAAGAAATAAAAATAAAGGTAGAGGTATTGTAATGAAAGCAGCTGTATACAATGCGATCGTTTTGGGGCATGGGCTGTCGAAGTTGGACAATATTTTTAAGCAGCTGATCGCGTATCGATCGATCCGAATATCCATTGTAGAGAATGTCGGATTGTCAAGTAACCGTCAACAGTAATAGAATGAAGTTTTACTTCATTCTATTACTGTTATTAATGGAAAATAGTAAACGGTTATTGTAGACGCTGACGGAAACATAGTAATAAGATAGGCTTACTATGTTCTGATTAGGAAGGGGAAACATTTTGCTTTTTATTGGGTTGTTTTTTATCTTTATAGCTGGTCTCCTTATTTTTTTAAAGTTGAAATGTATGATCACAGGGAGACCAGTAGAAGGGGAAATTGTTGGCTATGTTCGGGGGGCAAAGGGAGCTTATGGATTTGTTGGGTACAGTTATCGAATTAGATTAGAATATAAGGAAGAGGTTTATTATGTTACTGCTATGGAGGGAGTGACGACGAACAGTGAGAATATTCCCAAGAAAAACCTGGGAATGGCCTGCTGCGTCTACTTTAATCCTAAAGCACCTAAAAAAACAGTTGCGATCAAGGGATTCCATCGGACGGAATGGCTGACGGCCCTTTTGCTTTTAATTGGTCTACTGTCTATTTTACTCGAATTGATTATGATGATTTAAGGGAAATAAGTCCTGAAATAAGCAGCTCACATGTGCATTTAGGATTTTGTTCTTTCAGGCTAAGAAAGGTACTTGCTTGCAAAATATGATGGAATAAACCCTGAGGTTCATACGACATTTGTTTTATGTCCTTCCTTCTATTCCATATTCTTGTTTTCGTCAGGTTTTCAATCATTTTTTTCTTCTCTTATTTCCTAAATCTTTGCTTGTAACAGCTTATAATCGTTGAGTAAATGAGGCATGGATTCTATGGCCGCCAAGATATGATCGGAATGGCACTTGGCGTCTTTAACCCTCCTCCCTTAGACGGCTTAAAGACCTTCCAAAATTGATTCTAAATCCACATAATGATTGGCCAACCAAACCATTTCTTCAGCAAAACGTACGGGTGGCCCTGTATGCTTGTTCATATTAGCGTTTATCCACCATGTACACTCCATATACCACAGTAACTTTAGAGAGTCTGTTAGAAAGCCTTTTTCAACAGGATAATACTCACCATAGCCTTCAAGAAAAGCTGATGCAAGGGAAATATCAAGTGCTTCATCGGCCAACGAGGCAGAAATGACAGCTCTTGCAACATCTAGATGAGGATAATCAAATTTTAGCCGATCAAAATCAAGGATGGCACTTACTTGTCCTTCCTTAAATAATATGTTGTCGACCCAAAGATCACGATGAGCCCATCCAGTATTTCGATTAAACTCTTCGAAATTGACCATTTCAGTCACTATTATTTGTGTCTCAATAATAGTGGAGAGTGAAGTGTTATGAGTTTGCTTCCAAACATCTCTCCAATGACGTGATCGTTCTTTCGGAGTAGGAATAATAAAGGCAGGGCGATGCCTTTTTGCTAGTGTGCCCTCATTTAATATCTGATGCATATAGCCTGTCATCTTTCCCAAATGGAATATTTGCGAGCTGGTAACTTTACCGGGAGGCATGGTAACACCATCGCAGTATTCCATGATCGTAAAAAGTTCATCTTGATCAGAGTGAAAAAGGTATTCTCCCTCATATGACAGAAGCATGGGACAAGGAAGTCCGCGATTATGCAATCGATTTTGTTGATGAAAGGCATTGTCCAGTTCCTCACGATTATATAGTTTAAATCTTTCTTTGTTGTATTGTTTAATCAGATAGATACCTGTATCTGTTGTTACTTTCCATTTTAAATTTAACCATCCCTGCCGAATGGGTTTACTTTCTGATACATGAAAGCCAAATTGCCGGTGACAGGTCTTTAGTAAATCATGTAAGATTGGCTGTTCTAAACATTGATTCTCCATGATACTCTCCTTCGTATATTAGATTTCTTTCTCCAAAATATATTGAACTCCTCTATTAATTTCCAAACAATGGTTAGGGTCCGCCAACTTCATTGAAAGGACCGATGCTACGGGCGGAAAATGTTTTGATTAGATGGGAAAAACGGTTACTTCGTTGTACCCAACCCATGCAAAATAAATTGAATCGTGCGCTCTGTTTCGGCCTCATCATCCCATTCCAATTCTGGGAAAAGTACATAGCGAGAGACAAAAAAACCAAGCGCGGAAGTAATGGTCAATCTTGCTACACTAGCAGGTGGCATGTCAATGATTTGTCCTTTCTCTTGGTAGCCTTTAATTAACTCCTTAACACGGTCAAAAGTATCCTTGGCAATATGATTCAGAAACTGCTCCCGTAACTCGGGATGGAAAGGGATTTCCTGAAGTAAAATTTTTATGACTGGAAGCAGACGTTTAACTGCATTTCTTCGATTTTCCATTATCGCTCGCAGGAAGTCTTCGACATGATCATATTGTTGATCCAGCACTTTATGAAAATCTTTTACAAGATAAGGAGCAATTAATTTTGTCATAAACGAGCCTATAATCGACATTAACAACTCCTTTTTTGTTTTGTAATGCCGAAAGATGGTTCCCTCCGCTACTCCGGCCTTTTTTGCAATCTCACTGGTCGAGGTGGCGGAGTAACCTTTTTCGGAAAAAGATTCGATCGCAGCTAAGATGATTTTCTTTTGTTTATCTGTTAACTTTTCTTCTGCAAATATTTGTTCGATAAGTTTCTCTTCTTCAGACATTGTATCTCCCCTATTGTTAAATTTTTCGATATTTTTTTAATGCGATTATATTGAGAATAATGAAGAGCAGTGCAAACCCTAAAAGGATCAGTAAATCAGTGCGAATATCGTTTAAGCCCAGACCTTTATACATGACATCAACCAAGGCATTTCCTCCGTAATACATTGGCATACATTTGGCAATCACTTGTAGCCAATCCGCCATTTGGTCAACTGGAAGGATCCCTGCAAAAAAGACTTGTGGAATAATGGCAATCGGAATAAATTGCATCATTTGAAATTCCGAATTGGCGAAGGAGGATAAGAGAATACCTAATGATAATGCTACTAATGCTAAGCATAAATTGATGAGAATTACATTTCCTAAAGAACCAACAAGCATAATATCTAAAACTTTAACAGCATAAAAGACAACAATTAAGGTTTGAATGATCGCAAAAATGCCATAACCTAAAAGGTAACCAAAGACAAGATCTCTTCTTTGAATCGGGGTAGCCATTAATCGGTCTAGTGTTCCAGTCGTACGTTCTCGTAGCAAGGCAATCCCGGAAATAAGAAAGACAAAGAAGAAAACGAAGAAGCCAACAAGAATCGGGCTTAATTGATCAAAAAAGGTCGTATCTTGATCACCATAGATATACGAAATATTCATGTCTGGTTCTTCCATCTGTCCAATATTTTCAGGAGTATTTGGCAACTGAGCTTGAACATTTTTGATGAACATGGTTAAATTTTCTGCTTGTTTCTCCCCGTTTTCTGCGGCAACAGCTTGGATAATTTTCATTTGGAGTGCTTTTGTTGAGGATGGCTCCGCATTTGTTAAAATTAGATTGATTTTGTCCCCATCAAATTGCAGAATTCCATCCAAGTCATCTTCCAGTATAACCTTTTCCTTGTTTATTAGCTGCTCATATTCTTTGACAATAATATCGTTATCTTCTAGCTGGTTGATAACAGAAGCATCGCCATTTAGAACACCAAGCTTCGGAATCGTGGTGTCGCTAGAAAATAAATAATGCAGGAGAGTAAGAATGAGCAATGGGGCAACCATCATCAAGGCGAGCGCCCGCTTATCACGTAGCATTTGCTGGATAATTCGCTTCACAACAGCAGTTATTCTCATTTTATTTTCCCTCCAGCTTGTAAGAATACGTCCTCTAAATTCACGATCCCATATTGCTGCTTTAATTGTTGTGGAGCTCCACTTGTAAGGATTTTTCCATCCCTGATCATCGCGAGTTGATCACATTTCTCCGCTTCATCCATCACATGAGTTGTCACTATTATGGTTTTTCCCGTCTTCTTTAATCGGCTGATCTCTGTCCAAATTGACCGGCGTAATTCCGGATCAATTCCCACAGTTGGTTCATCTAATACAAGCACCTCGGGGTCTTGAATCAGAGCTACAGCAAGTGACAAGCGTCGTTTCATCCCACCCGAATAATTTTGGACTTTTTTATGCAGATGAGAAGAGAGGTCTACTAAATCAGCCGCATAAGCAATCCGCTTTTTCTTCACATCTTTTTTTAACTTAAAGAGTGAAGCAAAGAAGGAGAGATTTTCTGCTCCCGTTAGGTCTGCATATAAGGCATCTGCTTGCGCCATATAGCCGATTTCTTGTAATAATTTCAAATTAGGGACAGCTGTTCCTAAGACATGGACCTCTCCAGTAGAAGGGCGATCCATCCCAACAATTAATTTCACCAATGTTGTCTTCCCAGAACCAGAAGGCCCGATCAAACCATATATTTGCCCGGACTCCACCGTTAGATCAATTTCGTTTAAAACCACTTTTTTTCCAAACTGTTTGCTAATGCCCTTCATTACAATTGTGCTAGTCATATCTACTCCTCCTCAAAGGATAAAATGAGTGATTACTCACTATCATAAATGGATATGAAATATTAGTCAATAGTTAGACCATTTTGAAAATAATCAATCACCATGGTAAACTACAACTTGTAGAGAATGACGAGGGAGAAGGGGAGTTTCATTAATGGAGACGGCAAAGAAGGACAGGTCATTTAAACTTATTGCACTTGATTTGGATGGAACATTGTTAAATCGGCGTCATGAAATCTCGGATGAAAATCGAAAGGCAATTGCGGAGGCGGTAGAAAAGGGCGTTCAGATCGTGATTAGTACAGGGCGTCACGTAAAATCTTGCAATGATTATGCAGGTTCTTTACAGCTGACTTCCTATTTTGTGGCTGTTAATGGAAGTGAAATCTGGGATCCATCAGGGAATTTGCTTGAACGGACTCCACTTCAGCGAGATTATATCCAGACCATGTGGGAGCTATGCGATCAGCATGGGGCTCATTTTTGGGCAATGACTCCTGAATTAGAATTTCGAGACGGCTTTCCTGATGAAATTGCTGAACGGGAATGGCTCAAATTTGGTTTTCATGTGGATGATCAAGAAGTTAGAGAGAAGATTTTAACAGAGCTAAGAAAGAATAAGCAACTAGAAATTAGCAATTCAAGCCCCTCTAATATTGAGGTGAATGCCCTTGGAATCAACAAAGCAAATGCTTTAAAAAAGGTGTGTGACCGCCTGGGAATTTCGATGGATCAAATGCTGGCTGTTGGTGATAGCCTGAATGATTTAGCGATGATTAAGGCAGCTGGTTGTGGTGTTGCCATGGGAAATGCTCAGGAATTAGTGAAAGAATCAGCCGACTGGATAACAGACACGAATGAAGCAGATGGGGTTGCAAAAGCCATTCGTCATTGGGTTTTGAATGAGGAAAAGGTTTAAGAGTGGTTGCAAATATATTTTTGGAAATGAGTATTTTCCTTCACAATAAGAAACGCCATTTTGGCGTTTTTTATTGTGACCAAATATTTGCAGAGTGTGTAAAATTCATGCCAGTGGTTAAACCCATATGGAAACTCCCCCGATGGTTGGAGCAATTCAATGAGAAACCCATATTTGAGAAGAGAAACCCATAAATTCGGAGGGAAGCCCATAACATGATGAAGGAGCCCTTACCCAAATAAAGAAACCCATTAACATGGGGAGGAACCCCATTTAAATAAGAACCCCATATTTAACTTGAGAAGCTCATATTTGAAATGAGGTCCCCATAATTCCGATAAGAAGCCCATACTTGCTTAAGAGATCCCATTTTTAAAGTAAGAACCCCATTCCTTGACTCAAGAACCCCATACCGAAGGGGAAATATCCCAATTCGAGACTGAACCCCGTATTCAGTAATGAAGTTTTCTCCATTTCATGTCGCTTACGTCTTCCTAACCCATAAATTTTGTAAAAAAATTGGTATGTATAAATGATATACCAATCGGATTATTTAAGCTGAAAATGCAAATTATGTCGTATTTTAGAGGTGTTTATTACAAAACCATATCAATTTAAAATGATATATTGATATTTTAATTTATGTATTGACTTTGATATATATACCCTGTTATGGTGACTGTATGCGCTTACTTATTGTACTCTAAAAAGTGCTTTTGGGGACATAACGAGCAGCAATAAGGACATTCGAAGATGTTTGTGTAGGCGTAATCAATAGGACCGAGAGAATACGAGAAACAATAACCTACTTCGCTCAGAAGTTGAAAGGGGGAAAATGAAGTCTAGAAAACTGGCAAACTACAACAGTGTAAAACAGAAAAATTCTGAATAACATTTCCAACGTGGTAAAGGAAGACATACATTAGGAAACGAATGATGGAACCTGAGAGTATGAAAATAATAGTCGATTCTGGATTGTTACTCTCTCAAAAAAATAATGGGAGGATTCCATAGTGAGAAAAAAAGTTCCTTTTAGCGTATTTTTACTTTTAATATGTTTGTCTTTGTTATTTCAAGAAACAAGTTTTCGTGTTGTGAAAGCAGAGCAGAATGCTGAGGATATTTGGGGAGAGAGAGCAGAGAGGGCACAGGATTCTTTGCAGGCTAATTTTTGGAATAAGGACATCAGCATGTTTAATAACAAATATCCGAATGAAAATGATGACGGCTTTAATTATTGGTGGCAGGCACATGCCATTGATGTGTTAGTGGATGCTTATGAGCGAACAGGGGAGCAAAAATATATTGATCGAGCAGATTCATTGTATTCTGGTGTTGTCGAGCGAAATGGTGGAATAACAAATCATTTTTATGATGATATGTTATGGATGGCATTAGCGATGTTTCGTCTGTATGAACATACGAATGATGATACGCATAAGAATGCTGTTTTTACATTGTGGGAAGACATTAAAACGGGGTGGCGAGATGACTTAGGCGGAGGCATTGCTTGGAATAAAGATTCGGACTTTTTGAATACACCATCCAATGCTCCAGCGATTATACTGGCTGCCCGACTGTATCAGGAGTATGGGAATGAAGGCGATTTAGAATGGGCCAAAAAAATATATGAATGGCAGACGTCCACACTTGTCGATCCTGAAACAGGTATTGTCTATGATGGCATCGAGGGAGATGACTTCCATAGTGAGGAATATACTTACAATCAAGGAACATACGTTGGAGCAAATATAGAACTCTTTCGGATCACAAAGGATCAGGAATATTTGCAATCTGCGGTCCGGACAACTGAAACGACAATAGAACGGTTTACTGATGAAAATCAAATTATACATGAACGTGGTGGCGGGGATGGGGGTCTGTTTAATGGGATATTGATCCGCTATCTATCCGATTTAGCTCTGGAAGACCCGACACAGGAATCGATTGCGCAGTTAATTTTGCATAATGCTGAAAGTGCGTGGCAATTAGCGGAGTCTGAAGATGAGATTCTTTTCGGTGCTTCATGGAAAAATCCGCCGAATTATCCGGTTGACCTTAGTCAAAATCTAAGTGGTGTCATGTTGATGGAGCAAGCTTCCATACTTGATAGGACTTTTTCGGAACCATCACTGGAAGATCTGTTTGATCGTGTGGAACAATTGGCTAATGGAGATGAAATGACGGATCCACAAGCAGTGCGCACATTGAAAGTTCATTTGCGATCAATTGAACATTTCGAAAAGAAAAAAGCGTTTGGTAAAATGGAAAAACATTTAGATGGCTTTAACATTTTACTAGACCAACAAAAAGAACTAGAGGTTATTTCAGCAAAAGCGCATAGGGAGCTGCGAATAGCAACAAATAGATTAATTGAACACTTGGCAGAGGAAAAGGGTACTAAATTTTAGTAAAGCTGTAACAAGTAATAACCAATGAAAATCTTGTTTTTCGTAGGTTTACTACTTGTTGCCTTATCCTTGTTTTGAATAAAAGACTGCGAATAACGATGTTTTTAATTTATTTAGCCCCCTATTGAATGGATAATATCCCATTAAACCTTTCCAAAAAGTAACTGGAGATAGAAATGGTGTCAATATCCTGATTAGACTATAGGGGGCTGCTCTTGTTTAGATGCAATTTTCGATGAATGACATCATGTTAGATCAGCTGGATTCACAGAATACGTTAATCTGCTTGTTCATCAATCGCGCTTATCCTCCCAATATGCACCTAATCATTTGAAAGGATAATAACTCTAGATGGCGGTCCGGTAGAAAATTGTCTCTATTCATACGATCATGTACAATAAAACACAAGTACTCCTATTTGATATACAAGTACTTGTAAAAATATCGTTTCACGGTGAGGTAAAAATGAACAAGAAAAAGAAAGTAACGATTTATGATATCGCTAGAATTTCCGGGTTTTCACCTAAAACAGTATCCCGAGTAGTAAATGGTGAGAAAAATGTAAAAAAGTCAACTTATGAGAAAATTAATCAAATTTTACAAGAGTATAATTATGTTCCGAATACTTATGCGCGGGGATTGATTAATAAAACCAACCGCAATATTTTAATTTCTGTTCCGAAAACAGAATTTTATCCTTTGGAATGGTTTCATATTCTATTAGAAAAGATTATCCTCGAATGTAGAAAGCATGATATGAATACAATTGTGGAGTATACGGAACCGAATGACAGCATGGAAAATTCTGTCCTTTACTCATCCAGTAGTTTTATTGGGGCAGCGGTGATTTTTTATGAATCTCCGAGGGACCAACGGATTATGTATCTTCAAAAGTTAGGAATTCCTTTTATTGTTTTTGGAAAGAGTGATACAGAAGGCGTTACCTATGTAACGAACAATGACTATGATGCATTAAAGTCATTAATGTACTATTTAGTCAGCAAGGGTTTAGAGAAAGTGTCTCTATTGATTGGAGATCAATCCTTGGTCAATATGGATCGGGTACGAGGAGTAAAGGATGCCTATGACGAACTAGGATTAGACGCAAGCTTAATTGAAGTGGTTTATCAGATGAAGACAGTCGAAGATGTCTACCTATATTCGAAGGCAGACTTTACAAAGGAGAATATACCTGATGCCATTTTTGTCTCTGGTGATGAAAAGGTGATCGGCTTAATCCGAGCTTTGAATGAATTAAATATAAAAATACCAGAGGATGTCTCCATTGTTGGATTTGACAATATTCCATGGGCTCAATATTTTGATCCTTCCTTAACCACGATTGCCCAAGATTTTACAACTTTATCAAAGGAAATTGTCAATCGCTTAGAAATCTTAATTAATGGGATGACAGACCTTACTTCAATAGAGGTTCCAACCAAATTAATTATCCGCGAAACAACCAAATAAAAAGTTGAGGTTTGGCTTGAAATGGAATACGTATTCATGTATAGTGTTAATAACCTAAATTTGACATCGGTGTCAGAAAGGTGGTGCCGATGTCAAAACTTGAAGTAGGTAAAATACTAATTTTATAAAAATGACATCGATGTCAATGTAAAAGAGAGGAAGATACAATGAGTACTTTAAAATTTCATCAAAACGGAAAAATCAAATGGTTTCCTGGCAATACGATTGTCAGTAATTTATATCCTGATCCGAATGTTGTAAATACAATTCAAAAAATCCAAAAGGAATATCAAGCATTACCTTTTGCGCAAAAATATTCAATTTTACCAATTGAATCCGTTCACATGACCGTCTTTGAATTATTATGTCACTTTAATCGTTCGCCAGAAAAATGGAGTGAATTTCTAAGTTTAGATGAGTCTTTAGAGAAAATAGATGAATTTTTTCATAACAAGCTAGAGTCATTGCCTTTTATTCAAAACATAAAAATGAAACCGCTACAAATACGTTCGACTGTTTTAGAGGTAGATCCTGGTGATGAAGAGACAAGCCGGAGACTGAAGGCGTTTCGTGATCAACTGACAGAGGCCACAGGTGTGAGATTTGCCAACCATGATAAGTATCAGTTTCATATATCTTTTGCTTATCTGATTGCTGAGTTAACAACGGAAGAAAAGCAAATCATCGCACAATTAAATGAACGATTGCGCAGGGAAGTCATCAGCAACATGGAGCCAGTGAAGATTGAAAAAATAGATTACACCGTTTTTGAAGATATGTCGGAATTTGTGCCATATAGTAGCGAGGCAAGAGAGGAATTGCGAGTGAAAAAAGGTTACACAACTGAGAACGAGATGGAGATAGGCAGACTATAAACGAAACGGAAGACAAATTCATTGCAGGAAGTGAATTTTTTTCAGATTGGGATAAGTATATGAAAACGATTGAAAAAATGAATGTGGAAGAATAATGGAGATAGAGAATGTGGCATATGAGTGATACAAGATTGTCAATAAATAGAGTGTTCAAAAAGGACGAAGAAAATGGATGTGTCCTTTTTACCGTCCTTTTTGAATATCCTCTAATAAGGGAATGTTAATGGGAGGAAGAAGAAATGAAGCAAGTTACAGCTGTACTGATCGGGGCAGGGAGCAGAGGGAATGCCTATGGAAATTATGCAATCAATTTTCCACACGAGCTAAATTTTGTTGCCATTGCTGATCCAGACTTAGAAAGAAGTCAGCTTTTTGCGAAACAGCATGAAATCCCGGAAGATTGTGTGTATTCGACATGGGCAGACGTGCTTACTCAACCTCAATTAGCAGATGTTATGGTCATTACTACACAGGATCGAATGCATTATGAGCCTACGATGCGCGCTCTGGAAAAAGGGTACCATGTGTTATTGGAAAAACCAATGTCCCCTGACCCTGAGGAATGTGTAAAAATGGAAGAGGCTGAAGATCTGTATGATCGGCTGCTAACCATTTGCCATGTTCTTCGTTATACACCATTCTGGTCTGCTATAAAGCGAACAATTGATGATGGAGAGATTGGAAAAATTGTTTCCATACAGCTGAATGAAAATGTCGGTAACCTTCACATGGCTCATAGCTTTGTGAGAGGAAATTGGAGAAATTCAGATGTTTCAAGCCCAATGATCCTTGCAAAATCATGTCACGATATGGATCTCTTATCTTGGTTGGTTTCTAAACCGTGCACACATGTAAGTTCATTTGGTTCTCTTATGCATTTTCGCAAGGAAAATGCGCCAGAGGGTGCTCCTCTTTATTGCCTTGATGGTTGCCCGGCAGCTGAGCAATGCCAGTACTATGCTCCTAGAGCCTATCTAGAAAAAAACGAGAGATCATTAAGGAAAATTACAAATGATCCTTCTCGTGAAGGGGTTATCAAGGCGCTGGAAAACGGCCCATATGGTAAATGTGTATATCATACAGATAATAATGTAGTCGATCACCAGGTTGTCAATCTCCAATTTCAGGAAGGTGCAACGGCAACCTTCAGTATGTCTGGCTTTACACACGATATTTCTAGAGGGATTCAAATCATGGGAACGAAGGGTGAAATTCGTGGATATATGAAAGAAGATAAGTTTACAGTATATGACTTTTTGACAAAACAAAAAAAGGAGAACTTTATTCATAGACCAAAATCTGGTCATGGAGGAGGGGATACTGGTGTTATGAGTAATTTTTTACATGAGGTTAGAAACCACAATGGGGGTAAGGGTCTAACATCCGCTGGTACTTCAGTTGAAAGTCATATGATTGCATTTGCGGCAGAAGAATCAAGGAAAGAACAAGGAAAGTCGATAGATCTGGCCGAATTTAAAGAGAGAGTCAGATTAAACTAGTTGACTTAGGTAAGAAGTTTTAATCCATTTCATTGCAGATTCTTTCTGCAACACATCAAGAAACTGCTGCAGAGGAGCGGGGGTTGCAAATAATAAAGCAAGATATTGAAGGCGTTTGCGAATTTCCTCATTGAGGAAATCTAGCTTAGGGAGGTGATCTAAGGGGAGTTTCTGTTACCTGAAGTCTAAGATTTTTCATTAATGCTCTACCCTGACTTATGAAGAGATGAGAACGGTCATTAAAAATTATTAAAATGACATCGATGTCAAATTTATGTAAAGGTGGCTGCGTATGAAAAAGTTTGTTATCTTAACCCTTTTTATAGGTTTACTGACGCTCATGGTATCTTGTCAACGTAAGACTCTTGCAGAGTCCCCGAAAGAGACGGATGATCAGTGGATTGCTGTGACTGATCAAAAGTCTCGGCAGATCCTTGTCTTTGACCCAGCCAAAGAAGGAATGGAAGAAAAGGAGGTATGGGATAAACAGGATGCTGAATGGACTTGGTCACCGACTGATGAAAATGGTTTTGCAGGGTTGCTGGATGGATGGGGACACCCATCTGATGTCACATTACGTGAAATTGATGGTGAGCAGTATATGGCTGTAACTGACTCTTATGGATTTGTAGGAATTGTCCCTTATCCCGCTGGAGATCAACGAACCTGGGGATTAAATATTGGACTAAGTCCGCATGCTGCAGAAATTTTACCTGATGGGAATATTGCTGTCGCACTTAGTGCATCACCAGGTTCCATACGTATTTACACATCATCAGAAGGGGCTGATTCCGAGAAATTCGCGGAATATCTCCTGCCTGGAGCTCATGGGGTCGTATGGGATCCTGAGAAAGAGCTGCTTTGGGCCTTGGGGACAAATTCTCTTGTTGCATTAGAAATAAAGGGAACCAGCAGTGATCCAAAGATTGAAGAAGTTCATAAGGAACAGACCCCGACAAGCGGTGGTCATAATCTATCTGTCGTATACGGTGATACAGATAAACTTTGGGTGACGACCGTTACGAATGTCTATCAATATAGTAAATCGGAAAAAGCATGGATAACTGACTATCCAGGAGTAGATGACATAAATAAAGAAAATGTGAAAAGTATTGGCAATCAATTATCGGGTCAAGTGGTATTAACCCAACAAAAAGAGAGTGTCGGCGAAAATAAATTTACAACTGATACGATTGATTTCTATTTACCAACAAATCCGAAGGAGATAAAGGATGCTGAAATGTATAAAGCGAGGATATGGAGCACTAGCTACCAATGATCAAATAAAAGAGGTGAAGGAGTATGAAAAGGAGTAATCCGGTAGAGTGGAAGGTTGGTACGTCCTATTCGCCAAGTGGCACGCTCACGTTAAGTGAGATTAAAGAAGCAGGCCTAGATAGCATTGAACTTGTTATATCAAGAAATGAGACTGATTTAAGTTATGAGGGATTAAAGGGGAGGTTCAATTCATACATCCAAAAAGCACATGAATTGGGGCTTGAAGTCTGGTCTGTCCATTTACCTTTTGGGAAAGACTGGGATATTTCTAGTATTGATTTGGAAAAAAGGAACCAGATCCTTGAGTACCATTTTGAGTGGCTGAGATGGGTCAGCGAATGGAATATTAATCAAGTGATCATCCATCCGAGCTATGAACCCATCCCTGACAATGAAAGGCTGGAGCGGATCAAAGCGTGTAAGTCCTCTCTTCATCTATTGGCGGAAAAAGCAAAGCCTTTAGATATTCATATTTGTGTAGAAGATTTACCACGTACGTGTTTGGGGAACACCAGTGAAGAAATGAAAACGCTAATTGATGCGCATAAAGATTTACGGGTATGTAGTGATGTTAACCACTTACTACTAGAGACACCTGAACATTTTATTAAAGAGCTCGGTGATAAAATAGCAACCGTTCATATTTCTGATTACGATGGAGTGGATGAGAGACACTGGCTGCCAGGGGAGGGCATTATTCAATGGGATCGTGTTATTTCTGCACTTGCTCAGTCTGGTTATGAAGGCACATTTATGTTTGAGGTTAAGATGGATAAGTGTTCCCCGAGGCAACTAGTCGATTGTTGGAAAGATAATTTACTCATTCAGTATAAGAGGGCAGATAAGTAATATATGAAGGAAATCCCCATGCAGTATTTACATGGGAGATTCATAGGATGAACTCCTTTGAGGTTGTGTAGTACGTACTAAACGTGGATACCTATTATATTTTAACAAACTAGAGGGGGATTAACTTGAAAATCAAAAAGGGTGCTTTATTACTTATGTTGTCATTCTTTCTAGTATTAGCGGCCTGCAGCGGAAAGAAATCCTCTCCACAAACGCCAGAAATCAATGAAGAAGATTTAGAAAACTTGAATGAATCAGGAATGCCGATTGTCAATGATCCCATTACAATCAAGTTTATGGCCGGGAAACCTTCGACAAATGCTGATGATTATAATGACGTTTTACTCTGGCAAACATATGAAGAAATGACGAATATTCATATTGATTGGGATTTAGTAGACTCTGAGGCTAGAGATGAAAAGCGTAATTTAACGTTGTCCGGTGATACATTGCCAGATGTATTTTATACAATGTATATGCCTAATCATGATTTACTTAAATATGGACAACAAGGTATTTTTGTAAAGCTTAATGATCTGATCGAGGAATATATGCCAAATCTATCGGAGTTACTAGAACAGTATCCTGCCATTCGCAAAGGAATTACTTTTCCAGATGGTAATATTTATGGCTTACCAACAATTTATGATCCAGAGTTTACCTCACTTATTTTAGGTTCAAAAGCTTGGATACGTCAGGACTGGCTTGATCAATTGGATATGAAGATGCCTGAAACAATTGATGATTTTTATGATTACTTAAAAGCGGTGAAGGAAACGGACCTTAATGGTAATGGAGAACAGGATGAAATCCCATATGGAGCCACTAGTATTGAAGGGTTGAGAGATATTTTAAGAGGGGCATTTGGAATCGGGAATCGAGGGGTAAAGCATGCTTATCTAGATGAAGATCCCGATACCCAAGAGTTGCGCTTCTATCCTACCTCTGATGGGTACAAAGCAGAATTGGAATATTTACACAAACTTTATTCGGAAAAATTAATTGGCCAAAATATTTATACGATTGAAACAAGCCAAAGCAATGCTGAAGGTGCTGAGGGACTTTATGGAAGTACGGTTTTAACAAGTCCAGAGGCTGCTTATGGTGAAGAAATGGGAAAAAACTTTGTTGGACTTTCTGCACTTGAAGGGCCGGCCGGAAAATCCTATCATCGCGCAACACCTCCATTAGCCCACATGGGTGGATTTGTTGTGACGAATGAGAACGAACATATTCCAGCTACCTTAAGATGGATGGATTATTTCTATAGTGAAGAAGGCGCAAAGTTATTCTTTATGGGAGTTGAAGGGGAGACCTATGAAGAAGATGAAGATGGAGAATTACAATATGTAGATAAAATTGCAAACAGTGCTGACGGTCTGTCGCTAAATCAAGAGCTATCTAAATATATGACTTGGCTTGGCGGTGGCTATCCAGGTATTGTCCGCTCAGAAACATTTAAAGGGTCGGAAAACATGCCATCCTCTAATGAAGCTGCTGACAGATTAGCACCCTATATGTTGGACACAGAGGATATTTGGCCGAGTTTTACCTATTCAATAGAAGAAAATAATCAATTGTCTGGCTTGGAAGTCGATATTCATAAATACGTTGATGAAATGCAAGATAAATTTATTACAGGTTCAGAACCATTCTCAAAATGGGATGAATATATTGAAAGACTGGAAACGATGGGCCTAGAAGAATATATGGATATTCAAGAAAAAGCGTATGAGCGCTATAAAAATAATTAATGTTTCTCATAGTCTAGGGGGTTGCGTTCAGTGGGGGGCTCATCCCCCCTGATGTAAAAAAATTAAAGGCTAAATTCACAACATTCTAACGCAACCTCGTTCATCCCGTAAGATAAGTGCTGTTATATTTGTTCAACTATCAATGACTCTAACAACTTGAAGATAAAATTTATTCAACTGTTGATATAAACAAGTCTCTAGTTAGATTTCATATAATCTGCCTACTAAAAACGAGGAGGATCATGATGAGAAAATCATTCATGTTCATTGTTGGAGTTTTAATCCTGTTTCTTGTCGCCGCGTGCAGCAGTAGTAAAGAAACCGAATCAGCTAATACAAAGGCTGAACGAACGGAAAATTTGAATAAAACTGGGATGCCGATCGTAGAAGATAAAATCAGTTTAGACTTTTTTGCTGGGCAGGCTCCTCAAAGTGCTCCCAATTGGAATGATGTCATGCTATTTAATGAATATGAAAAAATGACCAATATCGATATCGAATGGGAGATGGTGCCCAAAACTGGGCTTACTGAAAAAAGAAATTTAAGACTCGCCAGTGATAATTTACCAGATGCTTTTCATAGTGCTTCAGTACCCGAAAATGATATTTTAAAGTATGGACAACAGGGTGTTTTTATTCCTTTAAATGATTTGATTGATGAGTATGCGCCAAATTTAAAAAAGATATTTGAAGAGTACCCAGAAATTGAAAAAGGGATTACCTTTCCGGATGGAAATATATATTCTTTTCCATTGTTAACTGAGCCTGACTTTCTCTCAAGTCGACTTGGCTCTGTACCGTGGATTAATCAAGAGTGGCTTGAGAAGCTAGATATGGATATGCCGAAAACAACGGAAGAATTCTACCAATATTTGAAAGCGGTTCAGGAAAAAGATCCAGGCGGCAATAATGGGATCCCCTATGGATCTGGTAATATTGGAGAGATGGTGAATTGGCTCAAGGGAGCATTTGGCATCGAAAATATGGGATCTGCCAACCCAAATATTGATGTAGACCCGGAAGACGGGGAAGCGTTACGCTTTTATCCTATTTCCGAAGGGTACAAGGAATTATTACAATATATCAATAAATTATACGAAGAGAAATTAATTGAACAAAATATCTTTTCGATTGATACAAACCAATTTCTCGCAAATGGAAGTGATGGGCTATATGGAAGTACCAATTGGTTTGGCCCAATTGAAACATTTGGTGAAGAAGGCGGAAAACCCTTCGTAGGTATTCCAGCTTTGGAGGGACCGCACGGAGATAAAATGATTACGAAGATGAATCCGTCTGTCAATACAGTGGGTGCTTTTCTTATTACAAGAGAGAATCAATACCCGGAAGCTACAGTTAGATGGATAGACCATTTTTACGGGAAAGAGGGAATAGAATTATTTTATTTAGGAATAGAAGGAGAGACATTTGAGGAAAAAGCAGATGGAACAGTCGACTTTATTGACGAAATTAATAACCATCCAGATGGACTATCTTTCGAAGAAGCCGTTACAGAGTATTTAACCTTTCCTGGTGGCGGTTCTCCAACTATGACAATTCAAGAATTTTATAGGGGGGGAGGAAGTTCTGAAAAGCGATTGGCTACTGCGGAATTACTTAAGCCTGATGTTGTAAAAGATCCATGGTCAAGTTTTATTTATACAGAAGAAGAAACAAAGATCTTAGATTCAACTGGAAATGATATTGAAAAATATGTGGACGAAATGCGTGATAAATTCCTTTCAGGGCAGGTTTCTTTTGATGAATGGGATCAATATGTTCAGACAATTGAAGGCCTTGGATTAGAGGAATACATGCAAGTCAAGGAAGAAGCATATAAAAGGCAAAAAAGTCAATGATCTTGCAGGGGTTGCGAAGGTCTACACAGGAATGACGCAACCCCTGTAGATGTAATCGTTCGATCTTATCACCAGTATATGGCTAGTTTTCATCAAGAGGAGCTCTAAATTAGAGGAGGATCATGATGAGAAAACAATTTGTTTTAATTGCTGGGTTTTTAATCCTGTTTCTTGTTGCTGCGTGCAGTAGTAGTAAAGAAACTGGAACGACTGATACAAAGGCTGAACGAACAGAAAAAGTGAATAAGACTGGAATGCCCATCGTAGAAGATGAAATTAGTTTAGACTTTTTTGCTGGACAGGCTGCTCAAAGTGCGCCCAATTGGAATGATGTTATGCTATTTAATGAATATGAGAAAATGACCAATATCGATATCGAATGGGAGATGGTGCCAAGCACTGGACTTGCAGAAAAAAGAAATTTAACTTATAGATGCGTGGTCTAACTCCACCGTCTTTAGACGGTATCCGCTTTTAGCCTTATCTTTTTTGTCCATACTAACAGAAGAGGTGATAGTATGGACGGATATCGAAAAAGTGGTCATGCAGTGTATGACATTAAATACCATGTTATATGGGTAACAAAATATAGATATAAGGTGTTGCAAAATCATATAGCAGTAAGAGCGAGAGAATTGATTAGACAAGGTTGTGAAGCAAGAGGAATAACCATCCTGCAAGGAAGTGTTGGCAAAGATCACATCCATTTATTATTGTCCTGTCCCCCAAGCATTTCCCCAAGTAAAATCATGCAATATCTAAAAGGAAGATCATCAAGGTTATTACAAGATGAATTTCCAGAACTAAAGAAAAGATACTGGGGACAGCATTTATGGGCAAGAGGGTACTTTTGCGCCACAGTTGGAACAGTAACAGAAGAGATCATAAGAAATTATATAGCTAATCAGTTCAATGAAAATAAAGACGATATATTCAAAATTGAAGAGTGAGTTCAGTCTTATTTTGAATATGCTTCAGCTTAAGGACTTTGAGCAGGACTTCAGCCTGAAAAGCGACTTTAGTCGCCGACATTTATGTCCAAATCCACCTGCTTTAGCAGGTGGTCGTTTAAGGCTCGCCAGTGATAATTTACCAGATGCTTTTCATAGTGCGTCAGTACCTGTGAATGATATTTTAAAGTATGGACAGCAGGGAGTTTTTATTCCATTAAACGATTTAATTGATGAGTATGCGCCAAATTTAAAAAAGTTATTTGAGAAGTACCCAGAAATTGAAAAGGGAATTACCTTTCCTGATGGAAATATATATTCCTTTCCAAGATTAGTTGAGCCCGACTTTCTTTCTAGCCGACTTAGCTCTGTGCCGTGGATTAACCAAGAGTGGCTGGAGAAGCTAGATATGGATATGCCGAAAACAACGGAAGAATTCTACCAATATTTGAAAGCGGTTCAGGAAAAAGATCCAGGCGGCAATAATGGGATCCCCTATGGATCTGGTAATATTGGAGAGATGGTGAATTGGCTCAAGGGAGCATTTGGGATCGAAAATATGGGATCTGCCAACCCAAATGTTGATGTAGACCCGGAAGATGGGGAAGCGTTACGCTTTTATCCTATTTCCGAAGGGTACAAGGAATTATTGCAATATGTCAATAAATTATACGAAGAGAAATTGATTGAACAAAATATCTTTTCAATTGATACGAACCAATTTCTCGCAAATGGAAGTGGTGGGCTGTATGGAAGTACAAATTGGTATGGTCCGATTGAAACTTTTGGTGAAGAAGGCGGAAAGCCATTCGTAGGTATTCCAGCTTTGGAAGGACCACATGGAGACAAAATGATTACAAAAATGGTCTCGCCTGTCAATACAGTTGGTGCCTTTCTTATTACAAGAGAGAATCAATACCCGGAAGCTACAGTTAGATGGATTGACCATTTTTACGGGGAAGAGGGGTTACAATTATTTTTCTTAGGAATAGAAGGAGAGACATTTGAGGAAAAAGCAGATGGCACGATCGATTTTATTGACGAAATCAATGACCATCCAGATGGATTATCTTTCGAAGAAGCCGTTACAGAGTATTTAACCTTTCCCGGTGGTGGTTATCCAAGTATGGCCACTCAAGAATTTTATAGAGGTGGGGCAAGTTCTGAAAAGCGATTAGCTACCGCAGAATTGCTTGAACCTGATGTTGTGAAAGATCCCTGGCCGAGCTTTATCTATACAGAAGAAGAAACAAAGATCTTAGATTCAACTGGAAATGATATTGAAAAATATGTCAATGAAATGCGTGATAAATTCCTTTCAGGGCAGGTTTCCTTTGATGAATGGGATCAATATGTTCAGACAATCGAAGGGCTTGGCTTAGAAGATTACATGCAAGTTAAAGAAGAAGCATATAAAAGGCAAAAAGGTCAATAATCTGGAAGGGGTTGCGAAGGTCTACATAGGAATGACGCAACCCCCTGTAAATGGTTAACCATTCACTTGTAGGGAGCTATCGTAGAATCTATCAGATTGGCAATAAATGGCTATGTATTGAAATATGAGTGTAAATTATATATATTTAGTGGAAAGAACTTAGTTTTAAAATGCGAGATTGATAATTGATTTATCTAAAATAGAACAGTAGGGGAGGAGAAAAATGTTTAATTGGTCTAATAAAAAATCAAGGTTATTATATAAATATCTCTTTTCCTACTTGTTTGTGTTTATGTTACCTTTTGTTACGATTAGTATCATTTTATATCATATATCAGTAGGAAATTTAGAGAGAGAAATTATTCAATCAAATACGGATAAAATAAACCAAATCCGGGATATCACGGATTCAAGATTGCTTGAGCTCAATCATTTAGCCACTAGAATCTCCTATGATGATCGCTTAACACCATATATGTTCACGCAAGCTTATTATGATAAACAAGCGATGGAAGAAATCGTGAGATATACAATGAATAACACTTTTATTGATGAATTATTTTTAAATTTCCATGAGTCTGAAGAACTCGTGTATTCCTCTAAAGGGGCAAGTACTTTTCAAAATTTTGCTCGCAGTACCTATCAGGTACAACCCAACAGCATAGAGGACCTAGCCAATGGATTGCATGCTCAATCTGAACCTATGTTGCAAATGATTGATATCGCTTCCAATAGCGGTGAGAATAAACGAGTGATGGCATACTCTTACCCTCTACCCATTCATAGTTCTAGTCCAATCGGTACTGTTACGTTTTTAATCAAGGAAACAGCTTTTTCCAACTTGATTAAGAATACGCTAGATGAATTTGATGGTACGACCTTTATCTTTGATGATTCATTTAATTTGCTTGCTACTAATAAAAACGGAATGCCAATAGATCTGGATTTTGTGAAAAATATCGCTTCAACAGAAACAGGCATTGTCAATGAAAAATTTGAAAACGAACAATACTCATTTTCTATTGTTCGTTCACAAACAAGTAATTGGACCTTTGCTACCGTAATACCTACAAAACAATTTTATGGAAAAATGACGTCACTGAAACAGTCTATTTTTGTAATATTATTTATTCTTGCAGCGGTTGGGATGATCGTTGTTTGTTATCTATCTATGAAACACTATAAGCCAATTAAAAATTTGGCTCATTTCCTCAGAAATAAAGAACAGCTTGAAAACAATCGAGTAGAAAATAATGAAATTGAGTTAATTAGAACAAAAATTGAATCCATATATGAAGATAGTCAACATTTAAAAAGAAAAATAATTACACATACCCCCCTTGTAAAGGCACAATTTCTATCAAAGTTACTAAAGGGGGAGATGAGGGATGAGCAAGAAATAGGCGCTCTAGCAAATGATCTGAACATAACTTTACAAGGAGATAGTTTTTTCGTTATAGCAGTTTCGTATAAAGGAAAAATAAAAAAGCAAGAAGCCTTTCGTTATTGGGAAAAAATCGTAGAAATTATCGATCAGATCTCCTATCAGGATTGCTATGGATATGGAGTCGAATTAGTTCATGATTATACTGCTGCTCTTATTGTGAATACTAGAGAAGGCTTCGGTAACCTGAATGATAATCGTCAAGTATTTGCCCACCATTTAATTGAGATTTTGAAAGAGCAATGCTTGATCATGCCCGTGGTTGGGGTTGGAAGAATGTACAAAGGGGCTCATAAGATCAATCGTTCTTTTATTGAAGCGACTGCTTCTATAGAAAACGGGCTCTTAAATCATCAAGATAAAGGGATCTTTTTTGAGAATCTTTATATTGAAAGCAAAGAAACAATTTGGTTTCCGGAAGAGAGCCGATTAAAACTGATTCAAAGCTTAAAACAAGGAGACCATGTTGTTGCTAAAGAAACCCTAGGTGAAATCCTATCCAGTCTTGTTCAACAGGATATCTCTAACCATATGCTGAAATGCACTTGCTTTGATATTATCAACACTATTTTGAAAACCATTTCTGAATTAGATATTCGTCATCAGACAGAAGATGTGAAGGAGCTGTCTGAATTTCAATCATTGGATCATTTGCAAACGAGTGCCAATCTACTCATTGATCAAATTTGTTTAGAGGTTGAAAAAAGAAAGGAAAGTCATAATTATACATTGCGTGATAACATCATGGAGTATATTCAAAAGCAATACAAATCTCATGATTTCAGCCTCGATAGTATTGCTGATCATTGCCAGATATCAAGCTCTTATGTGAGCCGATTTATCAGGGAACAAACAGGGGTGACGTTCACTCAGTTTGTTTGGGAATTACGGATGCAGGAATGTAAAGAGCAATTAGTTAATACGAATCGCACGATTAAAGAGATTGTAATGAATATTGGTTATATGGATGTATCTAATTTTACGCGGAAGTTTAGAAAAGAAGAAGGCATCACTCCTAGTCAATACCGAAAAAATCATCAGCATCTTACAGAGGAACAGAAGGCATTATAAGAAACATAACAATAAAAACTTTGTCTGTTTGGTTGGATTGCCAAACAGACAAAGTTTTTTGTTTTATGTAAAAAATTGGAATGTGGTTTAAGGTTCTTATTATATATTCAGCTTGTCTTATGGAAAAGGAAGTTATAGTAGATATGTGTGGTTTTTTTGCTGAATATGTCGATTTGTACAACGACTGCTTTTTTGTGCAGAAAGCAACAATATATCTGAGGAAAAGGTTCCTTGCAAAACCTACATAGTCAGTTCGAAAATCACCTATTTTCTTCATTTTTCTTCAATGATACACTATCGTTAGAAAGCAACAGATGATGGCAGATCTTAGTTGTAGCATCATGATTATGAAAGAAGGAAGGAGGTTTCAATCCTGCATTTTCCTTATCAAGCAGATCTGATTGACTATCATCAATAACCAACCGTAGAAAATCCATATATTTCTTTTACGTAATCTCACAATCTAGATGTTTTGTATCTATCTAAAAACATCCTGAGATGGGGATGTTTTCGAAAACGCATGTAAACGTTTTAGTTTAGGGGGGAGATGAATCATCGAAGTATTAGCTAGTTCGCCTTAACTGATTAATTTGGAGGGTCAACGATGAAAAACAAAAAGGTTATATTCCTTTTAATGATGTCATTGATGTTAGTTCTAGCCGCCTGTAGTGGCAAGAAGTCTTCTGGTCCTGAGACACCTGAAATAAGTGAGGAGGATCTGGAAAATGTAAATGAATCAGGAATGCCGATTGTGAATGAGCCGATTACATTGAAATTTATGGCAGGAAAGCCACCGACCACAGCCGATGATTATAATGAGGTGCTGATTTGGAAGGAATATGAGGAAATGACGAATGTTCATATTGATTGGGAACTCGTCCCATTTGAAGCTAGAGAAGAAAAACGAAACCTAGCTCTTGCTGGTGGAAAATTGCCTGATGTTTTCTATACGATGGCACTCCCTAACTCTGACCTTTTGAAATACGGAGAACAGGGAATTTTTGTGAAATTAAATGATTTAATTGAGGACTACATGCCGAACCTGACCGCCATATTGGAGGAGTACCCGGAAATAAGGAAGGGAGCAACTTTTCCAGATGGAAATATCTATGGGGTTCCGACGATCTATGACCCGGAATTTACTTCTGTTATTTTGGGGGCTAAGCCTTGGATTCGCAAGGATTGGCTGGAGCAGTTAGATATGGAAATGCCGGAAACGATCGATGATTTTTATGATTATTTAAAGGCAGTGAAGGAAACGGATTTAAACGGAAATGGAAAGCAAGATGAAATTCCCTATGGTGGCACGAATATATCGGATTTAAGACAGGCGTTAAATGGTGCCTTTGGGGTGGGAAATAAAGGTAATAAACATGCTTATCTGGATGAGGATCCAGAAACAGGCGACTTACGTTTTTTCCCGATTTCCGATAGCTATAAAGAGCTTTTGGAATACTTAAACAAACTGTATTCGGAAGGACTTATTGCTAAAAACATTTATACAATTGATAATAATCAAAGCTATAGTGAGGGAACTGAGGGTCTGTATGGAAGTACGGCTATCACCAGTCCCGAAACGATTTATGGAAAGAAAATGGGCAGTAACTTTGTCGGACTGCCGGCGCTAGAAGGACCTGGTGGGAAAACATATAATAAAGCCACCTCTTCATTAAACCATATGGGGGCATTTGTAGTGACAAGTGAGAATGAAAATATTCCTGCAACCCTAAGATGGCTGGATCATTTCTATAGTGAAGAGGGGGCGGAATTATTCTTTATGGGAATTGAAGGCGAGACCTTTGAACGCGATGAAGATGGAAATGCTCAATATCTAGATAAAATTACCGATAGCCCTGATGGATTATCAATGGAGCAAGAGTTGTCTAATTATGTTACTTGGCTTGGCGGCGGCTATCCAGGAATCGTAAAGCAAGAAACATTCCAAGGTGCGGAAAGCTTGCCATCTTCCATTGAAGCTGCGGAAAGATTGGAGCCGAATATGCTGGATGAAATCTGGCCAAGTTTTACCTATACAGTAGAAGAAAATAATAAATTATCTGGTTTGGAAGCAGATATTCATAAATATGTAAACGAAATGCAAGATAAATTCATTACAGGAACGGAGCCTTTTTCGAAATGGGACGACTATATTAAAGAGATTGAGAAAATGGGCTTAGATCAATATATGGAGATTCAAGAGGAAGCATATAAGCGGTATAAAAACAATTAACGGTTTGGGGGATAAGGTTGTTTTCAACAGTTTGCACAACCTTATCCCTATTATCCCGCATCAACTGACAGTAAGACCCCCACACTTCAAGAATTCGAGGGGAATGCCAGTAGATACGCGAATAATCGTTTTCACTTTATTAATAAAAAGGAGGTTCCTTTATGAATACGAAGCATGCAGAGGTTGAACATAAAATCGTCATGCCTGGAAGTCGTTTTTCGCGCATCCGCAAAAACTTCCTTAAAAGCTGGCAATTATATACCTTTCTATTACCAGCCCTGACTTTTTTTATCGTTTTCCACTATATCCCGATGTATGGGGTCCAAATTGCCTTTAAGGACTTTTTTGCGACGATGGGGATTAACGGAAGTCCATGGGTAGGCTTTGAGCATTTTGAACGTTTTTTTAATTCCTATTACTTTTGGCGGTTATTGAAAAACACCTTAATTATCAGTCTCTACCAATTATGTCTATTTCCACTGCCCGTCATTTTCGCTTTAATGCTAAATGAGCTCCGCAATGGGGCCTTTAAAAAGTGGACGCAAACATTAACCTATGCCCCCCACTTTATTTCTGTGGTTGTCGTGGTGGGGATGATTATTGCCTTTTTAGATCCAACGACCGGGATTGTCAATCATTTGATTGAGAAATTAGGGGGGAGCTCTGTTCAATTCCTGACAAGTCCAGATTGGTTCAGGCATATCTATGTGTGGTCTGGTGAGTGGCAAGGACTTGGCTGGGGATCGATTATTTATTTGGCGGCGCTTGCAGGGGTGAATCCGGAACTGTTAGAAGCAGCGAAGGTGGATGGAGCAACAAGACTCCAACGGATTATCCACATCAATATTCCAGCCATTTTACCAACGATTGTGATTCTCTTTATTTTGAATATCGGGAAATTTATGTCGGTTGGATTTGAGAAGGTGTTGCTTTTGCAAAACTCTTTGAACTCGGAAACATCCGATATTATTCAAACATTTGTCTATGAAACAGGTTTATTGGAAGGACAATATAGTTTCGCTGCGGCGGTTGGTTTATTCGACTCGGTCATTAATATTATTCTGCTTGTGACAGTCAATCAAATTGCGAAAAAAGTCAGCGATAACAGCTTATGGTAAAGGAGGGGAGCAACAATGAAGAATAGGAGTGTATCAGATAAAACCTTTGATTTGATTAATAAAATTCTGGTCGTATTTCTGACATTAGTCATTGTGTATCCGCTTATTTTTGTGATCAGTGCCTCAATTAGTGATCCGGCAGCGGTAAGTACAGGGAAAATGTGGCTGTGGCCGGTCGATATCACCTTTGCGGGCTATCAACGGGTCTTTCAAAATGACGCGATTTGGCTGGGATATCGGAATACGATTTTTTATACGATTATCGGGACTATCATTCACCTAATTGTGTTATTGCCTTGTGCCTATGCCTTATCGAGAAAAGAAGTGATGGGGAAAAAGTATATACTCTGGATCATCCTGTTTACGATGATGTTTAATGGAGGATTAATCCCGACGTATCTCGTCATTAAAACTTTGGGGATGGTGGACACGATTTGGGCGATTGTGATCCCAGGTGTGGTTGGAGCATGGTCGATTCTTGTGGCACGAACATTCTTTCAACAAACCATTCCCGATCAGTTAGTGGAAGCTGCTAAAATTGATGGGGCTTCGGACTACTACATCTTCGGAAAAGTAGTGATTCCCCTCTCGATGCCCATTATTGCGGTAATGGCTTTATTCCATGCGGTCAGTTTATGGAATCAATATTTTACCGCTTTAATCTATCTTTCAGACGAAAAGTTGTATCCATTGCAGCTGATTCTACGGCAGATATTGGTGGTCGCACAAATTAGCCAAGAAGGTGGCGGGGGACCAGGAGAAATCGAATCTCTGGTCGAACAGGTGAAAACCGCCAGCTTAGTGAAATATGCGGTCATTATGGTCTCTTCCTTACCGCTGTTAATCGTTTATCCATTCCTGCAACGTTTCTTTGTACAAGGGGTATTGATTGGATCGGTGAAAGAGTAAGGAAGCAATTTATTCTATAACACATTAGAAGAGCCATTGGTAGCTGGCAGGATGTCAGCTATCAATGGCTCTTCTTTAATTCTTTTTGCCCTCAATCCCCATTAAAAATTGAATTTTTCACGATCACATGCTCGACTTCACGAATGGATTCTAAATTAGTTCCACCCGCATAGGAAATGGCTGACTGGAGATCTTGCTCCATCTCTGTTAGTGTATCTTGCAATTGTCCTTTATGTTCCACTAACATCTTTTTCCCTTCCACATTTTTCTTTTCCCCTTTTTGGAATTCAGAAGCAGAACCGAAATATTCTTTATAAAGCTTGCCATTTTGCATAATCGTTCTACCAGGAGATTCTTCATGTCCGGCAAAAAGTGAACCAACCATAATCATAGAAGCACCGAAATGAATCGATTTAGCAATATCTCCATGTGTGCGAATTCCACCATCTGCAATAATCGGCTTACTTGCAGCTTCCGCACACCATTTCAGCGCTGCTAATTGCCAGCCGGCTGTCCCAAATCCAGTCTTAATTTTTGTAATGCAAACCTTCCCTGGCCCAACGCCCACTTTTGTGGCATCTGCCCCCGCAGCTTCTAAATCACGGACAGCTTCAGGTGTCGCGACATTCCCAGCAATCACAAAGGTTTGAGGCAATAGCTGTTTAATATGCTGAATCATTTGAATGACCGCGTTTGAATGGCCATGAGCGATATCGATTGTAATAAATTCAGGAATGATCTGTATATCTGCTAATTGCTGAATAAAAGGATATTCTTCTTCTTTCACTCCCACACTGATCGAGGCAATCAATCCTCGCTCATGCATCCCTTTAATAAAGTCAATACGTTTTTCCGGCTGAAAGCGATGCATGATATAAAAGTAACCGTTTTCTGCGAGGTAATACGCAATCTCCTCATCAATAATTGTCTGCATATTTGCAGGCACAACAGGTAATTTAAATTTATGGTCACCCAACATGACGGTTGTATCACATTCTGAACGACTCTGAACAACACATTTTCTTGGAATTAATTGAATATCTTCATAGTCAAAAATAGTTTCCAACAAGTAACACTCCTAAACACGAATGATATTTTAGTATTATTTAATAATGTTCGTACATATCATAATGTACCTCATTTTCCCTTGATTGTCAAAGGAAGCATGTTCTAGTTGAGGGGTGATAGTCACAAATACCAATTTGAATAAATACTTCTAAACCAATCGCATGGTAGCAATCAAAATATACTAGCTCCAGATTTTGAGTTCGGTGTCTGGAACGATGTTTAAGTTTATTTCTCATTAAACTCTCATTTTCATCACAGTTGTTTTTCAATTGATATATGTAAGATTAATAGTAGACAGAAAAGGAGAGGAAAGACGATGAAAACATTCATTTTATCTTTAGTAGGAGTTTTAATGCTAGCAGGCGGTACTATGGGGGCAAAAGCTTTTCACACCGAACATAATAAGGAGCAAAAAGAGGAGAGTATGGCGACAGGTGAATCGAGTGAAAATTCGACAATAAGCTTCCCGGAAATTACTAATCTAGAAGACAAGATTGATTTGGAAAAGTATCAAATAAAAATTGTTGAAGATCATGCGAATAAGCGGGTTTTATTGCTAGAGAATGAAGAGGGTTTTCCTATGTATAAAAGTATTTTAATAAAAAAGACAAAAAAGCATAAGGTTATTGATCTAAATGGAAGGGGGCAAAACCGCATATCAATCTCCTAACAAGAAAACTCTGCCACCTTTGAAAGGTGGCAGAGTTTTTTAAATGAAGTATGGACAAGATTTATTTTTTTGTTTGCGGGTAATGGATGGATAAAACCAAAACTGATTTTATAGAGAAAGGGTTTTTCCATCATGTTTGGATTTAAGGATTTAGTTGGTGTTGTGATTTCCGCATTTATCATCTTACCCGTCGTTATTTTTCTTAGAGAATTCGGGTATTTAGTCGTAAGTGTAATATTTGGCGTGAGAAAGCCAAGATTAACGATTGGTTCTGGACCCCGTATTTTTAAAGTAGGTATTTTTGATGTGCGCAAATATTATCATCTATATAGCTGGTTTTCCTTTGATTCTATAAAAAAGGAGAATAAATTTGTCTATGTTTGTATATATGCGGGTCCAATATTAATGAATCTCCTTATCGCAATGATTATTAATGCTTTATTAGTGAACGGCATCTTATCCTCTCATCAAGACTTTTGGCAGAGATTTATTTTTTATGCTGTTTACTATATACTTTTCGATTCTGTCCCTATGGTTACAATAAATGAGCGGCCTAATAATGGAATGATTATTTATGAAATGATTCGTTATGGCAATCGTATCGATCATCATAAAGAACCATTTCTCCCGATGACTTCTAAAATTGAAGAACAATATCAACAACAAGTGGAGCAGGCTAACAAGAAGAGGGAAACATAAGGTTTTTTGATCAGATGCTTACGCTTTCAAAGTTGTTTCTACTTCTGTTGATTCTGCTTTCTTGTCAATATAATCTTTTACTTCTTCCAAAGTTAGACCAATTTCTTTCGCTTGAAGCATTAGACTGACCCACTCAGGATCCAACATTACCCTCACTCCCCACATGCACTTATAGATAATGTAAAATCTTTTTTCCTAAAATGTTTGCTGTTCAGGACCAGAATGGGCGTGAAATGAGCTGTAAAATGCGACTCATCGCCCACGGCTCCCATCCGCAGCGTCTCCATTCAGGCATTTCGGAAGGTTACTAAACCATCTTCTGCCCTTTCTTATTCATATGATAATCAAAGTAGGTTAAAGGGAAGTTAAAATTAAGAAATAAAAGAGGCGATTTTTAAAAAGAAAAAAGGTGCAAACAGGAATTGAGATCATGTTCACAGCCTTTTGTTCATTTCGGAGAGGAGAGTGAAAATTTATATCCAAACCCTCTGACAGTTTGGATATGTGTTGGCTTTCTTGGATCACTTTCAATTTTTTTCCTTAGAGTACTTAAATAAACGAGTACAACTTTTAATTCTGCTTCTGATTCTATTCCCCAAATGGCATCAAATATTTGCTCAGCACTAATGACTTGATTAGGGTGCTTGGCTAGGTAGAAAAGCAGCATTCTTTCTTTCGCAAATAACTCAATTTCACGCCCATCTTTGTAGACCGCTTTATTCTCTAAATTTAACGTTAGGTCTCCGGTTTTGATCATCGATTGATGATAGTGGAGGGAGCTTCTCCTAATATTCGCTTTTATTCTGGCAATAAGTTCGGGTGGATCAAATGGCTTTATTATATAATCATCACATCCCAATTCAAATCCTTTCATTACAGTATCTCTTGTTTTTTCACCTGTGATAAAAATAAGGACTCCATCAGAAATTTCGCGATACCGGCGAGCGAGTTCGAATCCATTGCGGTCATGGAGGTGAATATCCAATAAGAGAACATCGGGGATATGTTTTTCCATTAAATATTGGCCATCTATTGCATTTAATGCGGAAAACACTGTGAATCCTTCCTTTTCTAAATATAAGCGCAAAATTTGGATGAGTGCTTCATCATCCTCAATCGTTAAGATTTTGACAGGATCCATATTTGGCTCCCCCTTTTTAAATCATTCTCTTTAGTAGATTTATATGTTCAAAAGATAAGTAAATTGCCCTATATTTCAACTATATCACATAAGTAACACCCCTTTCTATTAATGATTTCATACCCCTTTTATAAAAAAACTTTGTCACATTAATAAGTAAAAGTGTTATGATAGGTCAAAAGACGGGTCGTACTGAGGGGGGAGAATGATGAGGAAGAAAGGATTGCTATGTAAGCGCTTTTGTTATGTCGATAAGAAATCAGCATGGTCTCCACTAGTTCGGCAGACATACAATCAGAGAGAGAAGCTCCAACCATCGACTTACTCATCCCGAGTGTATTTTGTTATATGGGTCCTATCATTCCTTTTTATCGTATCGATTTTTCCTTTCTCAACTGTAAAAGCTAATACAAAGGATGAAGTGAAGCAGGGTGTTCTGTTTATTCCTCAATTATTGGATGAGGAGATCCTAGATTTAAACGGAGAATGGGAATTTTATTGGGATATGCTTTATACTCCTGAGGATTTACAAGACTTTTCCGTCCAACAAGAGGCTCAATTTGAGAAGGTGCCACATACTTGGAGTCATTACAGGCAAGGGAACGAGACATTACCGATTAAAGGGTATGCTACCTATCGTTTACAACTCCAATTTACAGATAATGAGATTGGCAAGACAAAGGCATTGTATATTCCGAGTATTTCATCAGCATATACACTATGGATTGATGGTGAGAAAAGAGTATCCAAAGGACAGGTTGGAAAAAATAGATCAGATATGAAACCGAGTAGTGATACGGAAATTGTCTCATTTAAGGTTTCTTCTAATTATGTAGAGTTGGTTATGCAAATTTCTAACTACCATCAGCGAAAGTCTGGTATCACGGAGCCTATTCTAATCGGAGAACCGGAGCAGATTTATTCTTCCCAAGAAAAAAGACTGGTTTTTCGGACGCTTACAGTCGTTAGCTTGGTTATTATTGGCCTGTATCATGTTTCTTTATTTGCATTCCGAAGAAAGGAGCCTTCGCTTATTTACTTCGGAATCGTCTGTATTGTGGTGGCCATTCGGGCCATCCTGCTTGAGCAAGGTCTTGCTGCCTATATGTTGCCATTTTTGAACTGGGAAGTAGCACTTAAATTGGAGTATCTTGGTGCATCACTTGGACCATTATTTATTTCCCTATTTACCTATACTCAATTTTCAGAAGATATGAATCGGAACGTTCGTAATATCATCTTTACTGTCATGTCCTTATGGAGTATTTTTATTATTGTTTCGCCAGGCATTTGGTTTACAAAAATGATGTTACCACTGCAAATAATGATTATGCTCAATCTTATATATTTGGCTTTTGTATATATAAAAGCTGCTTGGAGAAGGCGCGAAGGATCTTTCTTAAATACTTTTGCTATATCCATGCTTTCCCTTACCACTATCCATGATATTTTACTATTTAATAATCTTATTCAAACGATTGAGTTAGCTTCCGTCGGCCTACTTTGTTTTTTGTTTACCCAGTCTATTATTCTTTCCAAAAGATATTCCACCTCTGTGATGCGGACGGAAAAACTCACACAAGATTTGGTGATGCTAAATGCTTCATTGGAACAGCAAGTATATAAAAGAACACTTGAACTAGAGCAAGCTAACAAAGAACTACAAAACGTTAATCAACAATTAAATGAAATCCATCAATCAAGAAGTAAATGGATTCGAAATATTTCCCACGAAATATCGACACCTTTAACAAACATTCGAGCTTATACAAAAGGCATGTTAGATGGTGTAATTTCTAATGATCCAGAATATATTCAACTTATCTATGATCAAAGTTTATATTTAACAAAAATGCTGCATGATCTTCACGATATGACGGATGTAGAGAATGGACAAATTCACTTTGATCTCAAAAAGGTAGATATCTTAAAGTATATGCGCAAGATTTTTCATAAGTATAAACTGGATATTGAAAAGCAAGGGATCCAATTTCACTTTAAGCATTCTCTTCCTAACCAAAAGCCTTTATTTGTTGAAATGGACTCATTGAGAATGGAACAAGTGATGGTCAATTTAGTAAACAATGCTCGTCGTTTTGTAGGAGAAGATGGGGAAATTATTATTGAAATGGAACAAGAGGAAGAGGATCTAGTTAAGATTATGGTAATCGATAATGGAGTAGGGTTAAAAGAAGGGATGTCTCACCTTGTATTTAATCGCTTTTATAAAGGAAGCCATCATGGGAAATCCCACAATGGCTCAGGGTTAGGTTTGGCCATCGCAAAGGAAATTGTGGAATACCATGGAGGTCAAATAGGGGTCCATAGTATAGAAGGAAAAGGGAGTTGTTTTTATTTTACCCTACCTTTATATAAAAATAGTTAAAAATGAACGGAAACGAAGTTATAGAAAGAGGCTGGGGCATATGCATCTGTAGCTCGGTTTTATCTTGCCTCAGCCTCGATCTTCTTTGTTGTTTTAGAACATAGGAAAGTAATAACCTGAGTTTCAAAAAGTCAAAAACGGACTTTTTGAGTTCAAGAACATTGCTTATCAGAGCCAACAGGATGTTGGTCAGAAAGGCGTTGCAACGCACAGACTGTACTAGTGCGGACGTTGCGCCAGGACGGGCGCAACTTTATCCTTTCTTCCTAGACCAGGGGCAATTGCGCTTTTCTTAAACATTTGCTTTTTCAATGACGATAAAACATGTGCTATCAGGTAACTGTACCGGCTGTTGTGAATCATCCGTTAAAAAGACTTTATCCAATAAATGTTCTTCATATCCTGCCTGCAAATAATGTTCAAAAAGAGAGATCTGTGCTCCTGCTCCAAGTGATTGTTGAATACATTCTTTGAATTCACTGGGGGTAAAATAACCGAATTGTTCTTGTACCTCATGTGGATAGGATTCCTCTCCCCAGGTAAAAGTATATAAAAATTCCATACTATCATTTACAGGTAAGGAAACTGTTTGCTCATCCACCCATTTGTATTCGATCTTTCTTCCTTTGAAATCATGGACATAGCGATTGAAAAAGGCGATATCTGTCTTATTTTTAAAATGGATGTGACGAGGTAGATTTTTTGGCTCTGTCATGATCCCATCTCGGATAATTATTCTGCCATTCGGTCGTAATGCAAGAAATGCGCTTTGTAATGCTTGGCTAATGACGGCGGAATTAAATTTCTTTCCCTCATAAGGAATATAGGAAAACATTTCATGAAGTATAGACGAAAAGATAATGGTATCTGCCTTGGCTTCACCGACATATTGTTGTAAATCGAGAGCATCGCCTTGGAGAATTTCCCATCTTTTATGTTCACGTTGTTTTTTTCTTTCTAATTCGGCTACGACATTAGAAGAAATATCAATTCCTATCACTTTAGCTTCTGGAAAACGCGTTGAAAGCAAATCTAAAAGAAAACCTCCCCCAGGCCCAATATCAAGCATCGTCTCTCCAACAGCATAATCCACTAGTTTTTTCTTGAAATCCTGGGCATGATTCATATCTGCAAGATAGCTTTCTTCATTTTGCAGACGGTCAAAAGCGTCTCTGCGAAATCCAAAAAAATCATAGAGCAAAATAATCGCCCGTTCATATAAAGGATCTTTTTCTGCCTCTTGACAAAATTCAATGAGCTTTTCGCCGGCTTTCGAGAAAGAAAAAGATACACCAATGAATTGGATATGTCCATCCGGGTCTATTTTTAGTGAAACATGCTGATTGGTTGGGATGTCATGATCTAAAAGCTCCTCAACCGATAATTCACTTAAATAGGCCTCAATAATTCGCTTTTTATAAAGGTTAACAGTTTTCTTCCCTCTATAATCATAATGAAGATCGCGCATTAAAGGTTCAAATGTAATATGACTGACAGTAAAGGAAGGAGAAGTGCGCATGAGTAAAAGGAAAATTTTTACAAATTCCTCAAGGGTAAAGGCTGATAAAGCCGATTCTACATACCATAGATCAACTTTATGAAAAAATAAGGATAGCCGTTCTTCTACTTTTTCATAATGAGAGATTCGCTGGATGTCCTTGTCAAAAGCTTCCCCATTTAATATGGTATGCTGGCGCAGTTGTTTGAGCCGCTCTATAAATGACATCTCATGATCTTCTTCTCCAGTGATTAACCAGTGAATCACCTCATTGACTTTTTGTCTTACATTTCCCCATAAAGTTGGAGAAACAGCCTCGATTATACAGTGGTTTAAAGCAGTTAATAAAGCCTTCATTGTCGAAGGAGCAATGATTTGTAGGCGGATGAGTTGAACAAGCGGCTGCATCCGCTGAAAGCGGACTTCCCCGCGAATATATTGCCCAACTAATCCATGTGTTTGAATCAAGGTATAGATTAATTCTTCTTCTATAAAGTTTCTCTCCGAAATCGGTTTTTCCATTTGCTGAGCAGCATAAACTTTAGCAGAAGCTAAATTATGGATTGCTAATGGGTATCCTGCTTCGATCCAATTTTTTCGAGTCGACTCGGAGCCGCATTTTGCTACTTCACACCATTTTAGAACTTCCTCAAGAATTTGCTTGTTCTCCTGGGGCAAGCTTAGTTGATTCAAAATTTGCAAGGTACGCTCTGTGTAGTGTAAAGCAGGGTGGTCCTCAATTTCTGCTAGAGAAGCCACTTGTTCTAAGTTGACACTTTTTTGCTCGGTTTGATAAAGAAACGCTAGCCAATTTTGCTGGCGAAGCACACTTTTATCTCCATATTTCAGCTGTTGAATGGCTTGCAATGACTCCAGCATGTTTTTATGTCCTTTCTCAAAACAGTTTTTTTAACTGTATCAAATCTTCCAAGGATTAAAAAATAGGGAGGAGGTCCTAATTGTGTGAGGGGCCCTGTATAGAGGAATATCATGCAAAAAGACAAAATGCCTGGCTCCCTTTCGACAAAATTCGGGGAGTGCCAGGCACTATACTATAATTTAAATTGTTGGACTAGCTCGTGCAGCTCTTCTGCCATCTGTGCTAAAGCGGTTGAGGAGCCTCGAATTTCTTCCATGGATGCTAGTTGTTCTTCTGTAGAAGCCGACATGTTTTGGGCTTCAGCTGAAGTAGTGTCTGCTACACTTGCTACTTCCTTAAATGTATGTGTGAATTGTTCTGTGCCTGTAGCGACTTGTTGTATATTTGTTGTGATTTGTGCCATTTGAGCCGTCATCTTTTGCACATACTGAGTGATCGTGTTAAAAGATGAGTGAGCATTTTCCACTACATGAATCCCTTTATCTACTTCATTTGTTCCTGATTCCATCATGCTGACAGTTTGTTGAACTTCCTGTTGGATCGTGCTTATGAGCTTTCGAATTTCCTCAGTTGAGCTTGCAGATTGTTCCGCTAGTTTTTTTACCTCGGAAGCGACAACCGCAAAGCCTTTTCCATGTTCACCAGCTCTAGCAGCTTCGATGGCTGCATTCAACGCCAATAAATTTGTTTGTTCTGCAATATCTGTAATTACATTAACAATCTGGCTAATTTGTTGGGAACGGTTATTAAGTAATTTCACACTCGTTGATAATTCACTCACTGTATTATGAATATAACTCATTTGTCCAATAGATGTCTCAATATCTTGTTTCCCCGCTTCAATAATTGGTTGTGTTTGGGTGACAGAATGGGCGACTTCATCTGAAGCTTTCGCAATATGGGAAATAGACTGGGATACACTTCCTGCCATTTGTGAGCTTTGATCAATTCGACTGGTTTGACTTTCAATTCCCGCCGCCACTTCCTGGATAGAGGCAGAAATCTGCTCGGTTGCCAATGTGTTTTGCTCTGTACTGGCATTTAATTGTTCAGAGGCGGCAGCGAGATTACTAGATTGCTCACGAACTTGAGAAATAACTTGGTGGAGATGTGTACGCATTTTATTAAATGCCTCTGCTAATTGTCCTAATTCATCGCCGCTTTTTAAAACAACATTTTCACTAAGATTTCCGCGGCTAATCTCTGTAGCTGCTGTCACAAGCGTATTGATCGGTTTGTTGATCGAACGAATGATAAAGACAATTGCAATGGCAGAGAGAATGATTGAAATAAGAATCACAAGGACCGTTGTTCTAAAAATTGGCTGAACAGCTTGATCTACTTCATTTTGGTACATTGTACCATTAACTTTCCAGCCTGTTACTTCACTTGTTGTAAAGGCTAGCTGTTTCTTATACCCATCCAGTTCATAAGAAAAATGACCAGATTGGCTCTTATAAATCTTTTTAAAAAAGTCCTCTGTTGCTTCCGAACCAGCCTCACTTGTTGGATGACTAATAAAATGGCTCGCTGTATCTAATAAGAAAACATAACCTTCACTTCCAATGCTAACTTGGTTAATCATTTCTGTCAGACTTTCAAGTTTTAAATTGACGGCTGCAACTCCCTTGCCATCAGCGGTTGACTTAGCTAATGTTACAACCATTTGATTAGATGACTGGGAAACATATGGTTCTGTGATGATCACTTCTGTTGGATGCTCTATGGCTTGTTGATACCAAGGCCGTTCCCGTGGATCATAGTCCGGGGGATTTTCGAAAGTCGTTGGAGCATTCATAAATTTCCCAGTTTCTGTTCCTACATAGGTTTGCTCAACATCCTCTGTTGAGGCTTGGAATTTATCCAGTACTTGCCTAGTTTGGGCGTGATCGTCAGAAGTGATTTCTCCAGCAACAAACGTGTTGGCTAAATAATTGACGTTTTCCATTTGTTTCTCTATAAACTGATCAACAGAATGGCTAACAGTATCCACATTGTCTTGAGCCGTGCCAAGGATCTGTTTTTCAATATTCCTTTTGGAACTTTCATAGGATGTAAAAGCAATAGTGAGACTGGGGATGATTAAAACCAGTGCAAAGGCTATTGCTAATTTGTCCCGTATTTTAAACGTCATGCGTGTATGTTTCTTCTTGTTCATAAAACTCCTCCTTTTTTGCTGTTAGAATTTTACTAGTAATCAATCCGAACAATGTAGTATATCGACACGTTTTTAACTTTTTAAAATGGATTTTTTAATGAAATGGTTTACAAATATTAATTAAAAATAATTTCCATTTTCCTTATCCGGATTATTGGATTATAATAGAGATATTGAGGTCAACAGGATGTTGGTCACAAAGGCATTGCGCCAGGACGGCGCGTATTTAGCCTTTGATCCATAATCCTTATATAAAAATTGTACGTCGCTAAACGGACGTTTGCGCTTTTCTAAAATAGTCATGGAAACAAAACTTCTTTCGTCTGGGCAGAAGTTTTTTTCGTGGTTTAGGAAAAGTAAACATCAGATAAAGCTGGTGATTTTTCTTTTAGAAAGAAGGATTTATTTGGAGACAATGAAGGAAAAGTTATGGACCAAGCAATATATATTAGTGATCAGCATGACAATTCTCTTTTTTCTTAGTATGCAATCACTATTAGGCGGATTTCCCATTTATGTAGCAAACATGACGCAAGATCCAGCGAGCGGAGGATTAATGACAACAGCCTTTATGCTTGCTGCGGTTTTATCCCGCCCCTTTATTGGCGTGGTCATACCTAAAATTAATATGAAGCAATGGTTAATCAGATCGATTCTGTTTACGGTTGCGATGGTTGTGTTAAGTTATTTTACGACGTCGCTTGGATTACTAATTCTATTACGTGTGATGCAAGGGATTGGATTTGGTTTTATTACAACATTGTTTGCTACTTTGGCTACAAATTTAATTCCCTCGTCACGACTGGGAGAGGGGATTGGTTACTTTGGTATGTCGACAAGTATTGGCTCTACATTAGGGCCGATGATGGCCATTTCGATGATCCACTCATTCTCATTTAAGACTGTTTTAGTATTCTCATTCCTTATGCTTGTACTCGTTTGGCTTGCAAGCTATTGGGTTAAAAGTCCGCCGATTCTTGTGAAAGCGAATGATGAGCCAAAAGCCACCATTATGCAAGCGGCTTTTGATCGAAAAGCCTTTTTACCGTGCTTTCTCGTTATGTTGTTTTATATTACGTTTGCCGGTGTCGTCAATTTTCTTGATGGTCTAGGAGAAGTATCAGGTATAGGTGGGCAAACTTCGATTTTCTTTTTATTCATTGCTATTATGCTTGTAGCAACCCGGCCATTCTCAGGCATTATCTTTGATCGCTTTGGGCATAAGTATCTTATATATCCTGCTAGCTTTGCAGCAATAATTGGGTTGGTTCTCCTTGCAAAAATGGGGAGTATGTATACTCTAGTCTTCGCAGGAATCTTCTATGGATTTGCTTATGGTGTAATGCAGCCAACCTTCCAGGCTTGGGCTGTGAGTCAAGTTTCTACAGAAAAGAAAGCGACAGCTAACGCCATGTCTTTAAGCTTTATGGATTTAGGGCAAGCGATTGGGGCCTTTGCTTTAGGGCGTACTGCAGGGATTATTGGTTATCATTCCATGTATGGCGTAGCCGCTATCACGATTGCGGTATTATTAGTGATTTATCTCTCCATTCACCTAGTGATCAATAAGAAGCGTAGGCAGATCTTAAACCAAGAACAGGCCGATGTTGTCTAGTTTATCCCGAATTAACTGGCAGTAAGACCCCCACTTCAAGAATTCGAGGTAAAAACGAGAATGGTAAGTGGGGGACAACTGAAAGTCAAATACCCGATTGGTTCAGCCCTGCAGGACGCAGGTCACAAAGGCGTAGCGACTAGTGCAGACGAAGCGACAGGACGTCGCGTTTGAGTCTGCCAACAGGATGTTGCGAATTTAGCCTTTGATCCTTAACATTCAGTGGGGGATGAAAAAAACCCCACTGAATGAAGTTTCACTTTATTTTGTAAATGAGAATTTGGTTTCAAGCTGTGATAAAAAACAGCCTTACTAGGTGCAGGGATGATTGTGTACGATTGCTATTTTTACTCTGAAAGATGTTTTCCCTACCTATATTAATAAGGGATATTATTGCTTTTTGGGAAATGATATAGTATTAAGGAAGAGAAAGAAAATTGACTTTTCGATTATAGATTAATATGCTAAGATATGTACGTAAAATCAATATTAAATAATATTTATTATAAAACAAGACTGCCACCAGCAGGGGTCATACGAACGATTACACCGGGTTAAAATATCCATAACATTTCGTTATGTGTCATAGAAACGAGGTATAACACGATGTCTACAACGGATAAAAAAAGAGTCATTGTTCAAGAATTAATCGATCGCTTTGGTGATGAACTAGGGATTGAGAAACAAGTACAGAAATCTGAGAATTATATGGAAGCGATGCGCGACCTCATTGAGCTTTGCGGAGATGATCCAGATCGGGAAGGCTTAGAAGAGACACCATTTCGAGTGTTGAAGGCTTTTCTTGAGTATACAGAGGGGAATCGAGAAGATCCGAAACACCATTTGGAAAAGGTCTTTGATGTAGAGCATGATGGACTAATCATGGTTAAGGATATTGAATTCCATTCTATGTGTGAACATCATTTTGCTCCTTTCTTTGGAGTTGCTCATATTGCCTATATTCCAAATGAAAAAATTACGGGATTATCTAAAATTGCTCGTATGGTAGATGGTTATGCCAAACGTTTCCAAGTGCAGGAACGCTTATCCAATCAAATTGTGGATGCAATGCAAGAGGTCCTTCAACCACAAGGAGCGATAGTTGTGATTGAAGCGAAACATATGTGTATGTGTGGACGTGGTGTTAAGAAGTCAGATGCCATGACGGTGACCACAGCCACAAGGGGAGTCTTTGCTGAGAATCCTGATTTGCGGAAGGAATTCATGTCTCTACTTGATAAGTAATTTATCCCGCATGAAGGACAGTAATACCCCATGAAGTTTCACTTTAAAGATTTTGGAATAAAGCCTTACTGGGGGAGCATAAGAATTCAGTAAAATGTGAGTTTGGGGTGGATTCGTTGAAGCATGCAATGATTACAGCAGGCTCTAAAGGGATTGGAAGAAAGGTCACAGAACACTTTTTAAAAAAAGGTTGCTCTGTGACAATAAATTACCGGAGTGATATAGCAAGAGTCGAACAATTGCAGGAAGAATGGAAAGAGTATGAAGACCGAATTCTATTTCTTCAAGGGGATGTCACAAAAAAATCCGATATTACCCGAATGGTGGAAGAAACAATGAATCAGTTTGGGCGCATCGACTATCTTATTCACAATGCTGGGCCCTATATCTTTGAACGGAAAAAATTAATTGATTATGAAGACCATGAATGGTATGAAATGATTGAGGGAAATTTAAGTTCAGTGTTCCATTTTTCCAAACTTGTGCTCCCAATTATGAGGCAGCAACAATTTGGCAGAATGGTGACGTATGGCTTTCAAGATGCTGAGCAAAGTCCTGGCTGGATTTACCGATCTGCCTATAGTGCAGCGAAAGTCGGACTTGTTTCATTAACCAAGTCGATTGCCATTGAAGAAGCAGGAACCGGAATTACAGCGAATATGATTTGTCCCGGAGACATTACCGGGGAAATGAAGGAAGCGACTATTGAAAGTGCAAGACAAATAAAAGATCAAGAGACACCTGTAGGTCGTTCGGGCACAGGCGAGGACATCGCTAGATTAATTGGATTTATTTGTGAAGACGACTCTGATATGATTACGGGAAGTGTCTTTTCTGCTACTGGTGGAATAGAAGTGATACATCGTCATCGAAATTAGACCAATTTTCGACTTGGTTTACAGGATATATATAAAGCAGTTTGGAAGAAAAGGCTGAAAAAAGAAGGAGGGCGGGACAAGAGTGTTCTCACCAAAGAATCCCCGCTCCGGAAATATACTAAATAAACACTAAGAAAATCGCCAAAATGGCGACACCCCTGCGGGAATAGTATCAGCTGAAGATCCTAGGCCTGCGGCAAGGGAGCCCTTTTTGGCGATTTTTGATCTTTAAGACAGCCCCATTTCTTTATCCAGATGTCCCTATCTATCCGCTGTTGCTATTTTTCTTCTGAAAGAGCTGGTTAGTCTGGATAAGCGTTACAATGACACCATCCATGTTATTCCGTGAATTTTATCAAAGTCAGAGGTTTAGAATCTAAAAAGATAATCGGCATTTGCTACTCTGCGCGGATTTGCTCAGTTGCTCAAGACCATCTAGAGTTGGCATCATAATGCCTAAAACCACTAAATCAATGTGTCCATTATCTACGATTAAAATAGTAGGCTTCATCATGATATCAATCTCCTGTATTTTCACTCACATTCATATTGGCCATCTCTATAGATTCCAATTATAAGTTGTTTTCTTGTAAGGCTCAAATGCCATCCCAAGTTTATAACAACAGAAAAACACTTGATCCGGAATGAATCAAGTGTGAAAGAGAAACATTAATCGATCGCTTTAAAAAGAACAACTTCATCTTGTGTGATATAGTTGGATTTGGTATATGTTCGGATAGCTCCAACATTCTTCGCACCTGTTAAAATTTTTATTTCCTTCACTCCATGGGCATGCAACTTATTCTCTAAAAATTCTAACAGAGAAGTGGCAATCCTTTTATGTCTAGCTACTTCCTTTACATACATTTCAGTTATTTCTCCAAATAGATCTTCATAACAAAAGGAGGTGGAGATTTGCGCACAAGCAAATCCTACTAACTCGTTATTCTTAATTGCTACAGCCACTAACTCATTATTTTTTATAAGGCTTTCTGAAATTTTTAAAGTGGGTCTTCTAGTACCACCATTGAATTCCTGATTGAGAATGGAAAGTTCTCCAGAATCACTTACAGTGGCTAATCTTATCTCTACTGTCATTGGCTGCACCTTCCATTTTGTAATCTATCATTCCGAGGATATGATCCGCTTTACCTTGGGGGAAATTGGAATTTCCTATGGTATGTTGGTTGTTAGCGGTCCAATTATTTCTTCGTCTTTTTCTCTTTGGCATCTTTACTTTCTACACCTGTATGAGAAATCGATGTAACGCCATAGGTATATCGTTTGTCAGGATTAATATCCTGATCAATGAAAGTTGCTGTACCTTCTTGATCATAGATGATTCCTACGATATTTTTTGGATTATGATAATCTCCCGTCTTATTACCTTCAAATCGATAGATAACATATTTTTTAGCATCTGTCCGCTTTTTATTATTGATCATTATTTTAACAGAGTTTCCTTGCTTGTCCACATCAACATTTATCGGCTTTTTCGGTTGGTTGCTTCCATTCCAAGGAGTAGCAGGTGTCAAAGCTTTTGCTGTATAGATTTCTTCCTCGACAATATCAAAATAGCCAAGTGGATTTTTTAAAATATCTCTTAATGTAAAATGCATTTGTCCCTTTGCTATCCCATTCGCACGATTATCGATAATTTGCTCTGGAAGTTCGCGTGGATTATCCCAAGCAGTATCAAAATTATTATTGACTTTATAATCGGCCATTCCAATATAGAGATGCACAGGATGGACTTTGGCTTGTGTTTCTACCTGTTTACTCCACCAATCTAATAGAACTGAATAGCTGGCAACAGCTAACTGTCGGGACCAGTAGATTTGCGGAGTGATATAATCAATCGAACCATCTTGAATCCATTGTCGTGAATCAGCAAATAATTGATCGTAATGGGCATTCCCGTTGGTCGCGCTACCTGTCGGGTCATCGGCTTGATTCCGCCAAATCCCAGTTGGAGAAACCCCGAACTGAACCCAAGGTTTGATCGCTTTAATAATTTGATTGATGTCCTCTACAAGCTGACTCACATTATGTCTACGCCAATCTCCAATATCGGCAAAGTCACTCCCATATTCCTCATACGTTTTTTGATCGGGGAAATCTACTCCTGGATAAAAATAATCATCCATATGCACAGCATCCACATCATAGTTTGTCACTAATTCCCTTACCGTATCGATTAAATAAGCTTGAACATCAGGGAGGCCAGGATCTAAATAATATTGCTCGCCATGTTTCACAACCCATTCAGGATTCTGGCTCGCAATATTATCAGTGGCCAAATCTTCCAAACTTTGACTTGCCATTGTTACACGATAAGGATTGATCCATGCGTGTAACTCCATCCCATGTTCATGGGCAATATCTAGCATAATCTGTAAGGGGTCATACCCTGGGTCTGTTCCCTGCTTATTTCCAGTAATATAGCTAGACCAAGGTGCTAGTTTTGAAGGATATAAAGCATCTGAGGTCGGCTTTACTTGAAAAATAACCGTATTAAAATTTTTCTGTTCTAGCGTTTGGATCGTTGATTTTGCCCATGCCGTATACTCTGCCTTTGACATTCCTGGCTTCATATCAATATTGGTTACGGTTGAAATCCAGGAGGCCCGCATCTCTTTCTTTGGAGTCTGATTGGTGGCCTGAACAACGGGATTAAAACTAGTGAACAATAAAACACCTAAAGGAATTCCTACTAACATAAATTTCAAGTACGTCATTTTCTCCCTACCCTTCTGAAATGTTTGCTCATCATAATAGAATGCTTGTCCTATCGAGCCTCTTCTATATCTATGACTCTTGTAAAACAAATAGTAGTATGAATATGATTTTTATAAGGAGTTTCGCAAAGTAGAGAGTCGCTTTGTTTAAGAATGGCTTACTGTGGAGAAAAGAATTCCTGAAAAGATTCTACGCACCCAAAATCAAGTCGAAAAGCGTAAAAATGGTTCGTAGGAGGTTCTACGCGCCCAAAATCAAGTCAAAAAGCAGAAAAAGTGTGCGTAGGAGGTTCTACGCACCTAAAATTAAGTCGAAAAGCGTAAAAATGGTTCGTAGAGGGGTCTACGCACCTAAAATCAAGTCAAAAAGCAGAAAAACGGCTCGTAGGAGGTTCTACGCGCCCAAAATCAAGTCAAAAAGCAGAAAAACGGTTCGTAGGGGGTTCTACGCACCAAAAATCAAGTCAAAAAGCAGAAAAACGGCATGTAGGAGGTTCTACGCACCTAAAATCAAGTCAAAAAGCAGAAAAAGTATACATAGGAAGGTGTGTAACGAATTGTTTACGCTATACTATCCGCTAAACAGGCGCTAGTGCTTTTTTTCTGCAAACAGAGATGGTAATATAAAGGGATGTTCGAATAAGGCTTTTTTTCTATTAAAATAGGATTTACCCTACAGCAAGGAGAATATAGATGAAACGATTTATGATAATGATAGGTGTATTGATTATTGGGGGAACTGGGTTTTTCTTTTTTCAGCAGAATAGCTCAGCAGAAGGCAGAATCTCAACTCCATTTTCAATCGTAGAAAGAAGTGATTTAAGTAAAACACTGCCCGAAGGAATCACACTACCAGAGTTAGCGATCCAAGCAAAGGCCGTGATGTTGCTTGATGCGGATACAGGGCATGTATTATATGAAAAAAATAAGGATCTGGCCTTACCTCCAGCAAGCATGTCGAAAATCATGACAGAACTCCTTGTACTCGAAGCAATTGAGCGTCAGGAAATAAGCTGGGACCAATCTGTTACCCCAAGTGAGTATGTATGGATGATTTCGACATCACCAGGCCTGGCTTCGGTTTCTTTACAAAAAGGGCAAACCTATTCAGTTCGTGAATTATTTGATGCTATGGCCATTCATTCCGCCAATGATGCAGCAATTGCTTTGGCTGAAACGGTAGCGGGAAGTGAAGGGGCATTTGTAAAACTTATGAACGAAAGGGCTGAGCAACTCGGATTGGAACAAAGCCATTTTGTGAATAGTTCAGGCTTAAACAACCGTGACTTAGGGAAATACCGGTCAACAGGAGAAGCGAATGAGGACAATCAGATGTCTGCTCAAGATCTCGCCCGTTTGGCTCAACGCTTGCTTATTAACTATCCAGAAATCCTACAAACAGCAGAAAAGCCTACATTGACCTTTGGCTCAGATTCTTATGGAAATACGAATTTGTTGCTCCCTGGAGGAGGATCTAGTCTTGAGTATGCTGGAGTGGATGGATTAAAAACAGGCTTTACTGATGAAGCGGGTTATTGTTTTATTGGCACAGTGGAAAGAGAGGGTACAAGACTCATCTCAGTTGTAATGGGAACCGATTCATTGACTGCTCGTTTTACGGAAACAACGAAACTGTATGATGCAGCATTTTCTTTAATGGGAATATAAGCATTTTTTTGTACGTGAACAATATGAGACTTTAAAGGGTTTGACAATCTTGCCTATGGCTATTAGACTAGATAAAGATAATCATATACGAATTCCTCGCTAGGTGAGGCTCCTATGTGGAGAAACGCTGCTGCCCAGAAATGTCGAAAGACTCCAATGGGTCAACAGGAACCATCGACTTAAGGTGGTTTTTAATGTAGCTGGATAAATAATCCTATGCCACATAGTGCTAAAGCTCTGCGAAGGAGGTTTATTCACTATAAGTGAACTCAGGCTAAATATGCTGCTTTTTGCGGCGGATTCAGGCACGACGTCGCCTTCACTAGTACGTCCTGTCGCTTCACCTGAGTGATCTGCATCGCGCATGCTAGAATGTTGAACATCCTTCTTTGTAGAGGGGTGTTTTTTTCGTTTTTTGAGAAGTTTTAGCTTTAGGGAAAAAAGCGCTTGTGAGGATTTTGTTTCTAAGATGAAAGGAGGTGGTGGGGATGACTGAGCCCCCCGGGAGTAGGTGCATAAAAAATAAAAACAACATCCCCTCACCTTGGGGAAAGCATCTTTAGAAGGAGGTTCTCAATATGGACCACAGCATTTATGAGCACGAAACAACGGGCACATTAATGAAACAAGGATACGTTGCTTTACAAGAATCCTGTACAGTAGAGCAAGCTATCCTTCATTTAAGAGAACAAGTACAAGGAAAAAGAAATATTCATTATGTCTATATGATTGATGCCGATCAACAGTTAACAGGAGTATTATCGGTACGTGAATTATTAGCCGCAAACAATACAGAAGGGCTTGCGGATATTATGAAAAAGAATCTTGTTTATTTTTCAGCAGATTTGGACCAAGAAGAAGCAGCCAAAGTTTTTCGAGATAAAGATCTTGTTTCGATTCCCGTTGTTAATAAATGGAAACAATTGATGGGGATTATCCATGTAGAAGATATTATTGATGTTATTCATCAGGAGGCAGATGAAGATATTGGGAAGCTTACGGCATCTGGCAAGGAAATTGATTTTCAAACCCGTCCGATCGTAGCAGCTGGTAAAAGGTTACCGTGGCTCATCTTATTATTATTCATTGGACTAATTTCTGGGGGAATCATTGAAAGTTTTGAAGAAACATTAGAAAAAGTGGTCGCCCTTGCCTTTTTCATGCCAATGATTGCGGGAATGACCGGAAATACTGGCACACAATCACTTGCCGTTGTCGTTCGTGGACTTGTATCAGAAAAACTCGATTTGAAAAAGGCTACTAAGCTTTTATGGAGAGAATTACTTGTCGGAATTATTATTGGACTTACTTGCGCGATTATTATTGCGATTGTCGCCTATGTATGGAGAGGAAGCTTGATGCTTGGATTTGTTGTGGGTATCTCGCTCTTGGCTACGCTGATTATCGGGACACTTGCTGGAACGATTATTCCGCTTATCCTTTATAAGTGTAAAGCAGATCCAGCTGTTGCCTCTGGTCCGCTAATTACGACGATTAATGACATTCTATCCTTGCTTATTTACTTTGGCATTGCCACGATGTTTATTACAAGGATTATGTGAAAAGTCTATTCATTTTAGCGGTTTTGCTGTAATTCAAACCTAAAAAAGACATTGGGGTTGGTATTTATGCTTTTCTGGATTTTTATTTTAGGTGTTATCGCCATACCGGTCTATGCATGTACCAAAATGGTTTATAGTTTTTTCCCGAGATCATTCGCTAAGATGAGTGAGAACAAGAAGACTAGAGCCAGGAGAATCGAAGGATTAAGTTTTCTGGGCATCTTTTGCATTTTGGCCTTAGGTCTTTTCTTCGATAGTCACGGTATGCCTGGTGGAGAACCCTTAAAGGTATATGAACAAAATGGCATGTTCTTGAACGGATATGCCTCCCTTTCAGGGCATCATGTCTTTACCTTGTTTATCTTCCTATGTTTGAGCATGATCGCTTATTGGCTGTTAAATACTAAGAAGGTTAATCTTTCTCCTATTTTATATATGATTCAATGTGTTTTGTTACTTATATTGATCTTATTTACGATTGTATATTTGCTGCATACTGGATTTTTATATACAGATCTAATTGATTCACTAGGGATTATTTTGCTGCAAATTGGCTTGGGATCACTTAGTTTCCTCTATATTGCAAAACTGAATGAGTCAATGCAATCTTTCATAATGGTTCAAGCAGAGCAAGGGACTGAACATCCCAATGCTTTTATAGCTTTTCTTTTGCGTGTTACTAATCATTACCAAAAAATCCCTCGAGTATGGGCTCTTTTTCTCTTCCCGGTATTTTTGGTGATTCAACTTGTTTTAGTACTATTGGGACAACGTCCAGATAGTTCTATCCAAGCCTTTTTGGAGACAAGCAGTTTTCGGCTTTCTCAGATCCCGGCTCCCCCTCCGGAGATGGTACCAGGAGATGGCCATTATTTATGTACTGTCTCCGCTACGGGGCATGCAAGCTTGGTGAAGCCCATTCGTATGGGGATTCGTCATGGATCAAGAATAGTAGTGAACCGCCAGTTGTTAATTGCAAATGCATTTGAACATTTGCTAGAGGAATATATTCCAAAAGTCCATAAGCCTATTCGCCGTATGTATGATCATTACGGCTACCCTATTAGTAAACATATCCGGGCAAAATGGTCGGCTGATCTCGTTTATTTGTTGATGAAGCCACTTGAATGGTTTTTCTTAATTATTCTCTATATAGTGGATGTTAAGCCTGAAAATCGCATTCATGTCCAATATAGTGGCGCTCGGGAGCGTATATTTCCCAAAAAATAATGAGGAGTTTTTTTCGTGAATGAACAAGAGTATGATCACTTGCTTGGTGTTGAGACGACGGGCATACAGGATTGGTCTCTTCATTTAGCGCAATATCATCCCTATGAAGCAACACCTTACCAGGCACTTGACACGCTTTTTCGTGAATATGAATCAAGCAGGATGATTCATCTTGTTGATTATGGTTGTGGGAAGGGGCGCCTTTTATTTTATCTCCATCATCGTTTTGGGCTGTCGGGGACGGGGATAGAGGTGAGTAAGAAGCGCTGTGATGAAGCGGAGGCCAATCTAGGTCGTTATCGAGAGAGAACTGAAGGGGCACTTGATCATATTCAATTTACATGTTGCCCCGCGGAGACGTATCAGGTGCACTCCCGGGATCATTGCTTTTACTTTTTTAATCCATTTGCTGTTCATATTTTTAAAAAAGTTGTTGGTCAGATCCTAACGTCAGTGAAACAACATCCGCGTTCTGTTGATCTCATTCTATATTATCCGTCCTTAGATTATCTTGAATTTTTGGAGACTCATACTTCCTTTGAAATGTTGAAAGAAATACAAGTGGTAGATTGGTATGAACAGAATAAGAACGAGCGATTTCTAATTTATCGGATCTAATATTAAAAGAAGAGAAGGGTCTTATCCAGTAAGATTAGGACCTTTTTCTTTTGCTTTTTTAAGAGGAAACTTGGTTGCTTCTACGCATCTGAACTTTCCTTTTAAAAATTCTGGATCTTTACATTTAGCCCCCTTTCCCGCTATGCTAAAATAGGAAGAATCAGATGTAGGAAATAGGTGTTTTTTTGGATATATTTCTCTTTGTAATCATTATTGTATTTGCTTCTATTTTACAAACAAGTACGGGTTTCGGATTTTCCATTTTGGCTACACCATTCTTACTTTTGCTCTATTCTCCTATGGAAGCTATCCAAATTAATTTAATTTTATCGCTTATCATTTCTTGTGCATTAATTAGAAAGATTCGAAAGGATATCGACTTTCAAATTATAAAAAGATTTGTAATCGGCAGTATTGTAGGGCTCCCTGTAGGATTACTTATCTTTTTATTTGTGGATATTCCCCGGCTAAAATTGGGAGTAAGTGTCATTATTTTGCTTTTAACTTTGCTTTTGGTTATGAATCTTCGCATTGCACGGACAAAACCGAGAGATTTTATAGCAGGCGGTTTATCAGGAACGTTAACAACGAGTATTGGCATGCCTGGTCCGCCTCTTTTACTTTATTTCTCGGGAACGGATACAGAGAAGGAAAAATTAAGAGGGACAACCTTAGCTTTTTATCTCTTTATCTATCTCATTAGTTTACTAATTCAGGTGATATTTGTTGGGACAAATCAAACGGTCTGGATTTCGAGTGTTGGAGCTTTACCGCTTGTATTTATAGGCCTGTTTTTTGGGCAAATTTTATACCGTTGGATCAACCAACGCTATTTTCGGATTTTCACCTATATTATTTTGTTATTTACAGGGGTTTATTTGCTTATTGCTCGTTAAGACTTATTACAAAGTTAGGGGAGATTATAAATGAATATTGTAAATTTAACATCTGAGCATTATGATGAAGTCGCTCATTTATCCATGTATGCTTTTCAATATGAACTTTCGGCTGAAGAAATGGAGAAGAAAAATGAAAAAATGGCGAATCAGCATATTCTCGGTATTTTTGAGGGAGGGAAATTAGCATCTAAATTGCAAATTCTTCCGCTTGAGGTGTATCAGCAAGGCAAACAGATTCCGATGGGAGGGATTGCAGGTGTAGCTTCCTATCCTGAATATCGCAGAAAAGGGCATATTCGAGGATTGATGACAGCTGCTTTGGAAGTGATGAAGGAAAAAGGGCAGTTATTATCCTATCTCCATCCTTTTTCGATTGATTTTTACCGGAAATTTGGTTGGGAGATTTTCTCGGATGTGCGTAATCTGACCATAGCAACAGCGGATTTATCTATCCCTGAAAGCCAAGGGAGGATCGCTCGTCTCCCAAAAAAAACCTACCATCCTGATCTGCAGAATGTTTATGAAGCGTATAGTGAACGCTATTCTGGGATGCTTGTTCGTGAGCAAACCTGGTGGCTCGATCACTTACAATCTTGGACTCCAGCTATCCACTATTCATCAAATGGAAAACCGGAAGGATATCTTCTTTATTCCGTCAAGGAAAGTAAAATGAAGGTGGCTGAATTTATTGCTCTTAGTCATGAAGCTAGAAAGGGGTTATGGGCGTTTATTGGCCAGCATGATTCGATGATAGAAAAAGTGGAAATCTCGACCTCCCTTTCTGAGCCATTACCTTATATTATGAAAAATCCACGTGTGCAGATGGAGGTATCTCCTTATTTTATGGCGAGGATTGTTGATGTCGAGCAGTATTTACAGCAGTTTACTTGGTCATCTAAAGATCATACATCACTAACATTAAGGGTAAAGGACCCTGTTGCCCCGTGGAATGACGGTGTCTTTGCATTATCTGCATCTGGAGTAAGGAAGATAGATGGAAGTGATAAGGAAAAGGCGATCGAATTGACAATTAATCAATTATCCGCCCTTATGCTGGGGTATAAAACAGTCACAGAGCTGGTTGAAGTGGAGGCTATACAAGGTAGTCAGACTCAACTTGCACAGCTAGAAACCATGATTCCAAACCAAAGTACTTATTTCCCAGACTTTTTCTAATCATATTCAACGGGGCATTCAACAGGTAAATAGAGCGGCGTTTTGCTGCCCTACCTGTAGTCCTGCAATGTACAGTAAGAGTTCATTCTAATTGACACAGCATAGTCACATTATATAGAACGGTTTCATGTTAATATGGATAATAATATTGAACTTTATAAAGGATGTTCAAAAAGTCTGGTAAAAATGACACTTCGAATTTCTTTGTTGGCTTGCCTCACCGTTGCTCATGTATCAGGATAAGGATCTTCTACTAAAACTGCCCACGTCCTGTGGGCAACATAGAAGTCAGCACATCCTGTGCATGTCCGCAGCTCAAGGCTGCGCCGCATCGAACTTTTGACGTACAGGATGTACTAGTGTCGGTGTTGCTGACAGGACGTCAGCGTAGTCGCCGACTTGGTCCTTTTTATCCTCTTTTTTGAACACGCACTATATAGGTGAAAGTAAAAGGGACGGAGAGTGTCATTTAAGGTGGAATCAATTACAGTTGAACATTTGGTACGAAGGTTTTCGTTAGCTGTTTTAGCGGGAGCGAGTCAACTGAATCGGCCAGTTACAAAGCCAAAAACGCATTGTCCAGGCCTAGAGTTTATCGGGTTTTTTGACTTTTTCCCAATGGAACAAGTACAAATATTAAGTGAAAAAGAAGTAACCTATCTACATAGTCTGACCCAAGAGGAAAGAAAGCTGCGAATTGGCAATGTGGTGAAATATCATCCACCTTGTTTTATCGTGACAGATCAATTGGATGGCTTAAAATATTTAAAGCGCTTTTGTGATCAGGAAGGTATTCCGTTATTGCGTACTCCTGAGAGCGCACCAGAGTTTGTCGCCAAAATAGATAGTTTCTTAACCAAAACGCTTGCGGAAGAAATTGCAATCCATGGTGTTTGCCTTAATGTTTCGGGTATGGGGATTTTATTGCGCGGGAAATCTGGAGTTGGGAAAAGCGAAACGGCACACACGCTGATTGGCAGGGGCCATCGCTTGATTGCAGATGATATAGTCGTGTTGAAAAAGCTAAGCCCGCAGACTCTATTAGGTACTCATAATGAAACGAATCGAGAATTTTTGGCGTTGCGCAGTATTGGTTTATTAAATGTTGTGCGCTTATATGGGCGAAGAGCTTTTCAAGACGAAACAAGAATTTCCTTGGATATAGAATTAACAAAATGGGAAGGTAATGCTTTAAACAATGAGCTAGAAGTCGATCAGAAATTTAAGGAATATATGGGCGTTCGTGTACCCCATGTGGAAATCCAACTTCAGCCTGGTCGAGATGTAGCCGGGTTAATTGAAGCGGCTGCGAATAATTGGTACTTAATGCAACAAGGATATAGTGCAGCAGAAGAATTCATTCAAAGAATTGATCCAGAAACACAAGACACAGGAAAACAATAGCTATGTAATGAAGGCTGACCAAAGTGTCTACTACCGTCAACAAGGAGTAAATAGGCTGAGTCATAATTAAAATGGTAAGCCTCAAAGACGAACCGCGAATTACCTTAGCAGAGGAAATATACGTAGACTCCTGTTGACAAGACGAAGTATATTTCCGTAGCGGGGTAATGCCCCCTAGTAGTTCGCTTTTTTTGTGAAAACACTTTTTGGCCCAGCCTTATTGGATCTCCATTACTCTTTTTTACTATTTTGTTCATCTTCCTCTACATCATTGAGCTCTTCAGAGGCCTCTGTTTGGTATTGCATATTTCTCGGAGGGGTGTTTAGACGGTTTTCCTCTTCCTCTATTATTTCAGAGTCCATAAGTTTATGGAAAAAATATTCAATGATGGTTATGCCTACAGCAGCAATAAAAGACATCATGAATAAATTTGCTCCAGTAGTTAAGGCCATGCTCATCACCCAGATGACAAACAAGGAAAGGCCGAAATCTGCCGCTGTCGCGATACTGTTATTGGTTCTGGGTAAAATGAACAAATCCCCAATTAAATAAGAAACAACCCCTAGTGTTAAGGTAATAAGAAATACATTGCCAAATGACATTCCATAAAACATCCCTAAAATCATATATAAGAGGGCCAAGCTTGCTAAAAATTTAATAGTAATCGCTTTTAAATGGTCCATATAGCCTCAACTCCTTCAGCGTTATCTTTACAAGGGAGTCCCTTTTCTATTCACCAAATTTAAAAACGGTGACGCTCATCTAGTCGCATATATAATCTCTCTTTTAAAAAATAGTGGAAAATAGATCAGAATAAGGCTTAAAATAGTCTAGAGGTTTCGTCTTCGACATTTGGAACAAAATAAGGAGTGAAGGGTTGTTGGTTGAAAAGTCAAAAATACTGGATGACTTTGATCATGGGGATAGAACACGTTATTTAACGAACCATCAATTTGTTTCAAGTTACGGCCTATCCTTAAGTAGGGAGAAAGCTAAATTTGGGCAATATAGTTTAAAGCTTGATTACCATTTTGGCGGCTGGCAATCTGGAAATGGGGCAATGTATATTCGCTTTAAAGAAAGCCTTATAACGGAAAGAAAATCTGAAAAACTTAGCGTATGGGTTTATGGAGATGGCTATTCACCATGGTTACGAGCGACGTTGCTGGATGGGAATGGTGAGCGAAAATGGCTGAATTTAACGAATGGGAATATCGATTGGACGGGCTGGAAATACGTTGATGCGGCGATTGATCCTCAATGGGCTTTCCCATTACGGCTTGAACAAATTTATGCTGTAGAGCTGAATAAGGAACTTCAAGGCCAGAAAGAATATACAGGTTATCTATATTTGGATCATATTCGTTTTGTTTATGACGATTCAGAAGATCTAGTAGGTCCCGAATTCTATGATATTCATCCAAGTTCACCAGTAATTTACAAAGATCGTTTTACTTTTTCAACTAAAGTAGTGGATTTGCAAACGGGGGTAGATCCGAATTCGATCCGAATGAACGTGAATGGCGAACGAGTAGATGCTATTTATGATCGGAATAACCAATACATTGAATACTCGTTTCAAGAAGTCGAGAAGGGCGATTACCATATTCATGTAGAAGCAATGGACTATGCAGGAAATCATTCTCTACCATGTGTGGACCGAACTTATAAAATTGATTTAAGTCCTGATTTAGATCCCCCGATTCTTTCACAAGTTACACCCGTGGGTACAGTGGTGGAAAGAACTGAAACACCACGTATCACTTTTCATTTAAGCGATCAAAAGTCAGGAGTGGATCCAGACTCCATTGAAGTGTTGGTCGATGAGGAAAGGCTAGAAGTTTATTTTGATATGGAGACAGGTTGGGGGTACGGCTTGCCTGTAAATAAATTGGTGAATGGTGAGCATATGCTGCAGATAACGGCAAAAGACTGTGCAGGAAATCATGCCGAACCCCTGTTGCGGAAGTTTCACATTCAAACATTACCAAAACCAAAAGGGAAGCAGGAAGTAGTGGTTATCCCTGATACTCATTCTTTTGATTGTGGGATGAAGGCTTTTCATTTGGCTGCAAGTAGAGAACCTGCCTTTATTATTCACATGGGCGATATCGTGGACCAGGCATCAGAAGCTGAATATCAAAACCTGCCACTCATTTTCGCAAACATGGAGAAGAAGATCTCGGTTTTCATGACACCTGGTAATCATGAAGCATTTCAGGGAAATTTAGATTTATATAGGGAAAAGTTTGGTTCACCAACTTATCATATGGAATATGGAAACACTCTATTTGTGTTTTTACATTCTGCCTTTGATCAAAGTATCACGGTATCGGATTCTACTCAATTTCATTATTTACAAAAATTATTGAATAATAATCAGAAGCCGAATGTGATTATTGTGACTCATGTTCCAACAAGAGATGATTTTGGCACAGCCCATCAAATGGATTCACAAGACGCTAGGAAACTAGAGGGAATGTTAAGCCAATATAAGGAAAAAAGGCCATCAATTTCTATTCTAGTTTTATTCGGACATCTTCATGTGCTTCGGCAATGGACACTTAATGGTGTGGAGTATATGATTACTGGAAACGGGGCTTCGAAGGGATATGTTGGACCTGAACAAGGCAATATTTTAGGACAAGGGCTTTTAACACTTCATAAGGGTACAATGAATTATCGGTTTATTCCCTATGAAGATTAATCGAACGTTAGAGAAGGGAAGTCTTTATTTTCGTGATATATAACTATATATACGAATAATATTTTATATTTTAATTTGTTCATTCGTGTTTTTGGTGTATAATGAAAAAGTCATCAAGGAGGTCATCTAGATGTTTAATACACAGTATGAGGAAATTAAACAAATAGCTGAGAAAATTTTCGATAATCCTGAATTGGGTTATAAAGAATTCAAAACAAAAGAAACAATCGTAAGCTTTTTAAAAAAGATTAATTCTGAGCTAACTTTAGAAGAGTTTAGCACAACAGGATTCCGTACTAGTCTAGGGGAAGGCAAGGAGCTAAAAATTGCTTTTATAGCAGAATTAGATGCCGTCTACGCGCCGACTCACCGAAACGCGGATCCTAATACAGGTGCTGCTCATAATTGTGGTCATTATACGCAAGTAGCAATAGCATTAGCCCTTTATAAGTATTTATATCAGTCAAAGGTTTATGAGGACTTTGATTATCAGCTTGTGTTTGTTTTTGTGCCGGCAGAGGAATATTTGGATCTTCGTTATCGGGACGAGCTTTTGAAAAATGGAACTATCTCTTATTACGGCGGGAAACCGGAAGCGATGCGACTTGGTGTGTTTGATGATATTGATTGTGCGGTTTGTGTTCATGCTATCGGGGGAGAGTTTGATAAAAGAACGATCGATATTAATACGGCTTTAGCAGGTTTCCTCTATAAATATTATGAATTTAAAGGAAAGGCAACCCATGCAGGCTTTGACCCATTCTCTTCGAAAAATGCTTATAGCATGTCAACCCTGTTTAATGTAGCGGTTGGCTTAGCGAGACAGCAGATGAATGAACGAGAAATGGTGCGGATTAATCCGATCGTGATGGAATCGGATATGTCGACAAATGTGATTCCTAATCAAATCGTCGTCGGGACTGATTTACGGGCGCAATCTGTTGATTATATCAAAGAAGCGGCTATAAAATTAGACGATGCAGCAAAGGGAAGTGCGATCGCCCTTCAGGGGGAAGTTGATATCCAAACACAAATGGGTTATCTCCCTTTCAAACAGCATCGTTATCTTTCAGAGTTCGTAAGAGAAACGTTTGAACAAAATGAGAAAATTGATGTTCTCCTTGACAATAATGCAATTAGTGCAGGGGGAGATATTGGTGATTTATCCTTTATGATTCCTTGTATTCAAATCGGTCATAGCGGTTTTACGGGTACGATCCATGGGGATGACTTTATCGATATTGATCAAGAGTTTCTATTTGAAATTTTCCCTGAATTTTTATCCCAAGTTTTTAAGTATATGAATGGGAAAATAGACAAAAATCAGTTATATAGGCGTTCATTTGCCGAATATGAAGCACTAATTCAGACAATTGTAGACTAACAGGGGAGTGGCATCATGAAAAGGAATTTTCTGTTTTTACTGATTTTTGTAATGGTCGTAATTGCGATTGCGGAAGGTATTGGCTTTCAATCTATCCCAATTGGTAAGTTTACTATCGGCTTTTTGCCACTTGTTTTTGCTATTATTATTACCATGATTTTGGGAATTCAAATTTTCAGAAAAGGCATTCTAAAGAAAATATATAGTAAAGAAAATGTGAACTTTGCGAGTAAGTATTTAATTTTTATTATGTTGCCTTTGATGGCAAGGTATGGCGCAGATGTTGCACCAAAATTAAAAGAAATTTTGAGTATCGGCTGGGTATTCCTAATTCAGGAAGTCGGAAATCTGGGTACTGTTGTTTTAGGTCTCCCGATTGCCCTTTTAATTGGTTTGAGAAGAGAGGCGATTGGTGCAACACTTGGAATCGGACGAGAAGGGGAACTTGCTTATATCTCTGAAAAATATACATTGGAATCACCTGAAGGAAGAGGGGTACTTTCTCTTTATATTATTGGTACATTGTTCGGTGCGATCTTCTTTAGTATCTTTGCACCCTTTCTATTAGATGTGGGCTTCCGGGTCGAAGCGCTCGCTATGGCGTCAGGGGTTGGTTCAGGAAGTATGATGACGGCCGCTTCCTCAACATTAGTAGCGCGCATGCCGGAACTAGGGGAGACCATTCGAGCCTATGCCTCTGCTAGTCAACTATTAACAAGTTTCTTAGGAACCTTCACAATGGTGTTTCTAGCTGCCCCACTGCAAAAGTTCATGTATGGACTCTTTATCAGGGGGGATAAATAATGGAGAAATTATCAAATAAATATATAAAGCTTAGTCTTGTCCTTCTGCTTAGTGTTGCATTGATTCTTTTTACTCAAGAAATTAAGCTCCTAAAAGATCCAGAATCGACACCAATCACGATGATGACCATTACCGGATTGGTGGTGCTTTGGGCCTTTTCGATGATTGGTATTCTGATCTCAGACATTATGCAAAAGGTACCTGTAAAAATCATTCGTGACTTCCCAATTCTTGGTTGGGTATCAATCGTTTCCTTAGTTCTATGTTTGGTTTCAGACTTCTTTGTACAAGCAATCGCCGCTGTCGACTTTCTATCCATCACCACACCGATCTTAACCTTTGCAGGGATTTCGGTTGCCGATCGCCTAGTCGACCTGCGAAAAACCTCCTGGAAAGTTGCGATTGTCGCCGTATTTGTTTTCACAGGAACTTATTTAGGCAGCGCCCTACTTGCTCAGTTCGGCTTATTTATATCAGGAAAATAAACCCGGGGCCTGACCCCCGTCGCGTTAATACTTTATCACAGCGGGGGTCAGGCCCTATATAGTTCTGGCCGTCTATCTTCATAGACGGGAATTCGTTCTCTGATTTCATCTACAATTGAAAAATCGACATCAATTACCGCAAGCTCTTCATCTTCTGCTCCTGTCCAAAGTACATTACCCCATGGTTCAATAATCATTGAATGGCCGTTAAATTCATTATTAGGGTCATTTCCTCGCCGGTTGACGGCAATCACAAAACATTGATTTTCAATCGCCCGTGCTTGTAATAACACTTTCCAATGATCGACGCGTTGTTTTGGCCATTGAGCGGGGACGAATAAGACACTGGCGCCAGCAAGAGCATGGGCTCGCAGCCATTCGGGGAAACGAATGTCATAGCAAATCACGCCGCCCGCTTCGATTTCATCTAAGGAAAATCGATTCAAGCTATCTCCAGCATGCAAATATAAATGTTCATCCATTAATTGGAAAAGGTGAGCTTTATCATATTCGCTGACTAATTCACCCCGATTGGAGTAGACATACATCGTATTATAAAAATGCTCATTTTTTTTCGTAGCGACCGATCCGCCAACAATGTGAACGTTTAATTCCTTAGAAAGTTTGGATAGGAGGCTCTTTGTTTGTATTCCATCTTGGTCCGCTAATTCCTCAAGATGAGGCAAATCAAAGCCTGTATTCCAGAATTCAGGCAGGACGACAAGTTCAGCTCCTTGTGCAACGGCTGCTCGAACTAACTTTTCCACTTCAGTAAAATTCCTTTTCGGATCAGAAAAGGCGACATCCAGTTGAATGCATCCAATTTTCATCATACATCACACCCCTAGACAAGTTGACTTAAAGACTATAAGATTTGGCTTAGAATTGCAACTATTTGAGAATATTCAAAAAGTCTGGTAAAAATGACTTATCAACGTTTCTTGTTGTTGAAGGCAGACTTCCCATCGAAATCCAAATGACTCCGATGTTTCAATGGTAAAAAGTGAGTGACGGCGTTAGCAGATCCGCAGCGCTGCTTTTTTGAACACTATTATAAGTATAAGAGGAGGAAACAATGAAACTTTCACGCAAAATGCAAAATCTCCCTAAACAGTTCTTCGCTGCACTTGTGCAAAAGGTAGAAAAAGCCAAGGCAGAGGGAAGGGATATTATTAATTTGGGACAAGGGAACCCGGATCAGCCGACACCTCCCCATATTGTCAAAGCTTTACAAAGATCTGTAGAAGATCCAGTGACTCATAGATATTCGCCTTTTAGAGGGTTAAAGGAATTAAAAGAGGTGGCTGCAGATTTTTATAAGCGAGAACACAATGTGGACATTGATCCTGAGTCAGAAGTGGCCATCCTCTTTGGAGCAAAGAGTGGTTTAGTCGAATTGCCACTAGCTATTTTGGATCCGGGAGATCTGATGTTATTACCTGATCCTGGTTATCCAGATTATCTATCTGGAGTGAAGTTGGCAGATGTTCAATTTGAAACAATACCATTATTAACGGAAAATCAGTTTCTGCCTGATTATGCTGTACTTCCAGATCATCTCAAAGAGCAAGCAAAGCTTCTGTATATCAATTATCCGAATAACCCAACAGGAGCGGTAGCCGACTTAGCCTTTTTTGAAAAAACTGTAGCGTTTGCCAAGGAACACAATATCGCTGTCTCTCACGATTTTGCTTATGGGGCAATTGGCTTTGACGATCAAAAACCAATTAGTTTCTTGCAGGCTGAAGGGGCAAAGGATGTAGGCATTGAAATGTATACCTTATCGAAGACGTACAATATGGCAGGGTGGCGTATCGGCTTTGCGGTTGGAAATGCGGAAATGATTGAGGCGATCAATTTGATTCAAGATCATCTCTTTGTTAGTTTGTTCCCAGCTGTTCAGCATGCGGCAGTGGCCGCTCTATCGGGATCACAAGACTGTGTATCAGAGTTAGTTGCTCTGTATGAAGGCCGCCGTAACGCTCTAATAGAAGAATGCCAGCGTATTGGATGGGACGTAACGGCACCACAAGGTTCCTTTTTTGCCTGGCTCCCTATAGCTGATGGTTATACGAGTGAAGGATTTGCCGACTTATTATTGGAACAAGCCGACGTAGCGGTTGCTCCCGGTAATGGCTTTGGTGCATTCGGTGAAGGATATGTACGTGTTGGTTTACTAGTCGAGGAAGAACGGCTAAGAGAGGCTATTCGCCGAATTGAGGAATTGAATATATTTTAATGGAAAACTCTTTGCCAAGGCAAAGGGTTTTTTACGACTGCCTAGAAATAAGGTAAAAGCAGTGTGATGACTAATAGAAACTTCCTAACGGCTAATAGAGTCTTCGTAACGGCAAATAGCCTGCACATAACGGCTAATAGAGTCTTCGTAACGGCAAATAGCCTGCACATAACGGCTAATAGAGTCTTCGTAACGGCAAATAGCCTGCACATAACGGCTAATAGAGTCTTCGTAACGGCAAATAGCCTGCACATAACGGCTAATAGAGTCTTATAACGGCAAATAGCCTGCACATAACGGCTAATAGAGTCTCGTAACGGCAAATAGCCTGCACATAATGGCTAATAGAGTCTTCGTAACGGCAAATAGCCTGCACATAATGGCTAATAAAGTGCTTCTAACGGCTAATAGGTATTTTTCCAATTCCAAAGGAAGACGAGCAACATCTGCTGACAGTTCCTGAAAAATGAACCATTCAGAGCGCCCACTCCACTCTATAGAGCGGCCAAAAGGGGGATGGACTTGTATTAACGGAAAGGGAAGACGTCGATATTGAAAAAGCCATAATAATATTATGGAATAATAACTAATGAAATGGTTCTTTCTCTATCATTTTTATGTTGTCCTTCATTGTAATATTTCGTTAACAGCTGGTTAAGATCTGATTGAAAGTTCTCAAATTCAGCTTCTCCTAAATTTAATTTGGAGATGGAGAAAGTGGAATGGTCGTTTTTATTTTCAAGCGTTTTGTGATAATTTTGATAGGTGTTTAGTACATACATATAATAATAAGTTATGAAATTGACCTTTTCATCATAAGTAGCTTGATTCCATTCTTCCTCACTTATTTTATAACCCGTTGTTTTTAAGGCATAGAAATTCTCTTCTCCTGAACGTGTTTTCTTTTTTCTCACAATTGTTAATAACCCGTCTTCAAACATACCATTTACTTGTCTATATAACGTTGCCTGGGAAATATCTTCTAATAATTGATTTAATTGCATAATCGATAAACCTTCTTTTTTATCGATTAATTCTAATGCTATTTTAAAACGTGTCTGATTTTTAAATAAACCAAACTCCATATCTTTCACCTCTTTCTTATAATAATAATTGATTTTCAGTAAAATGTACACTATAATTATCATTATCAACAATGATAATTATAGGGAGGTTACCTTTATGAACACAGATATTAGTGTTTTATATGATTTGGATTGGAGTGCTATTTTACCATTAATCATTCCGATTTTGATTTTACACATGTTACTTTTAGCTGTTGCACTAGTTGATTTATATCGTCGAAGAAACATAGTTAATCAGCCAATCATTTGGCTGATCGTCATATTGCTGCTCAATACCGTTGGCCCGATTATTTATCTAATTATTGGAAGGAGAATGTTAAAGAATGATCGCCATTCATAATGTGAATAAATCTTTTAGAGGTAAAAAAATATTAAAGGATATTACTTTTGATATCGAAGAGGGTGAGTGTATTGGATTATTAGGGCCGAATGGCGCGGGTAAAACCACATTGATTAAATGTATTACTGGCATCATCAGGTATACGGACGGTGACATCACCTTTTATGGAAAAGACATTTTAAATTATAAGAACGATATTGGGTACTTGTCACAGAACACAGATTTTAAACAATGGATGACTTGTGAAGAATCTTTGCAATTTTTCGGGAGCTTATCTGGTCTAAGTAAAGCATATCTTGATCAAAGTATCAGTAATGTTCTCACAGAAGTAGGCTTAAAAGGCAAAAATAAATATAAGGTGGAGGAATTATCTGGGGGAATGAAGCAGAGATTAGGGATTGCTCAAGCCATTCTTCACCGTCCAAAGCTTTTAATCTTAGATGAGCCAGTTTCTGCGCTTGACCCAGTTGGTAGAAATGAAATCAAGAACTTAATTAAAAAGCTTAAAGCATACACGACGATTCTAATATCGACTCATATTTTAGATGATGCAAGTGAATTTTGTGATCGCTACATCATCATCAAAAATGGAGAAATCATTGGCAATATAACGAATCATGATGAAACAGTAAATAAGAAACAAGTATATTTCCAAATTAATATAGACGAATCAATAGACTCATCCATGCAACTAAATGAACCATATGTATTGCAAGAAATAAAAGCTGGAGAATTTTTAGTCACGAGTAATGAACCGATCGTTTTCTCTCATCTCATGAAAGAGCTTGATCAACATAATATCCAGATACATTCTCTGGCATATGAAAAAAAGGATGTAGAAAAAATATTTTTAGAGTTGGTGTCAGAAGTATGAGAAATATATCCATTATGTTAAAAGTTGAACTGTTAGAAGCTGTTAGAAATATTAAATTTATCTGGTTAACAATATTTTTTACCATTCTTGGCGTGACACAGCCTTTAATTGATAAATATATGGAGGTTATCCTCAAACAATTTGGAGGTGTCGAGGGAATTATGATCGACCCTAATGCCCCAAAACCTCAGGCCAATGAAGTCTTACTTGCTACTTTTTCAGGACAATTTAATCAAATCGGATTAATCGTGCTGATCATTAGTTTTATGGGTATGATGGCCAATGAAAAAAACAGTGGTGTTCAAGGCTTTATCTTCACAAGACCTGTATCAAGTTTAGAATATATTAGCGCCAAACTTTGTGGGAACTGGTTTATTAGTATGGTATGTATCTCAATTGGTGCATTTGTTTCATATTTTTACACGATTTACCTTTTCGGCTATTATTCTATCGCTAATTTCTTATTATTCCTTGTATTTTATAGCTTATGGATTTTTTTCATCGTAAGCATAGCAGCGTTATTTAGTACGCTCATTAAAAATCCGTTGTTTATTGGTGTGGCAACGATTTTATTATCGATTGTTTTGCTATTGTTAGGGGGCATCAATGAAACATTTTCATTATTCTTGCCAAGCGGTGTACTTACATTAGCGGAAAGTCTGCTTCTCCAAATGGAAAGTCCAAATTTCCTGCTAATTATTGCACCAATCGTTTACATTACTATCAATGTTTATGCAGCTAAACTTTTCATCAACCAGGTATAGGGGGAGTGGGAATGTTATCGATTAAAAACGTCAGCAAAACATATAAAGCTTCTAGTAAAGGGGTGAGAAACTTATCATTAGAATTACATCCAGGAGACATATGTGCATTTATTGGAGCAAATGGTGCTGGAAAAACGACAACGATTAAAGCGATTGTTGGCATACACATGTTTGACAAAGGTGAAATATCATTGTTTGATACAAAGCTAAAAGATAATCCAGAACAGTATAAGGCTATGATAGGCTACTCTCCTGACACACCTGCTTTATATAATAATATGACAGGAAAAGCCTATATTGAATTGATTGCTGCTCTCTATAAAATGGATGAAATTGAGCTAGATAGAAACTTAGCGTACTTACTAAAAGAATTAAAATTCGAAGATGCTGTCCACGAATTGATTTCAAGTTACTCACATGGAATGAAACAAAGGCTGGTTCTTATTTCATTACTTATGCATCATCCGAAACTAATTATCTTAGATGAACCATTTGTCGGACTAGATCCAAATGCAACCGACTTTTTGATAAATGAAATGAAAAGTAGAGCAAAGGAAGGTGTGATTATTTTATATTCTACACATGTCTTGGAAGTAGCTGAAAAGGTTTGTAATAAATTAGTCATCTTGAACAAAGGAGAGGTCATTGTCAATGATACAATGCAAAACATTATCAAACAGGCATCATTGAATGAGATATTTAGGGATGTGACATCAGGTGACTAATCTTAAGTTATTATTTTTATTTCGCTTAAAAAATCAAATGAAGCTTGCTAACTTAAATAGCTCTAACAAAGAAGTGCAAAAACATGCTATTTACACCATTTCGGGTTATATCACAGCATTCTTAATGTTTTTAGGCTACGTACTATTTATTTCCATAGATTTAAATGAAAGTAATAACATACAAGCTTTTTTTGTATTACTATCATCGATGTTGTTTTGGACTTTAGGAATATGGAATAATCTTAGCGGATTTGATGACATTATAGATGGAAAAGACAGTGATTTCATTTTTAGTCTGCCCCTAAAAAGTTGGCAAGCTAGGCTGCTCTCGTTATTTAGCAAGTATGTGATTCACACCATTCTAACCTTTATTGTGTTGGCTTTTGGATATATTTTAACTATTTCCTTTATAAGCCATTATTTCTTAGTCCTGCTTTTGATTGTATTGTTGAGTATCATCATTCCGCTATTAGCAACAAATTTGCCTTTTTTAATCTCATTGTTCGTACGAAACCTTCTAACACTTATTAAGTTTCGTAACAATGTAACAGAATCCGTCATTACTTTAGGACTTTTTGTGACACCGTTCATTTATTTTATATTCAACTCAGAATCAATCGATTACAAAGACTGGTTTATAAATGCGTCTATTTTACAGTATTCACTTGATGAAATAACAGAATTTCATTTCCTGCTGAATCTTATTTTGTTAAGTGTTTTCGCAGTTGTTAGCAGCTTGATCGTAATATTTGTATTAGATTATTTTCATCATTTTCTTAAAAACCAAAAAGGTAAACAGCTAAAGAGAAAGAATAAGAATTCAACCTGGACTGTAAATACACCTATCATTGCGTTTTTGGTGAAGGAATTTAAATTATACTTTTCTTCCCTCACATATGTAAGTAATACGATGTTAACTCCTATTGGCATGGTCGCATTGAATATATGTGTTCTAATTGGTATCATCCCGAATATTCAATCCTATTCTTATGATTTAGTAGGGTATACCATCACAGCACAGCATATATTTACCATGATCATTTTCATATTTCTAATTCTGACAACCACAACCTCTTGTAGTCTTTCATTTGAAGGAAGAAGTATTTGGATAATGTTAGTAGCTCCTATTCGTATCACCACAATCGCATTAGCAAAAATTTTATTAAATATACTTTTATTTTTACCTGGTATAGCGTTAACTGTGATCGTGTTTTATGCAGTATTTAATGTAAGCATGCCGTATTTACTAACGATGATTGTATTCATGTTCACCACATTGCTCCTAATTAGTACTGCTGGCCTTTTAGTCAATTTACGCTTTCCATCCTATACGTGGAGTAATGATATGGAAGTAGTCAAACAAAGTAAAGCAACCATCATTACGGCCATTATAAGTATGCTGACGATCCCGGTGATCATTTCCGCTGTATTTTTAGATCATCCATTTTTAATAGTATTGATCATTATCATAGAGATTGTTGCAATTATGCTAATGTTACTAAAAGTATCAACTAGTAATATGATGTTAAACTAAACCGGCAAGCCCTAGGAATGACATAATAAATAGGCACAACGAATCGGTCGAATTCGTTGTGCCTTGCTTTGATTCTCGTATTTCGATAAATTTCAGGGCGATCCCGGGCGTGTCAGGCACCTTGTCTCCTCAAAATAGCGACTTTATAGGATTGATACAAAACTAGGGCGATGATGGATAAAATGAATCCAGAGATATATGGTAATCCAGTCGCTGTTTTAAAGAGCCAACCGCCTAAGGGGGGGCCTACGATTCGACCGATGGAATCGAAGGAGGATAATAAGCCTGTTGTATTGCCATGACCTGTAGTTGAGGTTTTGGTTAACAGGGCTGATACACTTGGGCGAATGACGCCATTCCCAATTCCAAAGATGGTTAAATAAATAGCGGCGGTTGCAAAGCTATCAATTAGTAAGATCAGTCCGAAGCCAATTGCAGAGATGATGATGCCAAGTTGGATTACGGCTCCTTCCCCATATTTCTTTGTTAATCTCCCTACTAGCCCGCCTTGAACAAGCGCGCCAGCAAATCCCATAATCATAAACAGATAACCAAGTTGAACAGTTCCTAGTCCTGCTCTTTTTGCGGCAAAATAGGCAAACGTCGCTTCAAGGCCAGCCATGGATAAAGACACGAACAATTGCAGAATAAAAAGAATTGAAATCGGACCTTGTAAGGCTTTGAACATTGATTCTTTCTTTCCAGTTCCTGTTCCCCTTTTATCAGCTGGAAGTGATTCCCGCAAGATAAACAAAACAAGGAGGAAGGTAATCAAGGAGGAAATTCCTGAGAGTAAAAAAGGTGTACTCAGGTTAGATTCCGAAAAAATTCCGCCAATCGCAGGGCCAAGAATAAAGCCAAGACCAACAGAGGCCCCCACAACGCCCATTCCTTTTCCACGATCCTCAGGAGATGTTATATCAGCGACATAGGCTGTGACAGTAGGCATATTAGCTGATGAAAGTAATCCGCCGATAATTCTTGCGGCAAACAGCATCCCCAGGCTAGAGGCAGAAGCCATTAAAAAGAAAGAAATGGCAAGTCCAAAAATACCAATCAGCATCACAGGTTTACGACCAATCCGATCAGAGACTCTTCCCCAGATCGGCGAAAATAACAATTGCATTAGAGAATAGACAGCCATTAATAACCCTAATTGTGTAGGGGTAGCCCCCAATTCTTCTGCATAGAAAGGAAGGACAGGGATGATAATTCCAAATCCAACCATGACGAAAAACATAACAGCAAACAGAATAGGCAAAGCTTTCTTCGTTTCCATAATCATGCTCACTCCAAATCTTCATAAATGACTAGCTAGACGAAACTCTATCCAAAATGTTGATAATGTATGTAAAAGAGGGGAAAATCGAATTATTTCTCAATTCCTTTAAAAGTTTACCACTTTGCTTCAGATTATCCTATAAAAAGAAGTAGGGAAGATGTGAAGATTAAATGAACAGTTATTTTAACGAACATTCTCACTCGAAAACATGTATAATATTCGTTAAAATCTATTGACGCTTTTGGGGCTTTTATGCTATTAATAGAGATGTACTAATTTTAATTAAATTATCATCATTTATTGAATGTATATGTTTGGGAATAGGGCCCAAGCGTTTCTACCAGGTAACCGTAAATTACCAGACTACATGTATAAAGATAGAGATAGATCATGGACCATTAGCCAATTGGGATTGATCTAGATACGGGGGAAGTGCCCCATTTCTATCTATAAATGTAGGCGGGCCTGGGTCGATGAGAACCTAGGCTTTTTGCATTCAATGGAGCATGAGTATTGTACTCTGCTTTATGAAAGTCATTAGTGCTTTACTCAAAGGAATAATAGGGGGAATATAAAGAATGCAACGCTATTTTAATTTTAAGGAATTAAATACCAATTATCGGCAAGAGTCTGTTGCTGGTTTAACAACATTCTTGGCAATGGCCTACATTTTATTTGTTAATCCATCTGTGCTAAGTGATGCGGGAATGGACCAAGGGGCAGTTTATGTTGCAACTGCTTTAGCGTCAGCGATTGCCTGCTTAATTATGGGACTATGGGCAAAATATCCTGTGGCCCTTGCGCCGGGTATGGGGATTAATGCCTTCTTTGCTTACACGGTTGTGCTTGGAATGGGGATTCCATGGCAAACGGCTTTAGCTGGAACATTTATTTCCGGTTTGATCTTTTTTATTCTTACCTTAACAAAAATACGTGAAACGATTATTAATGCGATTCCTGAACAGCTTAAGTTAGCTGTTGCTGCAGGAATTGGTTTATTCATTACGTTTATTGGTTTTCAAAATGCTGGCATTGTTGTTGACGCTGATCCTGGGACAACAGTTGTTGCTTTAGGCGATATTACAGCACCAGGTACCTTGTTAACCATTTTTGGGATCGTCATTACAGCATTCTTCATGATCCGCAGATTTAAAGGGGCAATTTTTTATGGTATGATCGTCACAGCTATTGTGGGGGTTATATTTAAACAAATTCCATTACCAGATGGCATCGTTTCTTCGATCCCGCCTTTGACACCAACCTTTGGTGTTATGTTCGGCCATTTAGGTGATTTGTTTACGCCTCATATGCTTGTTGTGATCTTCACTTTATTATTTGTGGATTTCTTTGATACAGCAGGTACATTGATGGCAGTTGCAAGGCAAGCAGGGTTGCTGCAGGATGGGAAACTACCGCGGGCAGGAAAAGCTTTGTCAGCTGACTCCATTGCTACGATGCTTGGGGCAGTGCTCGGTACTTCAACAACAACCTCATTTGTAGAATCGACTTCAGGAGTGGCTGCTGGTGGTCGTACCGGCTTCACATCGATTGTAACTGCAGGATTCTTTATTTTAGCGTTGTTCTTTTCGCCATTACTTAGCGTTGTAACCTCAGAAGTTACGGCACCAGCTCTAATCATTGTAGGTATCCTGATGGCCGCCTCCTTAGCTGAAATTAAGTGGAAAGATTTTGAATTTGCGATTCCAGCGTTTATGACCGTTGTGACGATGCCACTAACTTATAGTATCTCTACTGGAATTGCCCTAGGATTTATTTTTTATCCATTAACAATGGTATTCAAAGGGAAGTATAAAGAGGTTCATCCGATTATGTATGTGTTATTCGTCGTATTCGTTATTTATCTAGGATGGGCAGCTTAATAAAGTAATCGGTACAGACCGTTAGCGGGAATGCGCGTATTATTTGCATTCTCCGCTTTTTATTTTATAAAAATTAAAAAGAAGGTAGCTCTCGGATTTGAACAAAAAGAGAAAGGGGATTTCATCATGAGAAAGAAAATATATGAAGTGAGTCAGCAACTATCAAAAGTAGCCAGAGGCGAAGAGAAAGCAGAACTTGTCATTACTAATGGTGTATTAGTCAATGTGTTTACAGGAGAGCTTTTGGAAAATATGGATGTTTCGGTTATTGAAGGAAGAGTGGCATACATTGGTAAGGCTGATCACACCATTGGTGAAAACACAAAGGTCATCGATGCTAATGGAAAATACTTAGTTCCTGGTTTTATTGATGGCCATATGCATGTGGAAAGTACGATGCTTTCTGTGACGGAATTTGCGAAGGCAGGACTAGCCAAAGGTACAACTTCTATCTTTATGGATCCGCATGAAATCGCCAATGTTTTTGGTACAGAGGGTGTGCGCTTGATGCACGAAGAGGGACAGCAGCTTCCTTTGAAGGTATTTACAACCTTCCCTTCATGCGTGCCCGCTACAACTGATTTCGAAGATGCAGGTGCTTCCTTAAGTGTAGAGGATGTTCACGAAGGAATGCAGTGGGAAAATGTTGCAGGCCTTGGAGAAGTCATGAATTTTCCTGGGGTTGTTTATGGGGATCCACTAATGAGTGGTGAGATTGCCGAAACGATTAAAGCGAATAAAACAGTAACAGGGCATTTTCCTGCAGAAGATCCGAGGATGTTGCAGGCCTACATTGGTTCGGGTGTGGATTCATGTCACGAAACAGTAACAAAAGAGCAAGGATTAGAAAAGTTACGTCTTGGCATGCATTTGATGATTCGAGAGGGATCGGCTTGGCAAGATGTGAAAGAAGTAATCAAGGTTGTTACAGAGGACCACGTGCAAACACATAATATTAGTTTAGTGACAGATGATGTTTATCCTCAAACGCTTGTTGAAAAAGGCCATCTTAACCATGTGGTTCGTCGAGCAATCGAAGAAGGGGTAGACCCTGTTACAGCGATTCAAATGGGAACAATTAACGTAGCTCGTTATTATAATATGGAGCGCGACTTAGGCTCGATTGCACCTGGAAAGGTGGCAGATATTTTAATAATCGAGGATATTCGAGAATTGGAGCCATTTACGGTGATTGCGGATGGAGAAGTGATCTATCAAGATCAGCAAATGGTAAAAGACTTTCCAACCTTTGTCTATCCAGAGCATATTCGGAATTCCATTCATTTGAAAAGCGACCTAACAGCTGGCGATTTTCAATTAACTAGCAAAGGGAATACAGTCCAAACAAAAGTAAATGTAATTAATGTCATTGAAAATAGTGCTCGTACTGAGAAGATGACCACTACATTAGAGGTTAAAAATGGGATAATCCAGCCTGATCTTGAGCAGGATGTTTTGCAATTAGCATGTATTGAACGTCATCATCAAACAGGGCAAATATCACTTGGCTTCGCGCATGGATTTAAGCTGAAAAAGGGAGCTGTTGCTTCAACGGTTGCTCATGATAGTCATAATTTACTGGTTATGGGGACAAATCCTGAGGACATGGCCTTTGCTGCAAATGAGCTAGCCAAAATCGGTGGTGGAATGATCGTAGTGGAAAACGGCAAGGTATTGGCACAAGTACGTATGCCGATAGCTGGCTTAATGTCTGATCAACCATTAGAGACGGTTGTAAAAGAAGTGAAACAGCTAGAAGCAGCTTGGGAGACATTAGGTTGCCCAATTCATGCTCCATTTATGACCTTTTCTCTCATTGCTTTACCCGTCATACCTGATGTCCGAATTTCTAATCGAGGGCTAGTGGATGTTGCTGAATTTAAAATGATCGATGTAGAAATATTGCATTAAAGTAGAGACGCTTATGAGGATACGTTAAAAGGGCGTGCAAAAGGTTAGTACGTTAACCTCTTGCACGCCCTTTGTTTTGGTCGAGGAAATTATAAAATTCCTGGATCATGGATAAATAACTTACGTTGCGGTTTGGCGGCCAGCCACTATTGTTTACTGAATTGCGGTTTCCCACAGAAAACCGGCAACAAGTTGATCAACCGCATCTATTTCATGTAGACCAGAGTGAGTGGCGTTTATGTTTGTCACAACCTTTTCTGTAAAAAGTTTATGAGGAACCATATTTTGACTAGCAAGAGCGCTGTCTAAAGAAACAACACCATCACCAACCAATGGATCCGCCACAACGCCTGCAATAGAGAGCACTCTCAGATCTTCCGGAAGTAACAAGCTATTCTCCATAAGATTTTGCAAAGCTTCAGAATTTGGCTTTAAATCAATTAAGGCATCCCCATAGTTCTCTTCAAAGTAATTTTCTTTATCAATTCCTAGAAAAGGACTTCCGATCGTAACAAGATTTGAGATTTTCGGGTAAAATTCTTGATCACCCGTTGTTTGCACGTAATTTGTTAAAGCAAGCCCACCCATTGAATGACCGACAACATTGATTTCTTCAATATAATAGCGTTCTTTTAGTTGCTTCATGACTTTTTGAAGCCATTTCGTTTGATCGCTTAATTGTGCTCGATTATTCTCAAAAATCACTTGAATAAAAGGATTTTCGACATTTTTGGGGATGGTCCCTTTAATGGAAACTCGACCATTTTTGTGGACAAAGCATACAAGCGCTCTTGACCCCCACTGTTGTTCTTCCATTCTTTCTAACATCGTTGAAAAGGAGCGCTCACTCCCTTTATACCCATGAAGAAAAAGAGTGGGTACAACAGCAGGAGAGGCGGAAACCTGAATTTGTTCATTTATTAATTTTGGACGTGAAATAAAAAGCCCAATTATTAGTACAATAATAAAAAATAGACTGATACCTGAATACTTTTTTTTCATAAAAATTCCCCCTAAAGCCTATATTCCCATTTTACCATATTTTGTAATAAATTTGGTTTAATTGTTAAAAAATATTTAAAAATATTTCATTTTGGTTACAAATGATACAAACTGTCTTAAGAATAAGGATACCCCAAAAAGGTGATAACTGTTGTAGGGAGGTATTGCCAAATGGTTTACGTAGAGGTTGCGATTGCAGTCCTTTTATTGGTTGCATATATTCACTTTCAGCGTGCTAAGCGGAGAAATCGTTATGAATTAGATTTAATAAATCGTCAACTACATTCAAGTGAAGAGGTAAAATGGACATTAGCTATGGGACTTTATTTAAGATTTAGGCTTGAGGAAGAAAACTCTTCTGGAGAAGAGGAACAGGACGAGGAAGCTGCTCCTCATGACACAAAGCAATTTATTAAGGAGGACCCCCTAATATTTGAAGATTTTGTGGCGGATATTTTTGAAAGAGCAAAAGGGGGAGAAACCGATGTCCTCCCATCTAAACAAGATTTTGGGGTTGATTTTAAGCATAAAACGGATGATGGATTATTTCTTGGCCAGGTGAAATGTTGGAAAGAGGATGTTGATTTTGAACCGATTGCTTTGATCCATTCGAATATGGTAAAAAAGCAAGCAGTAGGCGGATATGTCATCACAACCTCTGCCTTTACGGAAGCAGCCAAAGAATATGCTGAACCGTTGGATATTGAATTAATTAATGGAAGTAAGCTAGTCGAGCTTTGGATGGAAGCTTTACAAAGTAATGAAGAGGAAATTAAAAAGGTCCTTCCGGATGTATATCAAACAGAACCAGAGCAATAATCGTTGTTAAGGAGGAGGCGGGGAAAAGTACTTTTACCAAAGAAGGGTGCAAATACCCCCGCTCCGGAAATATACTTCGCGGCACTCACCTTCCCGCAGAAAGTCTTTGTATATTTCCCCGCTAAGGTAATGTATTGTTCGTCCTTAGCGCTCCTTTTCTAATCCTCTTCAGGTGTGTTTAGCTCTACAGTCATAATGATCATGACTGTAGATACTAATAATAAACCTAATATTGTGACAAACATTTTTATCAACTCCTACCATGTGATTTGTCCTTTTGATCCAGGAGGTGAATGATGGATCATATCCGCAAGCGGGAAGGCATAAGCCATCACAATTAATAACACAGCGATGCCAATCCAAAGCCACCAGTTTTCCAAGAATTTCGGTGTATGGGAAGTGTCACTTTCCGCCAAAGGAAATTCAGTCATATCTGCAGGCTTTTGGGCGGTTGGAGCAAAAAATAACAGGTTACACACAATATAAATAAGCAACATAGCAGATAAAAATAATATGGTGCCCCCAATAGCCATTGTCACATGATTCGATAGAATGCCATCAAACCACTGCATGGCTGTTTGGTGACCGTTGTAACCGGCATAGGCTGTTCTTCTAGGCGCGCCAAGGAGTCCGAGAATATGCTGAGCAGTAGACATCAATAACATGCCAACCGCCCAAGAAATAATTTGGATAAAGGCGAGCTTTTGAATAGACTTTGTTAATTTTCGGCCTGTTAAATGGGGGACCAACCAAAATGTTATTCCCATAAAGGTCATAGCGACGGGCGCCCCAACAGTAATATGGAAGTGTCCAACAATCCAAAGCGTATTATGAACAAGCTCATTTAGTTGAAAGCTTGCATTAATAATTCCCCCGGCACCCCCAGGGATAAAGAATAGCATAGCGATAAAGATCGATGTAAAACGCACATCTTTCCATGGTAACTTCGTGAACCATCCGAAAAGCCCAGAGCCCCCCTTCTTCCTTCCCGAGATCTCAAAGGTGGCAAACATTGAAAATGCAGTCATAAGCGATGGAATAATCACCATAAATGTCAAAATAACTTGAAGAAATTTCCAAAAGCTAGAGATTCCCGGCTCTGTTAATTGGTGATGAAATCCAACTGGAAAGGAAAATAGAATAAAAAGTACAAACGCCAAACGAGCTAAGGAATCACTAAATACTTTCGTTCCTACTAATTTTGGTATCACAACATACCAAGCCATATAAGCAGGCAAAAGCCAAAAGTAAACAAGCGGATGTCCAAAATACCAAAACAGTGAGCGACTTAATTCGACATTGATCGTATCGACCCAACCAAAAGCCCATGGGATGTATTGGAACACAACAGTTGCTACAACACCTAGACAAGCAATAATCCAAAGAATAATCGTTGTAATTGTCATAAAAGCAAAAAGTGGACTTACTTCACCCTTGTGGCTTTTTTTCCAGGCAATGTAGTGGCCAACCAATGCAAAACAACTAATCCAAGTTCCAATGACCCAAAGCGCAAGCCCAATATAAAACCAACCACTTGCTTTTAAAGGTGCATAGAATGTATAGAGCACAGAGGCTTTGCCAGAAATAATCAATAGGGTCGCAAGGATTGTGCCAATCGTGGTGACAATAAATCCTATCCATAAAGTGCGACAAACCTTTGGCCCGAAGTTCCCCAATGACTTGCTCATACCAGAAATAAGAAAAGCGAAAATAAAAAAGGTTGTATAGATAAGTGCTAATAATACACCGTGCGCTGTGAGGATTTGATAATAATCGAGCCAAGATGGTAAGTCCAATGCATCATTACGAACAAAAACTTGTAAAAGACCGCAAAATGTTCCAATAATAAAAGCGATATAAGCAACAATAATATTAGAAATGGCCAGTCTTCGATCTTGAATTCCTATCATGGTTCATACACCTCAATCTCTGTCTGCATAAAATGGTGACCCGTGCCGCAATATTCGTTACAGATCACTAAATAGTTTCCAGGTTCGTCAAAAGTATAACTTTTATGTGTAATGCGTCCAGGCACCACCATCATATTGACCTTTGTTTCTTCAATCGTAAAACTATGAACGACATCCTTACTTGTGGATGTAAAAATAATTTCTTTGTTTACAGGAACACGTATCTTCGCGGGGCTATAGCTAAAAGCTTGAGCGACAATCGCGACTTCATACGTATCCTTATCAATCTGCTTCACACCTGGTTCATCAAATGGAGCTGTTTCATCGACTTTTTCAGGATCAATAATGTCCATTCCACCCGCAGGCGTATGTCCGTGTGCAAAAGCAGTGACACCGACAATGCTTAAAAAAACAATAAGTGATACAATCCCAAAAACAAGCCATATTTTCTCATATTTATGCAAATGCATGATCCCACCTACTTTCTTAATATTTTTAAGACGTTCATTTTCAACAAGCTTATGTCTGGAGGCTAGATTTTGGCTTACCTGGAAACATATAACCCATAAACAGCGATCCACATCACACAAATAATAATGCCGACAACAAATACACTTATAAGTGTTCCTTTTAAATTAGGTCCCGAATGACTCTTTTTTTTGTCCATTTCAATACCTCCATCCATGATCGTTTAGTCTAAATGTAGTTGTAATCGCTATATCCAGTCTGTGATAAAAGTCACAACTTCCTGCCGAGAAGAGAGATTTCATGAAATAGACAAAAAAGCCGACAATCAGGATTTGCTGATTGTCGGACTAGAACATAAGGCACCAATGGCCAATAATGATGAACAGTATCTTAATTAAAAAATATTACAAATCTCAATAGGGCAGTTTTCACAATGAATTTCCTGTTTTAAAAATGAAAGATCATAAATCACAATATGCCCATCAACGATTGCCAACTTTTTCTCCTTTTTTAACTCGTTTAACAGCCGATTGACAACTTCACGCGTCATACCGCAAAAGTTAGCAAGTTCTTGATTTGTCAGGGAGAGGTCAATCATAATTCCATCTTTTTGTTCAATTCCATAGCTATTTGTTAAGCGAATAAGCGTAGAATATAGTGCCCCTTTTTTTCCATGTAAAACCAAGTCGCGAAATTTAGATTGATTTTGCTGGTTTTGTATATTCATTAATTTAAGCATTTCAATACTTAAATGAGGCTGAAGAATCAGTTGTTCTTCCAAATCTTTTTTAGAAATTATTTGGATGGTCCCAGTTTCCAGCATCTTTGCATAGACCGTAAAGGGAGCAGGATCACTGAAGAGAGGGAGCTCACAAATGAAATCTTCAGGTTTACAAATTCGAAAGGTAATTTCACGTCCATCTGGAGTAATTTTGCCGATCTGAACTTTGCCTGATTGGATCATAAAAAGAAAGTCAGCTTGATCACCTTCTTGAAAAGCATATTCTCCCTTCATCAATTTCTTTTCTTGGAGGGCGACAGACTGAAGCATATGAAGTAATGACGGAGAGCAAAGTTGTACTGAACTTAACATGGTGAACACCACCTTTGAATATTCGAAGCGAGTCATCCTTTCTTAATTATACACCTAGGATAAGCGATTTTATAGGAGTTTTCGAAAGTAGGAATGGAGAAGGTCACAATTAGCTGCATGATCTAAAGAGATATAAATTGGTCGAAATTCTTGACTAAATGGTTGAAACTTATGAGTAACGGTCAATGGGTTTGGGAGTTTCTCCTGCTAGAAGTGGGGGATTGTACACAAAAAACTCTCTCCCTGCAAAAACAAGGAAGAGAGTGTGAACAGCACTTAAGGAACGATATGGCCAGCTGCTTTATAAAGGTCATACCATTCTTTTCTTGTTAAATCGATTTCTGAACCAGCGCAGGCATCTTTTATCCGTTGAGGTGTAGTTGTTCCGAGTACAACTTGAATATTAGCTGGATGGCGTGTAATCCAAGCAGCTGCAATGGCGGTATTGGTAACACTATATTTTTCAGCTAATTCATCGATTACCTGATTTAATTTCGGAAACTTTTCTAAATCACCTAGAAATGGCCCTGCAAAGAATCCACTTTGGTATGGAGACCATGCTTGGATTGTGATATCTTTTAAACGACAATACTCTAATGTACTGCTATCACGATTGATCGATTGATCTACAGGCATGTTTAAAGCAATGCCAGAATCAATTAATGCAGACTGAGCAACACTAAGCTGCAATTGGTTTACCACTAATTTATGGGATACATAATTTTGAAGTAACTCAATTTGCGCAGGATTGTGGTTCGACACTCCAAAATAGCGTACTTTACCACTATTATGCAATTGGTCAAAGGCGTCTGCTACTTCCTCGGGTTCCATTAAGGGATCAGGGCGATGTAAGAGTAAAAGATCTAAATAATCGGTTTTTAGTCTTTTTAAAATGCCATTGACGGATTCGAGAATATGTTCTTTGGAAAAGTCAAAATAATTATCCTTACTATTAATTCCACACTTGCTTTGCAAAATCATCTTTTCTCTTATACTTGAATTCATTTGGATGGCATCAGCAAATAAAGTCTCACATTCCCCTCCACCATAAATATCCGCGTGGTCAAAGAAATTAATACCTTCCTCCATAGCTGTGCGAATCAAATGTTCAATCTCAGCTTTTGTTCGTTGGTTGATACGCATATTTCCCATCACAATATTGGAAACGTTTAGACTTGTGCTTTTTATTGGAAAGTATTTCAATTCCTTCTCCTCCTCTACTTTTTCCCGCTTTAACGGGTAGTAATATCCCCACTGATTGAAGTTTCCCCTTTTCCATAATCATACAATACCGATTAGGATGCAAGCGGTCAATGTTTATGTTTTTAAATATCGGGTATTATAAAAAATAGCGTTCAAGTATTTGTTCGTATTATGAAGGATATGGTCGAACTTATGAGGAACCTAACTAATGATATCGGCTCAATCCAAGTATTGGAGTATAATAGAGCGATAAGCCGTATTAAGGGAATTGTAGATCATTTCGTAAAACTATATAATAAAAGACGGTACTTCCATTAGATGTATCTTTATTTGCGCCTGCTAAAGATATGAGGATAACTTGAGCTAAAATAAATATCTTTAATATGTGAGGGAAGCAAGATTATGTAAACGTTTAGGATTTTTAGAACGCTATACTCCGTTCGTCCACTTCTATTAATGAAAATCCTTCAAGCCATCCAACGCTCGGGATAATGGGCTGAAATTCTGTTGAATTCCTTAAACAGTAGTAAAAAATCAAAGAAAGAATGGCTTAATAATGCTTGTGATTTATTTCACAATAGATTGTTTGCTTGCAGAAAACCGATATTTCGCCTCTAAGCAGGGATGCAATATAACCATCGTAGAAAAATACTGAAAAATGAGATAATATCACAAAAAGATGATTAATGCAGTTTTTTAAGAGATAAAAAATATTATGGAGGTTTTATGGTATGAAAAGGTTAGTATCAATTTCTATGTTCAGCATTTTGTTACTTGTTTTGGCTGCTTGTGGCAATGGTGGTGGTGACAAAGCGGAAGCAGGGAAGATTGTTGTATCTGGGAAGGAATATACGGAGCAAATCATTATGACTCATATGTATGCTGAATTCCTTAAAGCAAATACTGATTTAGATGTTGAAATAAAAGATGCCCTTGGAGGAGTCTTTGTCATTCAAGAAGCAATGAAAAAAGGCGATCTTGATCTATACGTTGAATATACTGGGACTGGTTATTTAAATGTTTTGGATGAGGAGTATAAGGCAGGCATGAGTCCAGATGAAGTGTATGATGAAACGAAAAAAGGGTATGAAGAAGAATTTAATGCAACCTGGTTAGAACCACTTGGGTTTAATAACACATACGCCTTGGCTGTAAGAGCGGAGTTAGCTGAAGAGTTGGGACTTGAAACCTACTCTGATTTACAGGAACACGCCTCTGAATTAACTTTTGGTTCAGATCCAGAGTTTTTTGAAAGAGGAGATGGCTATGATGCACTGGTGGAAGAGTATGATTTAGAATTTGCGAAGCAAGTTAATATTGATCCCGATTTAATGTATGTGGCAGCGAAAGACGCCGAGATTGATGTCATTACAGCCTTTTCAACAGATGCGAGAATTACTCAATATAATTTAGTGATTTTAGAGGACGATAAGAGTTTCTTCCCGCCTTATTATGCTGCGCCGGTTATTCGCCAAGCAGTGTTGGATGCTAATCCTGATCTAGAAGAGACATTAAATAAATTAGCGGATACCTTGGATGATGAGCGTATGCAGGAACTAAATGGTCAAGTTAATCTAGAGAATAAAGAACCAGAGGATGTAGCTGTTGAGTTTTTAAAAGAAGAAGGACTGATCGATTAATTAAATAGTGTGGAGGTTGGGACAACAGTGTTTTTACTAAAGAAAAAACGAACTACTTGGTGCGTATCTGTGCTTCAAAAATGTACTTTGCTTTAGTTAATATATTATTCGTTTTTAGTTATGTCCCAACCTCTTTTCAAAATGGAGAAAGTTGGAGGATTTTATGATATGAAAAAGTTTGCAGCGATTGCGCTGATCAGTATTTTATTATTTATTTTGACCGCTTGTGGTAATAATGGGGGCGATCAGGCTAAATCTGGAAAGATTGTTGTTACTGGGAAAGAATTTACTGAACAGCTTATTATGACCCATGTAATGGCAGAATATCTTAAGGCCAATACAGACCTAGATGTAGAAGTAAAGGACGCTCTGGGAGGGGTCTTTGTCATCCATGAAGCGATGAAAAAGGGTGAAGTGGACCTATATGTGGAATATACAGGAACTGGTTATTTGAATGTCTTGAATGAAGAATATGAGCCAGGTATGAGTCCGGATCAAATCTATGATGAAACGAAAAAGGGTTATGAGGACGAATTTAATATTACTTGGTTAGATTCACTTGGTTTTAATAATACGTATGCATTAGCCGTACGAGAGGAATTGGCAGAAGAATTAGGGATCAAGACGTTTTCTGATCTAGCGGAACACGCCTCTGGACTATCTTTTGGGGCGGATCCAGAATTCTTTGAAAGAGATGATGGCTATGACGCGTTCGTGGAGGAGTACGGTACTGATTTCGCGAAACAAGTAAATATTGATGCCGATTTAATGTATGAGCCAGCTAGGGATGGCGAAATTGATGTAATTGCCGGCACTTCTACAGATCCAAGGAATAAGCAATATGATTTAATAATCCTAGAAGATGATAAAAACTTTTTCCCGCCTTATTATGCGGCTCCTGTTATTCGCCAAGCGGTTCTGGATGCCAATCCAGGATTAGAAGATACATTAAACGAATTGAGTGATGTTTTAGATGATGAGCGGATGCAGGAATTAAATGTTCAAGTTAATATCGAGAATAAAGAGCCAGAAGATGTAGCTCTTGAATTTTTAGAAGAGGAAGGCTTGATCGATTAATTAAATAGTTCGAGTTAAATACCATATGGAATAGTGAAAATCGGTAGAACAGAAGAGGAGGACTCCTATGATAAAATTTGAAAATGTAAAAAAGCAATATAAAGATGGCTTTGTTGCAATAAAAAATATTAATTTAGAGGTTGAAAAGGGAGAACTAGTTACATTAATTGGACCGAGTGGTTGTGGAAAAACGACTACAATGAGAATGATCAATCGGTTAACGGAGCCTTCTGCAGGTAGAATATTAATTAATGGAGAAGATACAGCGAAAGCAGATCCAGTTGAATTACGCAGAAATATTGGCTACGTGATTCAGCAGATTGGCTTGTTTCCACATATGACAATTGAGCAAAATATCTCCCTTGTGCCGAAGTTGAAAAAGGCAGATGTGGAAAAAACAAAGAAACGAGTCGATGAATTATTAGATCTTGTTGGCTTAGACCCCTCTACCTTTAAAAAGCGCTATCCATCCGAATTAAGTGGTGGACAGCAGCAGAGAATTGGTGTTATTCGGGCTTTAGCAGCGGAACCCGATATCATCTTGATGGATGAGCCATTTAGTGCATTGGATCCGATTAGTCGTGAGCAGCTTCAAGATGATATTATCAATCTTCAAGAAGAAATTAAGAAGACGATTGTCTTCGTAACACATGATATGGATGAAGCAATTAAAATTGCCAATCGAATTGTCATTATGAAAGATGGAGAAGTTGTTCAAGTAGATACTCCGGAGAGAATACTGAGACGTCCAGCCAATGACTTTGTCAAAGGATTTATTGGAGAAGAACGCCTAAACCAAGGAATCACGTTGCCGACAGCAAGCGATATGATGTATACAGAAGTCGTAACAGCTTCACCAAACCGAGGCCTTGCTTCCGCTCTTCATATAATGAGAGAAAAACGTGTAGATAATTTATTTATAACAGATAAAGCGAAACAATTTTACGGGGTTGCGACTCTTGAATCCTTAAAAGAGAATTATCAAAATGAAGATTTAATTGTCTCCGATATTATGAAGCCAAATGTCAGAACATTAACGCCTGATGCGATTCTAACAGACGTAGCAGAAATATTTACCGAGAGTCATTCGAGTGCTATTCCGGTAGTAGATGATGGGAAGTTGGTTGGACTTGTCACAAGATCAAGTATGATTCGTGGTCTAGCTGATATGAACGGAAATGGAGGGAATGACTGATGGAACTAATCGAAACATTTATTAAAAGGAAAGATGCCATCTGGGTCGCCTTTCAAGAACATCTATTTTTGGCTGGGGTTGCGATGATTATTGCCATCGCCATCGCCGTGCCACTCGGCATTGTTTTGACGAGAAATAAAAAGGTGGCTGAGTTTGTGATTGGGATAGCGGCCGTTATTCAAACCGTTCCCAGCTTAGCGTTGCTAGGCTTTATGCTCCCATTATTAGGGATCGGAAAAGTCCCTGCTATTATTGCCCTAACGTTATATGCCCTTCTACCAATCCTCAGAAACACCTATACTGGGATTATCGGTGTTGATAAGTCCCTGGTTGATGCCGGAAAGGGAATGGGAATGACCTCCAGACAGATTTTATTTATGGTAGAGCTGCCTTTGACCTTGCCCATTTTAATGGCAGGGATTCGGACAGCGACAGTATTAACCATTGGTGTGGCTGCCTTAGCGACCTTCATCGGTGCAGGTGGTCTAGGTGATTTAATCATCCGCGGATTGAATGTAATGGATAAAAACCTAATTTTATCCGGAGCCATCCCAGCAGCCATTCTAGCGATTGTCTTTGATTTCCTATTGAAAAAGCTGGAAGACAAGGTAACACCAAAAGGATTAAAATCGTAACAGAGTTGAGCAGGATCTCAGTGAAGAGATCCTGCTTTACTTTTGCCTAAACAGAAAGAGCGCCCTCTCATCAGCTAAGCTATTCGCTCAAGATTTCCTGGAAAACGGGTGTCAGTTTTTCTGCCATGCTTATAAAGCCTAAATCTGTCGCATGGGAGCCATCTACCGTTTTTTCATGAGCATTTTCCCCAAGAATGTCAGTCCCGTCATAAAAATAAAGGTGCTGATCGCCCGCTCTTTGTAAGTCTTGAACAAGTTGTTGCTGGAAAGAACGGCGCTCCAATCGATCTTTTCGTAAGGTGGAGTTCACAATTTCGTGGGCATATGGATATTTAGAGATGACCAAAATAGGAATTTCCGAATGAGCTTCCCGATACAACTGAATAAATCTTGGCAAGGTTTCTTTATATAAGGCAGTGCTCACACAATTTGGCTCATAGTCTAATACAAGGCAGGCAGGATCTTCGATTTCCCGAATAAGCTTGGCCATATTGGCTTCTCCTTTTCCATTCCCTGAGAAACCAAGATTAATAAACTCTCGATTAAACTTTCTACTTAATATATTCGTGTATGCCATACCTGGACGAGAAGCACAACCTCCTTGAAGAATAGATGTTCCATAGAAAATCAATCTCTTCCTGCTTTTATATGCTGGAGGAGATTGGATGGTTGCCCCAGGTTGAAGGCCGATCGATAATTCCTTCACCCCTTGATAAAGTGGAAAATTGAGGGTGATTAGGACTGAATCCTCTTCCTGCCTCTCGAATAAGGTTACTTCATATTGCTCTTGAGTATGATCATATTTTGTCACTCCTGCAAAACGCTGTTCCCCTGGTTCTCCTATATAGCAGTCAAATCCACATTGTCCAGTGGCCGGCATATGAAACATGTTGGCTTTTCCTTGTAACGTAACCTTTACAGCTAACTTTTGAGAATTGGTTCGAAAGCGTAACTGACCCCCTGCGGTACAATTAGCTAAAATATCAACCGCCTCGGTTACTTCATATCTAGGTTGCTTAGGTAGTCTCCGAAATCCTTGCTCCTCCTTAAGCCAAGCGAAACCACTAATTTTAAACGGAGACTGTTTCGGATCATGCCATTGGAGGGAGCCACCATTTATTGAATTGGCTTTCATATGGTTATCTAATTTTTCGACTTGAATTGTTTGTTTATTCCCGCTCATTTGCCACCCTCTCTTCCTCTGAAAATGATGTTATTAAACAGTATTCTGGGTGGATTGGAAAATTCCTGCTTTTCCTATTGAAGGTACAGCGAAAAATAGGGACATTGTTCACACCTATTGGAGTCCCGTAAATTCAAGGTATATTTTGAAAATAGGCACTTTACAAAAAACAGAAAGATGATAGAATGGAGATTAATTCCACGAAAATACACAAAAAAGGAGGAATGTTCCGGTTTTGTTGCAAAATAGTGATAATTACTTGTATATACCTCCCCAGCGCCTAGAGAATGGTATTGCCACACGATGGTGAACTTAACCTTTCAAATGGGCGCTTGTATTTTTCTTATAATGATAATGGATAATAACTGACAGCTGGGAGAGAAATAACTCCTGATGAAGCAGCAAAGGTTCCCCAATTAGGTGCACATGCTGTTGTGGTTAGTTCTGCTATTGCAAGACCACAACTGATTACTCAAGATTTTGCACGAGCAGTTGAAGCTGCAAAAACTGGTTTGTTAAAGTAAGAGAATAAGATCGTAAAAAACATATAGAAAGAGAGATTACCTTGATGAAAACACCCCAAACTATTCACCCAGAAGTCATGATTTCAAGTATCTATCATTCCCTAACAAAATCAGAGCAGAAAGTGGCAGATCTGCTAAAAACACGCATGAATGATTCGGTATATTGGTCTGTGTCCGATTTAGCCGAATACGCGAATGTGGGGGAGACAACCGTCATTCGATTTTGTAGGAAATTGGGATACAAGGGATACCAAGATTTTAAACTCGCAGTTGCCCAAAACAAAGTAGAAACCAATAGCCAGGAATTCGGTGAAATTACGGAATCAGATAGTTTAGAGGTATTAGCTCAAAAGATAACCGCTGAAAATATTGCAACCATCCAGAATACATTGAAAACGATTCAGCAGAGCGAGTTTGAGCAAGCAGGAAAGGAAATTATTCAATCTAATAAGCTCTATCTCTTCGGAGTAGGGGCATCTGGCTTGATGGCCCAACAAGCACAATACCGATTTATGAGAATTGGATTTAATGCAGAATCAGCAACAGACTCCCATATTATCGCCATGAATAGTGCATTGGCAAAAAAAGGAGAGGTGATTATTGGAATCTCCACATCAGGGAGTACAAAGGATCTTGTTGACGCTTTAAAAATTGCTAAAGAGAACGGTGCTTTTATTATTTGTATTACGAAGCATTTCAAATCGCCTATTACAAAATTCGGGGATATCGTATTGCTCACCTCGACAAAGGAAAGTCCATTGCACGGCGGGGCCTTTTCATCTTCAATTTCACAAATGCATGTCTTGGATATATTGACAAGATACATCGAAATACAAGAAAAGGATCGAGCTATAAAGGCTTTAAAGAAAACAGCTAAGGCGGTATCAAATAAATTATATTGATCAGGAATTTTGCCTACTATGACCGTTATATCGACCTTATGGAAATTAGATTTCAAGCTGGAAAGGAGCCCTTTTAATGGCTAAACAAGAATTATCAGCGGATATCGTTATAGTCGGTGGCAGTTTAGGTGGTTGTGCAGCCGCTTTAGCGGCGTGCAAATGGGGATGTAGAGTTATCATGACAGAGGAGACGAAATGGATTGGCGGTCAGCTGACAAACCAAGCTGTACCACCAGATGAACATCGTTGGATTGAACAGTTTGGGTGTACACGTAGTTATCGCAGCTTTCGAGAAAATGTGCGCCAGTATTATCGCCATCATTTTCCGTTAAGTGAAGAGGCAAGAAAAATATCCATTTTGAATCCTGGAAATGCGAGCGTGAGCCGCGTTTCACATGAACCACGGGTAGCGCTAGCTGTTCTAAGGGATATGCTAGCACCCTATCTTCATAGTGGGAAACTGACGATTATGGAAGAAACCAAGATAAAGTCTGCGGAAACAGATGGAGATACTGTGTCGGCAATTGAGGTTGAGAACACTTACACTAGTAAGAACTTTGTACTTACCGCTGATTATTTTTTAGATGCAACAGATATGGGGGATGTTTTACCGTTGGCTGAGGTTGAGTATGTGACAGGTGCTGAATCTCAAAAGGAAACTGGTGAACCCCATGCCTTAGTGGGAGAGGCTGATCCAATGGATATGCAAGCTATTACTCACTGCTTTTCTATCGATTATGTGGAGGGAGAAAATTTCACGATTCCCAAGCCAAAAGCTTATGATTTTTGGGAGCAATATCAGGCTCCGTTTTGGCCGAATAAACAACTTAATTGGACAGGTGTGAGTCCCATTACTTTAGATCCGATTACATATGGATTTTTTAAAGAAGAGAATAAGTTTTCTCTCTGGGAATACAGAAGATTAATTGATCATTCTAATTTTTCGGAAGGTCTGTATGACAGTGATATCTCCCTTATTAATTGGCCGCAAAATGATTATTGGCTAGGTTCGATTATTGATGTAAGTGAGGAAGAAAGGAAAAAGCATATGGAAGGTGCTAAACAACTGAGCCTCTCACTACTATATTGGATGCAAACGGAGGCACCTCGCCCTGATGGGAAACAAGGTTATCCAGGGTTACGTTTACGACCAGATGTAGTGGGAACTGAAGATGGATTGGCGATGTTTCCTTATATACGAGAATCACGAAGAATCAAGGCTGAGTTTACCGTTCTTGAACAGCATGTTAGCACAGCTGTAAGGGATGAAGACGTTGCAGATGTTTTTAAGGATAGTGTCGGAATTGGCAGTTATCGTATCGATCTCCATCCGAGCACAGCACTTCGTTCCTTTATTGATATTTCCAGTCTTCCATTTCAAATCCCACTAGGAAGCCTTATTCCTGTTAGAATCAACAATTTGTTACCGGCCTGTAAGAATTTAGGCGTCACTCATATTACCAATGGATGTTATCGCTTGCATCCCGTTGAGTGGAATATTGGAGAAGTGAGTGGATATTTGGCTGCTTATTGTTTGAAAAATGATCTAATCCCCCGTCAAGTACGAAATGACAAAAAGTTATTAAATGACTTTCAGCTGTTCCTCGTACGTGAGGGGATTGAACTTGAATGGCCAACCATTGGTTCTGTATGACGTTTGATTTGCCACTACTTAAAACATACTAAGCCTCTCACCTCGTACCTATTGACGTGTGGGAGGCTAAAGGGAGAGGGGAAGCTTGCAAAAGGAGGATTTTGAAACAATTTCTAAAAATAAGACCAACTTTCATTTTGACCATGATTATTTTATTAATCCACAGCCATTTGAGTCAATTGTCTTATATCAAATTGGTGATTTAAGTTGCAAAGGGGGATATGTTATTCGAGAGCATAAGCAACTTTGTTATGAAATTAGCTATATTGTTTCTGGAACAGGAGTTTTTACAGTGAATAACAAGAGTTATCCGGTCCGAGAGGGAGATATTATTTTAAATGTACCGGAACAGCTTCATAGTGGCAAAGCGGATGAAATGGATCCATTCCGCTTTTTTTATATGGGATTTGGTTTTTCGAAAGGGATGGATGAAAATGATCCGCTTTTTCTTATTAAAAAGATGTTTGATAAGGAACAACAATCTATAGTACGAGACCATCTTAGTATTGACCTTCCTTTTATTCATATTTTTAAAGAATTGATTAGTTTAGATCAATATTCTACCCATATGATGGGGATGTATTTGCGGCAAATTATCGTCATGATCTATCGGAATTTCCAGAAGAGCTTTTCTATTGATTATGATCCTCATATGATCAGCAATAAGACGGAACAAATTATCTACCGAATGATCAATTATATCGATTCTAATCTCCTCCAAATTGGCGATCTTAAAGAAATTGCAAGTCAGCTACACTATAATTATTCGTATCTTTCCAGAATATTTGCTAAGGAAATAGGGGTAACGATTCAAGAGTATTATAACCGTAAACGATTTGATAAGGCTGTTGAATGGCTGAAAAGTGGAGAGTGGAATGTGACACAGGTAGCAGAAAAACTTCAATATCAATCCATCCATTCATTTAGCAAGGCTTTTCGAAAAAACTTTGGTGTATCTCCAACCGAATACCAAACTTTATTAGGAAGTGCAAAAAAGGAACAATACAACATCAAAAAGGGATAAACCCTCCATGACTGAGCTTTGCTATGATAGAAATACCATACAGCATACAGATAGATGTAAGGATAATATTGTATACAAATAAGGTGGTGCGTAAAGAATTATCTGATTAATTTTTTAATTCAGTTTACTGGTGATACTTGGGTTGTCAGTGATGCCTAGAAAATGTTATGGGGGATGAAGCTGGTGAATACGGAAATAAGGAATTGGTATTTATTAGGAATGATATTTGTTCTTAGTATAATAATGATTTTCGGTTGTTCGTCGGATAAAGGTAGGGAAAAAGTCAATTCAGAAGAAGCACAAGGAGAAAAGATGGGAGATACTGAAAGTGGACTTGATCCATGGACTTATAATGGAGCCCCTGTGACACTAAAAATGATGATTTGGATAGACGATGAGACTTTTAGAATAAGATATAAAGAAAAGATAGAGGAGATATTTCCTGAAATCACTTTAGAACTAATTAGCGGAGGTGATAGTGAGGAACAATTACAGGAACTATTTGCTAAACGGATAATGCCTGATATTCATATTGGAAAACCAAGGGCAGATTTAGTGAAAACGCTTGATTTTTTAGAACCGATTGATGACTATATTGAAAAATCCGGATTTGACTTAGGCATTTTTCAGAAAGGGATCATTGAAAACTTACGTGCAGGTGACCCTACTGGTGAAGGGCATTTATATGGATTACCTGTAGAAAATAATGTTCGAACAATGTTCTATAACAAAGATATCTTTGATTTATTCGGTGAACCTTATCCTGAAGATGGGTTGACTTGGAATGAAGTATTGGAAATAGCGGGTCGGTTAACGCAGGAGAGAAATGGTATTCAATATCGTGGACTAGCGATTGACCCAGGAGCAATGCCTTTTATGCAATTAAGTGTTGGTGGAACAGATGCAGAGACAGGTGAGATTTTATTTGCTAATGATCCAAATACGAAGAAGTTTTTTGACCTGTTAGATAAGTACCGTAATATTCCGAATATCGTTAACACAAATGATACGCTGGATGGATTTCATGATGGTCCACGTAATATTGCTATGAGTATTTTGAACGCTCCTTGGTTTGAATTGTTGACAAGAGAAGAAGGCTTTAATTTTGATATGGTCACTGTCCCGACATGGGAGGAACTTCCTGATATCGCTCCGACGTGGGGAGCATTACCCTTAAATATCACAAAACATAGTGAACATAAGGATGCAGCTTGGTCGGTTGTTGCTTTTTTGGCATCAGAGGAGGGGCAAATACACTTATCAAAAGCAGGAAGTCCTCCTGTTATTGAAAATCAAACTGCATTCGAACAATTTACAGCAAATAGCACAAAGGATTTGGATCAGACATTCAATTCAACGGCACCTTTTACACAAACATTAGCAGAGTTACCACCTTATTCAAGATATGATGAGCCATTTTTCGATTTTATGAACAATAAAGGGGAAGAGTTTTTGACATCTGATCAAGATGTTGTTACATATATTCGTGAAATGGGGGAGGAGTATGCAGGGATTGTGGAAGAGATAAAAGCTCAACAATAGAGTATTAAAAAAGTGAAGTGCTCGTTTTTCACATTTAGTTATGGGGAACTCTAGCTGAATGTATTAGCAAAAGATGGGGGTTTTCAGTAATGAAGAAAATGAAAGTAGCAGTGATTGGCTGTGGAACAATAGCACCAAACCATATAAAGGCTTACGTTGAAAATGAGCGGACAGAAATTAAATATCTTGTAGATATTCGGCTTGAGCGTGCCGAAAGGTTGGCAGAGAGATTCAACGTACCTCATACGGCGGAAAATTTCAGGGACATTCTAAATGATGAGGAAATCGAGGCGATATCGGTTTGCACACCAAATGATACACATGCAGAAATTGCCATCGCGTGCCTGGATGCAGGGAAGCATGTGTTATGTGAAAAACCTGCTGCTATAAACATGGATCAAGTGAATGAAATGAAATCGGCTGCTGACCGAAATAACCTGATTTTGAATATTGGTGTTGTCAACCGTTATAACACGGCGGTCAATAAGATTAAGGATATGATTGATAATAGGGAACTCGGTAAAGTGTATCATGTTTATTGTTCTTTTCGAGCCCATCGCTCTATCCCGGGGCTTGGCGGACCGTTTACAACAAAGGCCAAGTCGGGTGGCGGCGTCTTAATTGATTGGGGGGTACATTATCTTGATTTGATTTTTTATAGTTTAGGCCAACCAGAAATACGTACCGTATCTGGAACTGCCCACAGTGAATTGGCGAAGAATATGAAGGATTACACCTATATCAATATGTGGGCGGGTCCGCCTGATTATAATGGAACCTATAATGTCGACGATTTTGTCACAGGTTTGATACGGACATCTGGACCCACTATCAGTTTAAATGGAGCATGGGCACAAAATATCGGAGAATCAGCAACGTTTGTTGAATTTCTTGGTGATAAGGCCGGTATCAAATGGCAATACGGCGGAGATTTTAGCGTGTATTCTGCCAAAGATGGTGTCTTGTATGAAACGAATCCCTCTTATTCCAAAGCGGATATGTTCTATGAAGAGATTGATGGGTTTATTCAATCGGCTATGAGCAACGTGAAAAGCCGATCAAATATAGACAATGTACTTGTCACCTCAGAAGTGATGGAGGCTTTATATACATCATCAGAAAAAGGGAGAGAGATTTTTTTATGAAAAAGGTTGGCTTTATCGACTTTTATCTTGATGAATGGCATGCGAACAATTATCCAACTTGGATCAGGGAAAATGCGAAAGAAACAGGGCGAGATATAGAAGTTGCGTATGCATGGGCAGCGATGGATCTTGAAGGTGGATTGGATACAGAAAGCTGGTGTGAAAAGCAGCAGGTACAAGCACTAAATTCGATTGAGGAGGTCGTGGCGAAATCGGATTACCTCATTATTCTGTCACCAGATCATCCAGAACACCATGAACAATTGGGACAAATTCCGCTAATGTCCGGAAAGCCTGTTTATATGGATAAAACCTTTTCTCCGGATTTAGAAACAGGGAAGCGGATGTTTGAACTCGCTAGGCAATATGGTACACCTTTATTTTCTAGCTCAGCCTTGCGGTTCTCCACGGAATTATTCGATTATAAAAATACCAAAAAGGAACTAGAATACGTGGCGACTATTGGACCGGGTATTTTTAAAAACTATGCCGTGCATCAATTTGAAATGATTGTTTCATTGCTGGGAATCGGGGCCAAACGTTTGAAAAGCTTGTCAACGAAACATGCCAATTTGCTTCATATTGAATACAAAAATGGTAGACAGGCTTCGCTCTCACAAATGCAACATGCAGATTTTCAAACCCATTTACAATTCGGTGATGGCAAGGGCGTATGGATTTCCCAATGTTCTGATATGTTTCCTAAATTAGTAGATTCCATCCTCACTTTCTTTGAGACAAGGGATTCTCCTGTTACGTCCGAGGAGACATTGGAAGTGATGGCCTTGTTGGATGCTGGAAAAACTGCACTGGGAAAAAGAGATACTTGGATTGGTGTTCAATCGACGGATGAAGAATTTTAGCTTTGGCATACATCATCAAGAGGGGTTGAACTGTCGTGAACCCTCGCATTAGAAAGAATTTAAAAATCGAGTGATGTGAAGAGGTGGGGTCATTACATGAAAATATTTAGGTTTAGAAAAAGTGGGATCGTATTGTTTATCTTCATATTCTTTACAGCGTTTATTACAGCCTGTTCTAATCAATCAGGGACCAATTCCAAAGAAAAAACAGTTAAATCAGATACGTCTGACGTATCTGCAGAGGATAAGGACCCTGTAACAATCAAAATTGCTTATGCCTTTGGAGAAGAATCCTTTCATGACAGGTTTGATCATATTGATAAAAAATTAAAAAATATTGAGATTGAATATGTAGCTTATGAAAATACTTTGGAGTCTCTTCAAGAAATTTATGCCAATAATGTAAAACCTGATATTATTATTCAGTACAATGATATGGCGCCAGTCAAAGAATTAGATGTGATTGAACCGATTGATGATTTAGCTGCTAAACACGGATTAAATATAGATACGCTGCGTCCCTCACTTGTAGCTTATATCCGTTCACTAGATGAAGAGGGGAGAATGATTGGTTTGCCAGATGGTTCTTCACATGTTGCTCTTTATTATAATAAAGAAATATTTGATTTATTTGGAGTAGAATATCCTGACCCAAATAAAAATATGACTTGGGAAGAAGTATTTACAATAGCAAAACAAATGACAGGTGAAAGAAATGGTGTAAGTTATGTCGGCTTTGAGTTTGCTTGGGGTAATACAGCAGCCGCTGCTCAAATGCCGTTAAAGGAGTTTGCGATCAATATGACTGATCCTAAAACAGGGGAGTTTCTATTTGATGAACGACCAGAATTCAGGGAATATTTTAATATGATGGATACCTTCTATAATATTCCTGATATTTATGATCCAGAAACAGAAGGCTCGTGTCTCTTTTGTGAAAAGAGAGCAGCAATGTCGCTTGCTTCCAATTTGTTCCTGAATGAGGGAATGGGTGACCTTGAAACCCAAGAGAATATGGATCTCTTACCAGCGCCTATCTGGCCAGAGGCCCCAAATATAACTCCATATTTAGGGTCATCGCCGATGATCATCGCGAATTACAGTGAACATAAGGATGAGGCCTTTCAAGTTTTATTAGAGTATATTTCTCCAGAAAACCAATTAGAGATGGTGCAAAATGGATCATCAGCCAGTGTGCTTAGTGATCCGGCTATCCTTGAACAATATGCGGCAAATAATCAGTATTATAATAATAAAAATCGGAATGCATGGTTTACAGGGGAACCGGCTCTATATGAAGAGATGCAAAGTAGGTGGGATATTTTCGTCGATATTGGTGGAGCTTTAAAAAAGCTAGCAGAGACTGATATTGATGTAAATACACTTATGCGTGAGCTTGAAGAAGAATCCACTGGAAAGATACAGGAGGCTATGTCACAAAAGTAATTTAGTAATCCCCTTATCTCAAGGTTCTTGAGATAGGGGGATTTCCATTTATATTATCATGTTGTTTAATTTTCCTGACATATTCTATAGGGGATTTTCACAATCAAAATGGCCTATCGTTTTGCGGCTGGGAAATGATACAATAATATTTATGATCTAGAAAAAAACGGAGTTGGTCTTTGGTCAAATTATTGATTTGAAAAGATAGGAAGTGTAATAAATGGTTTATGGAATCGGTCTAGATATTGGTGGTACGAAAGTGGCTGCAGGAATTGTTGGCAGCGAGGGAGAAGTTCTTTTTAAAAAAACAGTCCCGACCCCAGAGATGGGAAAAGAGGAAATCCTCATTTTATTAAAGACAATTATTTTGGAATTAATAGAGTGGGCTGATTCTCACAAAATCAAACTTGATGGAATAGGAATTGGGACGGCTGGACAAGTTCATTTTTATGAAGGAAAGGTGATCTCAGGAACACCGAATATTAAAGATTGGAATGGAGTCAATCTCCGGAAGGACATTGCCGCATATACAGATTTACCTGTGTTTGTAGACAATGATGTAAATGTACTGGCTTTAGCTGAATCCGTTTTCGGTGCAGCAAAAGGTCACAGAGAGGTGATATGCCTTGCCCTTGGTACAGGAATTGGCGGGGGCATTCTCTCAAACGGCGAGCTACTTAGAGGCGTGTGGGGTGGAGGTGCCGAGCTTGGCCATATGTCAATTGATATAAATGGGGAAACCTGTAATTGCGGACTGAAGGGGTGTTTAGAAACATACGCTTCAGGAACATGGATAGGTAAAAGAATGCAGAAGGCCCGGCAAGAGCGGGGGCTCTCTACTGATGTAACAAGTCGTGATGTGTTTACGCTTTATCGACAAAAGGACCCGCTTGCTAAGCAGGTGATTCAGACCATGATTCATGGACTTAGCTATGGCATAGTTAATCTTATTCACTTATTCAATCCTCAAGTAGTCGTATTAGGTGGAGGCGTAATGAATGAGGGACAATGGATCATTGATTTGGTCCAAGAGGAAATCAACACGATGGGAATGCGATCATTGGTAGATAATGTGGAAATTAAAATTTCCGAGCTTGAGAATGAGTCAGGTTTGATTGGTGCTGCCATGCAAGCATGGTTATATAACGAAAAAGCATAATGATTGGGATTATGACCTTGAAAAATCCTTGATTCTCTTTTAACTTTTACTTGACTAATCGTGGGAAAGAGGTTGGGACATAACTAAAAACGCCAAGTTCCAAAAACGAACTATGCACTATCTTTTTTGTCCCATCCTCTTTCAAAGAGCTTGCTACATACCCTTCCCTGCATGATTTTGACGGGAATGGTTTTTATTTTTCACTTTTTTAGAGCCGTTTAAAGGTTCAGGCTGTCCTGAACGATTGGCATTGTCTTTACGTTGACTTTTCGCCATTATGCTTACCTCCAATCGAATTTCATTGAAATCCTAACATTATAATTTCCATATGAGGCTTAAATTATCAAAAATAAGCATTCTCTCTTAAAATTCAGTAAAGAATGATGAAGAGCGTAGAAACGTGTATAATTTAGTCAGCAAATCGTTGCATAAGGGAGGAAGTCATCATGATGAGTTCATTAATAGAAGAAACAAGAGCTGGATTACTTGAAAATATTCATGACGGGTTGATCTGTGGAGTTAGTGATCAATTTGAAACGCTGTATCAAGTGGGCGATATAGAACAATATGTCTACTATCGTTCTGCTGCTAAACCGATTCAGGCTATTCCAGCTTTTATGACAGGTGTGAAGGAAAAATATCAGCTAACAGACGAAGAAGCTACCTTGTTTACAGCATCTCAGCGTGGAGAGTCTTACCATATAGCAGCTTTGGAGTCATTGCTGGGGAAAATACCAGTAGCAGAAAGGGATTTGTATTGTGCAGCATCGCTTGCTCTAAATTCAGAGCCAAGAGATGAAATGATTCGAAATGGACAAGAAAAGAGAAGACTATACCATAATTGTGCTGGGAAACATTTAGGTTTTCTTGCAGTATGTCGAGTGCTCGGTTACCCCCTTGAAGGTTATTGGCAAATGGATCACCCGCTTCAGCAAAAAATTGTGGCCATTCTTTCAAGTCTGGCTGAGATTTCCCAAGACAAAATAAAAACAGGTGTAGACGGCTGTGGTGTTCCAGTCTTTGCTATTCCACTTAAGAACATGGCAATTACATATTTAAAGCTTGCCTGTCCAGATTTAATTGGAGGCAAAGAAATCAGAGATGCCGTGATCCAAATGACGAAATTAATGAATGAAAACCCCGATATTGTCGCTTCTGAGCATTTTGTCTGTTCTGTTTTGTTAAGAGACTCTAATATCGTAGCAAAAGGTGGAGCACAAGGTGTCTACTGTTTTGGTTTAAAAAAGGAAAGAATAGCTTTTTCATTAAAGGTATTAAGTGGTTCAGAAGAAGTATGGCCGAATATTCTGGCCTCCATCTTGGAGCAAATCGGCTACAGAAATAAAAATACAATTGCATCTTTGAAGGCATTACGACCAGCTGTGGTCAAAAATGATGCAGGCGAAGAAGTGGGAAAAGTAGAAACAGTGTTTTCACTGTAAAATAAATGCAGGAGGTAATATTCGTGCAAATTGAAGTGATTGTGCAAAATTTTGTCGATGCAATAAAGGCCGAGGAACTGGCTGTTGACCGACTGGAGCTTGTTTCTGGAATAGAAGAGGGTGGTTTAACTCCAAGTTACGGTGTGGTAAAAAGTGTACTCGATCATGTTTCCATTCCAGTTCAAGTTATGGTTCGTCCTCATGGCTATAGCCATATATATTCGGATAATGAATTAAAAGTGATGCTGGAGGATATAAAGTACTTGTATGATGTGGGGGTAAAGGGAATCGTGATCGGAGCTATTCAACCTGATCATACGCTGAATTTGCCGTTTATTGAGTCTATCATTCATGCACACCCAGACTTAGATATCACTTTTCATCGGGCCTTTGACGAAGTTAACTCATTGACAGAGGCGTATGAAGCATTAGTTCCATATAAAGAACATGTAAAACGGATCTTAACATCTGGCGGAAAGTCTTCGTGTTCGGAAGGGATTAAAGCATTACAATCATTAGTTCAGCTTTCAAAGAAACAAAATGGGCCTGATATTTTATTAGGTGGAGGCCTGCATCCTGATAATATTGAAGAAATACACGCACAAGTTGATGCTTCCCAATTCCACTTTGGCAAGGGTGTAAGAGTGGATGACTCCTTCGTAAACACCTTTGATAGAGAAAAAATGAGCATACTCCACAAGGTATTAAAATAATACCTTTGAGCGGATTTTAATTTTGTTTATGTCTGGGAAATTAAAGCCAGCTTGCTGTTCCCGAAGCCGGAATTCAAAGCAAAAGCAGTTGCAGCGATCAGATGGCTACATCCGAAAATGATGCTACACACTCGAAAAGGCAGAAAATCAATGAGAAAAGGTTCGTAGGGTGTGCTACGCACCCAAAAGAGTAGAAAATCAGTGAGAAAAGGTTCGTAGAGCGGCGCTACGCAAAAAGCAATAAATCAGGTAAAAGGAGTTCGTAGCGCCCCTCTTAATAAAGCCAAAATAGAAAAATCCCTACTCCAGCTAGTAAAATGTCCTTTACAAAGGGCGGATTTACGGATGGATAGGGATTTTTCCGACTGTAATAAAGTGACTCTCCTAGTTCTCGCCATCAATAAGAGAAAGACAATACTTTCCAATATCATAGCCTGTTTTAGCGATTTGATCCCGTAGATGATCTGGTAGTCGAATGGTTTCTTTATGGGTTTCATAGGTGAAATCCCCTTCATAACCAATTTCTCTTAAAACAGGTAAGAGTCGATGCCAATCGACTGTTCCATGAAAGGGAAACAGATGATCATCACCTGCTCCATCATTATCATTGACATGGGTGGCTTTTAAACGTTTCCCAAGAGTTCGAAGTGCCGGTCTTTGATCCTGATAAAGAAAATTAGCATGCCCAAAATCCCAGCAAGCTCCAATGCGAGAATCCTGATAGGCGTCAACTAAAGTGGCTAATTCCCCTGCTTCGCTGCAAAAACGACGTTTTGTTTTTGGTCCTTCAATCATATTTTCATAGGCAATCCCGACATTATGCCTCATTGCAAGTTCTATAGCAAAATCATGCATCTCCATATTTGCCTGAATGTTGGCTTCCACATCAAATGGGGATTTTTCTCGATCCTCTAAAGGATGCAATACTGCCCATTTAACACCAAGAATCGAACTGGCGATAATCGAACGTCTCATCATTTCCTGGTAATGTGCTTGGAAATCCTCTTTATAATTCTTAATATGCCCTTTGATAAACACAGGATGTGACTGGGTAAATTCGACACCTATTTTATCAGCTTCATTTCGTACATCCTCGATGACCTCTTGCCAATTTTCCTTCACTAATTCTGTTCTCCCATTGATTGCTTGGCAAAAGTGGATATCTAACACGTTGAAACCAATATCCACACATCTTTTAAATGAATCCTTATAAGAAGGATAGCTTCCATCAAGTCTGGTTCCAAAAATATGGGTTGTTGTTGATAATCTCATAAATTTATCATCCTACCTTTATTGTAAATATAGTGTTACGCATGATTCTTCCAACGGCAAATTTACTTATAATTTTTTTATCCAGTCGTGGAATAGGTATCCATGTTGGGAACAGAATAAAAACAACTTAGGATGCGCCTTCATTCTACTGCAAACATTGGGAGATGTCTAATGGGTTGGTGGAAAGTAATTCCATTGAAAAATTAAAAAGTGATTGACAGGGAAAGGCTGTATCTATATAATATATTGAAAGCGCAACCAGATTGTGGAGTGTGCAAATCATCTTTTGTTAATATTTCGGGTAGAGAAGAAGAGAACCCTTAAAAAAGTTTAATGGACTCCATTTCAGCATTAAAGTCTATTAAGTTTTTTTAAGGGTTTTTTCTTTTCTTTAATCGTCCTACTGCACTTCTTTCCATACAAACTGATTGTCAGGCCATCTGCAAAATCCATTTAGAACGCCCTGTTTTTCATGGGCTTTCTATCTAGTGGATCAACATTAGCCTTTTTTAAAACCTCAAGGATGAATGAGTGGACCATGTCGGTTTTAAATGAACATTCTCCCTCTTGCATGGCAGGTATTTTAATTTGATTAGGAACACTGACTAGACAATGGGAGGAATAGTATGTCATTTTTACATTATTTATTTGAAGAATACATTCAGGGTCATCAAGAGATGTTTGTGCGTGTTGTAATTAGTGCTGTTCTTGGCTTTTTAATTGGCTTAGATCGATCATTTAAAAGCAAACCTGCTGGGATCAAGACGTATACATATGTCTGTGTAGCTTGCACATTGATTACGATTATTTCTATCCAAAGTGCTGATATGCTAAGTGAACATAATAGTGGGAAAATGATGGATCCGATGCGTTTGGCCGCTCAAATTGTTTCTGGCCTAGGGTTTTTGGGCGCAGGAATGATCTTGAAGGATGGGCTTAAAGTGATTGGACTCACCTCAGCAGCTATGATTTTATTTGCTGGAGGTGTTGGCATAGGAATAGGGGCAGGCTTTTATGCAATTGTCATTTGTGCTGTTGTCGTTTCCTTTTTGATTACAAATGTGGGGCTTTTATTAGAAAAGAATAAACTAGAAAGTCATAAGGAAGGAGAAATTGATATTGAATCATAGTCAAAGAGAGTTAAGTCATATAAGATAAAAATGGAATATTCTCAAATAAGTGCGTGTTCAAAAAGGAGGATAAAAAGGACCGAGTCGGTTAAAAACGCTGACGTCCTGTAGCAACACCGACACTAGTACATCCTGTACGTCGAAAGTTCGAGGCGGCGAAGCTTTGAGCACCGGAATGTACGTCAGTAGGTACATGAGGAGCGGAAAAGCGAGCCAACGAACTTCCACAGGATGTGGTGACTTCGACGTTCGACACAGGATGTGTCGGTACTTAGTCGAAGATCCTTTATCTCGAAGTGTCATGTTTACCGGACTTTTTGAACATCCTCAATAAAGGAGTTTATATTGATGACAAAAATATTTGCACACCGCGGTAGTTCTGGAACACATCCTGAGAATACGATCGCTGCTTTTAAAGAGGCAGTTAGACTTGGAGTCGATGGAATTGAATTGGATATTCAACTTACGAAGGATGATGAATTAGTTGTTATTCATGACTATACATTGGACCGCACTACAAATGGAACAGGAAAAGTTAGAGATTATACAGTCGAAGAAGTGAAAGCATTTGATGCTGGTTCAAAGTTCTCATCTGAATTTACAGGTGAAACCATCCCCACCTTTCGAGAAGTATTGGCGTTACTTCAAGATACTGATATAGAATTAAATATTGAAATTAAGAACCCTGTTAAAGAAGATACGGGAATCGAGAAAAAAATGATCCAAGAACTCGAAGAATATCAGTCTATTCATCGTTCCATTGTCTCCTCCTTTAATCATGATTCTCTAAAAAGAGTCATCTCGATGAACAATGAGCTTGAATGCGCCATTTTATATACGAAAAAGTTCGAAAATCCTTGGGAGTATGCAACGGAAATTGGAGCAAAAGCCCTGCACACGTATCGTCCTGAGACAGAGCGTGAACAGGTCACAGAGGCACAACAAAGGGGATTTCCAGTGAGGGTATTTACTATTAACAAAGAAGAAGATATGTCAAATTTCTTCACAGCAAAAGTGGCCGCTATTTTTACTGATTACCCTGAAAAGGCAATAAAAATATTGAGAGAAGTAGAGAAGAAAGAGTGGAAATACTTATAACGTTATAGCTATTGTAAGGATGGATATTAGCTTCTCATTCTATTTTAAAATAAAATGGGAAGCAGAAATTCCATAAAATTGTAAAAGGGGTCTTGAAATTGTTTTATTTTTACTTTATGATTTAATCAATCAAATTGATTTATATTGTTTGTAAGAGAGTGAAAATGATAGCGGGCTGGAAAAAATGTAAGGAGTGTTAATTTTAAATGGCTAATTATAAACTGTTAGCGCTTGATTTAGATGGAACCGTTTTAACAGATGATAAGAAAATAACGGAAGCAACAAGAAAATGGATTCGAAAAGCAGTGGATGAAGGTGTAACGGTTATCTTTTCAACCGGGCGGGGTATTCAAACTGCTGGAGCCATTTGGGACGATTTAGCCCTTGATGCACCGATGGTTATGGTGAATGGTGCGGAAATATGGAAAGGTCCTGGTCAGTTATGGGAACGCCATTTTATCAGTAGGGATGATATTCGTTGGCTTCATGAACAAGCGATGGGGGCAGGAGCAAAGTTCTGGGGGTATAGTGTAGAAAGCCTTACACATAAAAAAGATTGGACGGATGAAATGTTTGAGAGAGATTGGTTAAAGTTTGGTATGCATCATGCCGATCTTGATGAGATTCAGAAATTAAGAGAATTATTACAAAGTAGAGAGAGCATAGAAATAACACGCTCCGCTCCTATTAATATAGAAATATCGTTAAAGGGAATTTCTAAAGAAACGGGAGTACGAAGAGTTTGCGAACTTCTAGGTATCACGATAGATCAAGTGATGGCTGTTGGAGATAATCTGAATGATCAACGTTTGATTCGCGCAGCAGGCCTGGGGGTTGCCATGGAAAATGGGGATGAAGAGCTAAAGCAAATTGCAGATGTGGTGACGGAGTCGAATGAAGAAGATGGTGTAGCCAAAGCTATTGAGCGTTATTTATTAGGATCATACTCTCCGGTAAAGGCATAACATTTTAGATAATTTAGTACGAAGTGGGGATGAGAAATTGCTCAAGTCAAACAAAACAAATAATACACCAGAGCAGATTAGTGTATTGGAAAGTTCAAGATCTGGAAGTGAAAATGATAATAGTCAAAGAGAAGTGCTGAATGAGTCACCCTGGTGTATACAGAAGGAAGAGACTTTTCAAGTAGCACCTGGTATGACTCATTCTCATCAAATTTTACAAAACAAGAAGTACCAGCAATCTATCCATGTTCTTCAAGTGGATCCACACAATCAGTATATTAATCCAATTGTATTTTCATCTAAAGGAAAAGTTGAATTTTTAGAAACAGTTGGGAATATGCAGCAGGAGCTTATTGAAAAGGGAAAAAATGTCGTGGCAGGGGTAAATGGTGACTTCTTTAGTTGGATAGGAGTGCCAACGGGATTGCAAATGTGCAATGGTGAGATATTTACCTCACCCTCCATGATCAAAGTTTTATTAGCAATTATGACAAATGGGCAAGTTTTATTAAAGGACCAAGTAAGGATGAATGCATATCTCGAGTTTGAATGCGGTTACAAACAGGAAATAGAATCCATTAATCGTGCAAAGTACTTGAAGCATACAAATCATGCTTTTCTCTATAATCATCGGTTCGGTTCTTCAACCCGCACTCCCGAAGGTGTAATGGAACTTGTTATTCAAGTCCCAGATGAACGTATCTTTTCTAATAAACAAATGGTAGGAGTAGTGGAATCCATTCATCAATCTGCTAATACTTCGATAGAAAAGGGAAAACTTGTACTATCTGTGAGTGGATCGGGAGCAGACTGGATCAAAAAGCAGGTGAAAATCGGTGATAAAGTTACAATTGATGTTTCATTGAATCAAGGTCTAAATGAAGCACGTCATGTCATTTCAGGTAACTCCACTTTGGGCTTTGTACTTTTAAAGAATAAGGAAATATCTCAAGAAATACTTGATCCAGAAATTCCACTTAATCGTGATCGACATCCGCGTACCATGCTCGCAATGAAGCAGGAAAGTTTATATATCGTTGTTGTAGATGGTCGGCAACCAGGCCATTCGAGAGGGATCACATTGGCGGAAGGAGCCGAGTATTTGCAAAGTATTGGGATGGAAGCAGCCATTAATATTGATGGAGGTGGCTCAACGACCTGTTATATCAGGCAACCAGGAGATGTGCAACCAACAGTGATCAATCGTCCTTCTGATGGATTTGAAAGAGCAGTAGGGAATGGCTTGTTTTTCGAAACAATCGCACCTGTATCTCCGTTAAATACTTTAGTTGTTAAACCAAAGTCTCCAATCCGAGTGTTGGCAGGGAGTAAAGTCCAAATGGATGTAAAAGGACAAGATCGTTTTTGCAACGCTGTTATGGTTCGCCCATCCACACTCACTTGGTCTGTGGTTGGTGATATTGGATATATGGAAGGAAAGGAGACGTTTAGAGCATATACAACGGAGGGAATTGGCGAGCTTAACGTTCGTTCAGGAGCGGTTTCCCACCAAAGTTCGATTCAAGTAGTGGAAGAAATTACTCGATTAGAAGTAACTCCAACTACAATTGTTGTAGAACCAAGTGGTGAAGTCGAAATAGATGTTTATGGCTTTGACGAAGAAGGCAACAAGGTTTGGGTTTCCCATGATCAAATAGAATGGTTAATGCAAGGAGGAATTGGGGCTGTCTCGGAAACGGGTGTTTTACAAGCTAGCCAAGAAATCAACCAAGGGAAGATCATTGCAAAATATAAAAATTTAGAAGTAAGCATTCAAGTCAGTGTAGGAAAGCCACCAGTCACTTTAGCCAAATTTGATTCGTTGCAAGGACTCACTGTATACGGGGAGAAGGCAGTGGACGATTCTGTTACATTGACGTTAGCACCTAGACCAGAACCAGTTCGTTTTGGAACTTTTTCAGGAAAATTAACCTATGACTTTACAGATATATCGGGTGCTTCGAAAGCAGTAATCCAATTTCTAGATGATGGTGGAGAAAAGGGATTAGAAATTGAGGGAGAACCTTATCGAGTTGGATTATGGGTATATGGCGATTCTAATTGTCATTGGCTACGCTTAGGTATTGCGGATGCAAATGGGGAGAGCCGGTCTTTAAGTTTTACAGAACCAGGTGGTTTGGATTGGACTGGATGGAAATATGTCTATGCTGATATCGGGGAAAATACGGCTTTTCCTATTACAGTTCGCTATGTATTTATTACGGAAACGAATGACGCTAATAAAAATGCGGGCGTGCTCTATTTTGATCATCTAAGAGCCGAGTATGTCAAAGTTGAAGAAGATTTGGAAGGACCTATGTATAGTCATCCTACACCAGCTCCCAATCAAACAGTAAAAGACGATCATCCACTAGTTAGTCTCATCCTTAAGGATGAAGAAAGTGGGGTGGATCCTTCTTCGATTCAGGTATGGATCAATGAGCAACTGGTCGATCATATATATAATCCCGCAACAGGGCAAGTATCTGTCCAGCTTTCTCCTAGCAAAAAAAAGGTTACTCACCAAGTGGTCATTGAGGCGGCGGATATGCATGGAAATCCAATGGTACCAAAGGCTAGTTGGGAATTTGTGAGTACACCTTTACAAAATCTTAACGAAAGCTGAATTAAAAAATCAAATTGATTTATTATAATGAGGTTACATTGAGTTCTGTAAGGGGGTCACTAAGGCAAAAGCACTTAGATATAATTCCAAACTGGAATAAGGGGTGAATGACAATGAAGAGTACTTACATTGATAAACAACAAAATACAGATGTGAAAATAAAAAAGAAATTTAACATACGGAGGAGAATTTTCAATAATTGGGATATTTATCTACTCCTTGTGCCAGTCTTAGCCTATTTTATTATTTTTAAATATATCCCTATGTACGGTGTTCAAATCGGATTTAAGGATTTTATTGCGACAAAAGGTATTACTGGCAGTGAATGGGTAGGCATGAAACACTTCACACGTTTCTTCGATAGTTATTATTTCTGGCGGTTAATCAAAAATACATTGGGCATTGGGTTATATGAATTAGCGGTTGCCTTTCCAATTCCGATTATTCTTGCCTTGATGATTAATGAGGTGCGTCTGAATCGATTCAAAAAGCTTGTGCAAAATGTGACCTACGCTCCTCACTTTTTATCAACCGTTGTGATTGTGGGCATGTTGTTTTTATTTCTAAACCCGCAATATGGAATGGTCAATAATTTATTATCTGCTATTGGTCTAAAACCAATTTCATTTATGACAGAACCTGCTTGGTTTAAGACTGTGTATGTTCTTTCCCATGTGTGGCAGCAAATGGGATGGAGTTCAATCATTTATTTAGCAGCATTGGCGGGTGTGCCTCCAGAATTGCATGAAGCAGCAAGAATGGATGGTGCCAGTCGACTTCAGCGAATTAGACATGTTAATATCCCGGCCATTGTTCCAGTCATTATCATACTTCTTATCCTAAATGTCGGAAATATTATTAGCGTAGGGTTTGAGAAGGTGTTCCTCATGCAAAACGCATTAAATGTAGAGGCTTCCGATGTTATTGCTACACATGTTTATAAAACAGGGATTATGGGTGCGCAGTATAGTTATTCGACCGCGGTTGGCTTGTTTAATTCAATCATTAGTTTTATTTTACTTGTTGTTGTAAATCAAATATCGCGTAAAGTCAGCGAAACAAGTCTGTGGTAAGGGGGGAATGAGAGAATGGAAAAACAATCAATCGGAGACCGCACCTTTGGGATTGTGAACTTTTTATTACTTTGTCTTATCTTAGTGATTGTCATTTATCCGTTAATTTTTGTCCTTAGCGCCTCTATTAGTAACCCAGAATTATTGCTTAAAGGGGAGATTCGCTTATTACCTAAGGAAATTACTTTTGACGGTTATGCCAAGGTGTTCAAAAACAATGATGTTATGCGTGGATATTTAAATACTTTTATTTATACAGGGGTAGGAACGGTTATTAATCTGATGATGACAACCGCTGGAGCATACGCTCTGTCAAGGAAAAACTTATTTGGACGGAATGTGATAACAGCCTTGCTGATCTTCACGATGTTTTTCAGCGGCGGGATGATCCCAACTTATCTAGTCATAAAAGATCTTCATATGTTAAATACAATTTGGGCTATGGTTATTCCTGGTGCTATCTCAGTATATAACTTGATTATTATGAGAACCTTTTTTCAGACAAGCATTCCCAATGAAATTGAAGAAGCCGCTCATATTGATGGGTGTTCGAATCTACAGACGCTGTTTAGAATTGTCTTGCCGCTTTCGACCCCGATTATCGCCGTTATGACGTTGTTTTATGCAGTTACTCATTGGAATTCATTCTTTGATGGTTTGATCTATTTAACAGATCGCAGCAAATTCCCATTGCAACTGATTTTACGGGAAATTCTGATTCAAGAAGATGTCGCAGATATGGATGCCACAATGGTAGAGTCGGTGGTTCAACAAGCGATGTCTGTAGAGGGAATGAAATATGCACTTGTTGTCGTAGCTAATATTCCCGTCTTGATTATGTACCCATTTGTCCAAAAATACTTCGTTAAAGGGGTTATGATTGGCTCGCTTAAGGGCTAAGTACCTTTATATAAAAATTCTAGGAGGGTTATGTCTTGAAGATTAAAAGAGTTTCGATCTTTGCGGTTGGATTGTTGTTGATCTTTTCCTTGTTAGCGGCATGTAGCAACGATTCAGCAGGAAAGGAAGCAGAAAAAGAGAAAGATGAAGAGGCAAAGGCGAATTTTAATGAAGAGGGATTGCCGATTGTAAACGATCCAATTAAGCTTACATTTGTTGCACCTTCATCAGACTCCCCTGATTGGAATGATATTCTGATATACAACAAATATGAAGAAATGACCAACGTAGATATTGAATGGGAAATGATTTCAAATGAGGGCTTGAAAGAAAAAACTAATTTAATGCTTGCTGGTGGCGATTACCCTGATGCTTTTCATAGTGTTGGTTTGTCTACACAGGATTTAATCACATATGGCGGGCAGGGGGTCCTGCTTCCACTCAATGATTTAATTGATAAGTATGCCCCTAATTTTAAGAAAATCTTGGATGAAAACCCGGATGTGAAACGTGGAATCACGATGCCAGATGGAAATATCTACTCGTTTCCAAGACTTTATGACCCCGACTTTCACTCGGTTCTCGCGAACTGGAAATTGTGGATCAATGGAGATTACCTAAAAGCTTTGGGAATGGAAGAGCCAACAACCTTAGACGAATTCTATGAATATCTTAAAGCAGCAAAAGAAGAGGATCCTAATGGGAACGGAGAGGCTGACGAAATTGGCATAAGCGCAAGTGGTGATGGCAACCTTATCAATATATTTAAAGGATCATTTGGATTAGGTAACAAAGGAATAGCACATGAATATGTCGATATCGATCCTGAAACCAATGAGTTAAGATTTATGCCTATTGATGATCGATATAAAGAAACGCTTCAATATTTAAATAAATTATATTCAGAAGGACTTATTATTGAGGATCTATACACGGTCAAATCAGAAGAAACCCATGCACGGGGAGCAGATGGGTTGTTTGCGGCGACCATCACGACAAACCCTGGAACGGGATATGGCCGTGATGAATACATCGGTGCTCTGACACTGGAAGGTCCCTATGGTGATAAGATTCATTCAAATTATGGCTCACCACTTAACAATTTAGGCGGCTTTGTAATAACAGATAAAAATCAATACCCTGAAGAAACGGTGCGTTGGATCGATTATTTTTATAGTGATGAAGGAAGTAAGCTCTTTTTCATGGGGATTGAAGGAGAAACCTATGAAGAAAATGCGGACGGAACAGTTGAGTACACAGATATTATTGAGAAAAATCCCGATGGACTTACTCGAACTGAAGCGATATCTCAGTATTTGACTTGGCGAGCAGGTCCATATCCAGCATTTGTAAAGCAAGATTATTTTGGGGTAGAGACTTCCAACGAGGCAGCTGAAAAGTTTAAAGAAAATCAACCAGAAGAAATCTGGCCACCATTTAACTATACGAATGAAGAAAGTGAAATCATGTCTTCTGTTGGAACGGATATCGAAGATTATGTGACTGAATCCCAAGCTAAATTTATAACAGGGAAAGCTTCATTTGATGAATGGGATAAGTATGTAGAGACAGTGAAAAAGATTGGCTTGGAGCAATATATGGACATTTATCAAGAAGCCTATAATCGCTATCAAGAACAAGCTGAATAATTTTCTAAGAATATTTCGTTAGAGAGGTTATGGGGTTGAGACAAAATTATTTTCACCAAAGAATGAACTACCATGGTGTATATAATGCACTTTGGAAATACACTTCGCTAAGGTAATGCATTGTTCGGCTTTGGAGCTCAGCATTTTAGTTATGTCTCAGCCTCACCTTTATATAAATAATTAGTATATAGGAGGGGTTTATCTTGAAGCTTAAAAAGTTTTCAATCTTTGCGGTTGGATTATTGTTGATCTTTTCCTTGTTAGCAGCTTGTAGCAGCGACTCTGCAGGAGGAGAAAAAGAGAAAGATGATGAAGCAAAAGCTGATAATTTTAACGAAGAAGGCTTTCCGATCGTGAATGATACGATCGAGCTTACATTTGTTGCGCCAGCAGACGCAGCGCCAGACTGGAATGATATCCTTGTGTATAACAAATATGAAGAAATGACGAACATGGATATTAAATGGGAAATGATCTCAAAAGATGGGTTGAAAGAAAAGACCAACTTAATGCTTGCGGGTGGAGACTATCCAGATGCTTTTCATAGTGTTGGTTTGTCTACACAAGATTTAATTACGTACGGAGGACAAGGAGTTCTGATTCCGTTAAATGATTTAATTGATAAGTATGCCCCAAATTTAACGAAAATCTTGGATGAAAACCCTGATATCAAACAAGGAATTACGATGCCGGACGGAAATATTTACTCATTTCCTCGGATATTTGATCCAGAGTTTACCTCTGTTATGGCGGGTTGGAAATTATGGATCAATGAAGACTTCCTAAAAGCATTGGATATGGAAGAGCCGACGACCTTAGATGAATTCTATGAATATCTCAAAGCAGCAAAAGAACAGGACCCTAATGGTAACGGTGAGGCCGATGAAATCGGTCTAAGTGCAAGTGGTGATTCGAATCTAATTAATCACTTTAAAGGTTCATTTGGATTAGGAAATAGAGGGGTAGCACATGAATATGTTGATGTCGATCCAGAAACCGACGAGTTACGATTTATCCCTACTGATGATGGTTACAAAGAAATGCTTCAATATTTGAACAAACTTTATTCAGAAGGCTTGATCATTGAAGACTTATACACAGTTAAATCGGAACAAACAAATGCTCGTGGAACAGATGGTTTATTTGCGGCAACATTGACGACAAATCCAGAATCGGGGTATGGTCGTGACGAATATATTGGTGCAAATACTTTAGAGGGTCCACACGGCGATAAGCTATATTCGAACTATCGTGCTCCGCTTGTTCATTCTGGTGCCTTCTCAATTACAGATAAAAATCAGTATCCAGAAGAAACAGTGCGTTGGTTAGATTATTTTTATGGAGATGAAGGGAGTAAGTTCTATTTCATGGGTATCGAAGGTGAAACCTATGTTGAAAATGAAGATGGTTCTGTAGAATATTCAGATCTTATTAATGAAAACCCGGATGGTCTATCTTATGTAGAAGCGATCTCCAAGTATTTGACCTGGCGCGGTGTTACGTATCCGGGTATTGTAAAGGAAGCATATTTTAAAGGATCAGAAGGTTTGGAGTCCTCTAAAGCTGCAGCTGAGAAGTTTGTCGATGATCAGCCTGAGGAAATTTGGCCACCATTTAACTATACAAATGAAGAAAGTGAAATCATGTCTTCTGTTGGAACAGATCTTGAAGATTTTGTAATTGAAGCTCAAGCTAAATTTATTACCGGAAAAACATCATTTGATGAGTGGGATAAGTATGTCGAAACAGTGAAAAAGGTTGGACTGGAACAATATATGGACATTTATCAACAAGCATATGATCGTTACCAAGAACAAGCTGAGTAAGCTAGCTAAAGGGGGATGGGAGGCAGCTTCCATCCCTGGTTTTGTTACTGAAAGTGGTATCCTACTAATAGTTTAAGGAGATGTCATAGGAATCTTTTAGTGACTGGGTAAAACGGTAAAAATTTGGAGTGTATAGAGATAGAAGGGGATGTGGACAGTGAAAATCGTACAATACAATGTTTTGGATGGTTGTCGAACAGATGAAAGATATGCCATGCTTTTTAACTGGTTGAAGGAGCGAGACTACGATATTGCTGGCTTCAATGAAATGAATGATTGGACGGAAGCAGAATTTCAAAGGGAAATGGAGAAACTGGGGATGCCTTACACGGTACTTTATCGAATGGAATCCAGCCGCTTCTCCATTGGTATAGCTTCTAAATGGCCAATTGAAAACATATATATGACCGATGAAGCGCCGTTCCATCATGGACTTTTACATGTGAAAATCCAAGAGATTCATTTTCTCGTTACTCACCTTTCACCATTTGAATCTACGATTAGAGAGAAGGAAGCAACAGAAATTGCCGATTATATACAATCCATTCATGAGCCTCTTATGCTGATGGGGGATTTAAATACTTTATCACCACTTGATCAGGATTACTATAAAAACAGTGGTAGCAAAGAAAAGATGCTGCAGCGGAAATTTTCAAAACGCCAACATATTATAGATGGAGAGATTAATTATCAACCGATGCAAACTTTACTGGATGCAGGATTACATGACATTGGGAAGGGTGAATCCTTGGACTATTCCTTGCCGACGAAAATTAAAGGAGAGTTACAAGATCCCATTTATGTAAGGATCGACTATATGCTGGCCAATCAGGCGATGTTAAAACTGAATCCGTCATCGACAGTTATCCGGGATGATCAGGGAAATAGGATTTCTGATCATTATCCTGTACAAGGCCAATTCGAGGATGAATAGATTTTGGGTATCGGATTATATGTGGAAATTATGAAGTGAAAAGCCAGCTTAGCAGAAAATGCGAGACTCTTGTGGGAGGTCGGCTAGTGACAGTCACTCCTGTGAATATCGCCGACATTAGAACATCTTGTTCGTAGCAAAGGCCTCTGTGAGACCCCGGCAGTGCATATAAGCACGTGGAGGCTCATTAGCTGCCGCGGCGTGGAGCATATTCCATTTGCGACATGGAAGAATGATTTTTTTCGATGCCCATAGATTTTAAAAGTGAATGGAAAGAAGGAAAAAACGATGAATAAATACATTACGTTCGATCTCGATGAGACCCTCCTGCAAAATCCATTTAGTAAATGGGTTTTCCCTGAGATTGAAAGTATAGTAGCCTCTCATCTCACACTAGAAGCTGGCATATTCCCTGAGATTAGAAAAGAGCATAAAAAGCGATTAGCAGAGAAGCGGGATGCTGCTGCTTATAACTGGGATGATATTTTAGAACAGATTCTCGTTGAGCAAAATATTCCACTGAAAATCAATATCGCTGAATTAGTGGAAAAGCATGCGGAGGATCCCAAGGTATATTTACTAGAAAACAACGCCTTAACAGTTTTGGCTGCATTAAAGAAAAAGGGCTATTCACTGGGAGTGGTAACAAATGGCTATTACAAATACCAGTATCCAGTTATGAAAGCCATTCAGCTGGCTGAACAAATCGATAGAATCATCACACCTTGTAAGGTGGGATGCTCCAAGCCGGCAATCAGTATGGCAAATCCGTTATTAACAGATGGAGAATTAATTGCCCATGTTGGCGATCGCTTAGACCACGATGTTTATTTTGCGAATCAGCTAGGTGCGTTATCCATCTTAATCGATCATCGGATGCCAGATGCGCTAAAGCAACTTACTCCAGAGCAACGAGCGGAACAACAAGACTATCTAACAGGAATTTTTCAGAGAAAGATTTATGAGGAACTTACTCCGAAGGAGCATTATCAGCCCAAATTGATTATTCATTCCATTCATGAACTGCTTGAAATAGAGCTGGAAAGACCAAATCTAACCACAAAGTTGTAATATTATTGTACCAATAATTCTAAAAGGGTGATCCCATGCGAAAAGGATTGAAGCTATTTATAAGTATGTTGCTCTTTACTTCTATCATGATCGGACATCATGCTGTAACGATACACGCGGAAGAAGATACTGAAATTACCACGAAAGCAGAGTACCAAGTTTCCCCTGGTGTGTATCACGAAAGTGTTGAGTTGAAAGACGGGGATTCCGTCAATTCTCTCCATATGATGGAAGTGGATCCGCAAGATTCATTTGTCCATTTCACACCGTACTCATCCAATGGAAACGTCTATGGGTTAGAAACAGTAGGCAATACGATTGATGAAATGCGAGAGCAAGGTGAGCAGGTTGTTGGGGGCGTGAATGGTGACTTCTTTAGCTCTGTTGGGATTCCATCAGGATTACAGATTGTAGACGGGGAAATTTATACATCCCCTCGTAGTATAAAAGCGCTTATTGCTACTTTTCCTGATCAATCTATTAAAATGGAGCATTCTGTTGAAATGACTGCGGAATTAAAGGCAACGAACGGAGAGGTATTGGAGCTGGATATGCTCAATCGTTCTCGAGTGGCCACACATAATGATCGTGCCTTTTTATTCAATGATCGTTTTGGTGAAACTGCGAAAACTCCAGAAGGCGGAGTAGAAGTAGTGGTGGATACGGGAAAAGGGAATGATCGTTTTGTAGCGGGAAAAACACTACAAGGGATTGTGTCGTCTGTTGCGGAAACAGCGGATACACAATTAGAGGAAGGAAAGATTGTTGTATCAGTGGTAGGGACGAAGGCAGATTGGGTCACAAGTCATGTAGCCGTAGGTGATGAGATTCGTATTGATGTAAACTTCACGAAAAATATCAATCAAGCGCAAAATGTTGTCTCAGGAAATTCAACTTTAGGAACGGTTTTATTAGAGGATGGAGAGATTTGGGAAGAATTATTAGAGGATGATAAAAAGAATACAGACAAGCATCCACGTACAATGCTTGCTATCAAAGCTGGAAAGTTATATCTATTTGCAGTTGATGGCAGACAGGAAGGACATTCGGATGGCATGACATTACCAGGTGCCGCTGCGTATTTACAATCACTAGGGATGGAAGACGCGATTAATATTGATGGAGGTGGATCCACCACTTATTATGTTAGACAGCCTGGTGATGAAAAGCCGACATTGCAAAATCGGCCATCCGATGGACCTGAAAGACCTGTTGGTAGTTCCTTATTAGTCATCTCTAAGGCGCCACAACAATCAGAATTGGCAGGTATTCGTTTATCCCCTGCTACTAATCTCAAAATCGTTTCGGGAAGCAAAGTGAGGATAGAAGCGAAAGGGTACGACGAATATAGTAATCCGCTAGCTATAGAGCCTAATTCATTACAGTGGTCTGTTGATAAAGACATCGGAGAAATTGACCGTTCCGGTTTGTTTGTAGCAGGAGAAGGAAAGAAACAAGGACAAATTGTTGTGAGTAAAGATGGCGTTTCCGCCACGAAAGATGTGACGGTCACGGATGAGGTTACGGAGTTAAGGATTTCACCGACTTCTTTTGTCATAGAGCCCGAAAAGTCACAGTCGTTCTCTGTAAATGCGTATGATAAAGCTGGTGAAAAAATAATGATTTCTCCAGATGTACTTGAATGGTCTGTAGAAGGAGACATTGGAGAGATCACGGAAGAGGGAGTATTGCAAACCGGCAACAATGTAACAACTGGGAAAGTTGTGGCAACATATCAAGATATCCGTGTCGAGACGGCTGTTGAAGTAGGCCCGTCCCCGATCATAGAGGATTTTGAAGATGAATCTCATATTCGTTCGAATGAAGTACGGACCGTCCCTGGTTCAGTCAATATGACGCTTGTTTCAGATCCTGAATATGTATTGTATGGAGAGAAAGCAGCACAATTAACCTATGATTTTACGGGAACAGAAGGCACATCTGCCGCATATATTCAATTTTTAGATGATGAAGGCGAACTTGGCCAAGAGGTGAGGGGAGAGCCGACACGATTCGGAGTTTGGGTGTATGGAGATCAACAATATCATCATCTGCGATTGGGAATTACAGATGGAAATGGTCAGGATGCCTTGTGGAATATGACAACCGTTGGCGGAGTGAACTGGACAGGCTGGAAATATGTCTATGCAACTGTTCCAGAGGGAACCGTATTCCCGCTGAAAGTACGCTACTTTGCTTTAGAAGAAAAGAATCAAAATAATAAAACAGCAGGACTGCTTTACTTCGATCAATTTGAAGCGATTTATACGGATTCTGAGCAAAAGCCCGATATCGAGTTATTATTGCAAGATATGATGCAATCGGGTGATATTCAACACCCGCTGGGGAAACAATTAACTAATAAATTAAGACAAGCCACTCATCATTTAAATAACGGTTCACAGAAGCAGGCACAAAAGTTCATCGATGATTTTCTAGAACGTGTGAATGACCCTAAGAACAAGCAAATGATCACAAAAGAAGCAAAAAGAGATTTAAACCGAAAGACAGTGGAAGCATTCAACGGCTAATAGAAAGATGTTAATAGCTAATAAAATGCGTGCAACGACTAATAGCAGGATGTTAATGGCTAATAGATACTTGCAAAAGCTAATAGAACACTTCCACTGGCTAATAGAAATTTTAAAGAAAGCTAGCGGACTCGCTAACGGCGGCGGTCTGCTAGCCATTTTTTTCGTATGCTAGGGAAAAAATGGAGAAAAAATGCGAGTAACAAATACCCTATGCATAATCCCGCAACGACATCTGTAGGATAATGCACTCCGAGATAAAGCCTACTGAGTACAATAAGCAAAATAATGATTCCGGTTATTAAAAACCAACTGCTTCGCCACGTCTTATTGATTACGAAATTGCTTGTCAGCAAATAACAAAGAAAGCCAAGTACCACGATGGCATTCATAGAATGGCCGCTCGGAAAACTATACTCCCCTATTTGGATTAATGGATGAAAAGAAGGACGCTCCCGCTCAATCCATTCCTTCAAAATAAAATTGAGACTCCTTGAACTCCAGAACAAAATCCATAGACAGATGACTTCAGCATAATACTTTTTGAAAACTAAATAAATGGACACCCCGATACACAAAGGAAAGAGAACCTTAATCGAGCCAATTGTCGTTATTATCGTAAATAACCCATTAAGAAAGGGTGTACGCATGTCTTCAAAAAAAAGTAGAATTTTTACATCAAAATAGGCTAGAAAAGGGGATTGATAGGTAAATACTAGGCCTAAGAAAATGACAAGACATAAGAACACGAAAACCCGTTTCATGATCGAAATCCCTATTGATCCATCATACCGGCGATAATTTCATATGAACGGAGCCGCGCTGTTTGGTCAAAAATTTGTGAGTTAATAATGATTTCATCAGCTTTTGTTTCATCTATAAACACTTTGAGCTTTTGTTGCACCGTTTCTGGGCTTCCGACAATCGTCGACCGGGAATCAAGTGTTTTTTCGATATGAGCCTTTTCAAGTGGTGATAAAATGTCTTCCATATTCTCAATAGGCGGCCTCAATTGTGTCGGTTCATTTCGAGCTAAGCTTAAAAATTGCTGCTGCTGAGATGTTGATAACCATTGTGCTTGTTCATCTGTTTCAGCTGCAATGATATTCACACCAAGCATAGCATAGGGTTTGTCCAATGCCTCTGAGGGTTGAAAGTTTTCTCTGTAGATTTGTAAAGCTGGCAAAGTATAGTCTGGAGAAAAATGGCTGGCAAAGGAAAAGGGTAATCCCTTTTGAGCGGCAAGTCGAGCACTAAAGCCGCTTGAACCAAGTAACCATATGGGAATAGTCAAGCCCTCTCCAGGAATAGCTCGAACTCGAGCATGAGGGCTACCCGAAAAATAGTCCTCCAACCCTTCTACTTGCATTGGAAACTCTTCCGCCCCATTTTGCAAGGTTCTTCTTAGAGCGTAGGCTGTTGCTTGATCACTTCCAGGGGCACGCCCAAGTCCTAGATCAATCCGCCCAGGGTATAAAGATTCCAAAGTACCAAATTGTTCGGCAATGACCAGAGTCGCATGGTTTGGCAACATAATTCCTCCAGCGCCTACACGTATTTGCTTCGTTGCTCCAGCGATATGACCAATTAAGACAGATGTAGCGGAGCTTGCAATCCCTGGCATATTATGATGCTCAGCCAACCAATACCGATGAAAACCAAGTTCTTCTGTGAGCTGGGCTAACTGAACACTATTTTTGAAAGATTGCGTCGCATTGCTTCCTTCGGTAATAGGGGCAAGATCTAAAACAGATAAAGGAACACCTTGAAAATATTTTATGTAACCCATATGCATCCTCCTAATAAGAGATTAAATAAAGCATAAGGCGAATGAAAACATTCGTCCAATGATTGCACTTATACCCAATTGTTAAGCGATTCCAGAAAAATCTTTACAAAATCTTTACATTCCTTCATATTTACTTTTCCAATGTTCTTCATTAAGATGGGGGAGGAATGAGCAAGGTCGAATACACTACGTAATTAGGAGAGAAGATATGGACTTGCAAACAATGCTCTTTACGTTTTTTGGGGGACTAGGGATCTTCCTATATGGAATTAAATCCATGGGAGATGGTCTTCAAAAGGCTGCTGGTGATGGATTAAGAGATCTGCTTGATCGTTTTACCACAAAGCCAATTATGGGTATTTTAACGGGGATCGTTGTAACAGTATTAATTCAATCTAGCTCGGGAACCACTGTCCTTACGGTAGGTCTTGTAACAGCAGGTTTTATGACCCTAAGACAAGCAATTGGCGTCATTATGGGAGCCAATATCGGGACAACTGTAACTGCCTTTATTATCGGTATCGATATAGGTTCATATGCATTACCGATTCTTGCCTTAGGTGCATTTTTAATATTCTTCTTTAAAAATCATAAAGTCAATAACTTCGGTCAAGTATTTTTTGGATTTGGTGCTTTGTTTTTTGGGCTTAATTTAATGGGAGATGCGATGGAGCCGCTCCAGGACGCGCAAGCTTTCATTGATTTAATGGTGAATTTAGGAAAAAATCCACTCCTAGGAGTTGGGACCGGCGCCTTCTTTACGATGATTATTCAAAGTTCCACCGCTTCTGTTGCGCTTTTACAAACTTTATATGATCAAGGCGTTATTCAATTACAGACAGCCTTACCTATTCTTTTTGGAGAAAATATTGGAACAACTATAACGGCAGTTTTAGCGGCCATTGGTGCTTCTGTTTCAGCGAGAAGAGCGGCATTTACACATGTTCTCTTTAACCTGATTGGTGTCACTTTAGTGCTTATATTTATGGGTCCATTTACTCATTTAATTGAGTTTTTCCAAGGCTCGTTTGATTTAAATAATAAAATGACGATTGCATTTGCACACGGAACATTTAATGTAATAAATACTATCATTCAATTTCCATTTATTGCTGGACTTGCCTGGATCGTGACAAAGCTTGTGCCAGGTAAAGATAAAGCTATTGAGCATAAGGCCATTCATTTGGGTGAGCAATTTATTCGCCAATCCCCATCGGTTGCCTTGGGACAAGGGAAAAAGGAAGTATTACGTATGGCAGAATTATCCGAAAAAGGGATGGTAGAGGTAGGTCACTACTTCAGAGAACATGGGAAAGAACAGCGTACAGTACTTCCACAAATTGAGGATGCTTTGAACAATTTGGACAAGACGATTACGGAGTATTTAATGCAAATATCCTATCACTCTTTATCAGATCAAAACTTAAAAGCGCACCATGTTTTAATGGATACAGTGATCAATCTCGAAAGAATTGGAGATCATATTGAAAATATTATGGAATTAGTGGACAACCAAATTCATAATAAGGTGAAATTTTCTGAATCAGCATTAAAGGATTTGGAAGAAATGTTTGAGCTGACGATCTCCACATTGAGACAAGCAATTCATGCGTTAGAACATGATGATATTGAGCAAGCAAGAGCTGTGTTAGAGAAAGAAATTCAAATTGATCAAATGGAAAGAGACCTACGGAAGCAACATATCCGTCGTCTGAACGAAAATCAATGTACCGGAACAGCAGGGATCGTGTACGTAGATATTGTCAGTAACCTGGAGAGAATCGGCGACCACGCTGTGAATATCGCAGACGGGGTCATTGGAGAAGAGGAATAAATAGATGAATTGAAGAGCTCCCTTTTGCAAGGGGGCTTTTATTATGAATATTGTTCTGTTATGATAAATATAATGATTATTTAGATTTTACTGTCAATAAATTAATCTGTGGAAGGGAGGGGTAGAAGTGAATAAGAACAAGTGGATGGTTGGTTTCCTTACGTTGTTTATTTTCTTTCTAAATATCCTAGTTCCACGAACACCAACAAGCCAACCCAATTCATATTTTGACGTGAGTGAGTTTGGTCTTTTGGGTTCTGTTCTTACTTTGTACACGAAGGATCGAAGTGCAAATCTCTTTGCTGCGATCAGTGAAGCAAACAGTTATTTTGTCCCATTAGGAACGTTACTCCTCTCACTTTTGTTATGCTTTTTAATCGCAACTTTGATCGTAAAAAAACTTATAGTACGTGTTCAAAAAGAGGCTCATAGCGGACAATGAATTCAAATTTCCCACTAGGCCTGTTTACTTTCTTGGCCGCTGCAAATGTTTCTCCAGTGTGGTCAGTGCTTGATTAAGCTTTCCTGTTTTTAAAGCTTGAAGGATTACAGCATGCTCTTTTACAGTTACATTCTTTTCTTCTTGGGTAAAGGGGATAGCAGGTGCTTCAGCAAAATATTTCACAATGGTATCTGCTAATTGTATGAACAAGCTGTTTTGTGTTGCCTCAATTAACCCAGTATGAAAGGCTGCATCGTATTGTTGAAAATCATTGGGATCTTCGGTCTGCTCCATTTTTTGTATGAGCGTTTCTAATTGCTCAAATTGCTCAGCATTGGGATACTGACAAATTTGTTCAATGGCTGCCTTTTCTAATAGAAAGCGAAGTTCAAGCAATTCCTCTGTCTTTTCATTGTTCATTTTCCAAAAATGAAGGAGATGTTGGAAAATAACCTGTGGATCGTCGGTATTAACAAAGGCTCCTTCGCCTTGTTTAATGGTGACCAAGCCAGTTGCTTCCAATGATCGTAATGCCTCACGTATAATGACACGGCTTACATCCATATTCGCTGCAAGCTCTCTTTCCGAAGGGAGACGATCTCCTGTAGTGAGTTTATTTTGAATGATATATTCCTTAAGATCGTCACTAATAATTTTGCTTAAAGTAAATCGTTCAGTATCTTGGATTGGTTTCATTGTTATCCTCGCTTACTTAAAAAAAGTGGTAATACCATATGATCTTTTTGCACCATTATATCATATAGATAGAGAATATAAAATCATTAAAAGGAAAACGTATTCTTTGTTTTTTACGGTAAGTGGACCACTTGTCTTAGGAGAAATCATGGTCTTTGTCATAGAAGAGCGCTTTTGCTATTCTATTCTGTTCCATGCAACAAATTATAAAGATGACTCAAATGGTTTCTCATCGCCTGTTGAGCTGTTTCTTTATCTTTTTGTTGAATCGCATCAATCACTTGTTTATGTTCTTCATAGGAATGTTTGTATTCCTCCATGTCAACAACCTCTTCTAATTGGTTGGCTTGGAAATATTCGTTGATAATATAAGAAAGTTGGATATAGGTTTCATTGCCAGTGGCATTAAATAGTGTTTTGTGGAATAGGCGATCCTCTTCTTTTGGCTTTTCTCCCTTTTGGGCTTTTTCTAAAATCAAGTTATTCCATTTCTCCATTTGATTAATCTCATCGATGTGATAATGGTCTATCGCTAGTTCAATAGCTCCCAATTCAAGAATAATTCGTGCATCAATCAGATCTTTGAATTTGATTTGATCAAAAGCTAAAAATGGAGAGATATTTTTTAAATAACTTTGCAGATGAACCTTTGTTACAAAAATACCTACACCAGGTTTAATTTCAATGATACCCTGCGATTGAAGTGATTTTAATGCTTCTCTAACAGCTGTTCTACTCACACCCAACATTTGGATGATTTCCTTCTCAGATGGCAGCTGATCACCTGATTGGTATTGATTTTCTGCAATATGAGTTTTAATTCGTTCAATGACAATTTCTGATAAAGTTTGTTTTCGTTGCGCCATGTTTTTCTTCCTCACTAAAAATATATTTATAAGCGTAGTCTTGTCACCAGTATATAACTAAAAGGACCGTTTTTTCTATTTAAAGACGATTATACACTAACTAAGTGGATCGTCCCGAAAAGACAAAGAAAAAATACTTAAAACAGCTTGACATTTAATTTGAAAGCGTTTAGGTTTGAGAGAGAATAAATGGTATGACCATATTATAACATCATAGATAAAGAAATGGGATGAAAAAGAAAAATGACTTGGGATCTTGATCAATTTAAGGGTGTTTTTGTAGCCATGTATTCTGCTTATGATGCAACAGGAGAAGTGGATAAAGAAAGGGTTAAGAAACTAGCTAACTATTATGCTGACTCGGGGATTAAAGGCCTGTATGTTGGTGGAAGTTCAGGAGAAGGAATTCTGCAAACAATGGATGAGCGTAAAGAAGTTTTAGAGGCGGTGATGAGCGCAGTTGGGGAGAAGCTGACGATCATTGCTCATATCGGAGCCAACTCGACAAGAGAAAGTGTTGAATTGGCTCAACATGCTGAAAAATGTCATGTAGCGGCAGTTTCATCTGTCCCATCTATTTATTATCGCTTGCCAGAAGAATCAGTTGAAAGACATTGGAAGGAAATGATTGAGGCAACCTCTTTGCCATTTATCATTTACCATATTCCACAAACGACAGGATTTAATCTGACGTCAGCGTTATATAAAAAAATGGTTGCTGAACAAAAGGTTATTGGCATTAAGATGTCAGCTGAAAGTGTATATGAACTCCAGCAATTAAAGGCCAACGCTGATAAAGAATTTTTGGTGCTGAATGGCCCGGATGAGCAATATTTAGGCGGGCGAATTATGGGGGCAGATGGAGGGATCGGTGGAACCTATGGGGTTATGCCACAACTATATTGCGAATTGGAAAAGAGTTTTTTTGAAGGGCAAATTAAAAAAGCTCAGTTTATTCAAGCAGAAATCAACCGATTTATCTCTAGATTACTAACCTTTCCCTCTTTATATGGTGCTTGTAAAGCAATCCTGAGCATAAGGGGAATAGAAACAGGGCAACCTCGTCTGCCACTTTTACCGATCGAAAAAAATGAGGATTGGCTTGAATTGGAAGCCCTTAATCAAGAAATCGAAAAAACGATTGAACTTGTAACGAAAAAGAAAGATGAGCTGGGGGTATAAACATTGGCAAATATTGATACACAAGTAGTGTTTTATCCAGACTTGGCTGATTCAAAGGCTTATCGAATCCCGTCTATGATTACAACGAAAAAGGGAACAGTCATTGCGGGGATTGATGCAAGAATTGCCGATCATACGGACAATCCAAATCAAATTGATGCAAGTATTAGACGGAGTGAAGACCGTGGTAAGACTTGGGGACCGGTTCAAAAGTTAGTCAGTTTTGCAGGGGAAGGCCTAGACGGTGCAGCTGCAATTGACACCGCTTTACTAGAAGACGAAGAAACTGGCTCTATCTTTATGATCTATTGCCATACACCTGGTGGTATTGGGTTGCGAAATAGTGATCCTGGCATTGGATTTGATACAGAGGGACGAAGAAAACTATATGACCGTGACAGGAATTTATTTTTGCTAGAGACAGATGGAAGAGTTGTGGATGATAAAGGACAAAAAACTGATCATTCCGTAGATGAAGAGGGATATGTGTTCAAGGGGCAGGAGGCGATGGGCAATATTTATTTCAAACAGGGAATTGACCCAAATGAAAGTTTACTGGAGGCAAGAACATCCTTTTTACACATTATTCAAAGCGATGATGATGGTTTAACGTGGTCCAAGCCAAGGGAGTTAAATCTTATGGTAAAGGAAGAATGGATGCGTTTTATCGGCTCAGGTCCAGGTTGTGGTATTCAGTTAAAGCATGGCACAAAGAAAGGACGCTTGGTGTTTCCTATTTATTTTTCCAATGAAGCAGGCTGTTTGTCCTGTGCTTGTATTTATAGTGATAATCATGGTGCTACATGGACAAGGGGCGAATCACCAAATGATGGAAGAGTATTAGATGGAGAGGAATTAACAGCAAAAACAATCTCGCATGAAAAACAGTACTTAACAGAATCGCAGGTGATTCAATTACCGACAGGCGAATTAAGATATTATTTACGAAATCATTATGGAAAGCAAAGAACGGCTGTCACGACAAGTATAGACGGGGGAGAAACTTGGGGAGAAGTCCAATTTGATGAGGCATTACTTGATCCAATTTGTCAATCAAGTGTGACTCTTTACCCTGATCTCGGTGATGGCAAAGTTCGTATTCTATTTTCAAATCCTGCTAATGAAAAGCAAAGAATCACAGGCACAATTCGTTTAAGCGAAGACGGCGGAAAAACATGGCCCTACAGCAAGGTGATTGAGGAAGGCTATTTTGGCTACTCCTGCTTAACTGTTATGAAAAACGGAGAAATCGGCATTTTATATGAGCGTCACTATGATTATCATGATTGGAATAAGATGGATATCCCGTTTGCTTCCTTTTCATTAGAGTGGTTAAAGGGATAAGAATATTGTAGTATATTTATACTTTATTTAGTAGAACAGTGGCTAGACATTGGCTCTAAACCGATGTCTAACCACAATCATCTCGAAGTTTTTACCTATAATTCTTCTATAAGATTCCCGAATTTTGTAAAAATATGTTGACAGATGATGTGAAAGCGATTAATCTCTTGATAAGAGAGTATGGTACTACCATAATACTACACTAAATCGGATGTACTCTCGTTGAGACAATTGAAGTGGTACTACCATAATATGTTAGAGATAAAATGGTTAATCTTCTGGTTTATATCAAGAAAAGATTATCTTAGCGGGAGGGAGTGGTTAAGTATGGCGAAGGTCGAAACAGCCAAAACATCTTTACAATTTAATAAAAAAGCCTCCACATGGGCACAGATGAAAAAGATGAAGTTACTATATGCCATGCTATTATTTCCAATAATAATGTTGTTCATCTTTAATTATCTTCCGATGTATGGAGTCATCATTTCGTTTAAGGATTTTTCACCAGGTCTTGGAATTTGGGACAGTCCTTGGAACAATTTTGACCATTTTAAACGTTTATTTACAGATTTTATGTTTATAAGAGCATTAAAAAATACGATTATCATTAGTTTACTAAAGATTCTTATTTCTTTCCCGGCACCAATTATTTTTGCATTACTGTTAAATGAAATTCGCAATCAAAAGTTTTTAAAAGTGACACAATCAATCTCATATTTACCACATTTTATGTCTTGGGTTATCTTATCAGCCATGATCATTGAAGTCTTTTCTCCACAACGTGGAATAATTAATTATGTAATTACGATGTTTGGTGGCGATCCAATAAACTTCTTGTCTAGTAAGGTTTTCTTTGTACCAGTCCTTCTTATCACGGATATTTGGAAAGAAATCGGATATGGAGCAATCATCTATATCGCTTCTATAGCCTCAATTGATCCGGCATTATATGAAGCAGCTGAAATGGATGGAGCTGGAAGGTTCAAGAAAATGATCCATGTTACATTGCCCTCTATTATGCCAATGGTAATTATTATGTTTATTCTTCGTTTAGGTGGAATTTTGAATGCAGGGTTTGATCAAATCTTGAATTTGTATAATCCGCTTGTTTATGAAGTGGCAGATATTATTGATACATATGTTTACAGAAGCGGTTTAGAGCAATTTCAATTCGATTACGCTACTGCGGTGGGGTTATTTAAAAATGTGATAGGGGTTCTCTTTATTTTGGGAGCAAATGCTATTATCCGCAGAAAAAGTGAACATGGAATTTGGTAAAAAAGGAGTTGTGCACTCATGGGTATCAAAAAAGGGAAATTTTCCTTGTTCGAAATTTGTTTAGTCATTGGATTTTTCTTTTTTTCTTTTCTTGTTTTATATCCGTTCTGGCAAACATTTGTTTTATCCTTTTCAGATCCTAATCAAGCTTCAAGCTTGGGCGCAAATTTATGGCCAGAAAAATGGATTTCTGATGCTTACCAGTTCGTGTTTGGATATGGTCATATTATGAAAGCGTATATGAATACGATAGTTCGAACTGTAGCTGGTACTTTTTTAATCGTCGCTTTCACGACATTAGCGGCCTACCCACTTTCTAAAAGGGAATTGCCATTTAGAAATACGATTACAATTTTTTTTCTAATTGCAATGTTTTTTTCCGGAGGGATTATTCCTGACTACTTACTGGTGAAAAACTTGGGCCTAATAGATACTAGATGGGCTTTGATCTTACCAACCGCTGTCAATGTTTTCTACATCATTATTATGAGAAATTACTTCATGACCATTGATAAAGGGATTGAAGAATCTGCAATGATGGATGGAGCAAGTTATTTTACGATTTTAACCAAAATTATCCTGCCGCTTTCCAAGCCAGTTATAGCAACGATCGCTTTATGGGCGGCTGTATTTCATTGGAATGAATGGTTCCATGCGTTGGTTTATATTCAAGATGATGCAAAATCAGTCTTACAAATTATTGTAAGAGATATGCTGACGGCGATGGATTTATCGCAATCTACTGATGCCGCAGCTCTTGGAGGAGGTGGGGGCTCCAGCAGAAACCTTCTGTTAAGTAATGTCAGGGCTGCGACCGTTATCATTTCTATTGGACCAATTGTTTTAGTTTATCCATTTGTACAAAAATACTTCATTAAAGGTATTATGATTGGATCATTAAAAGGTTGATAGATACAAGGGGGAGAAACGATGAAAAATTTAAAAGGCATATTTTTTGTTGTGTTTTTGATTATGGTTCTTATCATATCTGGTTGTAGCTCAAATGCGAGTAAAGAAACCGAGAAAGAAGTCGATATCTCGTCTCTACCCGAACCGGGGGATTTCAATGAGGAGTTAACACTAGAGTTATCTGGTTCTATTACGAGAGGAAAAGTAGAAGAAGGAAACTATGTACAAAAACGTTTAGAAGAGATGTTTAATATCAAGATTAAAAATGTGAAAATTGACACCTGGAACGAAGACCAAGTGAATCTATTAGTAGCATCGGGTGACTTGCCTGATACCTTTTCTTTTACGGCGGGAGGACAAACTCCACAGGAAATGTATGATTCTGGTCTAACGAGAACAATTCCGAAAGAAATGCTAGAAAAATATGCTCCACGATACATGAAGATGCTAGAGGAACATCAACCTGGACCGATTATGAATTTAAAAGATGGAACTGATAATGAATATTTATCATTAATTGGCCAATATGCTCATGTAGAAGGTCTAGCTTGGGGGCCAACTCTTCGCCTAGACTGGTTAGAAAAGCTCGGATTTGAACCGCCGGGAGATTTAAAATCTGTAGGCCCAGGTAAACGAGAAAATATCCTATATACAGAAGAAGCTTATACGATTGAGGAATTAGAGGAAATTTTACTAGCCTTTGTGAACGATGATCCTGATGGAAATGGGAAGAAAGATACGTACGGAATTTTACCTGCTAATAATAATCTGAATTGGGCGACCACTTTAATGGGGGCATTTGGAGTAGCAAACGGATATAATTTAATGGAAGATGGAGAGTTAGTTGTAACCGAAATCTCAAACCAATATAAAGAGTGGTTGAAGCTCATGGCTAAATGGTATGATATGGGAATCATTGATCCAGAGTTTACAACTTTAGATGAGCAAAAAGGGTGGGAAAAATATAAGCAAGGAAAGGTTGGTTATTATATTGCGCAACCTGCTTATCTTGCTATGGATGACTGGGCAAGAGGACGCGCCCCACAAAATGTTGTCGAAGATCCAGATTCCACTGCAAAAGTGTTAGCTCTCGCTCCTGAAATTGGCCCAGATGGGTATCAAGGGGAAGGAGCTTATCTACCAGTTGTTGACCTAGCAGATAATTTTTATGTATCTAAAGATGTTACAGATGAAGAACTGGCTAGGATTTTACAAATTTTTGATTATATTAATCTGGATGATGATGCAAGATGGACTTTATACGGTGAAGTGGACGAACACTCTGAATGGGAGGGAGAACCTGAAAAGTCGGCTTTGAAGGTAAAGCCAGAATGGGATTTAGAAGAAGGTAATTCCGGATTTTGGGCTTATAATTTTCGAACATATACTAAAGAGAGAGTAACTTGGTTTACTTCGGAGTATACATTAAAGTTAAAAGAAGATTTTTATGCTCGAGATGATATTCAGGAAAAAATGTTAATACGTCCGTATAAATATGATCTTTTAAATGAAACAAATGGAAGAGAAATTGATAAACGCTATGGTGCTCAATTAACGACAATCGTTGATGAATTTAGAATGAAGTCGATTGTTGGAGAGGTAGATATTGATAAAGAGTGGGATAATTATGTGCAAAATTGGATGAGCAATGGCGGGAAAGAGAAACTTGAGGAACTAGAAAAGGCGGCAACTGTGGACGACCTTCTTAATCCAGAAGATTAATAAGTAGAACAATGGCCCCAAGGTTATAAACTAAGGGGCTTTTTCTAGTAATAAGCATTGCGCATGATAAGACGGTTAAAGGAGGAAGTGATCGATGCCTATTCAACATACATTACCTATTCATAAAATAGATCCCCAACAACAAATCATTATTGATCGTGAACCAGACCAATATTTAGGTCAACCGGATTCAGTTTTACTTAATGATGATCAGACGATCTTTACTGTCTATCCGAAAGGGCATGGAATTGGGGAGGCTTTGCTCAATAAAAGTGTGGATGGTGGATTAACTTGGCAAGGGAGAATCGTTCCAAATGAAACATGGAGGGATTCCCGCGAAACGCCGACAATTTATCAACTCAATTGTAAGCATGGTCAACAAAAGCTCATTTCTATTTCAGGTGGACCTGGTTGGGGAGAGGATCAATTTAAAGGATGGAAAACATCGATCTCGACCGATTTAGGGAAAACTTGGAGTGACTATAAAGAATGGTTTATAGGACACCAAACAATTGTGGCGATGTCTAGTCTCGTTCGTCTGAAGGATGAAAAGGGTCAATGGTTGGATCAATGGATGGGAGTCTATCATGATTCCCAATTTATCAATTATAAAACGTACTTAACTTTTTCAGAGACTGGGGAAGAACGATGGAGTAAACCTGAACCTTATTTACAGCCCTATCGCAAAATAGAGCAGACTGTTCAATTATGTGAAGCGTGTATTTTTCGTTCCCCGGATAGTCATCAACTTGCCTTATTAGCGAGAAGCCAATCACATATGCATACATCAACGATTTCTTTTTCAAATGACGAAGGAAAAAGCTGGACAACACCAAGAGAAGTCCCGGGTTCTATAAATGGGGAACGACATAAAGCTGCCTATGATCCAATCAGTGGTCGACTTGTTATTTCTTTTCGGGAAATTATCCTAGATTACAATAATGATGGGAAGATTGAAGAGGATGATTGGATGGCAGGGGATTGGGTAGCTTGGGTTGGGACTTATGATGATTTAATAAATGGAGAAGAAGGGGAGTATCGTATTCTTTTAGGCCAAGACTTCACTCCATCGAAAAAATCGGGTGATTGTGGTTATGCTGGAAATGTTGTAATGAGAGACGGTACTTTTTTTCTGAATTCTTATGGGTATTTTGATAAAGAAGAAGTTATACAAAAGGGGAAGGAAGCTAGACCGTATGTCATAGGTGTCCGTTTTCAGTTAACCGATTTTTCCTAAGATTATCAGCTAGAAAGCTTGTTGGTATATAAGGATAATACCTTCATAGATATAAGTTATCCAACAGTGCCGTTGTTTCAAGATAGATATCGAAGAAAATAAAAACAAGGAATGATAATATTGCGAAATAAAGAATTCTTTCAAACCATTCATAAAAATTTAATTGTCTCTTGTCAGGCATTGGAAGATGAACCGTTACATGGTTCGGAATTGATGGCCAAAATGGCGGTGGCTGCCAAAGAAGGTGGAGCTGTTGCAATCCGGAGCAATTCAGCTATTGATGTCGAAGCAATCAAGAAGGCGACGAATCTCCCTGTTATTGGCTTAGTGAAAAGAAATTATCCTGACAGTGAAGTATTTATTACAGCTACTTTGAAAGAGGTTAAGGAATTATTGGAGGTCAAACCAGATGTAATCGCCTTGGATGCGACTATTCGCCAACGGCCAAATGGAGAGGAATTGGTAGAGTTGGTTCAGTTTATTCATGATCATAGTGATACTTTGGTTATGGCCGATATTGCGACGATTGAGGATGCTACTTATGCAAGTGAATGTGGGGTGGACATGCTTTCAACTACTCTGTCTGGTTATACGGAAGATAGCCCAAAACAGAAAGGGCCTGACTTCGAACTTGTTCAGAAATTATGTGAACGGATGTCTATACCAGTTGTGGCTGAGGGAAGAATTCAAACTCCTGAGCAAGCGAAAAAAATGCAGGAACTTGGTGCATGGTCAGTCGTGGTTGGCAGTGCTATTACGAGACCGCAATTGATTACGAAGGCTTTTGCTGAATGTCTAGGGGAAACCCTCAAGGTTTAAAGCGGATGAATAAGAGGCTGGGACATAACTAAAGTGCTAAGCTCCAATGATGAACAATGCATCCCCTTAGAGAAGTATATTTCCAGGAGCATAGGATATATACCATAGTAGTTCGGTTTTTTATTTGGTGAAACCACTTTTGTCCCAGCCTCTGTGTAAGATTCCTAATTGTTTGTTCTAACAGATTCTCGTTCTAATAAACAAACAGGTATGGTATGTGGCTGCGTTGTTTTTCCGTTTAATAATTGAATTAATTGCTCTGCTGCCATTGATCCCCACTCATCTTTAGAATAATTAATTGTTGTAAGAGGGGGCTGGAGATACTGAGCAACCTCTGTATTATCAAAACCAATAATTTGTATATCTTGGCCGATTTTATACGAGGTTTTTTGAAATCCTTGATAGAGACCAACGGCCATCGTATCATTGAAAGAAAAGATGGCCGTTGGTGTCATCGAATTCTCGACAATCTCGTTCACAATGTCTTTTCCAAATGATTGGCTAAAATCCCCAGAGTAGATTGTATAGTTGATCGAAGGGTGCCTTTGTAAAATATCTACGGCGGCTTGAAGTCTTTGCTGTGAGTCGAAATTTCCACTAGGTCCTGTAAGTAGAATAAGATTTAGCTGTTTGTTCTCGATTAAGTAGTTTATTGCTAATTCAGTTCCGGTTTGATTGTCAAGAAGGACAAGTTCGATATTGGGATGATGTAACTCCCGGTCAAGTACGACAATTTTATTCCCTAATTCTGCATAGCGTAAAATTTCCTCATCTGGAAAATTCCAGTCTAATATGACGGCTCCATCAATAATCCCTTCAGGAAGAAAACGATGAGATTCTTTTCCTGTACAGGCAATGAGATCGTAGCCATGTTGATTAAATGTTTTTCGCATACCTCTTAGTAAATCTCCGAAGAAAGGGCCGCCATAATCAGGCATAAATGCGCCAATAATGTTGGATGCGCGGTTTTTTAAAGTTCGAGCAGCAGCATTAGGAACATAATTTAGTTCTTTGGCAATCTCAAGTATTTTCTTACTTGTCTTTTCTGTTACCTTCGGACTTCCATTTAAAGCATAGGAGACCGTTGAAATAGATACGCCAGCCTTTTTAGCGATATCTTTAATACTTACCATACCGTTTTTCCTCCAACTCCAATGTATTCCTTGATTATACTCTATAATTTGTTTGAATATTTTACAAGTAATTTTTCGAAACGTTTCTATTCCGAAATGATAATATGTGTGGTAAAATAATCATGAAAGAGAACGGCCTGAGTTGAAAAGACTATCTCTGTAAATGATAGGGTTTTCACGAATTGGAGGTGAAGAGACGGAGTGTTAAGTGAGCATTTATTCCAAAAGGAGATTGCGGTTACAAAAGAGGTAAACTTGGCGTATATCCTCTCCCTCCCAGCGAGTTATAACGAAGAGGATCAAAAGGAATTACCACTTGTTTTATTTTTACATGGGATGGGGGAAAGAGGAAATGATTTAGAGTTGGTCAAACGTCATGGACCACTTAAGTCGACTGAAAAGCAATCATTTCCATTCATTCTTCTTGCCCCACAATGCCCATTAAAACTAAGGTATTCGACATGGGACTTGTATTTGGATGATTTGATCGCCTTAATCGATCATATTTCTACTGTTTACCGGGTAGATGCACAAAGAATCTATGTCACTGGTTTAAGTATGGGAGGATATGGAACATGGGAATTAGCGAAAAAATGTCCTGATCGTTTTGCTGCCGCCGCGCCGATATGTGGAGGCGGTTCTATAGAAGGGATTGAACGTTTGAAGGATGTACCAGTTTGGGCTTTTCATGGGGCAAAAGATGATGTAGTCCCGTTAGAAGAAAGTGAAAAAATGGTCCATGCTCTTCAGGATGTGGGGGGAAATGCAAAACTAACCGTTTATCCAGATGCGACACATGATTCTTGGACAGAGACTTATAATAATCCACATTTATATTCTTGGTTGTTAAAACAGCATAAATGATGAGGTACATCAAATATATACATAGAAAAGGAGAGTAGCTATGACCAAATTGAAGGTTGGGGTTGTTGGTTGTGGAAGTATCGCGAAATTCCGTCATCTACCAGAATACGCAATGAATGATCAAGTTGAGATTGTCGCTGTCTGTGATATCGTAGAAGAAAGAGCTAATAAGATGGCAGGGGAATATGGCGGTCAAGCTTTCACTAATTATGAAGAGATGCTTAGTGAGGTTGAACTAGATATTGTGTCCGTTTGTACGCCCAATTATTTGCATGCGCCTGTCAGTATTGCTGCATTAGAAGCGGGAAATCATGTTCTATGCGAAAAGCCAATGGCTACATCTGAACAGGAAGCTTTGGATATGATTCAAGCAGCAGAAAAGAATGGTAAGAAGCTAATGATCGGCCATAACCAACGCTTTGTGGCTTCCCATGAAAAGGCGAGAGAACTTATTGCCAACGGAGAGGTAGGGAAAATTTATAGCTTCCGCACAGCTTTTGGCCATCCAGGCCCAGAAGGATGGAGTATTGATGGGAAAGATAGTTGGTTTTTTAGAAAGGAAGAAGCATTTATTGGCGCGATGGGAGATCTCGGTGTCCATAAAACAGACCTTATGCGTTATGTATTAGGAGAAGAGTTTGTTGAAGTGGGATCTTTTGTGGAATCAGGGGCGAAAGAAGATAGTACAGTCGATGATAATGCTGTGTGTATTTTAAAATCAGAGACTGGTATTATTGGGACATTAGCTGCAAGCTGGGCTTATGGGAAAGAAGATAATGCGACGATTATCTATGGAGAAAAGGCTGTATTGCGATTAGAGGATGATCCTGAACATTCGCTAATTGTTCATCATGTTGGTGGGGAAACAGAAAATTTTGATCTCGGAAAAATCCAATCCAATGAAGAAGGCGGCCAATCTAGTACAAAGGTTATTGATCATTTTGTTAATAGTATTGTAAAGGATACGGAACCACCAGTTAATGGAGAAGAAGGCATGAAATCCTTAAAAGTTGTATTAGCAGCATTAGAATCTAGTGAAACTAAGAAAATTGTGCAAATATAGGAAGAAGCGTTAAAATGAAACTATGTTCAAACAATTAATAAAGTGTTGTTCAACAAAGAGGATACAAAGGGCGAAATTGGCATTTGTACCGCACTTTTTGAACAGCCCAATAAAGAAAGGATAGGTGACTGTAGGTATGAAACTAGGAGTGTTTACAGTACTTTTTGCAGAAAAATCTTTTGAAGAAATGCTTGATCATGTCAAGGCATCTGGTCTAGATGCGGTGGAAATTGGGACAGGTGGGTATCCTGGAAATGCGCACTGTGACATGGATGCCTTACTTGAAAGTGAGGAAAAACGGAAAGATTATTTGCATCAGGTGGAATCACGTGGTTTAACGATCAGTGCGTTCAGCTGCCATAATAACCCAATTCATCCGGATAAAGAGGTTGCAAAAGTAGCAGATGAAACGTTGAGAAAAACAATTAAATTGGCATCGTTAATGAATGTACCTGTTGTGAATACTTTTTCAGGGACAGCTGGTGATCATGAAGGGGCAAAACAACCGAATTGGCCTACAGTTGCATGGCCACCAGAACATTTGGATGTCTATAACTGGCAGTGGGAAGAAAAGCTTATTCCATATTGGAAAGAAATTGGTACTTATGCGGAAGAACATAACGTGAAAATCGGTATAGAGCTTCATGGTGGTTTCCTTGTTCACTCCCCATATACCTTATTGAAATTGAGAGAAAATACTTCTGACGCAATTGGCGCAAACCTTGATCCAAGTCATATGTGGTGGCAAGGGATTGATTCAGTGGCTGCCATCAAAATTCTTGGCGAGAAAAACGCCATTCATCATTTCCATGCAAAAGATACTTACATTGATCCAGATAATCTGAATATGCATGGTTATTTAGATATGCAACCCTATGACAAACTGCAAACAAGAGCATGGACATTCCGCTCGGTTGGCTGTGGTCATGATGTGAAAGAATGGTCTGACATGATGAGTGCTCTTCGTTTATATGGTTATGACTATGTTGTTTCAATTGAACACGAAGATCCACTTATGTCTATTGAAGAGGGATTCCAACGCGCAGTTAGCAATCTGCAATCCGTCTTAATTAGAGAACAACCTGCTGAGATGTGGTGGGCGTAATAGTAGTATAGAAAAAAGGGCGAGTAATCCCTTCTTAAAATGAAAAGCGGGCCAGACTCTTAATAAGAAAAGAGTCCGGCCCATTTTTGCGTTCGACAGTACTTGACAAAATTCGGGGCGTGCTAGGAACCTGTTATTCAGATCCCATCTGTGTTTGGACATTCGTCTCAGCTTCTTCTTGTAGAATCCTCAGGAATTCATTTATATCTTTTCCGGAATCAACAAATTCAAGTGGTGCTTCCCATAATACGTCATCAGTGTATTTTGCCTTTTTCGCAGGGCCAACAGCGTATTCATTTATAAAGAGAGATTCTAAATGTTTGCCTTGTAAATCAGGGTTGTCTACTGCAAAGTCCTCATGGATTTTCGGATCAGCTAAGATGGATTCTCCACCTTGTCTTGATCTTTCCATTTGCACTTCATCTGAAAGTAAATATTCGATCACTTCTAGCGCTTCTTTTTTATGCTCACTTGGCTCCGTAATGGCCCAAGCACGTCCATCCGGAACAGGATTTAGGCCTTCGTACCCTTCCCATACGGGGTAAGTAACAATGTCGACGTTCGGCATACCAGTCATCCATGGTCCATTTGTTTTTGCTGGTGCCATCGCAATGCTTCCTTCTTCCATTAAACTGCCCCAGTTATGCATTAAACTGCTGGGTTCTTCACTAGGGTAATTTCCAGGGATGGAAACGACATCTTGAATATACTCTAAATATCTTTTTACCGCTTCATTATTGGCAATCTCTACTTCATTTGTTTCGGGATCTACTGTATTCACACTAAACTGGGTAAAGGCATCATGTGGAAGATCTAGGTCAAGGCCTCGATATTGTACGCCACCTACTTCTCTTGTTAAGTCAATAGCAAGTTCGTATACTTCCTCCCACGTCATTCCATCTTCTGGATAGTTAACGCCAAGAATATCAAATACATCTTTATTGTAATGTAAAACCCAAGTGGGACGGTTTTCAGGAATGGCGTAAAGACCGCCTTCCAAATTAGGATCTTGATTTCTTGTATATTCTACAACAGAAGGCTCTAAGCGCTCTAATTCAAAGTTAGCTTCTTCAATTACATTGTCCATATTATAGGCCAATCCAAGATCATTTAAAGCACTAAGATGAGAGATAGATATCAAAGAAACGATATCTGGAATGTTACCTGCTACCATTTGGTTCTCTAGTGATTCTGGGTTCCCAACATCCCCCTCCATAAATTCGACTGTAATATGGGGAAATTGATCATTTACTTTATCGGCAATCGTTTCCTGAAAATACTCTTCTCCCCAAGGATGTGCCCATTTAATCGTTATTTTTTCTGATTGATTTTCTGCTTCATTCGAACTAGTATCTCCAGAATCGGATTTTTCCGTTTCGGAGCATCCAGCGATAAATAGCGACAACCCGAGAAACGCTAAAATGAATGAAAATAGCAATGTTTTCTTCAACTAGAATAACCTCCATTTATAGTAGTATTATGGTAGGACCAATAAAATTCAGCTTTAAAAGGTGGAAACGGTTTGTATACTTGATCGACAATCCCTTCCTAAAAAACGCTTTACCCGGGATAGGGTTGCCTAATCATATTCTCCATTTCTGTTGTATACATTTGGGAACAAAGGTATTATGGTAGGACCAAAAATTGTAAAAATTCCCATTGTAATCGCATGCATTCTAGAAGTCCAACTGCAGATTTCATTATTATCATATATGATTTTATGTGAATTCTGTGTGAAGGTTTTGCTCTTTTGTATAGCTCTTTTAGCTTTTCCATCCTTGTCTTTTTTCTAAAAGATCAGTCTAGTGGTATTTCATTCAAAAATAACTTAAAATAAATCCGACAAAGGGGATGTTTTTATGGCAAGGTATATGGTCATCGGTGCTGGAATTCTCGGGGCCTCTACAGCGTACCATTTAGCTAAATCGGGGGCAGACGTAACAGTCATTGATCGGAATGACAAAGGACAAGCGACACAGGCAGCAGCTGGAATTGTTTGTCCATGGTTATCCCAGCGTCGCAATCAAGCATGGTATCAGTTGGCTAAGTCTGGAGCAGCTTATTATCCTAAGCTAATGACAGAACTCGAAAATGCAGGAGAAACGAATACGGGTTATGCCCGAGTTGGCGCTCTTAGTATACATACAGATCAAAAAAAATTACAGGCAATGGAAAGAAGGACTATTGAGCGACGAAAGGATGCGCCAGAAATTGGAGATATACAGCTCTTAACATCGGAAGACGCAAAAGAGTTATTTCCCCCGCTTGCTGATGGATATGGAGCTGTGTATGTAAGTGGAGCGGCACGAGTTGATGGTGGGGCTATTCGTGATGCGTTATTACGGGCAGCGGAGAGAAATGGGGCTGCGATTGTACGAGGAGATGCCTGTTTACAGGTGAGTGGAAAGAAAATAGTTGGGGTTCGTGTAGATGAGAGGGAATTTTCGTGTAATACAGCGTTGGTGACAAATGGTGCATGGGCGAAGGAGCTATTTGAACCGCTGAACATTCAAATGAATGTTGATTTTCAAAAAGGGCAAATTATTCATATGCAGGTGAAGGATCAAAGTACAAGTGATTGGCCAGTGATTATGCCTCCGGGCGTTCATTACATCGTTCCTTTTTCCGATGGCAGAATCGCTGTAGGGGTTACGCATGAAAACAATACAGGCTTTGATGTAGCTCCTACTGTTTCGGGAATGTATGAAATTTTTGAAAAGGCTATGGACGTAGCACCTGGTCTGTCTAAAACTGACTTCCTTGATGTGAAGGTCGGATTTCGTCCTTTCACGCCCGGATTTTTACCTATCATCGGAGCGCTTCCTGATTATGAAGGGATCTATCTTGCAAACGGTCTTGGTTCAAGCGGTTTAACAGTGGGACCATATCTTGGTGCTCAGTTAGCAAAACTGGCACTAAACGAAGAGGTAGATATCTTATTAGAACAATATGCTGTGTTGAATGCACTAAACTAAGCGGATCTGGGGATGCCTCCCTAGGTTCCTATTTAAGTTCAGCTCGTGATATTACTATAGGAAAATAGGCTTGGCCGCAAGGAAATTTATTGAAGAAGTGGAGCATTTTGGCGAAAAATGTGCTATAATATAATTAGCAAACGCTTACAAAGAAGTTGTAGAACAGGGGGAGTTTTATTGAGAATGACATCAAGAGCACTTAAGGCATACATTCTTGCAATCATTGGAATTGCAAGTCTTACTCTCCTAATCGGTTTTACAGAAAAACCAAATACCAGTTTTGAATTGCAAGGAACGATAAGTGTTGCTCACCGTGGAGCTTCTGGTTATGCTCCCGAGAATACTATGGCCGCTTTTCAGAAGGCTGTTGATCATGGAATGGATTATATCGAGCTTGACATTCATTTATCAAAAGATGATCAGCTTGTCATTATTCATGATGATAAAGTAAATCGAACAACCAATGGTACTGGATATGTTCGGAATTTTACATTAGAAGAATTAAAGGAACTTGATGCGGGAAGTAAATTCAATGCTTCTTTTAAAGGGGAAAGAATTATTACGCTTGAGGAGTTATTGGATACCATGCTCCATCAAATAGGGATTATTATTGAAATTAAGGAACCAGAGGCGAATACAGGAATTGAGCAAATTCTAGCTGAACTTATTGAACAATATAATAATACGAATAATGTTATCATTCAATCTGTGAATTTCGAATCAATGAAAAAAATGCATGAATTACTTCCAAAAATTCCAGTGGCTGTCCTTGTGTCAAGAACGGAACATCCACTTTCAAGTCAACAGTTAGATGACATTGCCGATTATGCAACCTATGTGAATTATAACATTCGCTACTTGCGACAAAGAGATGTCGAGGAAATCCATAAAAGAGATAAAAAGGTGATGGCTTGGACCATTCGTGATCCAAGGAAAATGCAAAAAGCTCTGAACCTTGGGGTAGATGGAATTATAACCGATTATACAAAATGGATTGTGAATTCCCGTACGGCAGGAGAGGAAATGAATTAATTATAATCAAATAAAAAATAGAATGCACCTCCGGAGATGCATTCTATTTTTTATTTCTATCATTTTTCCAAAGGGATATACATATAATCCTAATTAGAAAGAGGAAAAACCTTAATTAAAATAATTATAATTAAGTATTGATTTTTAATTACTATCTGTTATTATATTAAATAGAGTATAATGAAAATGAATTAAAGGCGGGATAATATGAGTAATGAACGTAAAAACTTAACGACTAGTTGGGGTTCTCCCGTAGGAGATAATCAGAATTCAATGACAGCTGGGGCACGCGGTCCAGTACTAATACAAGATGTTCATTTGTTAGAAAAACTAGCACATTTTAATCGGGAAAGGATCCCTGAACGAGTGGTTCATGCGAAAGGGGCAGGGGCTCATGGTTATTTTCAAGTAACCAATGATATTTCTCAATACACAAAGGCTGATTTTCTATCAGAAGTGGGAAAAAGGACACCCATGTTTATTCGGTTCTCAACTGTAGCGGGTGAGTTGGGATCAGCTGATACTGTTCGCGATCCACGTGGTTTCGCTGTAAAATTCTATACAGAAGAAGGAAATTATGATTTAGTTGGAAATAATACACCTGTTTTTTTCATTCGTGATGCGATTAAATTTCCTGATTTTATTCATACACAAAAAAGAGATCCACAAACTCATTTGAAGAATCCAACAGCGGTTTGGGATTTCTGGTCATTATCGCCAGAGTCATTGCATCAAGTGTCAATACTTATGTCTGACCGTGGCATACCTGCAACATTCCGCCATATGAATGGCTATGGCAGCCATACTTTTAAATGGGTTAATGCGGAAGGCGAAGCCGTTTGGGTGAAATACCACTTTAAAACAGAGCAAGGTGTTAAAAACCTTGATGTGAAGTTAGCTGGAAAGTTAGCAGGGGAAAATCCGGATTATCATACCGAAGATCTGTTCAATGCCATTGAGAAAGGTGATTTTCCAAAATGGAAGCTATATGTGCAAATCATGCCAATGGAGGATGCAAACACGTATCGCTTTGATCCGTTTGATGTGACGAAGGTTTGGTCACAAAAGGATTATCCATTAATTGAAGTAGGGGAAATGGTATTAGACCGGAATCCGGAAAACTACTTTGCAGAAGTGGAGCAAGCCACCTTCTCACCAGGTACATTTGTTCCAGGAATTGAAGCGTCACCAGATAAAATGCTGCAAGGACGCTTATTTGCCTATCATGATGCTCATCGTTATCGTGTCGGGACCAACCATCAGATGTTGCCGATTAATCGAGCGAAAAATGAAGTGAATAACTATCAACGTGATGGAGCTATGAGATTTGATGCAAATGGTGGAGGATCTGTCTACTATGAACCTAATAGTCAATCAGGCCCTGCCGAAACAGCAGCCAATAAACAATCTGGATTTGCCGTATCCGGTGTCGCGGAAAGTGTTGCTTATGACCACCATGATCATTACACACAAGCTGGTGATCTTTATCGCTTGCTTACAGAGGAAGAGCGTACACGATTAGTAGATAATGTCGTAAATGCAATGAAGCCAGTGGAAAAAGAGGAGATTAAACTTCGCCAGATCCGTCATTTCTACAAAGCTGACCCAGAATATGGTACACGTGTTGCAGAAGGACTTGGTTTAGAGGTTCCGAGAGAAGAAGCATTATCTTAATGAATTGACCCTCCCATATGTATTGTCATAAAAAAGGCAAATAGAGATCGCTGATCCTCTCGTGATTCCAACAGAGAGATAATTTTGAACTAATGGTAATCTCGCATCTGATCTTGGGTGCGAGATTATTTGCTTGAATGAAAGGTAAACGATAAAATAATAAAATGTACACGTGAGAGTCTCTCACCTTGCATGTTATAGCTGAAAAATTTCGGATTTCCCCGAAATCTATGATAAAATTAGGTTAAAGTTGTATGGAAGTATATTATACATAAGGCTTAGGAGGAAAATACATTGTCAAAACAGCAAATTGGTGTCATTGGTTTGGCCGTAATGGGCAAAAACTTAGCTCTAAATATTGAAAGTCGTGGTTATTCTGTGGCTGTTTTTAATCGTAGCCCTGAAAAAACAGAGGACTTTTTGAAAAAAGAGGCTGAAGGAAAAAATGTGGTGGGTACATTTTCGGTTGAAGAGTTTGTCAATTCTTTAGAAAAGCCGAGAAAAATTTTATTGATGGTCAAAGCGGGGCCAGGAACAGACGCTACGATCGACTCATTAAAGCCTCATTTAGAAAAAGGCGATATTTTGATTGATGGCGGAAACACAAATTTTAAAGACACAATCCGTCGTAATAAAGAATTAAGTGAAGCGGGGCTGCATTTCATTGGTACAGGCGTTTCTGGAGGAGAAGAAGGAGCGTTAACTGGCCCTTCAATTATGCCAGGTGGACAAAAAGAAGCGTATGAGCTTGTGGCACCAATCCTAAAAGCCATTGCGGCGAAAGTAGATGGGGAGCCTTGTACAACCTATATTGGTGCTGACGGTGCAGGACATTATGTGAAAATGGTCCATAATGGAATCGAATATGGCGATATGCAATTAATTAGTGAAGCTTACTTTATGTTGAAGCATGTCCTTGGTTTAACCGCTGAAGAACTCCATGAGGTATTTTCTGAATGGAATAAAGGTGAGCTAGATAGTTATTTAATTGAAATTACGGCTGATATTTTTACAAAGAAAGATGAAGAAACAGGAAAACCGCTTGTCGATGTGATCTTAGATACAGCAGGGCAAAAGGGAACAGGAAAATGGACAAGCCAAGATGCGCTTGATTTAGGTGTACCTCTTCCACTGATCACCGAATCTGTCTTTGCTCGTTGTATTTCAGCTATGAAGGAAGAACGTGTAGCTGCAAGTAAAGTGCTATCCGGCCCAGATACCGTAGGATACGATGGGGATAAAGATGAACTAATTGAAGCGATTCGCAAAGCGCTTTATATGAGCAAAATCTGTTCTTATGCACAAGGATTTGCGCAAATGAGAGCAGCGGCAGAAGAATATGGCTGGGATCTGAAGTATGGGGATATTGCGATGATCTTTAGAGGCGGATGCATTATCCGCGCGCAATTCCTGCAAAAAATTAAAGAAGCATATGACCGTGATCCAGAACTTGCCAACCTGATGCTGGATCCATACTTCAAAGAGATTGTCGAAAACTATCAAGGAGCATTGAGAAAAGTGATCGCAGTTGCCGTTGAGCGTGGAATCGCGGTACCAACCTTCTCAAGTGCCATTGCCTATTATGATAGCTATCGCACAGAATCACTACCAGCTAACCTTCTACAAGCTCAACGTGATTATTTCGGTGCACACACATACCAACGTATCGATAAAGAAGGCGTCTTCCATACAGAATGGATGAGCGAGTAACAACCAAAACTATAAACAAAAGCTTAGCGCAATCGCTGGGCTTTTGTTTTTTGCCCTTTCAGGTGCTTAGCACATCTTGGAAATTCTGGAGTAATCGTTAGTGATCTAAAATATGATACACTAGAGATGTAAAATAATAACTGCATGTTTGCAGAAGAGGTTCGTAATTCCATCCCTCTATAAAAAACTAAGGAGACGAGACGATACGTTTACTTGGTGTTGTCTTTTTTTTGATGGTAATATCCGAATCTCTTCTCTAATAGTGAGGAGAATGAAAATGGATAATCGTAAGGCAGTTGTTGTATTTAGTGGTGGACAAGACAGCACGACTTGTCTATTTTGGGCATTGAAAAAATTTGAACATGTTGAGGCTGTTACGTTTCACTATGGACAACGCCATATTGAAGAGCTGGATTGTGCTAGGGAAATTTGTAAGAAACTCAATGTCCACCAACATGAACTAGATATGACGTTATTGAATCAGTTAGCGCCAAATGCATTAACAAGAGATGATATGGAAATTAAGGAAGGAGACAATGAACTTCCTTCGACCTTTGTGCCTGGGAGAAACTTGCTTTTTCTTTCCTTTGCAGCTGTTTTGGCTAAGCAAATTAATGCAAAACATATTATTACAGGAGTAAGTGAGACAGACTTTAGTGGATATCCGGATTGCCGGGATGGATTTATTAAATCGCTAAATGTGACGCTTAATTTGTCAATGGATGAGACATTCGTGATCCATACTCCACTCATGTGGAGAGATAAATCAGAGGTTTGGGAATTAAGCGACCAGTTAGAAGCTTTCGATTTTGTTAAGGAACATACGCTCACTTGTTACAATGGAATCAAAGCAAGTGGTTGTGGAGAGTGCCCTGCATGTCGGTTACGCAATCAAGGATTAGAGCAGTATGAAAAACGGAGACAAGGTGGTGCAACAACATGATACAACAAATTTATCCAGTTGTCCCGCATGCTTATGCCTATGAATTAAATAAGGATTTTCATTTTGCAGCAGCTCATTATATCCCACACGAGGATGCGGGCAAATGCCAACAGGTACACGGGCACACGTATTTTGCCAATATTACGATCGTAGGAGATGAATTAGATCATACAGGTTTTCTAGTAAATTTTAAGTTAATCAAGGATCTTATTCATAAACGATTTGATCATGAAACTCTTAATAAAGATCAGGCATTTTCCGATCAGAATGCCCTGCAATTTCCGACAACAGAAGTCGTGGCCCGCACGATCTATGAAATCGTGCAACAATATTTAGATTCACTTCCTAATCGTCCGAATTGTCTGCAAGTTTTTTTAAGGGAAACGCCCACAAGTTATTGTATTTATCGTCCTAAAAAGGAGGAGATCTAATGAAGATACCTGTTCTCGAAATTTTTGGACCGACGATTCAAGGGGAAGGAATGGTCATTGGACAAAAAACAATGTTTATCAGGACTGCAGGATGTGATTATTCGTGTTCATGGTGCGATTCAGCTTTTACATGGGATGGTTCTGAAAAGGAAAAGATTCAGATGATGGAGCCAGAGGAGATTTGGCAGGCCTTGAAAAAGCAGGGGAGTGATACCTTCAGCCATGTGACCATTTCTGGTGGAAATCCTGCATTACTGAAGCAAATGGACGAGGTAGTGGACTTACTACATGGACAAGGGATGCAAATTGCCTTAGAAACACAGGGGAGCAGATGGCAATCATGGTTTACAAAGATTGATGAACTCACCTTATCACCAAAACCGCCGAGTTCAGGAATGAAAACGAATTTTAAAACATTGGATCAAATTATTCATTCTCTGAAAAATGAGCAAAAAGGCAGTTTTAGTTTGAAAATTGTGGTGTTTGATCAACAAGATTTGGAATATGCCAGTGATCTGTATAAACGTTATCCAGATGTAACCTTCTTTTTACAGGTTGGAAATAATGATCTTTCCACCCTCGATGATCGGCAATTACTTTCCCATTTATTAGAACGCTATGAATGGCTGATAGATGAAGTGATGAAAAGCAGAGAATTAAAGAATATACGTGTATTACCCCAATTACATACGTATTTATGGGGAAATAAACGCGGTGTATAGCTTATGCAGCATGTCAATGGCTAATAGAACAAGGTCAATAGCTAATAGGAAGGTTTTAACAGCTAATAAATTGGCCTCACAGCTAATAGAGTGTGCACAAGAGCTAATAGACTTCTTCTAACGGCTAATAGCAAAAAGAAGGCGTTAAATTAGGCAAAACAGCTATCTTAGGTGCGAAATCGCCTTTGAAAAAGGCAACAGCTAATGGGTGCCGAGGTAGCTAATAGAAAGCATATAATGACGAATAGAATAACTCTAATGGCTAATAAAAATCATTCACATATTTGTAAAACAAAAACACAGAAAGAACCTAGATAGGTCCTTTCTGTGTTATCGGAGTTAATCATTTGAAAGCTTAAGCTTTTCAAGTATTTTAAAGAAGAGACTTAGGATGATGGCGACAATGGTAGCCAGCCCCATCCCTGCTAATTCAACGGTTCCTATTTTAATGGCTGCTCCACTGATTCCAATAGCAAGAACGACACAAGTTAGAATAAGGTTTTGTGAAATACTATAATCCACCTTTGATTCAACCAGCATTCTTAAACCACTCACAGCAATGATTCCGAATAGTAGTAAGGAAATCCCTCCCATAACAGGTGTTGGGATCGACATGATTAAGGCTGCTAGTTTTCCACAGAAAGAGAGAATAACAGCCAGTACTGCTGCCCCACCAATGATCCAAGTGGAATACACTTTTGTGATGGCTAAGACCCCGATATTTTCTCCATACGTCGTATTAGGAGTAGCTCCGACAAAACTGGATAGGATGGTGGAAACCCCGTTCCCGATAAAAGATCGATCAAGCCCTGGGTCTTTAATCATATCTTTTTTGACAATATTCCCTGTGACAATTAGATGTCCAATATGCTCTGGTAGCAAAACTAAGGCAGCAGGTAAAATGATCAACATATCTGCCCAGTTTATTTTCATTGAGTAAACTTCTGGTAAAGCAAACCATTTAGCTTCCCTAACAAGGGAAAAATCGACTAATCCGTAGAAAGCTGCGATCACATATCCAGATACAATGCCGAGTAAGATCGGAATAATCTTTAGAAATCCTCTTAAGGTCACCCAGTAAATAACGGTTAACCCCAAGGTTAAGAGAGAGACAGCAATCACTTTCGAATCAGGGGTGACATCTGGAGCTGTGATGAGTCCGGCCATATCAGCAGCAGTTGGAACAAGCTCCAATCCAATAACAGCAACGATGGCACCCATTGCTGCAGGTGGGAAAATGATATCGATCCATTTTGTTCCGATGAATTTAACGATAACCCCAACAATCAATAACACAATCCCAACAAGCAGGAAGCCACCAAGGGCATGGGCGTAACCATCCAACCCACTATATTTAGCTAGTACCGCACCTACTGGTGAGATAAAGGCAAAGCTTGATCCTAAGTATGCGGGAATCTTTCCTTTTGTTATAAAAATATAGATAAGCGTTCCGATTCCGTTCATTAATAAAATGATAGCTGGGTTGACTCCAAATAATAATGGTACTAATACAGTAGAACCAAACATAGCGAATAAATGCTGGAAACTTAATGGCAAGCTCTGTAAAAGCGGTAAACGTTCATCTACTTGAATTTCTCGTTGTTTCATCCGACATCTCTCCTCTTTATTATCTTGATCAAATAGCTGATAAATTATCAGTTGTCTTTTGGTTTTAGTCAAAAGAACCCCTATTTTATCCCGCATTAACGGGCAGTAATCCCCCCACTGATTGAAGGTTCACTTTACGAATACAGACTTGGCCATTAGGCTAGGGGGCTTGTACAATAAAAAGCACCTCGTCCAATGACTGGCAAGGTGCATAATAGTCGGATGATCGTCCAGTTAAATATGCAAAAATCTACACTTATGGTAAGTGTGTTCACCTTGTCAGCCTCACAGGACTGTTTTAAAGGGTCTGATTCATTTGTCATAAGTATTATTACAGGCAGGAAGGAAAAAGTCAATCATTATTCATCCCGAATGAACGGGCAGTAAGCTTCCGCTGGACGAAGTCTCGCTTTATCCCGCATTAACGTGCAGGAATCCCCCCACCTCAAGGCTTTAGAGAATATGGACAAGTTTAGGTGGGGGATACACTGTCCTAATCTAGCTTCAGCGACTAGTAAATTTACGATTTCTGTTTGCGTAAATCAACGCCTTTGGGCTCATCGTGTTGCCTTTATCTCGTCAGAACCCTTTAAATTTGTTCGTCGCTGGACAGGCACTTCCGCCTTTTTGAGTAAAGCCCGATTGGTTCAAGCCAACAAGATGTTGGTCACAAGGGCGTAGACGTATAGGATGTACTAGTGCAGGCGAAACAACAGGATGTCGCGATTTTAGCCTTTAATCCTCTGAAATTCAGTGGGAATGAAAGAAAACCCCCACTGATTGGAGGTTCACTTTATTGAAAGTGTCCATAAGGTTTTACACTGCCCAATTCCACATTCATAAGCAATAATATAATTTACTCCGCCCTTTGTTCATAAAGTCTAGCCATCTCAACAATCACATGAACGGCTTTTTCCATATTGTCGACAGAAATAAATTCATATGGACCATGGAAGTTTTCGCCACCTGTAAAGATATTAGGTGTAGGCAAGCCCATATAAGAAAGCTGAGAACCATCTGTGCCACCACGAATCGGCGCAATAATCGGTTCGATATCTAGGTTTTTCATCGCATCTGAGGCAATTTCGACGATTTCAATCACAGGCTCAATTTTGTCTCTCATATTGTAATATTGATCGTTGATTTCATATTCAATCCGATCGTTTCCATATTTTTCAGTAAGCATAATAACGATTTTTTCAATTCTAGATTTTTTGGCCTCAAATTGTTTTTTATCAAAGTCGCGAATAATATAATCTAATTTGGCTGATTCTACATCACCGTTGAAAGAGAGGAGATGATAAAAGCCTTCATAGTCTTCTGTATATTCCGGGGCCTGCCCAGCAGGTAATGCTTGATGGAATTCCATAGCTATTTTACTAGCATTCACCATCGTCCCTTTTGCAGTTCCAGGATGGATATTAGTCCCTTTAAATGAAATTTTTAAGGCTGCGGCATTAAAACTCTCAAATTGTAATTCCCCAAGTGGGCCGCCATCCATCGTGTAGGCATAGTCAGCGCCGAATGCTTTTACATCAAACTTATGCGGACCTCGGCCAATTTCTTCGTCTGGAGTAAAGGCCACACGAATTTTTCCATGTTTGATCTCAGGATGTTCAATTAAATAACACATAGCCGTCATAATTTCGGCAATCCCTGCCTTGTTATCAGCACCTAACAGCGTGTGCCCGTCTGTTGTCACCATCGTATGCCCAATATAATTCTTTAGAGCGGGGAAGTGGTCTGGTGATAGTACCATATTGTCATTTAGAGGGATATCTTTCCCATCATAATCAATAATCACTTGCGGGTTTACTCCAGCACCCGTAAAATCTGTTGCTGTATCAACATGGGCTAAGAATCCGATCACAGGGACGTTTTTATCCGTATTTGCAGGAAGTGTGGCCATAACATATCCATTCGTATTTATGGTCACATCCTCCATCCCGATTTCCTTCAATTCCTCGACTAATAACTCGGCTAATTCAAGTTGTCCAGGAGTGGATGGGCAATTGCTGTTGTTTTCATTTGATTGTGTGTCTATTCTAACGTAGGTTGAAAAACGTTCAATGATCTTACTTTTCATCCATTTTCTCTCCTTTATTTGAAACTCATCATGTAAATGCTACCATGCTTCTTAGTCTACAGTAAATCTTCAAGAAAAAGAACAAAAGTGCAATGAGTCTGTTGTAAAAAATAAAAAAGCCGTCTGTTTTGCAATAAACAGCCGACTTTTAACAAGTTTGATTTGGATCTATTTCTTGCCAATTCTCTGCCCAACGTTGGATCTCTGCCATTAAAGGCTGTAGGGCCTTACCTTTATCTGTCAAAGAATATTCGATTCTAACCGGGGTCTCAGGATAGACCTTTCTCTTCACAATTCCTTCGTGCTCTAAATCCTTTAATCTTTCTGATAACACTCTGGCACTAATCGGCATAGAAGATTCAATTGTACAAAAACGTTGAGGACCATTTAGTAGTTGGAAAATAATAAGACCTGTCCAGCGTTGTCCCAATAATCCCATTGCCTTTTCAAATCTAGGGCATAAATTATTGTTCATTATGTTCACCTCATATTATTATTATATATCATGATCTGTATTTCTGATATAACTTTCTTTTTTCATAACGGAAGTCTCATCTCGTCCTTATTATTGACATTATAACATATTTATTCTATAGTTACTTACGGAAAGTAACTAATGAGGTTTCATTAGTAAATTGCATATAACGTTCAGTAAGGAGAGGTCAACATGATTGAAACAAAACAGGATTTTTTTAAAGCGGTAGAGGATAGACGCTCTGCATATAGCATTAGCAAGCAATCGCCTATTTCTGATGAGAGAATTGAAGAAATTGTCGCTTATGCTATCAAACATGCCCCTTCTGCGTTTAACTCACAAAGTGGAAGAGCTGTTGTACTTCTAGGTGAAAATCACGATAAACTTTGGAATTTAACAGAAGCGGCACTAAAAGAAATCGTCCCAGCTGAAAGTTTCCAACCAACAGCTGATAAAATGGCTTCCTTCCGTAATGGATATGGAACAGTTTTATTCTTTGAAGATCAATCAGTGGTCAAGGATTTACAAGAGAGATTTCCTTTGTATCAAGATAAAATGCCTGATTATTCCTTGCAATCTTCAGGAATGCTACAATATATTGTTTGGACTTCTTTACAAGTAGAGGGATTAGGTGCCTCTCTTCAACACTATAATCCAATTATTGACGATGCTGTGCAAAAAGTCTGGGACATCCCAAGCAACTGGAGCCTAGTGTCTCAAATGCCATTTGGACAACCAACAGCTGCAGCTGGAGAAAAGCAATTTAATAGTCTTGAAGAAAGAATGAAAGTTTTTAAATAAGAAATAATGTAGAGGGGCGTCTTAATAGGCGTGCCTCTTTTTAGATAAGAAATCAGTATTGGTCAACGTTCTGCTATTTTGTTTTCTTCTTCCAATGGTATAATGGAGTCAGTTAAAGTGTGTATTCAAAAAGGACGATAAAAAGGGCGCAGTTTCGAGTAACGGACTTCCACAGGATGTGGTGACTTCGGCGTTCGACACAGGACGTTTCGAAGGCCGAAGACCTTCATCCTAAAGTGTCACTTTTACCGTACTTTTTGAACATCCTCTTAAAGAAGATTTGAAGGGAGCGATCATATTGGGAAAACAATACATAGGCTATGTTGGTACGTATACACGACAAAGCAGTAAAGGCATTTACCGATTTACGCTTGACACAACAGCTGGAAAACTAGGTGTAGCAGAAGTAGCTGCTGAGGTGGGAAGTCCTACTTATCTTACCATCAGTGAAGATCAGCAATATTTGTATTCTGTTGCACAGCAGGAGAAGCTCGGTGGGGTTGCAGCTTTTAAAATTACAAATGATGCTGGTGAGTTAAAATATATAAACACGGAAGTAGAGGAAGGCGCGCCACCTTGCCATTTAGATGTGTATGGTGAACACCTTTTCACTGGTAATTATCATGAAGGAAAAGTGAACCTGTATGATCTTAATCATGAAGGTGGCGTAGACCCTGTATTGGCTGTATACACCCATCAAGGAAACGGCCCGCATGAACGTCAGGAAACACCACATGTACATTTTACAGGGCTCACCCCTGACCGAAAGTATGTGGTTGTAGCCGATCTTGGGACAGATGAGGTCGTAACGTATAAGATAGAAAATAGCGCACTGAAAAGAGTCCAAACACTTCATGTGAAACCGGGAAGTGGTCCGCGCCACCTTACTTTTCATCCAAATGGAAAATGGGCTTATCTTTTAACAGAGCTAACTACTGAAGTGATTGTTCTTGATTATGATCAACAGACAGGAAGCTTTACTGAAAAACAAACGATTTTGGCCAAACCAGAAGACTTTGAAGGGCAAAATGATGCGAGTGCGATCCATATTTCACCTGACGGCCGTTTTATTTATGCTGGAAATCGTGGTCATGATAGTATTGCTGCTTTCCGAGTGGATGAGACAAGTGGAAAAGTAGAATTTATTGAATGTACACCGACTGGTGGAGAATGGCCACGCGACTTTTGCTTGGATCCAAGCGGCGCTTACCTAGTTGCAGCTAACCAGCATACAGGCAATCTTGTCCTCTTTGCTCGTGACCAAGAGACAGGGAAATTGACCCAACTTGATTCTGAAATAGAAGTTCCAGAAGGGGTTTGTGTGAAGTTTTTATAACGATATAATTAAGGAGACCATCGGCGAATGTTGATGGTCTTTTGCTTTGATGCTTATGAACGTATAAAAACTTAGCTTGTGGATAGGTCACATGGTGTTGCGACATACAGGATGTACTAGTGCAGACGAAGCGACAGGAAGTCGTGGTTTGAGTCTGCTACCAGGACGCCGCGAACTTAGTCTTTCTTCTTACATCAAGGCGCTTGCGCTTTTGTCCTCATTCATCATATTCCTCGATATCCCGCAAAGAAATCTTTTGTTCCTCAGTAAAAGAGCTTGCGTATTTGACATAGCCCTGATCATCCTTTAAATCCTCATCGAACAGATTAGCATTGATATTGACTACATCGTATGTGTACCCTGCAGATTCTAAATCACGCTGCATCTTTTTCATTTCTTCCACAAGCTCTGTTTTAGATAGCTGACCAGCATCCATTAAGACATGAATATACATGGGTTTTTCAAGCTGTAAATCCTTATCCCAGTCAGTTTGAAGAGCGTAGGAGCCCTTCAGAACTTCAAGTTGGACATCGATGTAGACAATCGCTTGAATGTCCTTGAAGATGTCTTGTAACTCAACTGCTGCTTCCTCTTGCCATTTTTCAATTAATGGTTCATCTAAATTAGCATAATAGATTTCATCATAAGTGACAGTTGGTTGAAAGAATCCAGTCACATTAAATTCATAGTTCTCTTGGTCTTCGCCTCCAATTTTGTTTACATCGAAGGAATACCCGCCAATTTTAAAATTGTAAAAGCCTTTATCTGTATTGAATTCCTGGTTTGGATAGGATTCTTGTAAATATTTATTAAGAGTGGAAGCAGCGATCCATTTTGAAAGAGGATTGCCATTAAAAGCGTTATAAAGAATTAATATAGGGAGAACAAGAATCAAAATCAAACTAATGTATATCCATTTTCTCTTCTTTTTCATTTCCATCACCACTTTCTTTTAATTTTAAAGCAAGCAATCCAATTACGCCTCCAATGACCGCAAAAATTAAATGCAGACAGGCTAGGAAGAAAGAGCCAGCCATAGCGTATAAAAAGGTGGATTCATTGGATAAACTATCAACCATCGCCCAAATAAAATTGGGTAAAAAAGCAATCACCCCGACGATCGTCATCCTTCTATAAAATAGGTACGTTATCAATCCGAGAATCGTATAGGTTAAAATAAACCCGAAACTCTCATTTAGTAATGAAGTCTTCATTGCCAAGATAAAAGAAATAGCAATAAAAATAATCTGATAGAAGGATAGCCTAAGATTGATTTTTTTGAGCATTTTCTCATTATCAATGGAAGAATAGATCGGTTCTTGTTCAATTGGCTCTTGTGAAAGGGAGGCAAGCTTTTGGCAATGCTCACAAGACTGTATATGTGATTCCAACCAACGCGCAGTTTCCTCATGTAACAATCCTTCGTTGTATAGGGGGAGCAAATCCTCGACAATATAGCAATCTCTATCCATCAAGTTCCCTCATTTCGTTTTTTAGTTTAATTTTGGCTCGATGAAAGGCAAGGCGCACGTAATTTTCACTTTGACTCACTAACTCACCAATTTCTTTAAAAGATAATTCACCATATAACCGTAAAATCATAATTTCTCTTATGGTAGGAGATAATTCTTTTAAATAGGTTTGAAAACGCTGATGCTCTTCTTTATGAATCATCCATTCTTCCGGAGAAATCTGGTGTTGCTCTGTCTGATTGGTGATTTTATCATTTAGAGAACGTGCATACTTTTTAGAACGGTAATAGGTTTTTAAACGATTATTGGCAATGGAGAAAATCCAGGTTTTTAGCGTCGATTTGCCAGAAAAAGAATGAAACCCTTTGACAGCTTGGTAAAATACATCTTGAGTTAATTCCTCTGCAATGGATTGATTCTGTACTTTTATATAAAAGAAGGCAAAAATCTTAGGCTGAATCTCTGTATATTGCTTTTCGAGCTCTTGCATAATGCCCCCTCCCAATTTCCCTTTTCAATAGTGTAGTAGCATGAGTGAGGATTTCGTTTCAAAGAAATATATGTTAACCATTTTAATATTTTGGTTGACATATAAACTCCATTTCCTTTATTCTTATCTTATATTAAAGGAGAATGAGGTGGAAAGAGTGAATACAGTCACCACGAGGACTCATAATAAGTTAACCGCACTAGATATCACATATGTAGGGATGTTTGCTGCACTGATGATGATTGGTACAAATATTACTTCTTTTGTTCCATTTCTTGTGATAGGAGGAGTTCCTATTACGTTGCAACCTTTTTTTGCCGTATTAGCAGGTGCCTTTATAGGTAGTCGCCTTGGTGCTTTATCGATGGCAGTCTATGCATTTATCGGCTTAATGGGAGCTCCGGTATTTGCTAAGTTTCAGGGAGGATTTGCACAAATTCTCAGTCCGACATTCGGTTTTATTTTAACTTTTATTTTAATGGCCTATATCACCGGGAAGGTCATTGAAAATAGGCAAAGTCTGATTAGCTACATTCTAGCCCCTTTAATCGGTACACTGATTAGTTACATAATTGGAACGAACTGGATGTACATAGCTTATAAAGTATGGGCTCATGCGCCAGAGGCGTTTTCCTATAAACTCGTCTGGATTTGGATGGCCTTTCCATTCCCAAAAGATATTCTTTTAGCGGTGCTTGCCGGTATGTTCGCTCATAGAATGCAAAAGATCGTGAGAAGGAGGTAGGGGGAATGGAAATGCGAAGCTTTGAAGAAATAGCTGCGAGAATTTTGAGTGGGGAAGAGTTATTGGAAGCAGAGGCAATGGCAATATTGCAATGTTCTGATGAGGAACTTCTACCCTTATTGCAAGCGGCATATCAAATTCGAAAGCATTATTTTGGAAAAAAAGTAAAATTAAATATGATTATGAATACGAAGTCAGGTTTATGTCCGGAGAATTGCGGCTATTGTGCTCAATCTATTGTATCGAAAGCGCCAGTAGAAAAATATTCAATGATGAAAAAAGAGGAAATTGTAGCAGGAGCAAGAAGAGCCTATGGATTAAAGGCAGGAACCTATTGTATTGTGGCAAGTGGGCGAGGACCGGCCAACAGAGAGTTGGATATCGTTGTGGAGGCAGTAAAGGAGATCAAGCAGACATACCACCAGATGACAGTTTGTGCATGTTTAGGCCTTTTAAAGCCAGAACAAGCGGAAAGATTAAAAGAAGCCGGGGTTGATCGTTATAACCATAATATCAATACATCCAGCTTTCATCATTCCAATATCACGACTTCCCATACATATGAAGATCGAGTAGATACAGTAGAAACCATTAAACAAGCGGGTATTTCTCCGTGCTCAGGTGTTATTATTGGGATGAAAGAAACGATGGAAGATATAATCGATATGGCACGTAGCTTAAAACAACTTGATGCAGACTCTATTCCTGTTAATTTCTTACATGCGATAGAGGGCACTCCATTAGAAGGAACAGACGAATTGAATCCTCGTTTTTGTTTGAAGGTACTTTGTCTCTTTCGTTTTATCAATCCGCGTAAGGAAATTCGGATTTCCGGGGGAAGAGAAGTAAATTTAAGAAGCCTGCAGCCTCTTGGTCTGTATCCAGCTAATTCGATCTTCGTCGGCGATTATTTGACAACAACAGGCAATGCTGGGTTAACTGATCAACAAATGTTGGAGGATATGGGCTTCGAAATTGAGCTTGTTGAAATGGCCCAGATTTAACAATGATAAAAGGCAACTGAGCAAGCCGCTAAAATGGTTTGCACGGTTGCCTTTTTAATAGAATGGAAATTTCACTTTATAGTTTAAAGGAATTTCCAAAGGTTCCTTCAGACACAGTCTCTTTAAGAGGTCGTCGATCAGATGGCTTTTCGCGTAGTTGGTGCTCTTCTGATAATTCGCTTATTTCTCCTAAATAACCAGCAGCGACAACAGCGTGGAGCTGATAATCAGTAGATATTCCCAGTTCCTCACGAGCTTTATCTCGATTGAAGCCCCCCATGGCATGGGTGATAACTCCCTTTTTGGCTGCTTCTAATGAGAGGAAGCCCCAAGCTGTGCCTGCATCAAAAGCATGGGAAACGCTTGGTCCGCGATCTGTTGAAGTTTTAGACATCACTAAAATAAGGACAGGCGCTTTTTTGCACCAAGTAAGATTGCCTTCATTAATAAATGAGTAGAAGCGGTTACGATCTTCATTTTTTCGTGCAATGATAAATCGCCATGGTTGTATATTAGCTGCAGAAGGTGCCCAGCTTGCTGCTTCTAGTACTCCATTCAGTATCTCTTCAGGAATTTCTTTCTGACTAAATGCCCGTGGTGACCAGCGTTCTAAAAAATTGGATCTATATTATAAATCGCTTTTCGATGATCCTTTGCATTCATATTTGTGTATCCTCCTATAATGTTTCTCAATGAAGCCATCTTCCGTAAGGACGGAAGGAATAGGTTAACCGAACATGCCTATTTTAAAAGGGAAATGTATATTTCATCCGAGTAACGAATCTCTTCGACCATCACAATGGAAGCCTGACCAATCAAAGACTATTCTATCATAAAATTATGGGGTATTTGCTGAAGGCCTTTATATATAGGCGCATTTTCAAGGTTTTAACTTGAATTCACTACTATTTTACTACTTTCTTTGATATGCCTTTGGAGGCCAATGCCGCTATACGAGTACAAAAAGATATTAAGAGGGTATAGCTGAACGTGCCAAGTAGTTGGTATAATGGACACGCAGTATGTATTTACTCTTACATATGTAGCAAGAGCGCCAATGCGGTGCCTTGAACGATGCAGCAAATAAGGAGAAGTCAAATACCGCAGTATAGGAAACGAAGAAACAAATCAACTATTTTGTGAGGTGTCAAAAATGACAGAAAAAGAAAAATCACATGCGGGCATGTTATACCAACCGGGTGACCCTGAACTTGTGGCAGACCGTGATGTAACTGTGAAAAAACTGTACGATTACAATAATATACACCCTTTGGATCACGATGCGCGGCAGGCAGCGATACGCGAATTGTTGGGCAAGACTGGAGACAACTGCGTTGTGGAGCAGCCACTATTCTGTACTTATGGGTATAATACCTCTGTAGGCGATAATTTTTTCCTGAACGTCAACTGTAAACTTATGGATAGCGGAAAAATTACGATCGGAGACAATGTATTTATTGCTCCTAATGTTTGTATCGTAACGGAAAAACACGCAATGGATGTAGAACAACGTCTGGCAGGATTGGAATATGCATCCCCTGTAACGATTGGCGATAATGTGTGGATTTGTACAGGGGCCATAATACTGCCAGGCGTGACGATCGGTGCGAACAGTGTAATTGGCGCGGGAAGTGTTGTTACAAAGGATATCCCGCCGAAGAGCTTAGCTGTTGGGAATCCCTGCAAGGTAATCCGCACATTATAATCTGATTATTTGCATTGCAGCATTTATTATACCGCGTAGATTGGGTTGTATGTTTTTTCTACGCGGAGGCTCAGGCCTTTCCCCGCGGAAAGCATGCCCCGGAACCGCACACCAACTTTTACATGCCTAGAAGAAGGGCTGTCACAGAAAAGCGCAGTTTTCCCTGACTTTCTGGACAGTCCCTTTTTTTCGCCACAGCATGATCCCGAGAGCTGTTTATATTTGCCTTCGTGTTACTGAATACTCTTTTATCCACTCCGCAATATCCTCAATAGGTGGCTTCTCTCCCACTAAAAAAACAGTGTAGTTTTCTGCTTCTTTTTGGGGCACAAGAAATTGATACCCATTTAACCACAAAAACTGTTTCAAACAAGCGAAACCAGTTCTTTTATTAGCATTATGGAAAGCATGGTTTTGAGAAATACTGGCATATAACGCCGCAGCTTTTTCGAATATTGTTAGGTAGGCGTCATCGCCAAAAGCCGATTGTTGAGGTCTTCCCAATGCACTTAGCAATAAATGTCTATCCTTGACCCCTACTTGCTCTTTAGGCGTATATTTCTTAATAACGGCCGCATTTATGATGATGGCCTCTTTTTCAGTTAAATATCGAGGATTAAATTGATCTTTTGCCATCATCTATTCGCAAGATTTCTTAACGTATCATCATAATTTTCAAATAGGTCTTGTAAGCCGTCTAAAAAATCTTGATCGATGTCGGTTAGAACATCTACATTCAAATCTTTGGATTTTTTAACGGATACGCTGCCATCTTCCTCAAATTCAAATTTTATGCCATCGCCTTGTTGTGCCTTTAAGTGTTTCAACACTTCAGGCGGAAGTGTTACTCCAAGACTATTACCGATTTTTGTTATTTTTCTTTCCACTTGTTTCACCGCCATTTCGTCTCCTCCTATCTTATCCAAAACGGCAAAAATTATAATGTACTAACCGTTATAACTATTTGCATTTATTATAACGAAAAAAGATCTGGTAAGTCAATAAATTAAAAACCCATACTGGTTAGTGTGGGTTTAGGTTATGTTATAAGTATTATATACAAAGTCTGGCTGTTCTGTCTTTAGATGAATTCCTTTCCTTCAGGTTTGGCGTTGCACTCTTTTGTGATTGTCTGGTAATCGTTGTTTTTCGGCCCTACTTCATTTGTTCCAATCGTCTCAGATCATTTTTATACGCATTTATGGCTCATCTTGACCTGGAAAAAAACAGTTTAAAGGACTAAAAAAATCCCTATCAGGACCGATAGGGATCTTTTTAGTACAAGTTTAGATAACACCTTGCATAATCATAGCATCTGCAACTTTTACAAAGCCTGCAATATTAGAGCCGACAACTAGGTTGCCAGAATAGCCATATTCTTCTGAAGCGCGCATGCTGTTTTGGTAAATATCAACCATAATTTCTTTTAATTGTGCATCCACCTTTTCAAATGACCATGGAATACGTGAGCTATTTTGAGCCATTTCAAGTGCAGAAACAGCAACGCCACCAGCATTCGCAGCCTTTCCTGGAGCAAATAAAATCTTGTTTTCCAAAAATACATCAACGGCCCCAAGATCAGATGGCATATTCGCACCTTCTCCAACAGCTTTTACGCCATTAGAGACAAGGATCTTTGCAGATTCCTCATTAATCTCATTTTGTGTCGCACATGGAAGAGCTATATCACAAGGAATAGTCCAGATATTTTCACTACCTTCATGGTATTCCGCATGAGGATGTTCTTTCACATATTCACAAATTCGGCATCTTTCAACCTCTTTTAGTCTCTTTAAAGTATCAAGGCAGATGCCATTTTCATCATAAATATACCCATTAGAATCACTGCATGCGACAACCTTCGCACCGTATTCTTGCGCTTTTTCAATCGCATAGATCGAAACATTCCCTGAGCCGGAAACAACTACCGTGCTGCCAGAAAAGCCTAGATCCTGATCGCGTAGCATTTCTTCAACAAAATAAACCGTACCATAGCCGGTTGCTTCTGTACGACCAAGGCTACCACCATAATCTACACTTTTTCCTGTTAGTACTCCTGCATCAAAATGTCCACGTAATCGTTTATACTGACCAAACATATAGCCAATTTCACGAGCGCCTACACCGATATCACCAGCAGGAACGTCCACATCAGATCCGATGTATCGTGAAAGTTCTGTCATAAAGCTTTGTGTAAAGCGCATGACTTCAGCATCTGACTTTCCTTTAGGATCGAAGTCCGAGCCGCCTTTTCCTCCTCCAATCGCTTGGTTCGTTAATGCGTTTTTAAAGATTTGTTCAAAACCTAAAAATTTTATAATACTGGCATTAACAGATGGATGAAAGCGTAGACCGCCTTTGTAAGGACCAATTGCGCTATTAAACTGAACACGAAAACCACGATTGACTTGCACCTTGCCTTGATCATCTACCCATGGCACTCGAAATGAAATTAATCTTTCGGGTTCCACTACTCTTTCTAGAATATTGTGCTCGATATATTTGGGATTTTTCGCAAACACTGGGGTTAGTGATTGAAAGATTTCCTTAACTGCTTGAAGAAACTCTTCTTCGTGAGGGCCGCGTTTAACTACCGTTTCGTATACGTTATCGATATAGCTTTTTGCCGATTGCATATTTTGATTTGTTCCATTCATATTTGTCACCATCGCCATTTTTTCCACTCCTTTACTACATTCATTAATATAGAGGTTGTTCAAAAAGTCCGGTAAAAATAACACTTCGTGATAAAGGGTCTTCTACTAAGTAACGCCATATTTGTGACAAAACGTCAAATTCACTACACACGTATAAGTTCGTTAGCTTTTCCACTGCTTGCCTCGAACTTTCGATGTGCAGGACGTCAGCGCTTTTCATGACATGATCCTTTTATCTGTCTTTCTGAACAAGAATTACTAACAAAAGTAAGCAAACTCGAACTAGAAATGTTGTTAAGAGATATTTTATCTTTTATAATTAATCTAAACAATATAGATATTAGATAATATCAATATCGTATTGATATTAATCGCGGAAAGGGGTGGTATTTTGGAATTAAGACAGATTCAATATTTTATTGAAGTTGCTAAGCGCGAACATATGACTGATGCGGCTGATGCCTTGCATGTCGCACAATCTGCAGTCAGTCGGCAAATTGTAAACTTGGAGACTGAGCTGGGTGTAAACCTTTTTATTCGAGAAGGTAGAAATATCCGTCTGACACATATTGGACAAATGTTTTTGAAAAAAATGGAACAGGCAATGGATGTAATCGAACAAGCAAAACGGGAAATTGAAGAAAATCTCGATCCAAAAAAGGGAACGGTCCGTATTGGTTTTCCGAGTAGCCTTTCTGCCTATCTATTGCCTTCTGTTGTTTCTGCTTTCAGAAAAGATTCTCCAGATGTTAATTTTCAACTTCACCAAGGTGCCTATTATAATTTAATCGACAGTGTGATCAGAGGTGACATTGACATGGCTCTTTTAGGTCCTGTTCCCAAGGAAGAGCCTCGTGTAAAAAGCGAAATTCTTTTTCTAGAAAATCTTGTCGCATTATTACCATCTAACCATCCTTTAGCGAAAAAAAAATCGATTTCCTTAGACGATTTAAGAAACGATGCTTTTATTTTATCACCTCAAGGCTATATTTTACGCGATTTGGTTGTAAATGCCTGTAAACAGCATGGATTTGAACCTCAGGTCGGATTTGAAGGCATGGATATTGATGCCATTAAAGGACTTGTCTCTGCTGGCCTAGGTGTAACATTACTTCCAGAAATTACGTTAATTGATAGCTTGCCAAGAGCGACCGCCAAAGTAGAAATTGATGAACCGAGAGTGACCCGGACAGTCGGGGTTATTATTCCCAAGGACCGAGCGCTCATGCCTACGGAGTTGCTTTTTTACCAATTTATTAGAGCTTTCTTTGATCGTTTAAGTGGTTATCAATAACTATATAACTATTCGTAGTGACTTTTTACCCTTTTATGGCAAAGTTAAACAAACTTTTTTAATATGATTTAAAAAGACAAAGAATAATGCTTTTGCTATACTTAGAACAAACTTTATATGGAAAGGAAAACGGGAATGAACTTAAAATATCGTGGGAAAACAAAAGATGTGTATGAATTAGAAAATGGCCATTATCTGTTGAAATTTAAGGACGATGTAACAGGGGAAGACGGTGTATTTGATCCGGGAGCCAATACGGTGGGTCTGCAAATTGAGGGAGCCGGTAAAGCAGGTTTAAAGCTAACAAAGCACTTTTTTGAGATCCTTCGAGAGCAGGAAATTCCCACTCATTATGTGGATGCTCATCTTGATGAGGCGGAAATGATCGTAAAGCCCGCTGCGATTTTTGGAGCGGGATTAGAAGTCATTTGCCGTTATAAAGCAACGGGAAGTTTTATGAAACGATATGGAAAATATGCGACGGAAGGCCAAAATCTTGGTGGTTTTGTCGAAGTTACATTAAAGGATGATGAACGTCAGGATCCACCGATTAGCGCGGATGCGCTTGAGTTATTAGGTATTCTGTCATTAAATGAATATGCTCAGTTAAAAGCACTCACGAAGCAAATTGGTGCTGTAGTGAAAAAGGAGCTTTTGAATAAAGGAATCGAATTGTATGATATTAAATTTGAGTTCGGTAAGACCGAAGCAGGCGAGATGATGTTAATTGACGAGATTTCTGGTGGCAACATGCGTGCCTATAAAGATGGAGTGTATATTGAACCATTAGCATTGGAAAAATTAATGAATGAAGCTTAATATTTGATTTGCTACTTTCTTCGATAGGTTATGAAGAAGTGGGAAAGGAGCATGTATGAATTCAGCTTTTACAAAGCGGATAAAAAAGAGAAGTCTTACGATTATCTTAGTTTTGGTGATCATTTCACTCTTTATCCCGACTCCATATTATCTTTACCAACCTGGCTCAGTAGAAGAATTGAGCTCAAAAGTTACTGTGGAAGGTGGAGAGAAAGACCTTACAGGAAATTTACACCTGACGACAGTATTATCTATGAGGGCGAGTAATATTTATTATTTAGCCTATGGATGGTTAGCCCCCAATACAGATATGCGGAAGGTGAAAGAAGTAAGAGGAGATATGACGGATGATGAATATAATCGTTTGTTAAAGCATATGATGGAAAGTTCGCAAAATCACGCTTTTGCGGCTGGTTTACGTGCTGCTGGAGAAAAGGTGGAAATAAAGCCAACAGGTGTGTTTGTGCGGGATATTCGAGAAGATACCGATGCAAAAGGAAAGCTCGAAATTGGTGATGTGATTCAGCAAATAGATGACCAAAAAGTAGAGGATGCACAAACCTTTCTTGATTATTTATCACATAAAAAAGCAGGGGAAATTGTTGAATTACAATTTCACCGAGAAGGGGCAATCAAAAAGGAAAAAATTAAGCTTGTGCCACTAACTAATAGTACAAATCAGGCCGGACTTGGAATCGTTTCTGAGAATGAATTTAATATTACCCCGTCAAGACAAATTAGCATTGATGCTGGAGATATCGGGGGGCCATCTGCAGGATTGATGTTTTCCTTAGAGATCTATAATCAGATATCTCAAAAACATCTTACCAAAGGATATGAGATAGCCGGGACAGGCGAAATTGATATGGACGGGCATGTCGGACAAATTGGCGGCATTCGTGAGAAAATTACAGCTGTTGAAAAAGCTGGTATGGATATTTTCTTCTGTCCAGCCGATATTCATCCCTATGATTCAAACGAAAGGGATGTATTGGATAAAGCAGAAAAAGAAGGATATAAAGTAAAGATCGTTCCAGTTAAAACCTTGCAAGAGGCGATTGATTATTTGGAGAAACTACCAGCTAAGAAATAAGTTCATCCCCAACTTCTAATGAAATCATGAATGGGAACGAAAGCGAGGGAATAAGATGAAATTCAAAATGAAAAAATTCCTTGTTTTATTATTAACAGTTGGCTGTTTGCTATATGCAGCAAGTCCAGCGCTAGCCGCCAATGATGATGATGTAATTGATGAGAAACTTGGACTTCCAATTGTTGTTTATGGTGAAACACTGACAGATTCTCAAAAGGAGGAAGTCAGAAAGATCTTGAAAGTGAAAAACCCTGATAATGTAGAGGAAATCATTGTGACAGCGGACGACTTGGCACGCCTAATTGACGGCAATCCGAATTCGAGAATGTATTCCTCTGCAAAAATTACTTTACAAGATAAAGGAAAAGGGCTCGTTATTAAAAGAGTTACACCAGAAAACATTACAGAAGTAACAGAAGAGATGTATGCTAATGCAATGCTAACAGCGGGTGTGGAAAATGCGGTTGTGGAAGTCGCCTCCCCTGTAGCCGTTACGGGGCATTCTGCACTAGTTGGGATTTATAAGGCTTATGAATCTCGCGGCCAAGAGTTAGACAAGGGAAGAATGGAAGTAGCCAATGAAGAGCTTGATATCGCTACTGAACTTGCGGACAAAGAAGGCATGAATGATGAAAAAGTCGGCGAGCTTTTAACAGAAATTAAAAAACAAATTGCTGATCAAAACCCGGTCACAAGAGAAGAAGTAGAGCAAATTGTTGAAGAGCAATTAAGTAAAATGGAAATTCAATTAAGTGATAAAGATCGGCAATTACTTATTGATCTTTTTGAAAAAATGCGTTCTTTAGACATTGACTTCGACAATGTGAAACAACAACTAGAAGATATTTCAAAGGATATTAAGAACAAGCTTCAAGATGTTGTTGGAGATGAAGGTTTCTGGGATAGTGTTAGCAATTTCTTCAAAAATTTATTTGAATCTATTGCTAGTTTTTTTAAGGGATGATCTTTAAACAGTGAGAGTAGAGACAGAAAAAGAGGCTGGAACAAAAGTGTTTTCACTGAAGATAAAACCGAACTACTAGGTGCATATACCCCGCTCTGGAAATATATTTCACTTTCTGCGGGCGGCTGATGAGCCTCCTCAGGCCTACAGAGTTTAGGTCACGAAGGCGTTGAGAACTAGTTCTGGTTCAGCGGCGTTGGTCACAGGATGTGACCGTTATAGCCTGCCTACCGCTGGAAGCTCCCCTGCTAAAATGCATTGTTTGTTTTGGAATTTAGCATTTTAGTCATGTTCCAGCTTCTTTTTTTGAAAGTAAGAAAAGAGTCAGTTTGTTTACGTATATATTTTAAACAAATGTATTCGATATCAAGCTTAAGGCGTCATCGACACAGTAAGGTTTGTTTTTTATAACAGTATAAGCAAGAAAACAGCAACGACAATATAAAAGCATGGTACTTGATATCCTTGAGTAAGAATGTACACGATTACAGAAGGCTTTTTAGAGGGTGTTGAATTATATTCAGTTTCTAGAGGATTCAAACAAAACTACATTCATGAGGCTTGACTTTAGTATTGATGAGAGGGACAAACTCTAAAATAAAGGGTTTTTTATACTAAATATAGTATATAATTAATAAGCCGTTTTTCTTACAATAAAAATGAATGCGCTTACTAAATGAGAATAATCTATTATGCAAACGTTATCATACTGCTGTATAAAAGACAGAAAGGGAGGGGATTGATCAGAAATTTATATTACTAAAAAGTCATATGTCTTTGTTAAAGTGTGGTCAAGGAGTTAGCAAAAAAGCGATTAGGACTAATGCCTAAATTGCATGTTTACACTAAGTCTTTTTTTATCACCATCTATTGCGTGTTTTGTAAAATACTTGTTTGTTTCTTTTACCGCACAGCTATTGAAATGATTATGAAGAGGGAGATATGTCAATGAGAAAATCTTGGTGCATTATTATTCTATTGATCGTTTCAGTTACCATGTTCGTTGGTTGCTCAATTAATAGTAATCCTCAAAAAACAGATAGTGAAGAAGGAAATAATGAAACTGACCGTAACATTGGAGAACTTTTTGAAATAATTCCAGATATTGAGGGAGAGATCAATTTTTGGACATGGACGCCTGATATATATGAGAAGGTAGTAGAAGCTTTTAATAAAGATTATCCAGATATCAAAGTGAATGTGATTGAAGTGGAATTTGGAGAACTACACGATAAGTTACAAACAACTTTGGCTGCAGGGAAAGGTTCTCCAGATGTATCACAAGTAGAACAAGGGCAATTTGCCAGATACTCAACTGGAGATTTATTAGAGGACTTGTTACAAGCTCCATATGATGCAGGGCAATATCAAGAACTTGTCTCTGATTATAATTGGGAACGCTGGAAATCAGTGGATGGGAAAAGGCTTGTCGGAATGCCTTGGGATATTACGCCTGGGATTTTTTATTATCGAGAAGATATTTATGAACAAATGGGACTGCCAAGTGACCCCGAAGAGTTGGGGGAATATTTACGAGATAAGGACAATTTATTAAATGCAGCGCAAACTTTAGCAGCAAATGATATTTATATGTATGATTGGCAAGACTTACCAGCAGTTCAATATGGCGATTCAATCGGATATTTTGATTCTGATTATAACTGGGTTCGAAATAATGACAAGATGGTTGAACTATTCGATATTGTCAAACAAGGAATTCAAATTGGTTGGGCGCCACAGCTATCAGGACTTTTTTCAGATGAGGGAAAACAATTAATGAAACAAGGGAAAATTGCTTCCATTGCTATGGGCAGTTTTGGTGCTCGTGATTTGGAAGCAATTTTGCCTGAACAAGCTGGAAAGTGGCGAGCAGCAAGAATGCCATTGGATGTGAATGTGGGACTTGGCGGATCTTCATTTGTGATTCCTTCCCAAGGCGAAAATAAAGATGCAGCATGGGCGTTTGTAGAATGGATCACGCTCTCAGAAGAATCGTGGAAGGAATTTGTTGAACACTCGGTACAACCCTCTTTTTCACATATCATATCCTTGCCATGGTATCAGGAACATACAAATGAGTTTCTAGGTGATCAGGAAGATTATAAACTTTATAGTTCCATTGATGAAAATATCCCTGTTAGACGATTAACGCCTCTTGATGGGGCCGCATGGGGTCATTATATTGACGGTCTTAATGAATCCATTGAAAATAACATTGACTCGAAAACGAGTTTAGACCAAATCGAAGAAAATGCCATGAAAGAGTTAGCAAGTGAGATTGATAAATTAAAAGAGGAAATGGAGAAGGCAGAATAATATAAATAATACGGAGATGGAGGGCTCTCACTTTCACGGAGACCTCCATTTTATCGTTGAACTATAATCCATTTCCAAGAGAATCTGAAGCTGTTTTAATAGAACCTATTCATTAATACTTAATCCGAAAGAAGTCAGACCCTTCAAATAATCCGCAAGAGGGATAAGTAGCCCACGCCATTCATAAATGTTCCTCTTAACTTCACTTCCTCTCGTTATCTAATGTTTGATTTCTGTGTTTCTCTATTCCAGCTTATTTATTGTAAACGTTATCCTTCATCATCAACATAAAAAACTTGAATAGGAATGGAGAATTGAATAAAATGGATTAGATAGATTGCAATCAATTGAGGAATCACTAGTTCATCATATATATTATTTGAATATGTAACCGATAACATATATTTTGCGAAATTAAGAGGAGACGATGGTATGCATAAAGTAACAATCAAAGATATAGCACGAGAATCGGGAGTTTCGACAGCAACTGTCTCTAGAGTGCTCAGCAATAGAGGATATGCAAGCGAAGAAATAAAAGAAAAAGTACGTTCTGTAGCCGATCAATTAAATTATCAGCCTAATGCTATTGCAAGAAGTTTAAAGATGGATCGAACTAATACCATTGGAATAGTCATTCCAGATATATCAAACTCGTATTTTATGAAGATTTCCCGTGGAATCGAGGATACCTTAGCTGAAATTGGTTATAGCTTATTATTTGTTAGTGGTGATGAAAACTCGAATAAAGAGCAGAAAGTGATGAAAGTTTTACTGGAAAAACGCGTTGATGCTATTGTTCTAGCAACTTCCGGTGAAAACGAAGAAATTATTAAAAAAATTAACCATTCAGGTGTGCCGGTTATTCTTATCGATAGGAAGTTAGAAAGTGATGAATTGGAATTGGATTTAATTGAAGAGGATAATATTGAAGGTGCATACCAGCTAACAAAATATTTAATCGACCAAGGACATAAGAAAATAGGTATTGTCAACGGTTCTTTGGGTGTTAGCACTGGCCGAGAAAGATATGCGGGATACAAAAGGGCACTGACGGAATATAATTTGGAATTAGACGAAAATATGGTATTCAATGGCAGTTTTACTGAAGAAGATGGTTCTAATGCCGTTTCCCATTTCCTTCATAAATTGGAAAAACCGACAGCGATCCTATCGGTTAATAACACGATGACTTTTGGCGTGCTCTTGCAGTTAACAAAAATGGGATATACAATCCCAAATGATATGGTTGTTGCTTCATATGGTGAAGTGGAGGCAGCCCAGTTGTTAAGACCATCAGGGATAATTTATGTAAAACAACAACCTTATGAAATGGGTGTTCGAACGGGGGAAATTCTGATCGAACGATTATTAAATAAAAGACAAATTCCAACTCATAAAAAATTTAATCCAAAATTAATTATCACATAATTGGTAATGTATAATACTGGTTCCTTTTTTCATAGTAACGAGACGGAAAAGGGAACAAATCTTGAAAAAAGAAGAGCTTGATTTAAGATGTGGGGAACTTATTATGTGGTGGAGTTTCAAAAGAAGATTTCCAGTTCTGGAACAAGCATTGGCCCAAACCTCTTCTATTCGTAAAGAAAACAGGCGTTTTATCGTAACAGCGTGAACTTATTTTAGAGGATTGACGGTGGAGGTAAGAAAGTTTACCATTCGTGTAAACGACTACCATGCAAGGAGAGGGGACATATACTTGAATATAATCTATTAATTTGCCATATTCATAATGAATAGAGGACCGATTTTTTCAATTAGAGGCAGTAAAAAATATCATAGATAACAGAAATTGTAAAAAGTAAATAAATGACTTGAAAAGGAGGATGATGTATAATATGATGGTGTAAACGATTACATAAATATTTGTTTTTGAAAATGTTGAATGCTATTGATACAGAATTCTATGACTGGATTGTTTTCTAAATGATTTTTTTAAAAAGAATCAAATTGAGAAATAGAATCGTAGTATGTTGACTTGATCGTTTAGATAAAATATGACAGTTGAAACATTTTCTTGTAAATGTAATCGCTCTTTTAAAGACTATAATAAGATAATGGAGGAATGAAACCATGAGTGAATTTAATGGATTAGGGATGGGACTTGGTAATCTATCAAGAGTGTCAAAAGCGAAAACACGCTCTATCAGTGCAGAGAACTTTACAGGCGAAAAAGGGAAGGGAGCGATGGCCACAGAAGGAACAGGTGCTGGGCCGGCGCGAGAGCTTGGGAAAGGTTGGAAGGTATCCCCCTCAATAATGCTTCAACCAGGTAACACCGTGACATTAGCAGAAATTGAAGGACCTGGCGTGATTCAAAGCATGTGGATGACCTGCTTTCCCGCGCACTGGCGAAATACGATCATTCGTATGTATTGGGATGGAGAAGAAACGCCTTCAGTCGAGGTACCATATGGGGACTTTTTCTGTAATGGCTGGTGTGAGCGAATCAATATCAATTCCTTACCTATTTCCGTCAATCCAGCAGGTGGAATGAACTCCTATTGGGAGATGCCTTTTAGAAAATCGGCAAAAATCACCATTGAAAATAGAGATCACGTTGAATATCCGTTATATTACCAAATTAACTACGCTTTAACTGAAATTCCTGAAGATATGGCTTATTTTCATGCTCAATGGAGAAGAAGTAATCCTGTTCAATATAAAGATGTTCATACATTAGTAGATGGTATTAAGGGGATAGGCCATTATGTTGGAACTTATCTTGCTTGGCAAGTAAATAGTAATGGTTGGTGGGGAGAGGGAGAAATCAAGTTTTATATGGACGGAGATAAAGAGTATCCGACCATAGTCAGCACTGGAACAGAGGATTATTTTGGAGGTGCTTGGAACTTTGAGCATCCCCAAGGTGAATACGGGACATTTTCAACGCCATTCCTTGGTTTACCGCAAGTCATCAAACCTGATGGCCTGTATCGTAGTCAACAGCGATTTGGAATGTACAGATGGCATATTATGGACCCAATTCGTTTTGAAGAAGAGTTGAAAGTGACAATTCAAGCTTTAGGGTGGCGCTCTGAAGGAAGATACCTTCCATTGCAGGATGATATTGCCTCAACCACCTTTTGGTATCAATTAGAGCCTCACGTGGAGTTTCCTAAACTTCCAAGTAAGGATGAACTGGAAGTGATTTAAGTATGGATACAAAATAGAAATAATGAAGATACCTAATATCTGGTTCACTCATCAAAAAGAAAGCAATGGGGGCGGAACATTCCCATTCGCCCTCACGAAGAATTCATTATCAAGCAACCTAAAAAATAGGTAAGATACTTGCAAAAATAAGGTGTGGAATATGATAAAAATAAGGATGGTGAGCCCCTTCAAAAACTTTACCTGAAGTGTAAACGATTGCACATGTTGTTTGCATGTATTAAATAATAAACAAAGGACGTAGATGAATTGGATATACTTGTAATCGGTAGTTTTATGATGGATTTAGTTGTTCGCACTCCAAGAGCTCCAGAAAACGGTGAAACGATAATAGGAAAATCATTTTCTAGGTTTCCGGGAGGAAAAGGTGCCAATCAAGCTGTTTCCGCTGCTAGACTTGGTGGGAAAGTGACAATGGCTGGAAAACTAGGGGCCGATTTATTTGGAGATGAAGCGATCAAGACATTGAAAAAAGAAGATATCGATACGTCCTATATTCTTCGTGATGATGAACATCCTACAGGAGTCGGCTCAGTCACATTGGAGGAAAACGGACATAACCGAATTATTGTTGTTCCAGGGGCGAATTTAGCTTATGGAATCGAAGATTTGAACAAAATTCGCGAGCTTATTCGCAGATCAAAAGTTTTGGTTGTTCAATTGGAAATGGAACTAGAAATGATTCATAGAGCTATTTCCTACGCATATGAATATGAAATTCCGGTTATTTTAAATCCGGCACCTGCACAAAAACTAAGTGATGAATTGCTGAAAAAAGTCACCTATCTTACACCAAATGAAACAGAGATCGAGATTCTTACAGACATTAAAGTAACTACAAAAGAGGATGCCGAAAAAGCTGGAAAAGCTCTCTTAGAAAAAGGGGTTCAAACCACTGTTATTACATTAGGTGAGCGTGGGGCTTTTATTGTAAGTCAAGATGGTTCATTTCATGTTTCAGGATTTCCAATGAAAGCATATGATACAGTTGCAGCAGGAGATGCTTTTAATGGAGCTCTTGCAGTTGGAGTGGCGCAGGGAAAGCCAATCCTTGAAGTTGTGAAACAGGCGAATGCAGCTGGTGCGTTAACAGTGACACGAGCAGGAGCGATACCTTCCTTACCTACTTTAAAAGAAATTGAGGCTTTTTCTAAGGAATTTCAATCGAGTACTTCCTAACTTTCTTTTAAAGGAAATAAATTAATGTAGAAAAAGAGTCGTTATTCTATAAGATAAAATTGTAAACATAAATCTTGCTAGTGGGTTAGTTGAATTTCAGATCTTGGGACTAATTTTGCAGACAGTGAAAAAACAGTTACAAACTGGTGGAATAAAGGAGGAGGTTAAATTGAAATATCCCAAGTGGCTTCAAAATTGGGTTGATTTCAATGAGGTACCATGCACTGTATGTATCACGGAAGAAGAAAGGGCTGGCCAACAAATTGTTTTAGTGGAAGCAAAATGGGAACAGCCTTCACAAGAAGTTCAACACATACAAATCGATATGGTCGTAAACGACCCTAGAATAAACTGTGTTTGGAAGCCTCATTTATCCCCAGAAAAAAATATGGTGATTGGTGACTATGTGTTTCGCTCCCCTGCGATTATTTTTGAAAAGCTAGATAAACGGTTTGCTTTAATTCCAGATATTGATTTTTTGGATACACAACGCGGAACTCCACATATAATGGACTTTGTTCAATCAGATAGAATGTTAACATATGGATTGGGACATTATGAAAAAACAAAGCATGTTTATCATACACGCATTGATCAGCCGATTAAGGTGGAAGAAGATCAGCTCTTGTTCCGTTTTTATTTGATAGAGTGGGAGGAGGAAGAGGAAGGAAAGAGAAATGTTCAACCGGTTGTTGATTTTATCTGGGAAAAGTTCGGGGAAAAAAGGATGCGTCAAAAGGACGGGGAATTTGATCGTTTACAAGAGCTGGAGGTTTTCGTAAAGCATACCTATGATTGGGCGTTTAAACGATGGGAAAAGATTGTTTGGCAGGAGTTTACAATTAATCAAACAAAGGTTGGCGGCTGTGTTTTTATCGTACGAGCTACTCAATCGCCCGGTCTTGGACAAGAAGAAAATTGGCGTGAAAGAAAGAGTTTGTGGAATCAAGCTTGGTTTTCAAGCTTAAGAAGTGCATATGGTTATAGGATTTGGGGTGAAAAGTGGCATAATCAGGAGATGATTCAGAAAGCAGAAAAAGCGAAGAACTTTGCGCTTGCAGCTCCACAGACCGATGGACTGTTTCCATCTGTTTATTGGGCAGATGAGAATGGTAGTTTTGTACATGGGGTATGGGGACATTCTGATCGGAAACCTGAAAGTCATGATCACTATGGGCATTTATTGGATATGTCTTGGACATGTTTATGGATGTTAAAATGGTATTCTGATATTGAAAAAGATCCAAAACTCCTGATCTATACAAAACGTTATGTTGAAAGATTATTGACATTGCAAAATCCGGATGGTAGTTTTCCAGCATGGGTTCATGAAGAAACAGGATCAATCTCCCCGTACTTGATCGACAGTCCAGAAACCTCTATGCATGTATGGCTTTTGACGAATTTGTATCGCATTTCGAGGGAGGACAAGTATTTACGGGCGGCTAAAAAAGGAATGACTTTTGTAGTTGAACAGGTACTTCCAGAAGGCCGATGGGAAGATTTCGAGTTGTATTGGTCATGTGCCAGACAGTGGGATGGAAAAAGATATGGTGAAAAGGATCCACGTAGCGGTATATACAACCAATGTAGCTTTTCGATATACTGGACAGCTGAAGCATTGAAAGAATTATATAAAGTAACGAATGAACAACGATATTTACAAGTAGGAGAGAACGTTTTAGCTGAACTTTCTCTTTATCAGGCGATTTGGAATCCGAAATATTTGGATATACCAATGCTCGGTGGATTTGGTGTGATGACTTCTGATGATGAATGGAATGATGCCCGCCAAAGTTTATTTGCCCTTACGTATTTGGATTATTATGAGCTGACCGGAAAGCGAGCATACCAACTTAGGGGAATCTGGGCAATGCGAGCGTCGTTCTATTTAATGTATTGTCCGGAAAATCCACACGTTATGAAGCAATATGAACAGACATTTCCTCATTTCGGTGAACAGGACTACGGTTTTGAAATGGAAAATGCTCATCATGGTGAAAATGATCAATTTCAACCAGGGGAATTTACGATATTTGATTGGGGAAATGGATCTGCCTCCGCCTCATTGGCCGAAATATTAAGGTAGTTTTCCATTTTAGCAGGAAAGTTTAGCTATGCGTTGATTATGAATCTTTGAAAGAGGGAGATGTTCAAGTGTTATGAACAACAGTGCCAATGTAGCTGAAACAAGAGAAGAGATTGCAGAGAAATTTTTCCGCTTTATCTATAAAGGGATGCCTTATCGTTTGTATATACCTGAAAATTACAGAGAAGGCCAATCCTACCCATTAGTATTATTTTTGCATGGCGGTGGAGAGAGAGGCAATGATAATGAATCCCATATTCTCTCGTCTGATGGAGCAGTGGTATGGGCAACAGCAGAAAATCAAGCGAAGTACAGCTCATTTGTCTTAGCCCCGCAAGCCCGTAATCTGCCGCATGGTGGTTTTGGTATAACGCGCGATCATCACAATCAGATAGATTTGAGCCGGCTTTTTGAACCAAGTGATGACTTGCTGATGGCGCATGAAATTTTACAGTCTATTCGAGGGGAATTTTCAATTGATCCCAATCGTTTATATTGTACAGGTCTTTCTCAAGGCGGTTTCGGAACATATAATTTAAATATTCTTTTTCCGGAGTTATTTGCTGCTATGGTGCCCATTGCTGGTGGAGGGGATCCGGAAAAGGCAAATGTGCTAGCTAAAAAGCCCCTATGGAATTTCCATGCGGAAGATGATGAGATTATCCCCGTCCCTTATTCTAGGGAAATCATCGCAAGTATAAAAAGAGCGGGTGGAAATCCTCGTTACACCGAATATCCCGCACAACTGGGATATGGACACGGATCCTGGGTACCGACTTACGCTAATAAAAAGATGGTGGAATGGATGTTTCAACAAGTGAAGATTGATGGATAGATGATAGAATATAAATTATTCATTGACTATCATACCTCTTTGTAAGGGATTACACAAGTAGAGGATAGTGAATAAAATGAGAATGATTAGACACAGAAGGAGATGAATCAAAATGGTCCATCATAATCAAAAATCTGTATTAATGTATACAAAACCAGTAGGTGGAATGACTAATATTGGAGACCCTTTTATTTTGAAGACAGATGATATGTATTATATGTATGCGACTTCCCAACCTGATGTTGGATTTAAGGTGTGGCAATCACCTAATTTAGTTGATTGGGAGGAAAAAGGGTTAGCCTATTCAATTGATGAGCAATCAGAAAAATGGGCAACTGGTGATTTTTGGGCGCCAGAAGTTATTCATTATGATAACCAGTATTATATGACGTATAGTGCGCGTACTGTTGAGGGATCCTTGCAAATTTCCATTGCTCGAAGTCTCCATCCTTTAGGGCCTTTTATTGATATTAAGACAAATCTCATAGAGTGGGCAGGTTCCTATATCGATGGACATTTATTTATTGAAGAGGATGGAACACCCTATTTTTATTATGTGAAAGACTGTTCAGAAAATATTATAAACGGAAAGCATATAAGCCAAATTTATGTTCAGCAGTTGAGCCGATCTTTAACTGAGTGTTCAGGGGATGCAAAGTTAATACTTGAACCAGATAACGAGTGGGAAGGGATCGATGGCCATTTCCAGTGGAATGAAGGTCCCTTTCTATTAAAACATCAAGGCAAATATTATTTAATGTATTCAGCCCAATGTTTTGCCAGTCCTAATTATGCTATTGGCTATGCTGTGGCAGAGCATCCAATGGGACCATTCTATAAGGCTGATGAGAATCCTATTCTGGCAAAAGATTTAGCGAAGGGCGTTTCAGGACCGGGGCATAATAGTGTTACAATCGGTCCAGACGGTAAGACACTTTATATTGTATATCATATTCACACGGATGTTAAAAAACCGAGTGGAAATCGGCAAATGTGTATTGATCGCTTATTTTTTGTAGACGGAAAATTAAAAATAGACGGGCCAACAGTTGATCAGCAACAGATTCAACTATAATAAGTCAAACACGATAATAAGAAAAAGCTGATCTTATCGATAAGAGTATCCTCGACCACTTCTGAACGGAGAATTCATGCTCCTTTTATTTTCAATCAGATTTAAGTAGTATTTATGACTAATCTTTTTTTACTCATGTTTGGTATCAAAGAGTATTTTTCGTTCATGAAAATTGAGCACAAGGCAAATATTCTTTACTATGGTCTGTTGATCGGCAATCTTGGGTCTAACATAAACGGTCATTTTGTCGGGGGATACACTTGCTGATTATTTCCGTTTTACGAAAGCAGTATATGGATCTAATATTTTTTCATGGATAGCTGCCGAAGTCAATGAATTATGGAATTTGACAGAGTTAATTGAGTCATCATGAGAAGCTTTTCAAAGTTATTAAAGGCAAGAATTTGGAAAAGAACTAGTACTCAAGCTATGATTATGCAAAACACAAGTAAGAAAATAAAAAATAATCAAAAAAGCATTGCTTTGGATATTCATATACGCTAATATAATAATAAATATATGTGTAAACGATTACATTGATAAGTAAATTTAAAAATGTATTTGATTTTTTTTTATATAAGGGAGGTTAGTTTACTGTTTGTATTTTTAAGAATCAGTGTATTTGAAGAATTCCTAATTCCAGCAAGTTGATAAGGTAAAAGAAATCTATAATCTCGTAATTCAAGATGGAAATGGGGGGATTACGTGTTACAGCTACTTCGTAAGTATGCCATTAGCTTAACAGTCATTGTTTTACTTACAGCTACGGTCATCTATTGGATACAAACAAAAGGTTACAACGATACTGTGATGGAGGCAGTTGCTGAATATAATGATATTGAGGAACGATCAATTTTAGCTGAAGAGGATATTTCAGAATTATTAGAACCATCCGTATATGAATATTATAAAGCGGCTGAAATAGAAGGGATCACAGATACGGAAGGTTTTGACTTGCAGATTCCCTCCAAAGAGTATTCTGATATGAGCAACGAAGGAGTCGAGATGATGAATGATCTCGGAGAACCATTTGATAAAGCTGTTGCGATTATGGATGAAGAGGGATGGGTGGAGTATCGTTTTAGTGTTCCAGAAGATGGTTACTATCAAATGGGCATGGATTATTATGCATTGCCGGGAAAGCGCTCCAATGTAGTAAGAAGTTTACAAGTAGATGGAGAATATCCTACCTTTCAAGCGAAGAAGTTGACATTTCAACGCATGTGGCAAGAAGAAGGTGAATCCTGGTATGACAATCAGGGCAATGAATTTAACCCTGCCCGAAAAGAACGATCAGGCTGGCAATATAAAGAGTTTAGGGATTCGGAAGCAAAAGTTGCGGAACCACTTCGGTTTTACCTTACAAAGGGTGAGCATGTGATTCGGATTGAAGGGGTGCGTGAACCCGCCGCTATGGGAAACATTCATATTTTCTCACCTATTCATTACCCTACATATGAGAATGTCAAAGAAGAGTATGTAAAAAAAGGCTATCAAGAAACTAAAGGTGTTCAAATCAAATTGCAAGCGGAGGATTCAACGTTACGATCTGATCCGACTTTAAAACGTGTTGAAGATCGGGAACCATCAACGGAGCCATTTATTCAACATGCAATTGCTTTAAATACCTTTGGGGGAGATGGCTGGAGAAATGGAGAGCAATGGGCTGAGTGGAATTTCGAAATTATTGAAAGCGGTTTATATAATATTGGAACTCGGTTTGGCCAACATTTTTTAAATGGTATGCCGACAGAAAGGAAAATAACGATTGATGGTCAGTTACCATTTCAAGAGATGAACAGTGTTCTATTTCCATATAAAGCTGGCTGGCAAATGGAAGGCATAGGGACAGAAGAGGAAGACTACCTTTATTATCTCGAAGAGGGGTCACACACGCTTCGCATGGAAGTACAGGTAGGGAGTATCGGTCCAATGCTTGAAGATATTCGTGTAGTGACGAACAAACTCTCTTTGTTGTACCGGGAAGTAATTCGGGTAACAGGTACAAGTCCAGATCCAAATATTGATTGGAATTTAGAGGACAGTGTCCCTAATTTAGTTCCACGTTTACACATTATGGCTCGAAATATCCATGATGTTGTGCAATCGTTTTATGATTTGGGAGTAGAAGAAGGCAGCTCCGATATTAGTACATTATTAGAAGTGCGTGACACGCTGATTGCGATGGCAGATAAACCTTCATCTATTCCAGGAAAACTAGAATCTATTAATGACATGCAATCACAATTAGGAACTTGGATTAATGGCTTGAGCTCCCAGAGTTTACTGCTTGATTATATTTTAATACAGTCACCGGATCAGGAGTGGCCAAAGGCCACCGCACCGTGGTATACAAAGATGAAAACGAGTACATTCGATTTAGCTGATTCATTTGTTCGGGACTACAACGGTGTAGGAAATGTATATGAGGATGAAAAAGTTTTAGATGTGTGGATTGCTCGTGGTCGAGATTGGGTGCAAATTATTAAACAAATGATTGATGAAGATTTTACAACTGAAACCGGGATTAAAGTAAATGTAAACATAGTTCCATCGGGACAAATGGAAGTCTTGTTGCTTGCTAATACTTCGGGACTGACCCCTGACGTTGCATTAGGTGTAGAAGGGGAAACACCTATTGATTTTGCTGTGAGGAATGCGCTAGTGAATTTAAATGAATTTCCAGACTATGAGGAAGTCGCTGATCGATTTAGGCCTGGAGCACTGATTCCTTATAAATATAATGGTGGAGACTACGCCGTTCCGGAAAATCAAAACTTTAATATGCTTTTTTACCGCAAAGATATCATGATGGAATTAGGCATTTCGGAGGATGAAATACCAGATACATGGGAAGAGGTGATGGAATTAATCCCGCTTTTACAGCAAAACGGAATGGATTTCTATTATCCACACGCTCCTAATGATCCGAATGTGGCGGTTAATGAATTTGCGCCATTTTTATTTCAACATAATGGAGATCTCTATGATGAAGAAGGAATGAAGTCGAAACTTGATTCTCCAGAAGCGTTAAAGGCCATGGAGATGTGGACAGAACTATTCACAAACTACAAGATTGAAAAGCAAGCTGATTTTTATAATCGTTTTCGTTCTGGAGAAATGCCGATTGGGGTAGCGGATTATTCCACTTATATTTTGCTTTCAACAGCCGCGCCTGAATTGACGGGCTGGTGGGATATGAAACCGCATCCAGGGATCGAGCAACCAGATGGTCAAATTAATCGTTCCACTGGAGGGTTAGGTCAAACTGGTATCATCTTTAAAGATTCTGAGATGAAAGAAGAGGCATGGGAATTTTTAAAATGGTGGACAAGTGCTGATGCCCAAGAAAGATTTGGGTCTGAACTAGAAGCATTACTTGGTGTGGAAGCACGCTGGAACACGGCGAATGTAGAGGCTTTAAGAAGACTTCCATGGGAACAAACTGATTTAGACGCGATTTTGGAGCAGTGGGAATGGTTTAGAGAAAGAGAAGTAGTGGTTGGTGGATATTTTACAACTCGTCATATCGCTAATATGTGGAATGAGATTGTCTTAAATGGAAAAATGGCGCGAGAATCAGTAGAAGAAGGAGTGAGAGAAATCAATAAAGAACTCCGGAAAAAACGTGAAGAATTTGGATTGGAAACACCTCAATCTAAAAGTCACGATGAATAGGAGGGAAAGGAAAAATGCCTATGGATTCAGCGACAGCTAAAACAAATGGTGTTTCGATTGTAAAAGAACGATCGAATCAGCAGCTTCCAATGGGAAAATGGCGAAAAACATGGCTAGAGATGAAAAGAAATAAAATTTCGTATTTTCTTTTAGCGCCTTTCCTTATATTCTTTACAACTTTTACAATTGTTCCAATTTTCACTTCGATTGGTCTTAGCTTTTCTTACTATAATATTGTGGAAAGCCCTAACTTTGTAGGATTGTCTAATTATCGCCTTCTCTTTGTAGATGATGACATATTTTTAAAAGCGATCGGAGTGACCTTTACTTTAGCTTTTGTAACAGGGCCAGTTGGATATATTATGTCCTTCTTTTTGGCTTGGCTGATTTCGCAAGTGAAGCAAAAGTTTCGGTTCTTCTATACATTATGTTTCTATACACCCTCGGTCACCAGTGCAGTTGCGATGTCTGTTGTTTGGTTATATTTCTTTGCCGGAGATCGAAAGGGGTTACTAAATCATACTTTAATCAAACTGGGAATTTTGAATGAACCGTATTTATTTTTACAAAACGTGGAATCGATTATTCCGGTGATTATCTTTGTGTCTTTGTGGATGAGTATGGGAATTGGTTTTCTTGCTTTTCTGGCTGGTTTGCAAAATGTTCCAAAAGAGTTATATGAGGCTGGGAAAATGGACGGAGTAAAATACCGTTGGCAAGAATTGTGGTATATTACCCTCCCGTCTATCAAACCACAATTACTATTTGGTGCTGTGATGCAAGTGGTTAGCTCGCTGCAAATATTTGATGTGAGCACACAATTGGTTGGTTTTCCTAGTCCATTGTATGCCGGGCATACAATTTTATCTCACTTACATGATTACGCCTTCATACGTTTTGAAATGGGATATGCTTCAGCGATAGCAGTTGTGTTATTCCTGATCATGCTTGGTCTAAATCGATTAATTTTTAGAATTCTAGGTGGGGAGGATTAAACGGATGAAAACAAGCATTAAGCGAAAGCGAATAGACTGGGGCGGAATTTTTTTATATACATTTCTGACGATAGGCGGTTTGTTGTTTCTTTCGCCACTTGTCTATATGGCATCGACATCAGTAAAGCCGATTAGTGAATTATTTTTATTTCCGCCTAGATTTTTCCCGATTAATCCCACTTTAGTGAATTTCAGAGACCTATTTTTTATTACTGGGACTACGACTGTTCCTTTTTCCCGTTATATTTTCAATAGTGTACTGGTGACATCCGCTGTTGTGTTCTTCGGGGTTATTATTTCGGCCATGGCAGCCTATCCATTGGCGAAACACACGATGCCTTTTAAGAGCATGGTATTCAGCTTAATTGTTACGGCGTTAATGTTCTCTCCCGTAGTATTGCAGATTCCACAATATTTAATTATCAGCCGGTCTGGCATGATGAATACGTATTGGGCAATGATTTTACCAGGTTTAGCTGCTCCAGTAGGAATATTTCTAATGATTCAGTTTTTAAAGCAGATTCCCGATTCCCTTTTGGAGGCTGCTCGAATGGAGGGGGCGTCGGAATGGCGGATTCTTTGGACCATTGTTTTTCCTTTATTAAAACCAGCTGTAGCGACATTTGCGTTATTTAGTTTTATTCAGGCATGGAATGATCCCTATGCTTCGACGATGTATGCAACAAAAGACCAGCTTAAGACCATTCCATTTGCAATTACCTCCATTAGCGGGGGGGCTGGAGTCATTGCCCGTGTAGGGACATTAGCTGCTGCAAGCTTCTTAATGATTATTCCAACCATCTTCGTATTTATTATCACCCAGCGAATGGTTTTGCAAACGATGGCTCATTCAGGGATGAAAGAGTAGGGGGGTGGAGTTATTGAAAATTTCTTTATCCAAATGGATTTGCATCATTCCAGCACTTGTTGTCATGTTTCTTTTTCCACTTGAAGGCTGGGCTCAAGAGGCATATGAAGGGTATATTTGGGATACTGAGGAGAGGGATGTCAGATCTATAAATGGTTATTTGCATGATGGATCGATTGATGGAGCCTATCTGCCTACAGGTTCATTCAATAGTCCTGAGGATATATTCATTGCTCCGGATGACTCCATTTATATAACCGATACTGGCAATAATCGCATTATCCACCTTGATGAGGATAATGAATTGATCAAGGTGATTGGCGATATTGAGGGAGAAGGAATGTTAAATGGACCGAAAGGAGTTTTTGTGAAAGAAGATGGAATGGTATATGTAGCAGATACGAAAAATCAGCGGATTGCCATTTTTGACAAAAATGGAGAATTCCTAAAAGAACTAACAGCTCCAAGCAGCCCGCTACTCGGTGCAAAATTTTCCTATTCTCCTTCAAAATTGATCGTTGATAAAAGAGAGTATCTCTATGTTGTAAGTGAGGGGAATACCAAAGGACTTATGCAGATCGATAGTATGGGGGAATTTAAAGGGTTTTTTGGTTCCAATGATGTTCCATTTAGTTTGAAGAATTTAATTGTGAGGCTGATTGCCACGGATGAACAAAAAGCAAAGTTACCTTCCGTTCGAGCGCTAGCTTATTCAAATTTAGCACAAGATAGTGAGGGATTCATTTATACAACAACTCTGGGGACTGATATTAATCAAATTAAAAGGCTATCTCCAGTTGGTGTTGATACACTAAATCAGGCAAATAATACTTATGGAGACTTAACAAGTTATGAAGGACCATTTAAAGTATCTTCCTTTGTTGATGTGTCTATTAATGAAGATGGCCTTATAACGGCATTGAACTTAACATCAAGTCGAGTCTATCAATATGATAAGCTAGGGAATCTTTTATTCGTTTTTGGAGGGAATGGTGCACAGAATGGTGTGTTTACGACACCATCTAGTTTAGCGGAAAATTCAGAAGGAATTATTTACGTTGTTGATAAGGGACGCAATCGTGTCGATTTGTTTCGAACAACTCCTTTTGCCGATCGTGTTCATAAAGCGTCAAAATTATATGTCGATGGTCATTATGAAGAGGCAAAGGATATTTGGGAAGAAGTTATCCAATTAAATGGTAATTTTGATATTGCTTATCATGCTATTGGCAAAGCATTGTATAAGAATGAAGATTACAAGGATGCGATGTATTATTTTAAGATGGCGAACGCAAGAGAAGATTATTCTGAAGCATTCCGACTTTATCGGATTGAATTTGTTCGGGAACATTTTGCTTGGTTTTTCTCAGGTCTGATTATCTTATTTATAGTTCTTCGTTATGGTATTCCAGCGATGATCCGACTGGTTAAGAAAAAAAGTAACCCCAAAAGTAGAACAGAATCAGCGATGAAAGGGGAGGGGAGAGTATCATGACGACAGTAAATATGATGAAGCAGATTTTAATCCATCCATTAGACTTTTTTCATGATATTCAAGAGCCCAATCGTCTAAAGTGGTCCCAAGGCATTCTATTGATCTTTCTAACATTCCTAGCTAGGATGGGGTCTCTTTTATTAATAGGTTATCATTTCGAAACACGGGAAGCGTATGAAATCTCTTATGGGCATGAATTGATCTGGATCGTTGTCCCTTGGCTCACATGGTGTATTGCGAATTGGAGTGTGAGTACGATTCTGGATGGGGAAGGGAAGTTCAAAGAACTTTTAATTGGGAGTGCATTTTGTCTGTCACCCTATATTCTCTTCATTATTCCTGTCACCCTTTTGACTAATATGTTAGCTCTAAGCGAGGATAATGTTTATATTGTCATGACAATATTGATTTTTGCTTGGAGCGGCCTACTCATTTTAATCAAACTTAAGGTTCTTCATGACTTTGAAGTTGGTAAACTCATCTTTATTACATTCATTACCATATTAGCTGTTGGGATTATTTGGTTCCTAGGCATTCTACTATATGGATTACTAAGCCAGTTCGTGATCTTTTTCTTTGATATATTCAAAGAAATTCGCTTCAGAGTATAGGAGGTTGACATTTTGATTAAGAAACAGTTTGTAAGAGCATATCGAAAAAACATTATTTTGTTCATTGGTTGCGTCATCATGATCAGCTTCTATCCTTTGAGCAGTTTAGCTGAAGTAGGGATCAAAGAAGAGGAGGAGAACGAAGCAAGTACTGATCTTACGGAAGAAACGCAATCAAACGAGGAGAGCGATTTGAATGCCGAAATGGAAGATTCTGAAGAGATGGTCAGTGAAGAAGAAGATTTTGATAAAATCGAGTGGCTTCCCACCACTGCGAAGAAACAAGTGGCGGAAAATGAAAAATGGAAAATGTATATTGATGAAGAGAGTGGAAATATTCGTATTGTAAATAAAGCTTCAGGCTATGAATGGTTTGGCGGACCACGAATGTCAAAAAAGACTTTGCCGAACAATATCGCGTATATGGATTCGCCTGTCTATATCTCGTATACAGAAGGTTCAAGTATAACGAACACATATACGTTGAAAGAAAGTTCTACAACAATGGATATTACCACGATAGAGGATGGAGCGCGCGTTGACTTTGGACTTCAAGACATTGATATATCTTTTTCCGTTGAATACAAACTGACAGTTGATGGATTTGAAGCCTCTATTCCAGATGATTCAGTTAGAGAAGAAGGCGTGATTCGCCTGATAAGCTTAGAGCTTTTACCTTTTTTCGGTGCGGCTTATGAAGGGTTAGATGAGGGCGCTGTTTTTCTTCCAGATGGATCTGGTGGGCTAATGAAGGTAAGAAAAGAACATCCTCAATACTTTAGTGGCTATTCGGAACCGGTATATGGTCCAGACCAAGCTTTTAATGAAGATAGTGGCGAAGTGCTAGCAAGCGGGTTAATCATTGCAGATGCACCAAAGGAGAAAGTAGCTCTACCTGTTTACGGCATTTATCAAGCAGACAAAGGGTTTTTAGCGATAATTACGGAAGGGGAAGAAACAGCCAATATTAATGCAACGCCCGCTGGTATTCGAAATATTAATATGTATCACGCTGGAGCAGAATTCTTTTATCGTAATCAAGATACAGTATTCATTGGTTCTTCAGGAGGTATCCCTCTATTCCAAGGAGAAAGAAACAAAGCAGATAGAACGATAAAATATGTTTTATTAGAAGACGAAGAAGCTGATTATGTTGGAATGGCAAAGGCTTACCGTAATCATTTAATTGAAGAAGATGTACTGCAAAAACAGGAAGAAGATCAAATGCAGCCTCTCTCGATTACCCTTGTAGGGGGAATTATGCGAGATGAGATTGTAGGATCCACTTTTATTGATATGACCACTTTTGAGCAGGTGAAAGAGATCATCGGTACATATGTTGATCAAGGGATTGATTCATTGAAGATTACATTGAAAGGCTGGTCTCAAAAAGGTATTTATGGAAATCAACCCAAACATTTTCCGGTTGAACGTAAGTTAGGGGGAAAGAAAAAATTAACTGATTTAGTTCAGTATGCTGAGAGTGTAGGCATTGATCTCTATCTCGATACAAACTATATAAGGCCCTTTGCTAAAAGTAAAGGAGTATCTGCCTCGAAAGATGCAATCAGGGGGATTGACCGTGAAATAATGGAGAATTCAAATTACCATGTATCGAGTAGGGTGAGTAATTCTGATGAAATCTTTTATTTAATGAACCCTGATAAAGCTATGGAAAATGCTAAAGGAGAAATAAAAAAATATCAAGATATAGGTATAAAAGGAATTCACTTAGACCATATAGGAGAGCTATTATATTCCGATCAAGACCGAATCAAATTGACCAGTAGAAAAGACACGAAAGAAGCTTGGACCAATCTTTTGGATCAATTTGCGGATTCGATCGGAAAGGTTTCTGTTGATTATGGGTTTGCCTATGTGCTAGGACATGTAGATGGGATTCAGAAAATTCCGATGGACTCAAGTCATTTTGTTAATCTGGATGAAACGGTCCCTTTTTACCAAATGGTTGTTCATGGCTATATTCCTTATACTGGGAAGCCATCAAATTTGCGAAATGATGAGCGTATTGATTTATTACGAGCGATCGAATATGGGGCTAGTCCCAATTTTGAATTAACCTATAAATCTACAGATCATTTAAAAAGAACAATGGAAGACCGGTTATTTAGTTCGAGCTTTCACTTCTGGTTTGACCGCTCTATGGAAGAATATGATCGTTTTTTACAAGTAACTCAAGAAACAGCCGGACAAACCATGGTTGGACATGAAGAATTGTCTCGAAACGTCTATAAAACAACCTATGAAAATGGAACCGAAGTAATAGTGAATTATAATCGCAAGGCGAAAGAAATAGACGGGATATTAATAGAGGGGCTTGACTATTTGGTACAAAAAGGAAGGAGAAGTGAATCATGAAACTCTCAATGAAGACTAGACATATACTTGAAGGTTATTCCTTTGTCTCTTTATGGATTGTTGGATTCTTTCTCTTCATGGCTGTCCCACTAGGACGATCCCTTTTTTATACATTTAATGATTTAAAACCGACAAAAGAAGGACTAGTAGCTACTTTTGTTGGCTTAAAAAATTATCGCCAAGCCTTTACAACCGATGTGCATTTTGTTCCCTTATTAACGGAAACAATGCAAGATCTTGTGACACATGTACCGTTGATTCTTATATTTTCTATGTTTAGTGCAGTCTTATTGAATCGCCAAACATTTGGCAGAACTTTTTTTAGAGGAGTTTTCTTTCTTCCAGTCATTATTGCTTCAGGGGAAGCCCTTCGAAAGTTGTTACAACAAGGTTCGGCTAACCTCCCAATCTTTACAAATTGGTCATTGTATCGCCAGCTGAATCATTTTATCCCGGAAGGCATCTTGGAACCACTTCTCAAGTATGCCGATTCCCTAACGCTTGTGATGTGGGATTCCGGCGTACAAATTTTAATTTTCCTAGCCGCATTACAAACCGTGTCTCCAGCTTTGTATGAAGCAGCAAAGATGGATGGGGCGACAAGTTGGGAAACCTTTTGGAAAATCACCTTTCCCATGTTAATCCCGATGATTTTTGTGAATACATTGTTCACAATTGTGAATTCCTTTACCAATCCTGATAACGGAATTATGAATCATTTGTTGCATACTGTCTTTGTATCAAATGATTATGCGTATGGATCTACCATTGGTTGGTTGTATTTTATCTTTATTTTTATCATATTGGGGGTCGTGTTTCTGATATTCCGTAAAGGTTTGGCTGATAATTAAGGGGAGGGAGTGTCGTCTAATGAATATTCCGATTGTGGGTTCCATCCAACAATCTATACATGGGAAAATAACAGATGATAAAAAAGCTCTATATCTAAGAAGAACGAGAACATTTATAGGAAATACATTTTATTATTTATTGCTATTCAGTTTATCGTTTGTTTTTATCTATCCACTTATCTATATGATTTCTCAATCATTAATGCGGCCATCAGATGTCGCAGATGCAACTGTACAGTGGATACCTAAGACTCTTGAATGGAATAATTATGTAGAAGCCTTTAAAGCAATCAATTATTGGAATGGTTTGCTAAATAGTACTTTAATTTCACTAGGCAGTGCGATCCTACAGATTATAAGCTGTTCTTTTATTGGTTATGGGTTTGCTCGGTACAAATTTCCGTTAAAAGGTTTGTGGATGGGCTTACTGATCTTCACATTTCTAGTTCCTCCTACAACGCTTGTAGTGCCCCTCTATATTTTTTATAGTGATTTGGGCTGGATTGATACATTAATGCCATTTATTTTTCCTTCCGCGATGGGATTTGGATTAAAAGGCTCATTATTTGTGCTAATTTTTATTCAGTTTTATCGTGGATTGCCAAAAGTTATGGAGGAAGCGGCTAGGATTGATGGTGCAGGGGCATTTCGTACATACTGGACGATTATGTTTCCTTTGGCCAAACCAGCCATGATTGTTGTATTTCTATTCTCGGTTGTCTGGCATTGGAATGATGTATTTCAACCGAATATGTATCTGTTGCTGCCAGATTTCTTTAATTTAGCACAGAACCTGGCGACATTTAATGGGAACGCAAACGCAGATGGCTTAGATGCTGTTGCTAGTCAAATTCAACAAAGCGAGGCGATAGGACTTGCTCCGACCCTTATGAATCAGATAATGGCGGCAGTAATGCTGACAATCCTGCCAATCCTGATTTTGTATTTATTTGTTCAACGTGCCTTTGTTCATGGGATAGAAAGATCAGGGATTGCTGGAGAGTAAACTTGCTGGATTTTAAAAGTAAAAAATGTTTGGTCTAATGAGAAGGATGAACGAGAATTCTGCTACATTCATTCTTCTCCAATTGAAATATTTGAAGAGGTGGGGGAGAATCTTAACTTTTCAATTTTTTGAAATAACCGGTCGCAAAGTAAAAAGTTCATATAGGCACCACAACTAAAAATAATTAAAGCGAATGGTGGAATAAAGAATAGCACAGTTAATAATATAGCTCCCATTCCTATTAATACAAATGTAGTCGGAAAATAGACAAGTGAGACAATAAAGGAATTCTTTAATATATCTCTGATTCTTACTTGATAATGTACCATAATTGGAAATAGATATACCGACATGAAGAGGTAGATTAATGAGATAAGAAATATTGGAATTAATGTGAATAAGGCCATTCCCTTTTGGGTTTGCACAATGAGCAAATAATTAAAATAAAGTAATACACCAAAGGGGAGCCAAAGCAATCCGACGATAAAGCTATCTTTAAAATTTCTTTTAAAATGAATAAAAAATGGTCGTATCACGGTTGTTTCATCCTTACGTTTCCATTGCCGAATGACACTGAACATCGCAGCGGTTGCTGGAAAAAAGGTAATAATAGGAATGCAAGTAATCACCCACAGGCTATTAAGAATAAACAAATTAGAGACTCGATCTAAAAAAAGATATATTTTATTATTGAATAACTTCAATGTTCATCACCTGACCTTATAGTGCTATCATCATATGAATAGGGTATTCCCTTTTATCGAGAATAATAATGTACTGAGGAGAAGGGAAAAACCGAGAAGGCATGATATATGTGTAAACGATATCACAGTAATGTAAGCGGCGTCAATAGGATGGAGGGAGACTTTTATATAGAGTTTTCATGTTTGTGTTAGTCAGGGAGGTTCTTAAGGAGGTGTAGCCTGTCAATCGGTATTTCATTTATCTTGGTGTAACCCGTCATAAAACTATCATTTCAAGACTATGAATCTTCAAAGAAGTATGGATGGGGATAGTGGGTGCTAGCACTCCGATAAGTCTCATTAACTATCAGTTGGGGGTGAAAAACCTTTCACTCGCTTCAAAGGCTATTTATAAAAACAAAGGGGGAAATAGGTGTGAAAAAGAAGATTGGTATATTGATGTTTCTATTGTCTCTAATCTTGATTATTGCGGGTTGCTCGATCGGGAGCGGCTTGCCAACAGAAGAGGAAAATGAAAATAATGTAGATAATAGAGAAGAAGAAGCTGATACATCAGAAATTACGTATACTCATGACACAGATTTGGAAGGAGAAATCGAATTTTGGTCATGGGATGAAATGTTTGAAGAAGTGATTGAAGAGTTTAATAAAGTGTATCCCAATATCAAGGTGAATTTAACTAATCTTGAATTGGGGGAATTACATGATAAATTGCATACAACCATTTCAGCCGGACGAGGTGCTCCTGATGCTGTGCATGTTGAACAAGGACAATTCCCAAGATTTCAATCTGAAGGACTATTTGAAGATTTCTTACAACCGGAATACAATATTCAACGTTATCAGGATCTACAATCTGAATATAATTGGGAAAGATGGAAGTCTCCGGATGGAGAACGTCTATTAGGATTTCCTTGGGATCTGACAGCTGGTGTATTTTATTATCGAGAGGATATATATGAACAGATGGGACTACCGACTGATCCCGAGGAGTTAGGAGAATGGCTTCAAGATCCTGAAAATGTATTGAACGCGGCTCAAACATTAAAGGCAAATGATATTTATATGTATGAATTTAGAGATTCTCCAGCGATTCAATATGGAGATGAGACAGGATATTTTGATAGTGAATTGAATTATATGCGGAATGATGAAAGAATGATTGAACTTTTAGATTTTGTGAAACAAGGTGTTCAAATTGGCTGGGCCCCACAAATGTCTTTAATATTCAGTGATGAAGGACAACAACTTGTGAAACAAGGAAAGGCAGCTTCCTTTCCAGCAGGTACAAATGGTTCTCGTCATTTAGAAGATGCGTTTCCAGAACAAGCAGGAAAGTGGAGAGTAACGAGAATGCCAGTGGGTGTAAATGTAGGATTAGGCGGCTCTACGTTCTCGATCCCTTCACAAAGTGAAAACAAAGAAGCCGCTTGGGCATTCTTGGAATTTGCAAACTTCTCTGAAGAGGCATGGAAGGTTTATGTGGAGCATGCTGTGCAACCAGGTTGGAAACATATTACCGCCCTTCCATGGTATATAGAGCATACGAATGAATATTTAGGTGGACAACAAGACTATGCATTTTATGAGACCATTGTGGATGATATTCCTGTTCGTCGCTTAACACCTTTAGATGCTCCTGCCTGGCCATTATATATTGATGATATTAATGAATCGATTGATAAGAATATTGATTCCAGAACAATTTTGGAACAGATTGAAGAAAATACCTTAAAACAACTTGCCCCAGAAATTAAGAAATTAAAAGAAGAATATGGGATAGAGTAAACCGTTTTTGAAACGACAATCCCTGATGTTGAAAATCGCCAAAAAGGCTCCCTCGCCGCTTGGGCCTACTGGATGTAAACCATGCAGGTATTGCACCAGGACGGCGCTAACGAAGCCATTGCTCCTTCCTGTTTAGAGGCTTCGGTTGATGCTATTCGTGTTACCGGTTTTGGCGATTTTCACAGCGCTTATAGGACAACACCTTTTTTAGATTCTTTTATCTAAAGATAAGGAAATCAAACAGGCAAAGTAACATAGATTTTTAAAAGGTTATTGAGCTTAGTAGAAAAATTGGTATAATGCATATAAGTAAACGATTACACAAAAACATATTACAGGTTGAATGAGAGAATGCTCTGGTTCTAAGCTTCATTCTCTTGTATATCATTTAGTTAAAGGAGATAGGCTTATGTCTGCTTTATATGAAATTAAGAAAACGATTGCAGTAGAGGCGTTAGCTCTTAAGGAACTATCAGAAAAGCTGGATAGTAATGTTGATAAAGCTTTCCATCTCATTCAAAATTGTGGAGGAAAGGTAGTTGTAACTGGTGTCGGTAAATCTGGGCATATTGGCAAGAAAGTTGCTGCAACTCTTGCAAGTACAGGAACGCCCGCCTTTTTTGTCCACAGTACGGAAGGAGTGCATGGCGATCTAGGAATGGTAGAGAGAAGTGATATCGTTCTTATGATTTCAAATAGCGGGGAAACAGAAGAAGTGCTAAACTTGCTGCCTTCACTAGAAAAAATGCAAGTAAAAAAAATAGCGATTACTAAAAACAAAGAATCTACATTATCGAAGGCTTGTGATGTTGCATTGACTTATCAGTACGAAGCCGAAGCCGACCACCTCGGTTTAGCTCCGACGATCAGTACAACCCTTGTCCTCGTCATGATGGATGCGCTAGCGGTTTCGCTCTGTAAAAATCGTAATTTTAAAGAAGAAGATTTTCATTTATACCATCCAGGGGGAAGTTTAGGCAAACAATTAAGCAAATGAACAATTGGTTTGACTTGATGAATATTATATTTATTTGCTTCTAATGGTATCTGTTGTAATGGCAAAGATAGTTCATATAATGTTGGTGTTGGCAGGTCAAGTTCATTATTTGGCCCCCTATCTAAACAGACAGGGGCAGGATTTACAACATCATCCTGGAGAAGTCATTTTATTAGGCTATATCCCATTTGAAGAAGGAAAGGGGCAAATCGCTGGTCCAGGGCATAATGCAGTTTTTACCGATGATGGTGGAATAGATTGGGTCATATACCATGGGATCACCCGATTTTAAGTAGTGGAGCAACAAGACGGCCCCTATTTATCCCGCATTAACGGGCAGTAATACCCCCACCTCAAGGCTTTAGAGAATACGGAGTAGCATAGGTGGGGGATAACTGCCCGTAAAAGCCCGATTGGTTCAGGCCAACAAGATGTTGGTCACAAAGGCGTAGCGACGTATAGGATGTACTAGTGCAGACGAGGCGACAGGACGTCGCGTTTGAGTCTGCCGACAGGATGTCGCGAATTTAGCCTTTGATCTTCTGAAATCAGTGGGGGATGAAAGAAAACCCCCACTGATTGAAGGTTCACTTTATTGACAAAATCGAGTGGATAGATGATTGGCCGACAATTCCCGATCTGTTTCCAAGTATCACACTACAGGAAGCACCGGAAATGAAGGAATAAGGAGAAAGCACGGTCCAAGTCCCAAATCTGGGCCGTGCTTCTTGTCTATTGTCCGCATTAGCCAAGAATTAAAATGATCAAAAAATAGAGAACCATTGCGGCTAGTCCAATTGGAACACCAAATCGTGCCCATTCACGGCTTGTAATATTTAGCTTTCCCGCAGAAATAATATTCGGGATGTTTCCAGGAATAAGCATACCGCCACTAATCATAAGTCCAAGCAAAATTGCTTTAATGGTCGGCGGCTCCATAAGCGGGCTAATTTCTGCCGCGGCTAATGTCGCATTATCGAGGACAGCCGAAATCATATTAATCCAATAAAGCAGTAACGGGCTAAGGCCAAGTAAATATTTTTCGATAAAAGGTTCGAATCCAGCCCCAAGCAGGGTCAGACCCATAACAAAAAGGTAAATTTTAATTGCGCGGATAATGATTTCTCCATAGCTTTCTACCTCAAGATAAGTGGAAAGGCCTGTTTGATCTTTGGGCGGCTTGACTAACACAGCAGCAAGAACACCGAAGATCAATACTGCCGGAATGACATCGGATCCAATCAAACGCATCAAGAAAAAGAAATCCTCTCCAAGCTTGTTTGTCGCAATTGTGGATAAAGGTTCCCCTAATGGAGTTAAGGCGGACCCTAATCCGATGGAGAAGCAGGCTAACACAACAAGGCGTATTTCTGATTTGCGATCAAGTCGGAGTACACTCACGATTACAACGAGTACGATAGCGGCAATAATTGCTGTAATGATACTTGAAACCAAGCCAAGAATAATAACAATGATGGCCAAAAATAATCGGCTTGGTATCGCCCGACTTAATCCCAAAATTCCCTTCTCAATGGGTGACTGCAGCCAACGAAATAATAAGCCTGCGATGAAAACTGCTAATGTAATATGGATGGGATCTTCTAAAGCTTTGAAAAACAATGGTCCATCAAGAACTTTACTAATAAATGCTGCAGCTAGTCCCATTAGAAATAGAAAGGCTTCAAGATTTTCTTCCACGGTTTTCACAGTAAACGGCAAGAATAAAACAAGCATTAATACAACGGTTAAACCAATAATAGTCACATTCAAAACTTTTCAACCTTCTTTCAACAAATTCCGGAGTGTGCCAGGTACCTATACAAACAGATGATGTAAAAGCCTTTCCTTGTCATCAAAGAATTGCTTGAATAGAAGATAGTGATTAGTATCCTCTAAGGTGCTTTCTTTGATTCCATCCTCTGAAAACTCGTAAATTGTAGAGTGAGGATAGGCCATGAGTAAGGGAGAATGAGTGGCAATGATAAATTGGGAATCTTGTTCCACTAATTCATGCATGCGGGATAACATCGATAATTGCCGTAAGGGAGATAAGGCTGCCTCAGGCTCGTCTAAAAGATAAATGCCTTGTCCTCTAAAACGGTTTAAAAAAGTAGCAAAAAATGATTCTCCATGAGATTGTTCATGCAGAGACACGCCGCCAAACTGATTGATCACCTTAGGACCCGCAGTTGGGTCGAGGTCCAACTCTTCGATATTAGAGGCTACATTATAATAGCTTTCAGCTCTTAAGAAAAATCCATCCCTTGGTTTATGAACGCCCTTGATTAAACGTAAGTACTGTTCAAGTGGTGAATGAGAGTCATAAGTGGAAAAGTTGAAATTAAGGCTTCCACCTTCAGGATTAAACCCATAGGCAATCGCAATCGCCTCTATTAAAGTTGATTTTCCCATCCCGTTTTCACCAATTAGATAAGTGACCTGCGGATGTAAAGGAAGCTCATCCAGGGCTTGAACAATAGGCAAATCAAAAGGGTATTTAGAATAAGATGGAATTTGCTCTTTCAGAATCTTAATTCTTTTTATGTACTGCGTAGATTCACTTAATAGCATCTTACCCACTCCCAATTTAAAAAATTTCTCTTTTCTCTATTTTAACGAAAGGAAGGGGGAATTGTCATCTTTGCGATAATAAAAAGGGTATCGGCCCGATTATCGGCATTCTGCGCCCGATCTTTGAAAATTTCCGCCCATTCATGATAATAATTTTATTTCTAAAATAAAGGACTTTTCCTTCTTTTGGCGAAATTTGTATTGAAATAAGTATCTTAAGAGGGTGATGTTTTGAGTATTATTAAAAAGAAAAGAGGAGATTCGATTGAAAAAGAGAAGCTTACGGCTTTATTGCGGCGATTGCTAAAAAGTCATCCTAGTTGGTATCAAGTGGAAGCCAAGTTGGCTCGTTGCAATGCCGGCATTTATGGTGAACAGTCACTTGATTATTACATCTCTCATATCCTTCATAAAGACCTCTTTATTTTTCAAAGTCTTCGTTTACCACTGCCAGACGGTTCCTACTATCAAATTGATTTTTTGCTCGTATCTCCTGAAACATTTATTCTTCTAGAAGCTAAAAATTTAAAAGGTCGCATTTTAATTGAAGAAAATCAATTGATAAGGAAGCTGCCGGACCTTACTGAATCATTTTCTAATCCCATTCAACAAGTTAATAACCAGCTCTTTCATTTAATGGGATTGCTTCGAAGTTTTTCGTTTCCGATTCCCCCAACCGCTTCATTCGTAGTATTCACCCACCAATCATCCATTATTTTACCTAATCCCAGTTACCCTGCTGTCGCAAAACAAGTTATTCGCCCGGATGCCATTAGACAAAGGGTTGATAATTTTTATCGACAGCATCTGAAAATATTTTTTACTAAGAGAGAAATGCTGCAACTATCGCAGGTGCTGATAAAGCTCCATACACCCGACAATCCAGACGTTATGAAGAAATATAAGGTGGATAAAGCTGAGCTTTTACCAGGGGTTTATTGTGAAGGATGCAAGAGCTTTTCTATTGTGAAAAAAAGGGTATGGATTTGTCAAAGGTGTCAAAAAATTGATGATACCGCTCCTATTCACGCATTAATTGATTATTATTACTTAGTTGGACCCGAAATTACAAATAGGGAATGTCGAAGATTTTTACAGATACCATCCAGCTCCATTGTTAAAAAATTTCTCTCCAAACTGAGCCTCAAAGTCTTAGATAAAGGGAGAAATGCAAGATATCGACTTTGTATTAAAACTTTAAAAAGACGAATATGAAAAGATGTTATCATGGCCCGATTATCAGAATTCTTCGCCCGATAATCACCAAATTCCGCCCAATTACCTTCAACATTGGCCCGATTAACATTGCGCTAAAGACAAAGTTAGGGCATGGATAAGTCAAACAGGAATACGATGAAGAGAGAAGCAAACAATGAAAGGGGTGCACAGTGTGGATATAAGAAATCCATTGAAAGCGGGAGATAAAATTGGACTCACTGCTCCCGCGGGTCCGACAGATGAGGAAAAGTTAAACGAGGGGATTTCTATTCTAAAAAAACTCGGTTTTAGAGTAAGCGTTGGTTTGACGTGTTATCAAAATGAGGGGGGATATTTAGCGGGTCCCGCCGCCATGCGTGCAAATGAATTAAATCAAATGTTTGCTGACCCTGATATCGATGCGATATTTTGCCTGCGAGGTGGGTATGGAGCCATGCAAATTCTTCCCTTTCTTAATTTTGATATGATTGCCGATCATCCAAAGCTGCTGATTGGTTACAGTGATATCACGGCTCTACATATTGCCTTACAACAGAAAAGTAATCTTGTAACCGTCCATGGCCCAATGCCAGCATCTGACCTGATTTCGGCATCCGAGTTTACGATTGAATCCTTGCTTGCTGTTTTAACTAGTTCCCAATCTGTCAGTCGACTTGAAAATCCTCCCGGAGAAAAAGTCGAATGCCTTGTATCTGGAAACGCAGCGGGAGTGTTAACAGGAGGAAATTTAGCCCTAATTGCCAGTTTACTTGGGACTCCATTTGAAATCAACACAAGGGGAAAGATATTGTTTTTAGAAGATGTAGGGGAGGAGTCTTATCGAATTGATCGCATGCTCACACAATTAGCTCTAGCAGGAAAATTTGCTGAAGCAGAAGGGATTATATTAGGAAGCTGGACCGATTGCCAATCAAGCAATCCCGACAGTTTTCAAGTAGAAGATTTATTTCGAAAAATAATCGCTCCATTTGGAAAACCAACTGTAATGAATGTAAGGGCAGGACATTGCGAACCAACGGTTACGCTGCCATTTGGGATACCAGTTATTTTACACGCACAGGAAGGAAAGCTTTCTTATTACCAATGATAAACTTGGTTATGAATTGAAGATTGTGGGAATATACTATGGAGGATCAAACCCTACTTAGGAAAGGAGGCATCTCATGAATACCTTGTGGGTGATAGTAAATATTATCGTATTCCTACTTTTAATCGGGCTTTTATTTTATATGCAAAAAAGGCATTTCTCTTTTTCAAAGCGCGTTTTTTCTGCATTAGGTTTAGGTATTGTTCTTGGACTTTATATTCACCTTGTATTTGGAACGGTTTCAAGTGTGACAGAACATTCGGTTGAGTGGTTTGATGTTGTTGGGAGTGGATATATCTCCTTTTTAAAAATGATTGTTATGCCGCTTGTGTTTATTTCGATTGTGTCTGCTTTTACAAAATTAAAGCTGACAAGCAATTTAGGGAAAATTAGTGCCCTAGTGATCGGAATTTTGATCGGGACAACGGCCATTGCGGCAGCGATTGGGATTGCAACATCTTTAGGCTTCCAATTGGAAGGCATCGAGCTTGAAGCTGGAGAAGCAGAAGCGCAAAGAAATACACAGCTAGAACAAACGGTGGGGGATGTAGAAGGTATGACGATCCCACAACAAATTGTTAGCTTGTTCCCGCAAAATCCCTTTATGGAGTTAACAGGAGCAAGGCCAACCTCGACTATCGCGGTGGTAATTTTTGCGGCTATTATTGGGATAGCCTATTTAGGTGTAAAAAGAAAAGAACCAGAGCATGCTGATTTTTTCGCTAAAATTGTTGAAACGATCTATACGATTGTCATGAGAGTGGTCACATTAATCCTTCGTTTAACGCCTTATGGTGTTTTGGCGCTGATGGCAAAAGTAACCGCAACAAGTGATTATTCAGCAATTGTAAAGCTAGGGAAATTTGTAGTGGCTTCGTATGTGGCGATTATTGTTATGTTTATCGTCCACTTACTTTTACTCCTATTGGCCGGTAAAAACCCGATCACCTATATTAAAAAGGTGATCCCTGTGTTAACCTTTGCTTTTACTTCTCGTTCCAGTGCAGGTGCATTGCCACTAAATATTAAAACACAGCATCAGGAGTTGGGGGTTTCGGAGGGAATATCTAACTTTGCCGGTTCCTTCGGATTATCGATAGGACAAAATGGTTGTGCAGGTATTTATCCTGCTATGTTAGCAATTATGGTAGCCCCCACAGCAGGCGTCAATCCTCTTGATCCAGTGTTTCTTGGTACAGTGGTGTTAATTGTGGCAATTAGCTCATTTGGAGTAGCAGGTGTCGGAGGAGGAGCGACTTTTGCCGCATTACTCGTCCTTTCGGCTTTAGATTTACCAATTGGCATTGTCGGCCTGTTAATTTCGGTTGAGCCACTAATTGATATGGGAAGAACAGCATTAAATGTAAGTGGAAGTATGACAGCGGGAGTATTGACAGGTAAAATAACCGGTGAATTAGATGATGATGTCTATAATCAACCAAAACAAAGCTTGCAAATATAAAGAAAAGCGCAAGATGGTAGGAGCTAGATTCAAAATTCCCTGGATTCTCACGATTGAGAGATCCAGGGATCTTTTATTTCAGTTGCTTATCCATCCAAGAAGCATTGATGAGTCCCCCTATTAATAACACTGCGGCGGTAAAATAAAACCAAATCATCAACACAATCATATTGGCCATATAGCCATAAAGCTTTGTATAGCTGGCAAAATAGCTGACATAATAGGAGAAGCCAATCGTGACTGTTTGCCATCCCACTGTGGAGAAAATGGCCCCAGGCAGAGCATGTACAAAACGAATTTTAGAACTTGGAACTGCTTTGTATAAAAGAAGAAAAAAGAAAAATAAATAGATAGAGCCTGTTCCCCATTTTACGACTGTCCACCAATGATAAAAAGACGTTGGGAGATAGATATGGGCGACTAAGAAAACTCGACCAATTTCTTCTCCAATCGGAATCAATAGAGATACGGTCAAGGTAACCATCAGCCCCGCCGTTAAAATAAGATCCTTTCCTAAGGCGAGGAAAAAGGATTCTTCACGAACGACTCGATAGGCCTCATTCATTGATCGGACAAGCGCTTGAACAGCCATAGAAGCGATCCAAAAAGCTGCTAGTAAGCTAAAAGAAGCAAGTCTTGTCTGATTTCTACCGATAATCCCCATAATGTTATCTTCGATTAAAGTAAAGCTACCTTTTGGAATATAAGGCTCTAATATGGTGAGTACATCTTCCGACTGAACAGGAAGCAGGCTTATAATCGCAAAGGAAAAGACCAAAAAAGGAAAAATGGCCAGCATAAAGTAGTATGCCATTAATGCAGATTGATCATGGAATCGTTCGATAAAGAACCGCTTAAATACAGATAAAACTACTTTCATTTCTCATCATTCCTCTGTTCATATCTCCTATTAGCTTTTGCTATTGAAGATTCTTCAAAACATAGGAGGCCTAAAAAGACGTCGCCGAAGCCGATGAAAATGAGTCTAACTATAAATTATGCAAGTCGGCTAAGCGTTCACTCGCAAAACAATCTTTCCCGCATTTTTATTCTGTTCCATATGCGCATGCGCTTTATTGGCGTCTGCCCAGTCCCAAGTAGAATCGAGAATAGGTTTAATATCTCCAGAGGCAATTTTGGCGAAAGCGAAGTTGGATAAGTCTTGTGTTAGTTGGCTTTTCTTTTCCGGTGGTTGAGTTCGTAAGGCTGTACCGATGACTTGAAGTCTTTTTGCCAAGAGTTTTCCGAGATCGACTTCTTTCACCTTCGATCCTCCCATTGTTCCGATAATAATCAGTTTTCCATCGAATCGCAAAGAGCGAATATTTTCATCCCAATAATCTGCCCCAATAAAATCAAAGATAAGATCAACACCTTTATCCTCCGTAGCGGTTTTTATCTTTTCGGAGAAGGGACCTTCCTTATAATCAATCGCATAATCAGCACCTAGTGAAAGGCATAACTCTCTTTTTTCAGGTGTCCCAGCTGTTACGATAATGTTTGCACCTTTCTCTTTTGCAAGTTGAATGGCAGCTGTTCCTACTCCGCTCGCCCCAGCATGAATTAGAATCGTTTGCCCTTTCTGCAAGTTACCAAGCCAAAACATATTTAAATAAGCAGTAAGAAAGACCTCTGGGATAGCGGCTGCCTGTTCGAAGGAAAGCTGTTCAGGAACTCGCATGCTCATGTCTGCAGGGATAGAAACGTACTCTGCATAGCCCCCGCCAGGAAGTAAAGCGCAAACTCTATCTCCCTTTTTCCAACCAGTTACTTCAGCACCAAGTTCCTCGACAATCCCGCTCATTTCAAGGCCTAAAATAGGGGAAGCACCATGTGGAGGCGGATATAATCCGCGTTTTTGTAATAGATCTGCTCGATTCAAGGCAGTTGCTTTTACTTTGACAAGTATTTCATTGGGGCCAATTTTAGGCTTCTCAAAATCCCCAATATATAATGATTGATCTTTCTCTTCGACTAAAATAGCCTTCATCATGATCACCTCAATCAATTATTTTCTCTCCATTATTCAAAAATAAACCTCGTCTATCATTCCAGTCAAGAGGACTCCCTCCTCATGTTGCAATTTTAGGTGGGAGGTGAGTGGGTTTCGTTTTTCTACAAGGATTTTCATCGCCATTTTAGTAAAATAAACATATGGTAGTGAAAGATCATAAGTTCTTGAAGTTTCCTAAAACAAAGGAACGTTTGAACATTGGAAAACTGGGTTTTACGGAAGGTAAACTCAAATAGTTTCGTGTTAACCCAAGGTATGGTCAGAATAAGTTTCTTTCATTCAAGTCATGTTTGCGTTTCAGAAGGATATACCTCTCACGCATCAAAATACGCCTTTCTTTGGCAGTCATATTGGCTTTAAGAGACTTCCTAACATCGTCTAAGGCAGTACAAGACGGGTTTACGGATAATGTGTATTTCATCTATTCCAAGCCATTTAGGAGTCTCAAATTGGTATTCTTCTTTGAATGCCACATAGTCCTTAAAGACGTTTCTAACGGTCTTTTCGTCTACACCAACGCTTTCGGTTACTTCTACAAAAGTTTTAGACATGGACTGATCTTCAATAGATTTTAAATATTTTTCGTGACCACAATCGCTCTTAGAACATCCCATAAACCATTTATATATAAGTGATCGGAAAATAGTGTGGAAATGCCCTCGTTTGTTTAAGTATATATCCTCACAAAATAACTAATTTATATATTTACGCAAAATGTTAATCATATTAATGTGAGGGCTTACTATAACAACATTAAAAAATATTTATTTATTTAATATCATTCTTTTCCTGACAAATAAAATAACAAGCAATAAAAATAATAAAGCTAATACTACATACACCACATTTGAGTATATATCCATATACCCTACAATTGTTTCCCATGATCCTCCGACTGCAGCACCAATATTAATAAGAACAACATTCCAAAATAACGTCCCTAAAGTTGTTAACACTAGAAATATTCCAAAATTCATATGTCCCATTCCAGCTGGCAAGGAGATTAAACTTCTAATTAAAGGGATAAAACGACAGAAAAATACAGTCCATACTCCGTACTTAGAAAACCATTCATTCGCTTTATGAACATCTTTTTTTGATAGTCTAAGAACATGCCCCCACTTCTCAACTACCTTTTCTATTCTGTTTATATCAATAAGTAATCCGATACCGTAAAGAACGATCGCCCCAGCAACTGATCCAATTGTGGAAGCTACAACCACCCCAAAGACATTTAAGTTAGTATGGGTAGTCATAAATCCTCCAAATGTTAAGATAACCTCTGATGGAATTGGGGGAAACAGATTCTCTAAAGTTATTAATAAGAAAATGCCTATATATCCAAATTGCTCCATTATACTTGTAATCCAGCTTTCCATTTTATACTACTCTCCTTCTACTATTTTATATTGTTTAGAATAACTCTTTGAACTTTCGATAAATTACAGCATCAATCATTTTATACATGACAAACGTTCCAAAAATACCGATAGCATATGCAATAAAAATGCTTTCTATTGTAAGCGTAATGGAGCGATAAGGAAATATTGTAATCCCCAATAGCCAGACTATAATAAAAGCAATAATCGATACTATTGTCCAACCAATTAAATAGTAATGACCATGCAAATTAAAGAACATTGTATTTTTAGATAAGGATAAAAACTCCTTGACCTTGAATTGATTAATTGCTTCCCTCGTTGCATCTGCTTCAGTATTTCCTTGTTTCATCAAATCCTCGACAAAATCCTCCAAGTATGTTCGTAATTCTAGTTTGTCTTCATCACTCATAGCTAATTGGTTGACATATAATTGTAAGTCATCTTGCTTTTTGTACATACTATTCATACGAATATGGCTAATATAATTTAATGCTGTCCAGAGAACTGCAATTGCAATTGAAATCCAATAGCCAACAAGTATCCAAACGGGATCATTTGAGTATAATCGATCCGTATAATTGAAAATACCGAAAATTAATGTTGAAAATAATAATATCCACCTATATTTCATATCGCCGATGCTAAATATTTTTTTTGACATTTTTTGTTCACTCCTTAAATAAATCGTATAACCATTTCCGTGACTTTCTTCCAATCCTTAACAAGCTTATCTAACAATTGAACACCTTCAGCTGTAGTGGCATAGTACTTACGTCTTCCGCCATGACTTTCCTTCCCCCATGAAGATGAGAGTGCACCTTGTTTTTCTAATCTTTTTAAAGATATATATAGTGTTCCTTCTTGAATTTCAAATTCTCCTTCTGTCTTCTCCTTTATTGTTTTTGAAATTTCATAACCATAGCTTTCTTTTTCTTTCACTACAGAAAGAATAAGAAGATCGATGTTTCCTTTTAGTAATTCTTTGTTCAATACTACACACCTCCAGGTAATACTTAGTATTATTAAGTACACTGTGATTATATGTTATATTACTTAAAATAGCAAGGTACTTTCTGAAAATAAAAACCAGCAAATTAATGTTGGCTTAGGGCATGCTAAATTAATCCATAATTCGAATTCACCAATATACTGTGCAGTCTATTTTCTCCGCACTTGTTCGTTAGACTATTTTATTTTCTCACAACTAATCACCTGTATTTGATTTGATACTTTTATGAAACTCTTGTTTGTATTTCACCAGATAATCCGATTTAGACACCAGTTGTTTTTAAACTATTAAAAAAATAATTCCACTATAAATTCCGAAGACCCGAAAAAATAAGTCATAAACGCTTTAACCAAATCAAAGACTTGTTCCATAAAGCGAGTGTTCAAATTGAGAAAATGGCTATTGAAGATGAAATTGATACGATTATTATCGGTCGAAATAAAGATTGAAACGCTGGGATAGCGGGGTTGGGTGTTTTTAGCACACCGATGTGTCAACTCCACTGTTGGTTAATCGGCGCTTGAAGTCGATACCACAGAAACCCTCACTTCAAATTTTGTAGAAATTAAGTGTGGGAGTATTCATGTTATCGTATAAGAATGAATCTTGCCTTACAACCATTTAATCTTTCCTAAAATGGTTTTATGAATGTGGATGGCAAGTGAGAATTTGCATGATGTTGAGGTTGACACCCAGCTCCAATGCCTAGTGCCAGCCATTACATGGTAGGATCCGTTTTGACAAAGCAGGACGCATCAGAGTAAATAAAGGGAGATGCCATCAGCGGAGATTGCATGGGGATAAAAATATATAGTTATGTTAAAATGCCTCTAAGAGGAGAAGGTGATCATGTGAATAAAAAAGAAATTCTTTATAAAATTGAGGATTTAAAGGCAGATTATGTTCGGTTGCAGCATGATTTAGAAAAACTTGAGTATGTGAAAGGGAACCTACACCCTTTAGAAAAGCAACTCGCTGAAATAGAAGTAGCGTTGCAGGAGTGGAATAAAAAATTGGATGAAGTGGAATAGGTACCATAAGAAGCTGGCCTAAATAGTAATTCACAACAATAATCACAAACGCTGTTGAGGTTAACCTCCAACAGCGTTTTCTAATGGTTTCCAATTAGGATCTTTTATATCGAATTTATTTGGCTTCCTAACAAATTCAATACATCTTTCCTCGCAAGCTCCAAACTCAAGAAAGTTCTTTTGTGCTTTCCTTAATGAAGGGATATTTGCACCTCCATCGTCTTCCCAAAAGCAAATACTGCAAATCTCATATGATCCTGGGGGTTCTTCCTCTAGAGTTTTATAACCGCAACAAGGACAAGTATATTTCATATTATCAACCCAATCATTTTTTTCTCTGGAAAGTACACGAAATAATGAAAGTATTGTATGTATCATTAAACCAATCCTTCAGGGATATTACAACACTAGCCATTTTCCAAAGCCATATTTAGAGGGATTTAATAGAAAGTGTCGAATAGTATTCCTATCTTGAAATTGAGGGGGTAATGTCCATGAAAAGTAGAATGAGTTTATTTGGGCACATATATATGGGGATAACACGTAATTAACAGATTAAAACGTGTTCCCCCATAAAAAGTGCAGGGTTAAGCATTTAAAAGGGAGCACGGGATGATAATAGAAATAACGATCATCTTCCGTGTTAATAAATCGATTACACGGAGTGAAAAAAGAAAAAATGGATAAAAATATATCTAGTGTCTTTGACTATAATGGTGATTATTATAAAGAAATTGGTGATTTTCTACGGGAAAACTATTTGAATTATGGCTATACTCAAGGGACAAAACAGGAAGTCGACTTTTTAGTTGAAATACTGGAGGTTTCGAGAAAAGCTAGTATTCTGGATATTGGTTGTGGTCCGGGGCGCCATTGCTTAGAATTCGCCCGTCGGGGATACAATACAGTTGGAGTTGATATTTCTTCAGGATTTATCAATTATGCGAATAAAGTTGCAACAGAACAAAATTTAAATTCAAAGTTTTTTGTTGCGGATGCTCGTGATTTACACTTCAATCAGCAATTTGAAGGAGCTATATGTCTTTGTGAAGGTGCTTTCGGATTAGCCGGTAATGAAGAAAATCATCGTAAAATACTCAAGGGTGTTTATAATGCGTTAACTCCGAATGGGATTTTCGTATTAACTGTTATTAATGCATTGAGTGCTGCTAGAAATCTAACTGATAACTGTGAATTTGATACGTATACTTGTACTAAAATTGATAAGGAAAAACTAATTAGTCCTGAAGGTGAAACGAAAGAGGTCCCAGTTTACACAACAGCTTTTACTTTCCGCGAATTAAAATATTTATTGGAAAGTGAAGGGTTTGAGGTAGATGCTGCATACGGTTGTTCAGCAGGGAATTTCAGCAAAAAGCCTTTAACAATCAATGATATAGAGATAATGATAATAGCACATCGGAAATAATGCGAAACTTACCGAGGTGTTAGCTCCGTAATCCCCACTTCGAACTCTTTGGAGGCTCATAGTCTTCGAAGTGGGGCATACAGACGATTGTATCAAAGTATGAGGATTTCTCATTTCGTTTTTTTTATAAAAAGGCTCTTTTCTGAAATATTGTTGTTTTAAATGATTGGTATATTTATCACCTAAATTTCCCAATAAAAAAGGATATATTAAATATAGAATGAATAACATACAGTAGAGTTTTAATTTCGAGAGGAGTGATGTGGTATGAAGAATATCCATGTTGCAGTTTTTTTAAGAAAGGTTACGAAATAATCGTAGAGGATAATTCCTCTGCGAAGTAAAAATTGGGAGGAATTCCATATAGCAATTGTATTAAAGCCAGTGTCTATTGAGAATTGGTATGAATGTCCCCAACTTAACGTTAAGCCAGAGCAGCTTAGTGTCTTTCCTGCGCCTGTGGTTTATTGGATTGCAGAATCAAAATATATTGATGATTTTGGATTGCGTGCTATTTACTCAGAAGAAGTCCTCGTCGGATTTCTCGTATTTTGTACGAATCCAGACAAGGATGATAACTATTGGATTCCTGCCATAATGATTGATGAAAAGCATCAAGGCAAAGGTTATGGTAAGGCAGCAATGAAAGCTTTGATTCAGCTTATGAGTATTTCACATTGTAAGAGAATAATGATTGGACATCGACCAGACAATCAAATTGCGGGAAAGTTGTATGAATCTTTAGGCTTTAAAAAAGTTAGTGAAGAAGTAATAGATGGTGAAATAATACGTCTACTTCAAACTGTTTAACAAATTGCGTTGACTGTCGGCAACTGTCGGCAGTCTTTATTTGTGATAGTAAGAATTAATTGTTGTAAATTTTGGCTTCTGACATGATGCTAAGAGCATAGACTTGTAAGCCACCCTTTCTCCGATATGTTTATTCAATTCCAAAAAACGAAACCAAAATAAGTAGTTATCCAAATATCGAGTTGCGACACCATTAAATCGTTCCATCCAAGCCTTAAGACGCTTATGATAAGAATTCACATGTTTGATATGATAAATGCCTTTTTTAACATATAAGCCCTTACGAGCATTTGTTACTTTGTAATTGATGCCTATTTGGTTCGCAAAAGCTTTACAATTAGTTGCGGAATCAGTACATGCAAAGCATCGTTCATTTGAGTAGAAGTAAACCGTCCACAACCTGCCAATTTTGAAACAATGCCATCGCTTCGGTCATTAGCTACGACAATACACATCTGCTCATTGCTGATACCTTGTTTTTTTGCTGAACCACTACGTTTTCGAGATTTACGATTTTCGATCCCGCCTTTTTTACCTTTTTCGCTTTCCAAGACATAGGTTTCATCACTTTCTACAATTCCTTGAAGTAGTTGATGACCAATAGAACGGATAGCATTCAGTATTTTATGTCTCCAATAGAAAGTTGTAGATATATGAATTTCTAATTCCAGTGCGATTTTGGGCAAGGATTTACCCTTCCCTTCGATCATCATTTCAAAATAGGAGAGCCATTTATGAGGATAGTGTGTACCAGAGATTGGACTTCCGCTCAGGTTGAAGGTTTTTCTACAATCTTTGCCCAAATAGCGCTGACGCGACCGATATTTCCCGTTTCTCTTCAAACTCAACCTGCCACAATGAATACAAGCTAATCTTTTGCTGAAACGAACTTCACGAATACCTTCAATCATACTTATGAGATTGTTGTTGGGTTCTGGGTATAGCGCTTCTTTTATAGCATCATACAATGGGCATATCATAAAATTTTTCATAAAGTGCTGTCCACTCCAGGGAAATCAACTCCCACTATATATTGTTACTATTATTATAACAATTTTTGGATGATTTCTCTTCAATAGCAACAATATTCTAGAAAAAAGCCTTATAAAAGGCTTTTGTAATTAAAGACTTTTTAAACTTGAAACGACTAAATTTCCGAAACTTTGAATATCTTTTATATGGTCAAAATCTTTATTTCCATATGGATATAAGCTATTGTACATCCTGACAGCGACTGCATTTAATTTAGGAATAACGGTGCAAGAACAACCCGACGCTCCTAAGATTTGGTACGATCCCTCTGGTAAATCTGAACCTAATTCATCAAATTCACAGGAGACTGCGCTATCTTTTATCCACCAAAGAAAACCAAACTTTGGAAGTTGCTTGGGTAAAGTTTTAGGACTTTGAATGGATGTAGCAAGATCAAAAACTTCTTCCGCCAAAATTTGCCTTCCATCACTTAGCCCTTTGTTTAAATGCAAATTCCCCCACAAAGCTAAATCTCTAGCACTTACGTATAAATTTCTTTCATCTCCAATATTTGAGCCAATTCTTAATACTGGATAGCTGTCGGGTGAATTTATATCGCAGACTAAATTACTTTTACCTTCAGTAATCCATTCCGTATTTGTCCAATTTAAAGGTTTAAACACTCGATCTGTCAGTATTTCATTAACTGTTTTACCAGTAGCTTTGTGCAATATTTCTGCTAATAAATCTGGTCTTTTTCCCTCAATATTAGTTCCTAACACAAACTCACGTTGCATGTTATCATTTTTAATTGTTAAACCCGTACAACGTGTCAATAGATGCCTAATAGTTGTTTCTCCAAGTATTTTTTTATCAAGTTTATCAAAATAGTCGCCTACTTTATCTTCAAGATGTAAGTAGCCTTCGTACATAGCTATCGCCACTGCTAAGCCAACATAAGTAACTCTTGTCGAATAAACATTAAACTGTGAAGAATAGTTTACATTTTTTGCTCCTTTTTCAAAATGATGAGTGCCTGAATACCATTCGTGGACAATCCTATTATCTTTCATAATTATCAATGCAGACCCCGATGCGTATATGTCTTGTTTTACTTTCTCGGTATAGGCTGTTATATTTTTAAAAATATCTTTGTTTTGAACTAGCTCCATCGCTTATCGTCCCTTTCTTTATCCGAAAAACCTATAGTATAACTTCGTGAAATACTCAAAATGACCTTCAATATTATTTACTAAATGCTCGTATACTCGTAATATTCGGTTGATATATTAAGACAATCATATTAAAATAGAATTAAAATTAAATTTCGGTAATGATATTAAATTAATAAAATTATAATTCGTTCCTGAAGGGGGATGTGCATGACCTACATAATTGGCATTGATGCAGGCGGGACAAAAACAAGCGCGGTAATTTTGGATAAACAAAAGAATATTGTGTATACAATAGAAACAGGCTTTGGCAATCCACAAGTTGAATATGAGCGGGCCTCCACCCATATATGGGAAGCTGTTTCTGCTTGTCTGCAAAGTGAATTTGGGCACAAATGTAAGCAGATTGTAGCAGGTATTGCAGGAATTGAAGCGAAGCATCATCGTGCTAATCTTGAAAAGTTTTTTAAAAAAAGAACGGCATTACCGGTCATTCTTGTCAACGATGCTATTTTGGCCTACCATGCCATGTTAGGAGAGGAAGATGGCATCTTAACAATTGCAGGTACTGGTTCAATTTCTTATGGACGGAACAGAGACAAGGAAGGCTATACGGGTGGGTGGGGACATCTTCTTGGTGATGGTGGAAGCGCCTATAACGTCGTTATTCAAGCCTTACACAGGATAACCTTGGAGGTGGATCAAGGATTGTCACATTCATCATTATCACAGACATTATTGCAGGAGATTGGCGTACAAAAGGCGGAAGGGATAAAAGAATTCATCTATCAGGCCGCGAAAGGAGACATCGCCGCATTGGCCTTGCCAATTTTTAATCAAGCGGTGAATGGAGACAATGAGGCTAAACAATATTTTTATCAGGCTGGCCAGCAATTGGCAGAACAAACTGCGTATTTGTATAAACGATTAGCATTAAGCCGCCCATTAAAAATAGCTTGTAAAGGCTCATTACTAGAAAAAAATCACTATGTACAAACCGAATTTAAGGCCGGTCTTTCAACAATTGTAGGGGATATAGAGTGGATCAGAAATGAGAGCCCCTCTGCTACTGGTGCCGTGTCAGTTGCTTCTAAATACGGAGATGAGAGGAAGTGAAATATGGTGACTCGATTAGCTGTAGGATTAATGTCAGGCACATCCATTGATGGGATTGATGCCGCGCTTGTAGAAATCAATGGCTCAGGACATGAAACTGAAATTGAATTACTGGATTTTATTACGATGTCTTATTCTGACAAAGATAGGGAGGATATTTTTCGCTGTATGGATCTCGAACATTCAGATGTTGCGTTAGTTTGCCATTTGAATTTTAGGCTAGGCTATTTATTCGCACAAGCTGTAAAAGAAGTCTGTACTCAAGCGGATGTTTCATTAACAGAAATAAATTTTATTGCTTCACATGGTCAGACTGTTTATCATCTTCCTCATAAAGATGGGGCTTATGAGCGATCGACATTGCAAATTGGCGAGCCAGCAGTGATCGCTTATGAAACAGGAGTAACGGTGATCTCCAATTTTCGCTCCATGGATATGGCAGCAGGTGGAGAAGGAGCCCCGCTTGTTCCCTATACGGATTATCTTCTATATCAAAGTGATCAAAAGGGAGTTGCCTTACAAAATATTGGTGGGATAGGAAATGTGACGGCCATTCCAAAAGGAGGAGGGGTGGAAGATTTATTAGCATTTGATACAGGTCCTGGGAACATGGTTATTGATCAGATTTGCCAAATTGTAAAGGCTCAACCATTTGACGAAGGAGGAAAGTGGGCTGCTTCTGGCCAAGTAGATCATTCACTTGTGAATACTTGGATGGAGATGGATTTCTTTATGAAGACACCTCCTAAGTCGACAGGACGGGAGCTATTTGGACACACCTTTGTTGAAAAAATAATTCAAGAACACCAGCAGATGGAAGCAAATGATCTGATTGCAACGGCAACCTATTTTACAGCCAAATCGATTGCAGCTGCTTATCAAAAATTTATTCTTCCACAGTTTGCCATTAATGAAATGATTGTTGGCGGTGGAGGCAGTTTCAATAAAACTTTGCTTGCTTTTCTTCAGGGGCTTTTACCAGGAATCGCCATTCGTACCCAGGAAGAGATTGGCTTTTCATCAGTAGCAAAAGAAGCAATTGCTTTTGCTATTCTTGGCAATGAAACGCTGAATCGTCAGCCTGCAAATGTACCTAAAGCCACAGGGGCTTCTCAATCTGTTGTTCTAGGCTCCATCACTTGGGGGTAAATGAGAGAATTGAAATAAATATACATTATATATAAAAATATATTGAATTATGATTTCATTAATGATATCGTAAGATTCATAGAATTCAATCGATTGAACGGAACTAGTCGATCTTTAGTCGCAATAAGGTTACAACATTAAGCATTACAGGAAGGCATTAACAACCTGATGACATAGGAGAGGCGTGTTGAAATGGAAATAAAGCTTTCGGAATTAATAACAGAACAGGTAAATGAAAATTCAAAAGATATTGACCAAATGTCTACTTTGCAAATGATACAACTTATGAATGATGAAGACAGGAAAATCATTACAGCAATCCAATCTGTAATGCCTGCAATCGCTGAAGCCACAGATCAGATTTACAATGCCTTGCAAAACGATGGGCGACTGTTCTATATAGGAGCAGGTAGTAGTGGAAGGTTGGGAGTTTTGGATGCAGCAGAGTGTCCGCCAACGTTTTATACCCAACCAGAAATGGTGCAAGGTATTATCGCGGGCGGCAATCAGGCAATGTTTGTAGCGGTTGAGGGAGCAGAAGATGATCTAGAAGGAGGAGCGCGAGATTTAAAGCAAAAAGGTCTAACTTCTAAGGATATTGTAGTGGGCATTGCAGCAAGTGGCAGGACGCCTTATGTTATTGGCGCTCTCGAATATGCTCGATCTATTGGTGCCAAGACAATCGGCCTTACTTGTAACCATGGTGCACCCATCGGCGCAATAGCTGACTATTCTATCGAAGTCATTGTCGGTCCTGAAGTATTGACAGGTTCCACAAGATTGAAAGCCGCTACTGCCCATAAAATGGTCTTGAATATGTTCACCACCATTTCCATGATTAAAATGGGAAAAGCTTATGAGAACCTAATGATTGATGTTCAGCCAACAAACAGTAAATTAGTGGATAGAGCCAGGACGATCTTGATGACTATTACTGGGAAACCGTTTGAGGAAGCGAAAAAGGCTTTGGAAGAAACAAATTTAAAAGTGAAACCAGCCATTGTCATGCTAGAGGCCGACGTTTCTAGTGAAGAAGCATTTCAATATATTGAGAAAGCAAATGGTTTTGTCAGGGAGGCGATTCAACTTGCTAAACGAAAACAAGCATTATGATAGAAATGACTTATTAAGAGAAAAGGTGATCGATTTTCTCGAAGGAGAAATTGAAAGTGAACATATCCCGGGGGCTGCGGTGTATATTGCAAAAGAAGGTCAAATGCTGGTCCAGGAAAGAGTAGGTGCAAGAACCTTACATCCTTCTCCAAAACCGGTGGAAGAGGCAACGATTTATGATCTTGCTTCTTTAACAAAGATTTTGACAACGCTTCCATTAATGTTGAAACTTTTAGAAGAAGGAGCATTTCATTTACATGATCGGGTCTCACGTTTCATCCCCAACTTCGAAAAAAGGGGAAAGGAGGATGTCACGATTCAACATTTATTGACACATACCTCTGGATTACCAGCCCATCGCCCCTTTTATTTAGAATCACTTGATCCTAGAGGAGTGATCGAACGAATCTGTAACGAAAGCTTAGTTGAAGAAACTGGAAAAAAAGTTATTTATAGTGATTTAGGATTTATTTTACTATCGGGAATTACTGAAACCATCACAGAACAATCATTTGTAAGTTTTGCCGAGCAATCGTTATTTCACCCGTTAGAAATGCACGAAACGGGTTTTAATCTGCCCTTTGAAAAAGAGAGATTTGCGGCGACTGAGTATTCAGATAAATGTGGGGATTATAAATATGGGGTTGTCCATGATGAGAATGCAGAAGCGATGGGAGGAGTGAGTGGTCATGCCGGCCTATTCTCTACTCTCAATGATTTGATTAAATGGGCTACGATGATTGAAAACGATGGTGTATACAAGAAAAAGAGAATCATAACAAGTTCTGTCTTACGTTTAGCGAGGAAGAATTTTACCCCATTTGATCTGGAAGCGAGAGGGCTTGGATGGCAAATACAGAGTGCAGGAACATTAGCCAGTGGCGACCTCTTATCCGACTATTCCTATGGACATACAGGCTATACTGGAACGAGTATTTGGTTTGACCCTGAAATAAAGCTAACAGTCATTTTATTAACAAATCGAGTCCATGCGAAAAATAAAAACGGAATTCTCCGGCTTAGACCAAGGCTGCATAATTTAATTGTATCCCATTTAGACAAGGAATTCGCTTAAGGTATGAGAGCATTATCGACTACTAAGCTTGGTTTAAATCTTATTTAAACAATAGAATCATTCAATATTTGAGGAGGGAAGTACATGTTTCGAAAGAAGTGGTGGGGGTTAGGGCTCGTTTTTCTACTTTTCGGCCTACTTATGGCTTGTAGCAACAAGGAAAGCGGGACGGGAGAAAAAGATAATGGGAAAGGTGATGAGCAAGCTCAGGCGCAGGAACCAGAAGAGGTGACGCTGACATTTGCTTATGGTTGGGGAGAAGATGCTTTTATTGAGCATTATAAGGACCCGGTAGAAAAGGCTTTGCCCCATATTAAGTTGGAGTGGGTAGATGCGAATGTTGGGCTTGTGGAACAAGTGGAGGAATTGCTGGCAAAAGGCACTGTCCCTGATATGTGGGTTGGTTCAGGTGCAGCGCAATTAAGGATTATGCAGAAATATGAGATGGATTATCCACTCGATGAATTATTTGCAAGTCATGACTATGATTGGGGACGGATAGATCCGAAAATTGAACAATTTGTTCGAAATCAAGTACAGGATAAACAAATGTATATGATTCCTCTCTATCAAGGGGCTGACAGTCTCTATTACAATAAAGATATTTTTGATTTATTTGGAGTGAACTATCCGACAGACAATATGACATGGGATGAGGTACGGGAACTAGCAGCAAAGGTTACGGGAGAAAAAAATGGAAAAATGTACCGTGGTTTTGATATTAATTCACCACAAATGATGCTAGACCAACGACAGGTGACCCATGTTGATCCGGAAACAAATGAAGTGTTGTTTTTAGAAGAACCGATTTACGCTGAATATGTAAAGTACTTGGAAAGTTTGTGGTCCATTCCAGATATATTACCTGAAGAAGATCCTGGTGATTATTTATATCAATGGGGAGCGAATTTCTTCGGTGATCATGATGTGGCAATGACGATTGCTTGGGATCGTTTTCCAAATGCGAAAGCTTATGAAGAACAAGGGTTAAATTGGGATATGGTGACAATGCCAGTTTGGGAGGATCAACCAACTATTATTACACCTCCTGATGCCTATTACGTCTTCCCTTCTGAAACAACGGAACATCAAGAGGCTGTCTATGAAGTGTTAGAGTATTTCTTGTCTGATGATTACCAAGAGTGGGCATCACGAAACCTAGGACGGACAACAGTGTTAGACAATCCGGATATTCAAGCAACACTTGCTTCTGAAATCGAAGGATTAGAGGATAAAAACTTGGAATCGATCTTTATTATGGATCGAAATCCTGGTCTTCCAGTAGAGGAAATAAGTCCATACGCTGGTTTAGACTATAATGCTTTGTATCGCGGTGTGCAAGATTTTGCTTCATTGGATACAGATGTTAACACCTTTTTAAGAGAAATGACAGAAAAAACGGAGGAAAATATTAGAAAAGCAATGGAGACTGAATAAATCTATGATTTCCCCCGAATTGCGATCAATTTGCAAGCGGGGGATCCATTTTTAAACTAAACGAGGGATCAGATAGATTTAAGAAACCAAGCTTAATTAAGGCAAGGAGGAATAAGGAATTGAAATTGGGCGTTGAAGTACTCTTAACAGATGAACGAAAGCGGCTGGAGGGAAAACGGATTGGCTTAGTGACTAATCCAACTGGTGTTGATCAACAGCTTCGATCAACAATTGACCGTTTGCATGAGGAATTTGAATTAAGAGCACTATTTGCTCCTGAGCATGGCATACGGGGAGATGAAGATGAAGGGAAGCCGATTGATACGTTTATTGATGAGCGGACTGGTCTCTCTGTATATAGTTTATACGGAAAGGAGAGAAAGCCATCATCCGAAATCCTCAACGAACTTGATATTATGGTTCTAGATCTGCAAGATATTGGGTCGCGATATTATACGTATATCTATACAATGGCTCATGTGATGGAAGCATGTGGAGAAGCCGGCATTCCCATGCTTGTTTTGGATCGCCCCAACCCGATTGGAGGCAAGCAGGTAGAAGGAAATTACCTCAATTTAAAGGGATCTTCGACGTTTGTCGATCAATTTCGAATTCCCAATCGCCATGGACTAACAATTGGAGAACTTGCGCTTCTTTTTGCACATGAGTGTGGTCTAATATGTGATGTTGAAGTAGTGCCCATGGAGGGGTGGAAGCGAGATATGTATTTTGATGATACAGGTCGTATTTGGGTTCCACCATCTCCAAACACAACAGGCCAAAATATGTGTTTGTTATACCCAGGGACATGTTTGATCGAGGGGTTAAATCTGTCAGAGGGAAGAGGAACGGCATTTCCATTCGAATACATTGGTGCTCCTTTTCTAGATGCAGCACAATTAGCGAACGAATTTAATGCTCGTTCATTACCAGGAGTGATTGCCCGCCCAACGACATTTATCCCTGCCAAACAGAAGCATGCTGGGAAATTATGTTCAGGTGTGCAATTACATGTGATCGATCGGCATATTTTTGAACCTCTTCACGCCGGACTTGTCCTGATTGAGCAAATTGTGAAGCTAGCTTCAAAGGATGTGCAATTTTTACAAAATGTAAACAGGTATGCACTCGATAATCTATCCCGGACAGATCAAGTACGGAAACATGTGCTAAATGAAAGCGTTCATAGCCTTTGGGGAGAATTTCAGCAGGAAGCAGAAGCGTTTCAAAAACTAAGTACCCGTTATCATTTGTATTCCTAAGTGATTTTCCATCGAATTAACTCGTAGTCAGACCCCCACTTCTAGAATTGTAAGTGGGGGATGAAAGCTCCTCTATTGAAGTTACACCTTCTTTTGCTGATTTTCAGTTGAGGAAACTAGAGGGAACGTTAATTTTAATATCCAAAGCCTATTCAACAATCCTCTTTTTATTCTCACTATCTCCCTTACTTTTCATGCATATCCACTCCCCTATTTGGCAAAGCGACTCCTTCTCTAAAATTATTAACGAAACCGAAACATACATTCGATATTTTAATTTGTGTTTTCTAAAGCTGTCGGAAGAATCAAGTGTTGCAAATTTTTATTGAACAAATGTTCCGAATAATGATATATAAAAACATTTAAATATATTAAATCATAAAATTATATTTCAATTCCTTCCTAATTATGCTATTCTTTAATCAAAGTTGTAATGGACTAGCACAGTTAGTTCCTTTTTGTTTCTTTATGTAAGCGTGTAATCGCCTGAAATAAGAAGGAGATGATTTCTAAATTTTATCGGCGATAGGCTATTTGGAGAATAGGTGTTAGTTAGCTTGTTATTTAAATATGAAGTTAGTCTTTACAGTATCAAGGAGGTTTCTCATGAAAACCAAAATCTTTTTATTTGGATGGGTCGTTTTGCTGGTGTTGCTAGCTTCATGCAGCAACAACGTTGAAAAGGACAATGGGGGAGTGGATGAAGAAGCGCTCAAAAATGTGAACGAAACAGGTTTTCCAATTGTGGAGGAACCGATCACTTTAAAAATGTTTACAGGTAAATCTGCGCAAAATGCTAACTCAGATTGGAATGATATTTTAATTTGGAACAAGTATTCCGAAATGACCAATATTGAGCTTAATTGGGAACAACAGATTCAAACCGATTCTCTGGAAGAAAAGCGTAATCTTGCACTAGCCGGAGGTAATTTGCCGGATGTATTCTTCCTTTCCTCCATGCCGACATTGGATCTTTATAAATATGGAAAACAAGGGACTTTTGTAAAACTGAATGATTTAATTGATCAATATGCCCCAAATCTGAACAAGCTTATGGAAGAGAATCCTGAAATTAAAAAAGGGATCACATTCCCTGACGGCAATATCTACTCGCTTCCATCCTTGGTTTCACCAGACTTTTTATCTGTTCGTGTCGCAAGCAGACCTTGGTTTAGCAAAGAGGTCCTTAATGCCGTAGGAATGGAGATTCCGGAAACGACAGATGAATTCTATCAATTCTTAAAAGCTGCTAAAGAAAAAACTGATAAAGTTCCTTACGGTGGAACAAGTATGGACGAATTGGTTGGGTGGCTAGAAGGCTCATTTGGAGTAGCGAATAGAGGAGTTAGAAATGAAAATATTGATGTAGACCCAAATGATCCCGATAAAGTCAGGTTTTACACGACATCTGATGATTACAAAGCGTTGCTTGAATATATGCATACATTGTACAGCGAAAAATTGATCGAACAAAATATCTATTCTATCGAATGGGGGCAATATTTGGGGAATGCAGCAGAGAAGAAATATGCTAGCACGGTATTCTACGATCCTGTAGAACTTTTCGGCAAGGAAGTTGGCAGTGATTACGACAGTGCATCGGCCTTAAAAGGTCCTGATGGAAATCAGTTGTTTACTAAAGTGGCACCAATGGTCTCCAGTATTGGAAGTTTTGTTATTACTAAAGAAAATCCAAATCCTGCCGCTACTGTGAGATGGATGGATTATTTCTACAGTGATGAAGGAGCAAGACTTTATTATATGGGAGTAGAAGATGAAACGTACGAAAAAACAGCGGATGGCAAGTATGAATACGTCGATGAAATAAAAAATCCAGCTGAAGGTTTAACGATGGAACAAGAAATTGCTAAACACCTCACCTGGTTGGGCGGTGTACAAGGGATCATTAAGGAAGATTACTTTCAAGGATCAGAGAACGCACCAGCCTCCATTGAAGCAGCCAAGAAAATTGAACCATATGTTGCAGACGAAATCTGGCCAGCATTTTTGTATACCGAGGAAGAAAATAAATTTCTAGCATCTACCGGAACAGATATTAGCAAATATGTTAAGGAAATGACGGACAAATTTATCTCTGGTGATGAACCACTTTCAAAATGGGATGAGTATGTCAAAACGATTGAAACCATGGGGCTGGATAAATATATGGAGATTCAACAAGCAGCCTATGATCGATATAAGAAAGAATAATGTAGTCCTTATTCAAATGTAAAAAAGGTAATCCAAAGAGGGGCATTCTCGGATAAAGCGAGATTACCTTAATAGGTGCTTTCGGGCTGTTGCACCTAAAGCATGAATATAAAAAGAAAGGAGTTGTCAATAATCAGATGAATCAACAGCACCGTTTGCATGGAAATGACATGACAGCTATAGGTCCAAATCAAAAGAAAAGCGGGTTAAAGCGAAGAAAAATTAAAAGAAATTGGCAATTGTACGTTTTATTAGCTCCAGCTTTAGTATATTTCCTTGTTTTTAAGTATTATCCGATGTATGGATTGCAAATAGCTTTTAAAAAATTTGTCGCATCAAAAGGGATCTTAGGTAGTGAATGGATTGGATTGGAGCATTTTACGAGGTTTTTCCAGTCACATTATTTTTGGGATCTTATTAAGAACACATTAGGTATTAGTCTATACCAATTATTGTTATTTCCAATTTCGATCATTGTCGCCTTATCTTTAAATGAACTTCGAGATGGTAGATTTAAAAAAATAGCACAAACGGTTACGTATGCACCACATTTCATCTCAGTCGTCGTTTTTGTTGGCATGATTATTGCCTTTCTCAACCCGATTACTGGAATTGTAAACAATATTATCCAGTTTCTCGGATTTGCACCGATTAATTTTATGACAGAACCATCATGGTTTAAAACCATTTTCGTCTTTTCTAATGAATGGCAAAATCTTGGGTGGGGAGCAATCATTTATTTGGCAGCGCTCGCAGGCGTGGATACTGAACTACATGAAGCAGCGAAGGTAGATGGTGCGTCTAGGCTGCAACGAATATGGCATATTAATATTCCGTGGATTTTACCAACGATTATTATTCTACTAATTTTAAATATGGGTAACTTTATGTCCGTTGGTTTTGAAAAAATCCTATTAATGCAAAATCCACTAAATCTGGAATCTTCCCAAGTGATTCAAACCTATGTGTATGAAGCGGGTTTGTTAAACGGACAGTATAGTTATTCAACAGCAGTTGGTTTATTCAATTCAGTCATTAATTTTGCTATTCTTATAACCTTTAATAGGCTGGCGAGAAGAACGGGGACAAGCCTATGGTAAAGGAGCATCGATATGGAAATTAAACAGGCAAAGACGGATCGGATTTTTGATATTTGTAATAAAATCCTAGTTTGGTTTTTCATTATCATTATAATGTATCCGCTTATATACATTGTAAGTGCCTCTATTAGTGATCCTTCTTTTGTAAACTCAGGACAAATGTGGTTATGGCCAAAAGGGATTACTTTTGAAGGCTTTCAGCGAGTGTTTCAAAATACCGACATTTGGATCGGGTATCGCAACACCATTTTCTATACATTGCTAGGTACCTTTATTAATTTAGCTGTTACATTACCTGCAGCATATGCACTTTCTAGACAAGAATTGATTGGAAAAAAGGTCATCATGGCATTGTTTGTGTTTACGATGTTTTTTGAAGGCGGATTGATTCCTACTTACTTACTTGTTAGAGATTTAAGCATGGTCAACACGATTTGGGCGTTAGTCATTCCAAGTGCAGCCGCGATGTGGAATATTATCGTTACTATGACTTTCTTTAAGATGACAATTCCAAAAGGATTGGAAGAAGCGGCTGAAATGGATGGGGCTTCCCAATTCAGAACATTTTTTCAAATTGTTTTACCATTATCAGCACCAATTATTGCTGTAATGGCACTATTTTATGGGGTGGGGCATTGGAATCAGTATTTTGGTGCAATGATCTACCTTTCTGATGAAAAGTTATTTCCATTGCAATTATTTTTAAGGAAGATTTTGATTCAACAACAAATGACAGCAGATATGATGATGCAAAGTGGGAGTGCAGAAGCCTTAAGTGAGCATGCAAGGATTGCAGATATTATTAAATACGCTGTCATGATTGTATCAGCTGCTCCATTATTAATCGTGTATCCTTTCCTACAACGTTTTTTCTTGAAAGGTGTTCTAATAGGTTCCATAAAAGGATAGCGAAGGAGGTGATCGGGAGCATTTCAAAACGCGAAACTGTCATCAGTGTGGGGGTTACGGAGGATAAATTATTACGGGGGGAATTTGGATGAAGAAAAAGGCATTATTTTGTCTGACGGTACTTTTAATTAGTATGGTCTTCATAGTAGGGTGTGCTAAAAATGAAACAAAAAAGGATGCGGATAACGATGAAAATTTCAATGAAACAGGTTATCCCATTGTTAAGGAACCTATCGCACTAACGATGATGGGACAAAGTTCACCTGTTCAACCTGACTGGAAAGACATGGGTTTCTTTAAAGAAATGAATGAAATGACGAATATTGATTTTGAATTTAAAACCTCGCCTGTAGATGATTATAAGCAAAAGAAGCAGTTGGCCTTTGCTAGTATGGAACTACCAGATGTATTTTATGGAGCGGAGCTGACTTCAGCGGAAGAAGTGAGTTATGGAACTCAAGAAATGTTAATTCCGTTAGAGGATTTGATTGATCAATACGCCCCAAACTTAAAAAAGGTAATGGAGGAGCATCCAGATATTAAGCCATCGATTACGGCTCCTGATGGACATATTTATGCGTTGCCTGGATTGGACACAACAACCCAATCGAAAACTCCGATTATGTGGATGAATCAACCATGGATGGAGAAGATTGGCGCAAAAACTCCAGAGACAGTCGATGATTTATATAAGCTGTTAAAGGATCTTAAAGAAAAAGATCCTGGGGATGTAGGAGAAGTTATTCCATTAACGGCCAACTCGCCAGAAGATCTGCGGGTTGGAATTCTTCCTAACTTTGCTGTTATCCAAACAGATGGGATTTTTCAAAAAGATGGAAAGGTCGATTATGCATTTACACAAGAAGGGTTTAAAGAATATATAAGCTTTATGAATAAGCTGTATAACGAAAAATTATTAGATAATGATATGTTTTCCCATACGTGGGAGCAATTTGTCGCAAAAGGCCCTAAGGTGGGCATCTACTCGACATGGCCGATTGTGATGCTGGGATTTGAGGATCCTTCGGAAGCATTAAAGTATCCGCCATTACCCCCTTTGACAAGTGCAGTCAATGATAAAAAGCTTACGATTGAAATGCCGGAGGTTCGCAGGGGAAGAGCAGCGATTACAAGTGAGAACAAATATCCTGAGGCTACAATGCGCTGGTTGGATTATGCATACTCAGAGGAAGGTTCCATTCTTTCAAGACTTGGGATTGAGGGCGAATCTTATGAATGGAATGAGGATAAAACAAAATGGACGTTATTATCAAGGGACGGTTTAAGTACAACGGAAACAAACTCTCAATATGCTCCTGGGGTAGGAACAAATGTCCCAATGGTGTTAAGCGAAGAAATCTTTGGCAAGGAAGACAATCCAACGATTCACGAAATTAATAAAAATCTAGCAAATGAACTTTTGCCTCATGCTGAAATGCCATATCCGCTCGTATATTTTACGGAAGACGAGCAGGACAGGATCAATACCTTAAAACCAGATATTGATACGTATTTTGAACAGATGGAGGCAAAATTCATTACAGGTGCAGAATCGATTGAAACGGGTTGGGATAAATATATCGAGACACTTGAGGGACTAGGCATCGAAGAGTATGTAGAAATTCATCAAGATGCATATGATCGGTGGGCAGAAGAGAAATAAGGACCACCTAATTATGTTCTATGGGACTGACAAGGAGGAAATGAACAATGTTTTCATATCGGCATTATCAATCAGGTGATGAAAAGCAAATTGTAAGATTATGGAATGAATGTTTATGGAAAGATCCTATTACCTCTAAACGTTTTCGCAATCTTGTACTGTTGGATGCAAATTTTGATCCAAAAGGAATGTTGCTAGCATTTGAGAATGAGCAATTAATTGGATGCGTATATGCTGTAAGGAGATTACTGCCAATGTTTGGTACTGATTTGGAAGCAGATAATGGCTGGATCCCATTCTTTTTTGTAGATAAGGATTTTCGTAGATCCAGTGTAGGGACAAAACTGATGGAAGAGGCTTTTACCTTTTTGAAAAGAAACGAGCGGAAAACTGTATTTTTCGCTTCTTATGCACCGAACTACATTATGCCTGGTATTGACGAAAAGGCTTACCCAGAAGCATATCAGTTTTTGCAAGCAGAAGGATTTTCAAAACTGTATTCCCCGGTTGCGATGGATCGTAATCTCGTTGATTTTAAACTATCAGAAAATGTCAAAGATCTTATTAAACAAAGAAAGGATGAAGGCTATACCTTTTTGCTTGCTGAAGATAAGGACTTGTATGAAGTCATTCAGTTTGCAAACCTGAAGTTCAATCCAGACTGGGGACGGGCAATCAGAGAAGGGATCTTGCAAGGTCTGCCAATGGAACATATTCTTGTTGCTAGAAATGGAGAAAAAGTAGTCGGATTTTGCATTTTTGGTGGGTATGAAGGTGTGCCAGATCGGTTTGGTCCATTTGGAGTAGACCCAGATGAACAAGGAAAAGGGCTTGGGAAAATACTCTTGAACCTGTGCTTAAAACAGATGAAAGCACAAAGCTTGCATGGTGCTTGGTTCCTTTGGACAGGAGAGAAAAGTGCTGCCGGTTATCTTTATAAAAAAACCGGATTCGAAATTACTCGTACCTTTCATGTTATGAAAAAGGATATTAATTAAACTTTCATTTTTAGGAGGAATCATTTATGAAACTAGCGTTAGTAGGAGCTCATTGTGGAGATGTAGAACTGCAGGCAGGTGCAATTGCCCATAAGTATGCAAAGGCGGGTCATGAAGTTACTTTTGTTCATTTAACAGCAGGAGAAAAGGGAAATCCACCTCATATTTCAGTTGAAGAATACCGTAAACAAAAAATAAAAGAATCTGAAGAGGTTGCAGAAATTCTTGGGGTGCAGACGATTACACTGGATTATAAGGATGCAGAGCTTACCTTTAATGACGAGATCGTGACACATGTGGCGACCTTGTTAAGAAAGATCAAACCGAATGTAGTGATTACCCATTGGGAAAATAGCATTCATTCCGATCATTCTCTTTGTTATAAAATTGTCCAAGCAGCACAATTAAAAGCTGGACTTCCCGGCTTTGACCTTGACGGATTAGCACCTCATTATTACGGAATTTATCATAGTGAGAATTGGGAAGATATGGAGGGATATGTACCTGATATCTATGTCGATGTTTCGGAGGAATTCGACACCTATTTAGAAGCGCTGACTCACTATTGGTTTGTTATGAATTCTTCCTCTTTCCGCTATCATGATTATTACAAAGCATTAGGAACAGTACGAGGGTGTGTAAATCGGACACAGTACGCGCAAACGCTAAAGTTTCCTGCTGGAGCTAACGTTCGAAAAGGTGGTAGCATCCCGGGATATGACCTTTAAGGCTAGGATTAAGTAAAAGAGGATGGTGTGAGAATGAAAATCGGCTTAGATTTATTTTTAGAAAAAGGTTATCAAGTTTTTAAAGGTAAGCGAATTGGTTTATTAACAAATTTAACGGGGGTAAATGAAAAACTTATTCCTGCCATTGACTTGTTTCATGACCACCAAGACATTCATTTGACGGCTTTGTATGGCCCAGAGCATGGAATTCGTGGAGATGCAAAAGAAGGGGAAGAAGTGGAATCTTCCATCGACCCTTACACGGGTCTACCTGTCTACAGTTTATACGGGGCATCGAAAAAGCCAAGTAAAGAGATGCTTGATCCTGTCGATGTCATTGTGTTTGATTTACAAGACATTGGATCAAGGTATTACACGTATATTTACTCAATGGCCTATGTAATGGAAGCATGTGCCGAATATGGTAAAGAATTTGTTGTTCTCGATCGCCCAAATCCTATTTCGGGTGTTTCCATCGAGGGAAATTTAGTTGAGGAAGATGTGCGCTCGTTTGTTGGACTTTATCCTATACCGAATCGTCATGGGCTAACAGTCGGTGAAATCGCACAATTTTATAAGCATGAAATGGGGATTGACTGTGAAGTAACTGTTATAGAAATGGAAGGATGGAAGAGGCAATTTTATTATGATGAAACTGACTTATTTTGGGTGCCGTCTTCACCAAATACAACTGGCCTTGATATGACCATTCTTTATCCTGGTACATGCTTAATTGAGGGAACCAATATATCGGAAGGAAGAGGCACAACAAAGCCGTTTGAATATATAGGCGCCCCTTATATTGACGGCTATCAATTGGCAAAAGCCTTCAATCAGAAACAACTTCCAGGTGTTTTAGCCCGTCCAGTTTCATATGTACCGAATGTACAAAAATATCAAGGCGAAGTTTGTGAAGGGGTACAAATGCATATCGTTGATCGTAAATCCCTATTCTCTTTGCAAGCAGGCTTAACGATTATAGAGCTGATTGCGGAAATGTATCCACATGATTTTCAATTCAGACATCAAAATGGTAAATATTTTTTCGATCTACTAGCTGGAACCAAAAAGCTGCGTGATATTATTATGCAGGGGCAAACAAAGGAGTTTCTAGAAGGGTGCCAAGTTCAAGTAGAACAGTTCCAAAAGCAAAGACAACCATATCTACTGTATAAATAAGAATCTTATCCCGGTCCAACCGTCCATAAGACCCCCCATTTCAAGACTAGGAGATTCCAAAGAAGTCTAAGTGGGGGATAACGGACGCTAACACCCCGATAAGTCTCGCTACCATCAGTGGGGATGAAGAAAACCTCAACTGATGGCAGTCTTGGTTTATCTGGTCGAGCAAATCGTAGTTGCCAGAAAAGGAGAGAAAATGGTAGGATCTTGTATATACAGTCTTTGTGAGGAAAAAAATTGAGTTAGGGTTGAATGCCATGTCATATGCAACAGGTGGATTAGTAATGCTTTCTGAAATGCTTGCAAAATTGCCCCCTTCAGAAAGAAAAATTGCTTCATATATGTTGGAAAATCCTAGAGAGTCCATTTCTTTGACAGCAAGTGAATTAGGGAAGAGGAGTTCTACTAGTAGTGCAGCGGTGATTCGGTTATGTAAATCCCTCGATTTAACAGGCTTACAAGAATTAAAGTTACGCATAGCCGGAGATTTACAGAAAGAACCAACTTCAGAATTCCGAGACATCGAACCGAATGAATCTATGTACTCCATTATTGAAAAAATGACATCAAATAGTATCCAAACACTAAAAGAAACAGCTGAACTGTTAAGTCCAGAAGAACTATCTAAAGCGATCAAAGCCATTGAGGGTGCATCAACGATTCATCTCTTTGGGGTAGGTGCTTCCTTTATCAGTGCAGAGGATGCTCAACAGAAATTTCTAAGAATTAATAAAAATGCTCTTGCTTTTAATGATCTGCATATGGCCGCTACCGTTGTAGCCAATGCGGGAAAAAACGATGTTGTCATAGGTATTTCTTTTTCAGGTGGTACCCATGAAGTGGCAAAAATTCTGGAATTGGCAAATAAACAAGGGGCAACAACCATTAGTTTGACAAAATATGGTTCATCGATTGTCTCAGAACAGGCAGATATACGCCTGTACATTTCAGCAACAAAGGAGCCTACTTTCCGAAGTGGCGCTACCTCATCTCGAATTGCCCAACTTCATGCAATCGATATCTTATTTATGTGTGTCGCCTCCCAGCAATATAAAGAAGCGATCGCCTCTATTGATGAAACAAGGGAAGCAATTGATTTTATAAAAAAAGGTCAACCTTCCCGCACACGGAAGAGAGAAGAATAAAGACATCACTGGAAAGCACAAAGTCAAAACGGATGTTGGTGTTGGGTCTAACCTCTCGAGACCAAATAACCCCAAATCTGCGAAGGGCGATCTATTCCTTCTCAGATTTGGGGTTATTTGACTTGTTGGAGTATATCAAGAAAGGAGAAAAGTGGTTTGTAGAAGGTTCTATGAACACAAAAGCAGGATGGAACGCGGAAAAGTGGTTTGTAGAAGGTTCTATGAACACAAAAGCAGGATGGAACGCGGAAAAGTGGTTTGTAGAAGGTTCTATGAACACAAAAACAGGATGGAACGCGGAAAAGTGGTACGTAGAAGGTTCTATGAACACAAAAGCAGGATGGAACGCGGAAAAGTGGTACGTAGAAGGTTCTATGGACCCAAAAGCAGGATAAAACGCAGAAAAGTGGTTTGTAGAAGGTTCTATGGATCCAAAAGCAGGATAAAACGCAGAAAAATGGTACGTAGAAGGTTCTATGCGCACAAAATCAGGATAAAACGCGGAAAAGTGGTACGTAGAAGGCGCTATGCGCACAAAATCAGGTTGAAATGCAGAAAAGTGGTTTGTAGAAGGTTCTATGCGCACAAAATCAGGTTGAAATGCAGAAAAGTGGTACGTAGAAGGTTCTATGCGCGCAAAATCAGGATAAAACGCAGGAAAAGGAGTTCATAGATCAAATTTCAGTACCTAGCAAACTTTGCTTACTCAAATTACGTAACTCATTATTTATTCGTTTTCCAAGTCTCTAACTAAGGACAGCGGAGAATGGGGCACGCAGTAGTGAAATCCAATGGCGTGTTTTACAAGGTTGTGTCCTTTAAACTGTTGACCCTCCTGTTTTTTACCTATGACCTATCACTAATTTGCCGGCTGATGAGAAAAAGTTCTAAGGTGAATGTCAGAATTACATTTTATTGCATAGGCTAGAGTGGAGGAAGCTCATCAGAAGGAGATGATGAAATGAGCGGAAATATTTTGCACTATTTTGCAGGGGGGAATACGGCCAAGGGTTTCTACAGTCTATACGATTCAAATTTGGCGAATGTCGAGAGGGTTTTATTATTGACTGGGAAATCACAAAATGAAAAATCGGCGATCATGGAACAGCTTGTAAATAAATGGAAAGATCAAGCAAGTTTGATTGAGATCATTCACCGAGCAAACCATCCTGATCAGGTCGAAGGTTTTATTATTCGTGAGGAAGGCTTTGCGATGATTGATGCAGATCCGCCTCGTATAATAGGTGAAGAGTGTGTTGGACCTCAATGGGAAACCATTGATCTTGAGCAAGAAGAGAGTACAGTAAAATTAGAAGAAAATAAAGAAATAATAGATTCCTTACATGGAAAAATAAGTGAACATTATGCAAAAACATATGCGGCATATGAAAAAGCTCTTCGTATACATGATGATTGGGAAGACATTTATATTGGAAAAATGGACTTCACTAAAGCTAATCAAGTAACAAAAGATCTTCTGACCACTCTATTTCAAGATGCGAAAAATATAACCACTAAAAAACCGACGATATTACGGCGTTTCTTAGGAGCAGCAACACCAGTAGGAGCTGTTGATTTTGTAGATAATATTACCGCAGGTTTGCAAAAACGCTATTTTCTGAAAGGAAGAGCGGGAACAGGAAAATCAACTTTACTAAAAAAAGTTGTCGCAGAAGCCGAAAAACGCGGGTATGATATAGAGATTTATCATTGTGGGTTTGATCCAGAAAGTCTTGATATGGTTCTAATCCGGGAACTAGGTTGGGCGGTTTTTGATAGTACGGCCCCGCATGAATATTTTCCTGATCGTCTTGGAGACTCGATCATTGATATGTATGAACTTGCTATCACACCGGGAACAGATGAGGCTTTTGCAGAGGAAATTGCCCATATTGAAGGAAAGTATCGGGAACAGATGCAGCGAGGGAAACAGCATTTGGCAGAGGCAAAGGAATTACAAGATCAGTTAGAAGATTTATATGCCAAATGCATCGATCGTTCACGCAGCAATAATATTTACCACGAATTAGAGCAAACTTTATCATTATAGTGAAATGGAAAAGGGGCGTTTTGACTAAGCAAAAGAGTCAAAACGCCCCAACTTGTATTACTGTATTAATAATAATAAGTCTTCAGCTGGATCAGCAATTTGCTCCTCTTTTAAATCATGTAAATCAACACTGACAATATAATGAACGTCATCGATTGTCGCAATATGCAAGCTGATATCTTGAAAGTGAGAACCAAAATAAAGGGAAATCTTCTCCTCTATCTCTATTGTCCACTTGATAAATGGAGTAGGGATTATAATAAATGCCTTACCATACCTGTTTTTCAAAAAGGAATGTTTTCTAATTAGCTGGTTTAGAAATAAGCTTGACTTGAATGGGACACTCTTTGTTGTGTTTATTTTTTTAGGTTGGAGATATCCAGATTTTGGCTTTTTTATTATTAGAATTTCTTGTTGTTCCAAGGAATCAATAATATGGATATATGAATCATCTAAAAGTTTATTCCTATAACTATAATCAAATTCTTGCAAAATTGTCTTCTTCAGATCGAATAATTTTAAAAAGAACTCTCTATTTTCCTGCTTTGTTAAGTGGACTTCTTCAAATAGTTGCTCAAAATAGCCGAAATCAAATTGAGCAGCTTCTTTTTCATTCATATGATAGCTTATATTGAAATGATAAACATAGTCACTTCTGTTAATATTGCATTTTTGCTGTAAGTACAATTGAAACATATCGTTTAACAGCAATGGTTTATAGCTTTTTATCATTATATCTCTCCTCGTGCAATGTTTTAGAGGCTAGGATATCTCATTTTCAGTGTGTGAATGTGTTTTCCGATATTGACTGGGTGTTAAGCCCGTATGCTTTTTAAACATCCTGTTAAATGAATTTAAGTTTTGGTAGCCTACTTTACTAGCAATTTCATTGATCCTTAAATTGGTTTCAGTTAAGTGCATTATCGCCTTTTCGATCCGAACTTGATTGACATAATCCAAAAAATTAATTGCCGTTTTTTCTTTAAAGTAGGTGGATAAATATCCGCCGGAGATATTCATTTGCTTTGCTACGGTGTCTAAGGTTAACTCACTAGCATAATTCATTTGAATATAGTTTTTGACACTAGCGATTACATCATGTTGTTCATTCTTAGATTGTTTTATTTGATCGCAGGCCTCATGGATAAGCTGATGAAAATAGACTTGTAATTTCTGTGCAGAATAGATAAATGAATCCTCTATTGTACGTAAAGCATCTGCATGAAGATGAAGACTTTGTATAATTTGAAGAGTTTCTTGAAAAACTGCTTCTTTTAATTTCATGTAACTAACCGTTGGGGCTGCTTTTTTCTCCATCTTTTCAATCATCTGATCTAGTAAACGCGTGACCTCCTCAGCATTCCCTTCCTTCAAATGGGTATGAAGTTGCTTTCTATAGGAAGTTGATAGGGAATATTCCTTCGGAAGTTGCCCCGTTTCATAGCAAAGAGTGGTTTCACTATGGAATGGGCGATATTTGGAAACCTCTTGAACTTTTTCATAGGCAGTGGTAAGCTCTGCTGCTTGAGTATGAAGTGAGCTCACTGTCATCGTAAGGAAATAATAATCTTTGTCTCCTTGAGCAGCCTGCTGAATAGTTTCCAATATCTCACTTAGCTTATTTTCATGATTATAAAAATAAATAATTGAAAGAATCTCATTTCTTTCAATTTGAAAGGTGTAGACAGATTTTTGAAAAACATTCGTCATCATGATCTTTACATATTCCATTAAAGATTGAATCGTCTTCCCTTCATCTAGCTCCTCATAAAAAAACTGTTCCTTAAAGGTTGGCTGTATAAGGACAATGCGATAAGGTTGTTTCTTTTCTTCGAGTTCTTTCAACTCTTGAAAATCCGCGTGCATTTTTTTCATCATATTAATATAGGCATAATACCGAAGGAGTGTTCTTTTTTCTGTTAAATCCTCGTGTATTTCTTTATTCGTTTCCAATAGTAACTGGACATGCTCCTGAATGAGCTCAAATTCATTTATATGTTTTAAAGATAAACTGCTTTCATTGGATGGCTTCATTAATTCAAAGATTCGTCTTACTGGATTATTAAACTTTTTGGTAAAGAAATAAGAGACACTAATCGCGATCAGTAAAGTCACAAATAAAATGATTGATAATGTAATATTCATCCTCGAGATATGAGATAGAATTTTAGCTGCTGGTATAACGTTTACATAGGTGAATTCATGATCTAAACCTTTCGAATAAAAATAATAGTTCTTGTTCCATTTGATCCAATCCTTGTCAGATGGAAGGGAGGGAATAGTTCCATCTTGAATGGATGAAGAGGTAAATAAGGGAGCCTCTTTATCATCAAGAATAAGGAAGTGATGATTGATCGATTGATGAAAGTCATCAATCATTCGATCAATGTCTAGGAAACCGATCATAATGATATCTGGCATCAGCTTGTTTTTTACAACGATTGGGATAACGGTTTTATTTTTTCGGAAAACGGGATCGTCCTTTTTCGTAAAAGTAGCGGTCTGGTAAAATTTAGTCCCATTTAAATCCTTGAACTGTGTTTTCCAGAAATCATAAGGATAAGCATCACTAGAATAGAAGTCAGTAAAGACTTTATTAGGTGAGGCTCCCCGGCCTTGTCCAAATACCATGTTATGGTTCCGGTCCCATAATAATAGATTGTCAAAGTATAATGAGTCATCTGTTTGGAGATTGAATAAATCCTTAATTATTTGGTTGGCCGCTGCGTAGTCTAATTCCTCGTTAGACAATGTCTTTAAATCATCTTGTAAATAAAAGCGGGTCATGCTGTTGTACGCTTTATTAAAATGATGTTCAAAGTCTTTTGTGGTGCGAATTAAATTATTCGTATTATAGACAATGATTTCCTGTTGAATCGCTCTCTTAAAATAACTAAAAGAGAGGAGAGTAAAGGAGATAAATAATAATATGACCACCATAAAACTCGAGAATAATTTAAAAAAGATCGACTTTCTATTAAACCTCTGCAAGTAACGTTGCAATAGCATATCCCCCTATACTAGTCAATTTTACATAAACTTCACTATTTTTCAGATATATAGAAATGCGTGAACCTTTCTAAAAAGAGCCGATTGACGAAAGCTTGTCCTAATCATTACTATTTGTGTAAATATTCGACAAGCTTTTGAAAATTGTCGAAATTGAAAGATCAAATGCTCAACCAATTAAAAAGGAAGTGACATAAGTAAATGGAGAGTATTGAAAAAACAAGCGCAGAATCAATCGCCAAGCCTGAATTTATAGGAAGGCCACCTCAGAAAAACATTTGGAAAAGAATCTGGAAAGAACGGTACCTCACCTTGCTCCTTCTTCCAGGCCTCATTTATTTTATCGTGTATAAGTATATACCGATGGCTGGAAATATCATAGCCTTTCAAGATTATAGCGCCTTTAAGGGTTTCTTGGAAAGTGAGTGGGTAGGTTTACAGCATTTTAAAACGATCTTTGCTGATAAAGAAGTGATACGGGTCCTATGGAATACAATCTATCTATCATTCTTACAAATTGTTTTTGCATTTCCCATCTCTATTGTTTTGGCTTTGATGCTGAATGAAGTTCGAAGTAGTGTTTTTAAAAGGGTTGTACAATCTATCGTCTATCTCCCTCATTTTTTATCCTGGGTTGTCGTGATCGGAATTGTAACCGTTGTATTAAAGTCAAATGGTATTGTGAATTCCTTTTTAGGAAGCGTTTTCGGTATGGAGCCGATCGGATTTTTGCAAGAACCAGTTTGGTTTATGCCGCTTATTGTATTAGAGGTGATTTGGAAGGAATCTGGATGGGGAACCATTATTTTCTTAGCTGCTTTATCAGGCATAAGCCCAACATTATATGAGGCCGCATCTGTTGATGGGGCAGGGCGATTGCGGAAAATCTGGCATATTACATTACCGGCACTAAAAAGTACGATCATTATTTTGCTTATTTTACGACTGGGCGGTGTGTTGGATGTTGGATTTGAACAAATCTATCTGATGCTTACTCCATTCACAATGGAAGTAGGGAATGTCTTGGATACGTTTGTGTATTATAAGGGAATTCAAAACTCTGACTTTAGCTTTGCTACAGCAGTTGGCCTATTTAAATCGGTTGTTGGCTTTATCCTTATCGTTGGTGCTAATCGTCTAGCGAAGCGATTTGGTGAAGAAGGCGTTTACTAGAAAGGAAGTGATTACATGGAAGATCGTACACTATTAAGCAGAATTGGCGATGGGATAAACATCTTTTTCCTTATTCTCATTGCAGCAGCCATGCTATTTCCGTTTTATTATATGTTTGTTGTGTCATTTGCCACTTATGAAGAGTTTGTCAATACAGATTTATTACTTTTTCCAAAAGAATGGGTGTTAGATGCCTACGAATATATTTTGAGCTCGAAGGAATTTATGCGTTCTTTGTGGGTGACCATTTATGTGACCGTCATTGGTACCTTTGTAAGTTTATTGATTACAGCCATGATGGCTTATGCCCTTTCTCGTAATATATTAGGGCAGAAAGTTTATTTGTTTCTAATTCTCTTTACTTTTGTGTTTAGTGCTGGAATGATTCCAAACTATATGATTGTTCAAGCCACAGGTTTAATGGATTCTTTATGGGCCTTAATTATCCCGACAGCGATCAATGCGTTTAATTTAATCGTGATGCGACAGTTTTTCCTTAACTTACCGAATGATCTAACAGAGGCAGCAATTATTGATGGTGCCAATGATCTGCAAATTTTTATCAAGCTCATGCTGCCATTATCGAAGCCTGCTTTAGCTGCATTTGGATTATTCTATGCTGTTGGTTTGTGGAACTCATATTTTACGGCCTTGCTTTATTTAAGTGAACCAGCTAAATGGACAGTACAGGTGGTATTAAGACAGATTGTGATTTTGAATCAAGCAAGTAATATTTTAGATCCTGCCATGAATGTAGGAGATGGAAAAAATCCTCCTCCAGCAGAAACTATTGGCATGGCAGCAATCTTAATTTCAACAATTCCAATATTATTAGTCTATCCATTTCTACAAAAACATTTTGCAAAAGGGGTGATGCTCGGCTCAGTCAAAGAATAGTGCAAGGAAATGGATGACAATGAAAACATAAGGAGGAAGATGTGCATGAAAAAATATCTATCTATTTTCATTTCAGTGTTGCTTTTAGTAGGTGTCTTAAGTGCTTGTTCATCAGGAAAAAAGAAATCTGGTTCTTCCGCAAGCAAAGATGGGGAAGTGGCGATTTCTTGGTTTGATGGTACTTGGGAAAGACCAGTACCTGAACCAAATAGTGAAGGTGTAAAGAAGTTAAATGAAAAGTTTGATGTGAATTTCAAACCACAATATATTCCTTGGGATACATATGAAGAAAAATTATCTGTTAAGATGGCTTCCGGTGATATCCCTGATGTAGTAGGAACAGAAGGACCAGATGTGAATTTTATGAAATGGGCAGGTCAAGGGGCGTTCCTTCCGTTAAATGATTATATTGATAAGTATGAAAGACTTTCTGTCATTCCTGAGCAGGTATGGGACGCGGTAAGTCTAGATGGAAATGTTTATGGTATTCCTGTTTGGTTTCCACCAAATGGAGGCAAGAAACCACTTATTCGTCAAGACTGGTTAGATAATCTCGGGCTTGAGATGCCGACTAATTATGAAGAGCTAAAAGAGGTCGCAATCGCCTTTGCAACGGAGGACCCAGATGGGAATGGAAAAGATGATACAGTCGGACTTGGATTGGCGAAGGATATCGTGTACGATCCAGCGATGGGCACATATTGGAGTTCAAGCAGCTGGTATCATAAAAATGACGAGGGCCAATTAATTCCTGGATGGATTTCTGAAGGGAATAAAGACAAAATTACCTTTTTACATGAGCTTTCTGAAGCAGGAGCGCTTGATAAGGATTGGGCAGTCAAACCTTATAGTGATGTTTTCAAAGATTTTAATGCCAATAAAGTAGGCATTTGGTATGAACAGCCTGGAATTGAAAAAGGGGCACAACCGATTAATTTAGATATTCCGACGCTGAGAAAGACCGCACCAGAAGCTGATGTTGTGCCGATTCCAGCCTTTGAGGCACCGGATGGAAGTCGGGGAATTTCCTCTGCGTCTCCATTTTATCGAATGTGGTCCATAAGTGCAGATTTAAAAGATGATCCAGAAAAGGTTGAAAAAATATTAGAAATGATCGATTATATGCAAATATATGTGGCAGCTGAAGACCAGACGCCTGATAACGAATACTTTGACTGGAGCTGGGGTGGAGAAGGAAAAGGCTATGAAATAGTCGATGGTGTCCCGCAGAAAACAGAAGAGTATCCTAAATATGCTCCACTCGCTTATATTCCAAAAGAAAGTGGATGGACAGAAGACAATAAATCAATGGAAGAATATGCTACACACTCGAAAGCTGAGGAAGCAAAGGAATTCAATAAAAAGTTGGTTGAGGTGTTAAACGAAACAGATCAATATGTAAGTCCAATGAATCGAATTCACTCCGAAGTCTACAATAATAAAATGTCTGAATTAAATGAGTTTGCAACAAATGAATTAACAAAAATGATCGTAGGGCAAAGACCGGTTGCTGATTGGGACCAATTCGTAGATGAGTATTTGGCACGTGGTGGACAAGAGGTCATTGATGATGTGAACACAATAATAGATGAAGCAGGTATCGAAGGAGAATGGGAAAAGGCAAATAAGGAATAAAAATACATCATTTAAGATACCCCTACCCAATAGGAAACCATCGAGGTAGGGGATCTTTGTTTCACAACTAAACTTAAAAAACAAATATATATATTCCCCTATTATTATTCTCCATAACATGTTAAAATGAACTAACTGGTAATGACCACGTGATGTGGTACAATGAAGGAGAATCATAATGCAGAAAGACAATCGATTGCCCTTATATTATCAATTAATGGATATCCTTGTAGGAAAGATTGAATCAGGTGATTTAAAAGAGCATGATCGCCTCCCGTCAGAGCGAGAGTTATGCGAGATGTATGATGTCAGTCGTACAACGGTTAGACAAGCTATGCAGGAGCTCGAGAAGGAACATTTCATTTATAAACAGCATGGGAAAGGGACGTTTGTCTCTCCGAAAATTATCGATCAAAGTCTGGTTAAGTTTTACAGCTTTACCGAAGAAATGAAAAAAATTAATAAAGTCCCCTCTACAAAAGTTTTGGCCTTTGAAAAGGTTGATTGTGAGGGAAAGTTGGCAATCAAGATGAGGTTGCCAGAAGGGGAGAAAATCTATAAAGTTACACGTCTTAGATTAGCAGATGGTATCCCCATGCTTTATGAAATCTCTTATCTCCCAGTAAGTAAGTTCCCAGATTTACAAGAAGAAACATTAAAGAAACAACCTATGTATACCATTTTCCGCGATTTATATCATGTTCAATTAACAAAAGCGAATGAACGCTTCCGAGCAGTACCTACGACAAAGGAGGAAGCAGAGCTTTTGCAAATTAGCCAGGATGAGCCTAGTTTATTAATTGAAAGGCTCACCTTTGAACATGAGATGGTTGTAGAGTATACATCTACGATCGCGAGAGGGGATAAATTTACCTACTCAGTAGAGCTAAACTAACACTGAGTAGTGTTAGCATTATCTGGTCATGACAACATTACATGAGAGGAAGGATATGAATTGAGTAATTATTCTAAAGAAATACCCCACACGAGAAGGGAAATTGAACAGCAGCCAGAGCTATGGGTAAAAACAGTCAAGCAATTGTCTGAGGAAAAGGAGAAAATGGAGCAATTTCTCCATGCCATTGAAAAAAAGCATTCACATGCACGTGTTATTTTTACAGGTGCAGGGACTAGCGCCTTTATTGGGGAAACTATTTATCCATATGTCAGAAGAGCGATCAGAAATAAGGGGTGGGAGTCTGAGGCTATTTCCACAACGAATTTAACTGCCAATCCGTATTTATTTTTAGATAAAGAGATTCCAACCATTATGGTTTCTTTTGCTCGTTCGGGCAACAGTCCAGAGAGTGTGGCTGCAGTGGAATTAGCAGAAAGGCTTGTCGATGAGTTCTATGAGATTACGATTACGTGTAATCAAGATGGAGCACTCGCGAAAAGGAAACAAGGGGAAGATCGCCAACTTGTTCTTATTCTTCCTGAAGAATCGAATGATAAGGGATTAGCGATGACAAGCAGTTATTCCACAATGGTTTTGACAGCTTTATACTTATTCAGTGAAGATAAAACGAGTTTTGCAGAGACGATATTGGCTGTTTCTTCTGCAGGAAAAGAAATGCTACAGGAATGTGCCGACCTTATTCCGAGATTGCTAGAAACAGAGTTTTCTCGAATTGTTTATCTTGGTTCAGGTGTATTCGAAGGATTATCAAGGGAGTCAGCATTGAAGTTTTTAGAGTTAACTGGAGGACGCTTCCCGACGATGTTTGATACATCCTTAGGTTTTCGTCATGGCCCCAAGTCGATTTTAAGTTCTGGTACAATGGTGGTTGTTTATGTATCTAACCATCCTTATACAAGAAAATATGACCTTGATATTTTGAAAGAAATCTATTCGATGGAAGAAAGAGGAAAGCTTGTCGTTATTTCTGGGAACCAAGATGCTGAAGTGGAAGAATATAGCGATTACCAAATCACAATTCCTCTAGCCGGTAAAGAAGATATTGCTCTTGCATTCCCGTATGTAATTTTCGCTCAGTTATTCGCTTATGAAACATCACTTCATAGTGGCATCTCACCAGATAATCCGTCCCCAACAGGTGTGATTAGTCGGGTTGTCCAAGGTGTTCAAATTTATCCTTTTGAGGGGGAAAACTAAGATGGTGAAATCAACAATGAATCTTTTTCAACGAGCTCAAGAAGGGAAATATGCCGTCCCTGCTTTCAATGTCCATAATTTGGAGATTACAAAGGCTGTTTTAGAAACGGCTCAGGAAATGCAATCCCCAGTCCTTTTGGCCGCGACACCTGGAACGGTTAAATATGTGGGAGAGGAATTTTTGATTGGCATAATGGAAGCAGCGAGAAAGAAGTATAGCATTCCGTTTGAGCTTCATTTAGACCATCATGAAAATGTAGATGATATTAAGAGAATGATTGATATGGGTGTAGGATCTGTGATGATTGATGCAAGTCATCATCCCTTTGAAGAGAACATTGCTATTGTCAAAGAGATTGTTGATTATGCTCAACCAAAGGGAGTACTTGTTGAAGCAGAGCTTGGTCGCTTAAGTGGAATCGAAGATGATATGAGTGTAGACGAGAAGGATGCAATCTATACAAATCCGGGCCAAGCGCAGGAATTTGTTGAGCGCACGGGTATTGATACTTTGGCAGTGGCGATTGGAACTGCACATGGTTTATATAAGGGTGAACCTAAATTAGACTTGGAGCGTTTGGGAGAAATTCGTGAGGTAGTAGATATTCCACTTGTTCTTCATGGCGCTTCTGGCATTCCGGACGCCTTGGTTCATGAAACGATTGGTTTGGGCATTTGCAAAGTGAATGTCGCGACAGAATTAAAGAACGCCTACGTTGCTGGATTAAGAAACTATTTATCCGCTCATACCACTGAAAATGATCCACGCAAATATTTTAGCAAAGCCATTGCTGATCTTAAAAAAGTGGTTGAAAGTAAAATTCGAATGTGCCAAAGTGCACAGAAGGCGTAGGGGAAGACCATGATTGTGACGGTCACCTTAAACCCGGCAGTCGATATCGCCTATAAGGTGAACCATTTCCAAACTGGTCATGGTCACCGTGTAGAGCCTGGAAGTAAAACAGCAGGTGGCAAGGGCCTCAATGTCTCTCGTGTCTTAAAGAAATTAGGTGAAAGCCCTGTTTGTACTGGATTTTTAGGCGGAGGTAGTGGAGAGTGGATTGTTGATCAGCTTGGACAAGAAGAGCTTGATCATACTTTTATCGAAATAAAAGGTGAGACAAGAACTTGTCTTGCGATACTAGATGAAGAATCGGGGACACAAACAGAGTTAATGGAAAAGGGCCCAATTGTGTCAGAAGAGGAACAGGAAGAATTTGAGGAAGTTTTAAAAGAGCTAATGAGTGAAGCGGGGATGATCATTGCTTCGGGAAGCCTGGCCTCTGGTATTCCAGCTTCTTATTATCAGGCAATATGTGAATGGTCCCATACGGCAAACATCCCTGTTTTATTAGATACAAGTGGGGATGCTCTCACAAAAGGAATTGAGGGGAGACCATTTCTGATTAAGCCAAATAAAGAAGAACTCTGTAAATATATGAATAAAGCAGATTTAACGGTGAATGAGATGGTCGCTGCGGCTAAAAAAATATGTACCCAAGGTGTACAGTATGTCCTTGTATCACTTGGGAAGGAAGGGGCCTTTCTAGTAGGCAAAGATCTTTTCCTAAGGGCTGAGATTCCGACTGTCCAGGCTGTTAACGCTGTTGGTTCCGGTGATAGCATGGTGGCTGGAATGGCTTATGCATTACAGAAAAAATATTCACTTGAAGAGTGTCTGAAATGGGCTTGTGCATGTGGTACAGCCAATGCGATGGAGCAAGGAACTGGAACCATCCAGCCTCATATTGTGCAAGAATTAATGGGAAAAATCCAAATTATTCAAGAGGAAAAAGCGTAAAATCTTTTTCCTTTATGAAATATGTAAGCCATTACTTGATTAAAGTAGGGTGAGTAAATAGATGCCAGGGAACAAAATAAGTTCAAGTATAGGGGGAAAAAACAGATGTTGCAATTTCAATTGACAGATTCATTGGAAAAGGTCTTTCCAAAAAAACAACCACGGGTGTGGGAGAAAAAAAGAATCAGCCTTTTCCAAAGGGAGCAATATTCTTTTCAGATGGCCTACCAATATGAGGATGCAGAAGCCAAGGTGGTTCAACTCCAAGTAGAAGCTGGCGGAGTGGATATAACGCTTAGTCAGGTGAAAAAGGTACCTTCTGAACTACCAGCCTATCCGGATCGACATGATGACAATTATTTATCAATAGAACCAGGGTTATATCCTGACCTGCTAGAGCCAATTACAGACAATCAAATAGACTTAGAGACGGATGGCTGGAATGCAATATGGGTTGATATTCAGCCTGAACAACAAACTTCGGGAAATCAATCAATCAAGCTCAAAGTGCTCGACGGTACTGACTTGCTTTATGAAGCAGAGGTGGATATTCTCGTTCATCCTTATGAACTTCCTAAGCAAACGTTGATCCACACGGAGTGGTTTCATGCGGACTGCTTGGCTGATTATTATCAGGTTGACGTTTTCTCCGAGAAGCATTGGGAAGCGATCGAGAAGTTTATTCAAACTGCTGGAGAAAATGGTACCAATATGATCCTAACTCCTATCTTTACACCTCCGTTAGATACAGAAGTAGGGGGAGAAAGAACAACGATTCAATTAGTACAAATGGAGTATGAAAATGGAACATATACATTTGACTTTTCTTTATTAAAAAGATGGATAGAAATATGTGATCGCCATCAAATTGAGTATCTGGAAATCGCCCATCTCTTTACACAATGGGGAGCTGAATTTACACCAAAGATTGTAGTAAAGGAAGATGGAACTTTAACGAAAAAATTTGGTTGGCATGTAAAAGCTGATAGTGAAGAATATCGGGAGTTCCTCCACGCCTTTTTACCAGAATTAACAGCATTTTTGAAAGAAAATTGGCAACAGGATAAAGTCTATTTTCATATTTCAGATGAGCCGGGAGAAGCCCATCTATCCATGTACGCAAAGGCTAAAGAGATCGTCACACCATATTTAAAAGATTTTCATGTGCTCGATGCCCTTAGTAATTATCAATTTTATGAACAAGGCGTTGTGGCTAGGCCCGTTGTCGCCTCTAATCATATCGAGCCCTTTATAGAGCATCAGGTTCCAGGACTCTGGACGTATTATTGTTGTTCGCAAAATATCGATGTAAGTAACCGATTTATGGCCATGCCATCTGCACGAAATCGTGTTATCGCGACACAATTATTTAAATATGATATCGAAGGATTTTTGCAATGGGGATATAACTTCTATAATAGTCAATTTTCTAAAAAGGCCATTAATCCTTATGAAGTGACGGATGCGGGAAAGGGATTTCCTTCAGGTGATGCCTTTCTTGTATACCCGGGAGAAAATGGGGAGGCGTATCCTTCAATTCGTTTAAGAGTATTTTATCAAGCTTTGCAGGATTTACGGGCGTTTAACTGGCTTGCAGAATTAGAAGGAAAAGAAGAAGTTCTTCGTAAAATAGAGAAGCAAGGTGAAATTAGTTTTAAAAAATATCCACAAGAGTCTAGCTATCTATTTGATTTACGTGAAGAAGTGAATCAAGCAATTGGAAAAGCCTTAAATCGAGTGGAAAATGGAAGCTAAGCAGTGGCGGCTACTTATCTGGGCGTAATATATTTGTGAACTGCTTCCAAGCAGGAAGTTTTCAATATAGTTTTAAGTGCAGTTTTTTAAAAAAAGGGGAGTGAAAGGTTTGAAACAGGTAAGAATGGGAATCATTGGAGCGGGGTTAAGAAGTGGAATTGCCAAAAATTGGCACAACCCTAATGGAGAGTCAATTGTTGTAGCAGCAGCTGATGTGTCAGAAGAGAGATTGGAAAAGTTCAAGCAAGAAATTAATCCGGATGCATTTGTAACGACGGACTACCGTGAATTACTTAAGCAAGAGGATATTGATGCTGTCGCCGTTTTATCGCCTGACTTCTTACATGAAGAGCATGCTGTCGCTGCCTTGAAAGCAGGCAAGCATGTGTATTGTGAAAAGCCGCTGGCGATTACAGTGGAAGGCTGTGACCGGATTATTGAAACAGCGAATGAAACAGGAAAACATTTGATGGTTGGCTTTAATATGCGTTATATGAGCATGTTTCAAACAATGAAGGGGATTGTCGACTCCGGGGTTATCGGTGATATTAAAGCGGTGTGGGTACGTCATTTTGTTGGGTTTGGCGGTTACTTCTATTATCATGATTGGCACGGTTTGAGCCGAAATACAACCTCCCTGCTCTTGCAAAAGGGCTCTCATGATTTGGATGTCATTCATTGGATTACAGGAAAATATACCAAAAGAGTTTCAGCATTCGGAAGCCTTGATTTCTTTGGGGGAGATAAGCCGAATACTCTTACCTGTCCAGAATGTGATATCAAGGACACTTGCACAGAATATAGTCCCCATACATTGACGGAATGTGCTTTCCGTGAAGAAATCGATGTAGAAGATAATAATATGTTAATCATGGAGTTAGAAGGCGGCATTAAAGCTTCGTATTTACAGTGTCATTTTACTCCTGATTATCAACGAAACTATGTCTTTATTGGCACAAAAGGGAGAATGGAAAATTCCGAATTAGAAGGAAAAGTCTATGTGAAAACAAGAAAGTCAAATTCTTGGAATGAACTTAGTGACCAGACTTATGACATTAAAAAAGAGCAAGGCAGTCATGGCGGGGCAGACCCGAAAATTACCAAAGACTTCATCAATTTAGTTTTACACGATCAACAACCATTAACCTCTCCTGTTGCAGGAAGAATGAGTGTGGCGGTAGGCTGCGCGGCAACGGAATCAATTCGCTCAGGTGGCAAGGTTATGGAAATTACAAAGAGTCCTGCTATTAACGAGCTATTAGAGGAAAGTAAATAACGTTAGACTTTTAGTGGAGGTGTATTATACCCTCCACTAGTTGCTTTGTTATTAGGGGTATGACGAAAGCGATCACTCTTGATTGCTAAGAAGAGCCTCCCTTTTTTTAAAATAGCTTGTGCAATCCAGAGCTAACCGTTAAAATACTCTGTATTCATTCAATCTGGGGAGAGATAAACCAACTATGCATGAAAAAGCCGTGAATAAGAGTCCTGTCATTATTATCGCAATCATTACGGCGATCAGTATTCTTGGAAATGAAATGCTGTTAATTGTTATGCCCATTTATTGGGAGTTTTTTGGGTTAACCGCATTATGGCAGGTAGGAATTATTTTATCTATTAATCGGATTATTCGGATACCGATTAATTCCGTTGTGGGCTGGTGTTACCAAAGAATTAGCAAAAGGACTGGGGTACTGATCGCAGTAGTTCTAGCGATTATATCAACCTATTCATATGGGACTCTTAAAGGTTTTTGGCTTTTACTAATTATGCGAATCCTTTGGGGGATTTCTTGGTCTTTACTCCGTTTAGGCGGCTATTTGACCGTTCTTTCCTCAAGCAATCGACAAACGAGGGGACAATTAATCGGTCTTTACAACGGACTTTGGGGATTGGGGACACTTATTGGCATGTTGATTGGTGGTCTATTCGCCGACTTGATTGGTATCAAATGGATTACGACAATTTTTGCTATACTGGGCGTCTTGACTCTCCCCTTTGCCGTTCGATTTGTTCCAAATAGTTTAAGTGAAGTAGATACCAAACGTCCCACAGATGGAAAAGTGTCGATCTTAAAAAATAAACAGCAACTAAAAATATTATTTAATGGGTTGCTAGTCGCTTTGATTGTTTACGGCATATTCTTTTCAACGATTAGCAAGCTAATGGAATATCAAATGAATCAGAACTTTATCATTTTAGGCTTTTCTTTAGGAGCAGCAGCAGTTGCCGGAATTGTCCAATCCGTTAAATTGGGAACAGATCCCTTTACTGCTCCTTTAATTGGAAGATTGTCAGACGGAAAAATGGGGCGCATACCTATGCTTTTATTCGCTTATATCCTAGGCGCAATCCTTTTTGTATTTATCCCGTTATCAATGCCGTTCCCGCTTTTTTTAATCCTAATCTTTGCTTTTCAATTAGTAGCAACTATTTTTATTACAACAAGTGATTCTCTCGCAGCAGACGCAGCGAACGGCCCAGCTTCCGTTAAAATGATGACTCACTATACATTGGTTGTTGATCTTGGTTCTGCTTTAGGCCCATTAATTAGTTTTATCGTGTTGGATTTTATTGGAATTAAATGGCTGTATTGGATAACCAGTCTGTTATTATTCATCACCTTTATTTATTGGTCTATAACCCTACATTATCAAAAAAGGTCGAAGGTGGCAGAAACGTTCTAATTGCCTATTTAGCTAAACACCATAACCGCTCCTTTTCATTTTTACCTATTGACATAAATGAAAAGGAGCGGTTATAGTGTAATGGCAGACGAGTTTTCAGTATTTTTAAAATGTAAGCGCTGTATAAAATGGATGAGAGGTTGTTAAGGAAACCACTCTACAAAAAAGGGGGGATTCAATGGAAGAATTTATGAATTATGTGGTAATGATATCATGTTAAGTTTAATTAAATAATTGTAATTCTAAATTGCTGTGAGAAAACTAGTAAGCAGAAGGTTTCATCCTTTAGTTGAAACATAAGATTTATTATTGTGTTTATTTCTTGGTCACAAATCATCTCGTTCCTAACTAAATATGTGGCGTTTCTCAGCAGTACAAGTGGTGAACAGAAAGGAATCAAAAAAAGAAATTGGCTTTCATTTCTACAAATAGTACAAGTACAGGACTGCAAGAATCGTTTCGGTTGCCGATGGTCCAGATATTATTGTTGCAGTATTGGCATCAACCTTTGATCAGTTGTTTTTGTGAATTTTAGGAAGCGCTCACAAAATATTTAATTTGAGAAAATGCTATTGAGTTCTTATTTTAAGGAAGGGTATAGAGGAAAAGGCTAACCAACTGGTCATGACGTCATGTTTAGTAGGAAGCTATTTATGTTCAGAATAACTTTAAAATGGATGACTTCATTTAGATATTTGGATAAATATAAGAAATAGGACCCCTTAAAGGATAAAGGGAAGTCTTTAAAAGAAGCATGACCGATCATTATCGTTATATCAAGCTATAAAAATAAACTGGTGATGTATGGGGGATAGAACAATGAGGAAGAAAAATTATAGCTTCTTGTTTGTCACTGTAATTAGTTTATTATTGATATTTACGGCATGTTCGAATGATACAAAGAGAGTTACAAGTACAAGCACAAAAGGTGACGACAAGGGTGATGCTGAAAAAGTTGAGGAAGTAACCATAAGAGTAGCGATACCATTAAGTGAAGAATACTTTGATGGAAGATTCGACGAAGTTGATAAAAAGTTGGAAAATATTAAACTTGAGTACGTTCCTTATGGAAATTCAGCAGAATCTTTACAAGAGTTATTTTCGAAAAAGCAAAGTCCTGACATTATTATTGGTGATTATCCACCCATCAAAGAGCTCGACATTGGATATCCCCTCGATGATTTAATTGAACAACAAAATTTTGACTTGAGTGTTCTCGATCCCTCGTTAGTTTCTTTTATGCGTTCATTGGATGATGAAGGCAGAATGGTGGGTTTTCCTGATGGAACGTCATTTTACGGACTTTACTACAATAAAGATGTTTTCGATAAATTTGGAAAGGAATATCCAGACCCTGATGTTCCGATGACCTGGGGTGAGCTGTTGGAATTAACGAAAGAAATGACTGGAGAATTGGGTGGCGATCAATATATTGGTCTTCAAGAGGGGCCTTCAGGTGCACTGGGTGAACTAGCTGCACGAAGTACTGACCCAGATACAGGAGAAGTTTTAGTAGAAAATGGCCCGGAGTTTAAGAAATACTTTGATTTACTGGAAGCCTATTACAACATTCCTGAGATAGATAGTCCTAATCTATCTGACAACCCATTTGTTGAAGAAAGGACAGCGGCGATGTATATCGGAACAAACAACTACTTTGCCTGGGGATGGGGAAATCCAGATCCAGAGGTAATTAAAAGCATTGATTTAGCACCAGTCCCAGTATGGGAAGATCAACCAAATACAACACCTGCTAAAAATGCATGGCCAATGGTCATTGCCAATTATAGTGAGTATAAAGAAGAAGCCTTTCAAGTGTTGACAACCTATTTAGATTCCGAAATTCAAATTGGAATGGCTAAAACAATGATGCTGCAAACGCCTTTAGTAGATCCTGAAGTACTCAAATATTATGGATCGGATGTCCCTGCATATGAAGGGAAAAATATCGAAGCATACTTTTTTGGTGAAGCAGCTCAGTATGAAGGTAGACAGAGTAATTGGGATGATTATGTTGATATTGACGAAGCGGAAAGAAAAATTAGGGAAGATAAAGTTGATGTTGTTACAGTTCTAAGAGAATTAGTTGAAGAGTCGGAAGGGAAAATTAAAAGCGCAATGGCAGAGAAATAAACTACCTATATAGCTTATGTGGTAGTGACATCATGTTAAGTAGAAAAGAGGATTGGACTTCTTTAAATTTAACCTTTTTATTGTTTCAGTCTTAATTCAGTGAGGGAAAGTGCTAGCATAAGAGGTCATTTGTATTTTGAATTTTGGTATTCCTAAGCATTTAGCATTTTCATTATATATGAAATGGAATGTTCCGTTGGTGTGAAAGAAGTTTGCTGTAGGGCACTGATCTATTAGGTCAGAAGATGAATAATATCCATTTATTAAAAAGGGGGCATCATTTGTCGTGTGGATAAAAATTTTTCGGATAAAAAAACTTTGGATGGTCAGTCTTTTATTCATATTGTTTTTCGGTACAGCTTGCAGTAAAGAAGGGAATGGATCTGCGGATGCATCTGAACCAAATACGAATAATGATACAGAGGCGGAAGAAGTTCCTGAAATTGATATGGATCAACCGATTACCTTAAAAATCAATGATTGGCGGGGAGAAGAGGTGTTCAACGAGGCTATTAAAGAGCCTGTTGAGGAAGCATTTCCAAATGTGACATTGGAACTTATCCCAATTATGCCTTATAAAAGTAGTTTTGAAGAGGAATTTGCGAGCAATAATATTCCTGATATTGTAATGGGACCTGATTTTCGTTACATTCCTGTTATAAAGGATGTTGAGCTTGCGTATGATATGACGGAGTTGATCGAAAAATACGGTTTTGAAAATATTGAGCGTTTTGATCAAAATTTCCTTGATCAAATCCGCGCTTTTTCAGAGAGTAAAGAGGAACTGTGGGGAATTCCTTATATGCACAATAAGGCTGCCTTGCACTATAATAAAGATATTTTTGATTTATTCAGTGTCGATTATCCAACTGATGATATGACTTATGATGAGATAATTGAGCTTGCTGCTAAAGTAACAGGAGAAAGAAATGGTACTTATTATACTGGAATGGTGATGCCGTCGGCGGATCGCTATTTATTTCCGCCTTTAGGTATTACATTAGTGAATCCTGATACAGATGAACCCCAATTCAGCACCATTCCGGAAATAAAAGATATTTTGGAGACTTATAAAAAAGTAAATGAATTCCAAGAAGGGGATCCACTTCATGGGGATGATGCGATTGATCAATTTATTGCAGAACAAACATTAGCCATGGTTCCAATGTATTTCCTTGGACTAGATTGGACAGGACTACTCGAAGCACAGGAACAGGGAATGAATTGGGATATTGTCACATTTCCCAAATGGAAGGAACAAGGCGATGTATCCGCATTTTCAGACGGTTATTGGGTAGGAGTTACTTCAGCAAGTGAACACAAAGAACAGGCTTTTAAAGTGATCGAATTTTTATTAAGCGATGAACAGGTGGCCCATAAGATACGTTATCCAGAGGAATCAGTCTATACGGATGAACAATTTTTCTCGATGTCTGAAGATCTTCGTAATCCTTTATTAGCAGACCAAAACATGGAATCCCTATATAAATATCCTGCACCCCCAGCGCCAGATGGCCGGTCTAAATATGAAGAAATTGCGAAGACGGTTTTAAGCGAACAATTGAATGAGTTTTTAATATCAGATAAAGATGTCAATACCTTTTTACGAGAACTTCAGGAAGAAACGGAAAATCGAATAAAAGATGCAAAAGCTCAACAATAAATATAAAAATAGACAGTTAGTTTATTGAACGAAGGAGATTTTTGATCCTTCTTTTTTTTGCTGAACATGTCCTTTATGTATGGACATTTTTTATTTAAGTGGTATATTATGTGTATAAGACAATATTCATTAGTGTTAATTGTGTTTTTGGAGAGTACACATGTATTTTTAGTAGGGTGGAAGAGAAATGAAAAATGAACAATAGGAGGGATTGGCATGACGAGTCAGAACCTAAATCAATTTTTAACAAAGAATTTGGAAGAATTGCATGAACAAGGTCTCTATAACGAAATCGATGTTGTTGAGAGTCCGAATGGACCGATAATCCAACTTAATGGTAAAAAGTTAATCAATTTGTCCTCTAATAACTATTTAGGGCTTGCTACAGATGAACGTTTAAAGGAAGCAGCAATTGAAGCGATTAAAGAGTGGGGTGTTGGCGCAGGGGCTGTTCGGACCATTAATGGAACTTTAATGATTCATACGAAGCTGGAGGAAAGATTAGCTGCATTTAAAGGAACAGAAGCAACGATTGCGTATCAATCTGGATTTAACTGTAATATGGCAGCGATTTCAGCAGTAATGGATAAGCATGATGCGATATTATCTGATGAATTAAATCACGCTTCCATTATTGATGGATGCCGCTTATCAAAGGCAAAAATTATTCGAGTCAACCATTCAGATATGGACGATTTACGTCAAAAGGCAAGGGAAGCAAAGGAATCTGGTCAATATAATAAGATCATGGTTATTACAGACGGGGTCTTTTCTATGGACGGAGATATTGCCAAACTACCAGAGATTGTGAAGATTGCGGAAGAATATGATCTTATTACCTATGTTGATGATGCCCATGGATCAGGTGTACTTGGCGCTGGAGCTGGAACTGTTAAGCATTTTGGCTTACAAGAACAGGTCGATTTTCAAATGGGTACACTTTCAAAAGCGATTGGGGTGGTCGGCGGCTATGTAGCTGGAAAAAAAGAATTGATTGATTGGTTAAAGGTTCGTTCACGTCCTTTCTTGTTTTCTACAGCTGTTACCCCTGCAGATGCTGTTGCTGCTACAAAGGCGATTGAGGTATTAATGGATAGCAAAGAGTTAAATGAACGGCTGTGGGCAAACGGCGATTACCTGAAAAAGGGACTGAAGGATTTAGGCTTTGATATTGGGCATAGCGAAACACCTATTACTCCTTGTGTGATCGGGGATGAAAAAAGGACTCAGCAATTCAGTAAAAGACTTTTCGAAGAAGGGGTATATGCGAAATCGATTGTTTTTCCTACCGTTCCAAAAGGAACAGGTCGTGTTCGAAATATGCCAACAGCAGCTCACACAAAGGAAATGCTTGATCAGGCAATTGCGATTTATAAGCAGGTTGGAAAGGAAATGGGCATCATCTAAACGAACTCGCTCAGGGGGAAGTTTGCAATGAAAAAAATATTAGTCACAGGGGCACTTGGCCAAATAGGAACAGAGTTAGTCTTTTTCTTAAGAAATCTTTATGGAAAAAATAACGTGATTGCGACCGATATCCGCTACAATGAAACAAATATCGTGACAAACTCAGGACCATTTGCGATCTTAGATGTTACCGACGGAGAAAAAATGTTGCAAATAGCAAAACGCGAAAAAGTAGATGCTATCATCCATCTAGCGGCTATGCTATCGGCTGTTGCGGAACAGAAGCCACTTGCCGCATGGCATTTAAATATGAATGGCTTACTAAATGCGCTTGAAATAGCAAGAGAACTTGGTATTCAATTATTTACACCAAGCTCTATTGGCGCTTTTGGTTCCTCGACTCCAAAGGAACAGACTCCACAGGTTACCATTCAGCGCCCTGGAACAATGTATGGAATGAACAAAGTGGCGGGAGAACTATTATGTGATTATTATCATACGAAGTATGGAGTGGATACACGAGGTGTCCGTTTTCCTGGACTTATCTCCTTTATGGCACCTCCTGGGGGCGGCACAACTGATTATGCAGTGGATATTTATCATGCGGCCATTGAGAGAGGGAGATACGAGTCATTTATTGCAAAAGGTACCTATATGGATATGATGTATATGCCTGATGCTCTCCAAGGTGTTGTCCAGCTAATGGAGGCGAATCCCGAAAAATTAAAACATCGTAATGCCTATAATATCGCGGCAATGAGCCTTGAACCAGAGGAAATTGCGGAAGAGATTCGTAAGCATATTCCCGCCTTTGTGCTGGATTATAAAGTAGATCCAATGCGGCAAGCGATTGCTGAGAGTTGGCCGAACTCTGTTGATGATTCCGCAGCACGTGAAGAATGGGGTTTCTCTGCGGAATATAATTTGGAGATCACGACAGCTGATATGTTGGAGAAACTTCGTGGCACAAAAGCAAAGGCAAGATAGATTACACTGAAGGCTATTTGATGAAAGTAGAAGCAAATAGCCTTTAGGTCATTTTGCATAAAAGCATTAGTATTCATAGTTATTTACTCCTGTTTTCCCCTAATGGGATTGCAATCATACAAATATTAAAATATATTCTATGTAAGCGTTTTATAATAATGGAAAGGAGGAGTGTGTAAGGATTTTATTTTACCTGGTCATGACATCACAACATCATGTGAGTCAAAGTGAATCAACATTATTGCTTCTCTGGTTATGACATCATGTTTATTTTTATAGGATAATAAATTATAAAAATTTTCTTGAAAATTATTTAAGGCTGGGCAGTTGTTGTCCAGCTCCAGGCACCATCGGCTCTAGGTCAAATAACCTGAGCAAATGAAAGGCAAAGAACGCCTTTCTCTATCTCAGAACATTTGCTTGTCGAAGGTAGCGGGTGCCTTGCGCTTTTCTTATAATCATTGGAGGGGTTTTTTTGAGGAAAAAATGGATGAACATGATTTTAGCTGGGAGTTTAGTTGGGTGTATATCCCCACTCGTGATGTTAGATGCGAATGCCTCTACTCAAACATCCGCGAAAAAAGGCTCGATATCAGCAATCGAGATAGAACAGCTCCAAAAGGATCTTGACATATTTTATGATGGTTTGGATGGCTTTCCTGTTTATTCGAGTTCACATTCAGGTGGAATCAGTGCGATCGGTAACAATGCTTTTGTTGTTGCTGTTAATCCAGATTCTGTTCCTTTTGTTGGAGCGGCAAGATATGGGCAGGGAAAAGTAGTCGCTGCAGGTTTGAGTGAATACTTTGATTTTTCAACCACTGATGAGATTAGTACAAAGGTATTAAGCAATATTTTGAAATGGGTTACAGACATTGAGCATGAAAACCCCACATATTCAACCTATGCCCAAGCTTTAAAGGGAGAGGAAGAAATCAAGATTGTGACGAATCGAGAGATACCCGTGAATGAGGATTTACCCATTCAGATGGAATATGTGGCAGATTTTCTATCGGTAGACCTTGATCCGTTGGAACATCAAGTTGCCTTCGTTAATAACTTTCATCAGCCTCTCTCGGACGAAGAAGTCCAGGCTTTGCTACACTATGTTAGGGAAGGTGGAGCCGTCATCTTTGGCGAAAAGGGTTGGGTGATGGAAGGGCATCCTAAAGAATGGATGGCAAAGGAAAATAGCACCCCCAGACTTACAGATTATGGCATACAAACATTTCTAAATGAAGTAGGTCTTTCTCTCACAAATATTATTGCAACCACTAAGACAGAGACTTATCCAAAAATGAAAATAGAAAAAATCCAAAATTATTTTGTCCCAACTCTGATTGAGAATGCAAAGGCGATTGAAGAGGGAACCATGGATCCTAGCACTCTTAATATTGGTTCGGATGAAGCAAGCCCCGATAAAAAGAAGGAAATTATTGCTCAAGTTGTGAGTGCAACAATTGGTAGTTTGATAGAGGAACATCCTCTTCTTGAACAGATGAAAAATGACTTAACAGAATTTGAGGTCACATGGCCATTTGTAAAAAGTGATTATCCCTATTCTAGTTCGCTATTGGCCTATCAGGTCAGTGCTGCTTCTTTGGATGTTAATGGGGAAAAATCACCTTATGCTAATCACTTCCCTGGAGCCGTACCTCAAGATGCAGATATGATTGATAATAAAGAAGTTGTCGTTGATTTTGATTATGCTGATTTAAGTTATTTACGGATGGGCTATCCACCAGGAACTTGGATGAGTACAGAGCTCTATGCCCCAGCTGGGGAAATCATCACGATTGACGTGCCGGAAGGAGTCGAAGATTTGTATGTCCAAGTTGGTTCACATACCGATGTTTTAACTGGAAAACCAACATGGAGCCGGATGCCAGTCGTTGCTTTGCAGCAGAAGCTTGAGCCAGGGGAAAATCAGATTAAAAGTCCTTACGGTGGATTAATTTATCTCATTCCGAAAACGGCCAAGTCAGGATTTACAGCCCCAATCGAAATTAGCGGAGGTGTTTCCACTCCAACCTTTGTTAAGGGGGAAACGACAAATGAGGAATGGCATCGTACAGTCAAGAATAATCCAGCTCCATGGGGAGAAATAATTGGCGAACACGTAATTTTTACATTACCTAAAGAAACGCTGCTGGAATTAGAAAACCCTGCAGAAATAATTGAGCATTGGGATCAAGTAACGGCGAGTTATGATGAATTTGTTGGGATTGATCCAGCATTGCCGTTACCACATAAAGGATTGGACAGGCCGCATCGTTATGTTGCAGATGTACAAATCAGTGCTGGATATATGCATGCTGGATATCCAATTATGATTCCGATTGATCCAGCCGCCGCTCACGTAGTGGACCCTGAGCTAGCCTTGGAACGGGGATGGGGCTTCTGGCATGAAATGGGTCATGAGTATCAACAAAATTCCTGGAAATGGGGAGACCTTACTGAAGTTTCTGTTAATATTTATACCCTTTATATTCAAGAGAAGTTTACCGATGTACAAAGATTGATTGAGAAAAGTGAGGATGGGAAATCCCATTACGATCGTGCCTTGGAATTTGTTGCCGATCCTTCCACAACTAAAAAATACACAGATCTTGAACTGATGGATCAACTTGTTTTCTTTAAACAACTTCAGCTTGCCTTTGGCTGGGATTTCTATACAGATCTGCATATTGCTTATCGTGAAATGGACGAAAAGGAACTGCCATCAACAGATCAGGAGAAGAAAGATCTGCTTCTTTATATGACATCGAAGCAATCAGGTTACAACTTAGTTTCCCTTTTTCAAAAATGGGGTTGGAGTATTACGGATAATGGGCAAGCAAAAGTAGATGCCTTGGATTTACCGGATCCTGAAGTAGCGATTTGGGAATTACGAGAATCAAATGTTGAGGATGCTTCGGCCTCACTCCTTCTGGACATACTTGATTCCTATCAAGCAAACTTGCCTGAAAGAGTGTACCATCCATTATTCGTTCATCTGAAATCTGTGGAGCATTTCGAAGACAAGGGTGAGTCAGAAAAGGTAGTCAAACATATGGATGGCTTTAAGCAGGTATTAGATGACCAAAAGGAAAAAGAAGTTATTCCCGACTATGCTTATAATATTTTAAAAAGCAATGCGAATTCCTTGATTAAGAAATGGCAATAACTTGAGACTTCTATCAGCGGTGCTTCATCTCACACTTAAAAGTTCTATGAAGTCCCGTAGTCTTGAGATGAGGATTTTCTGAATAAAAAGTTATTGAAAAGGAGAAGAGGAATGGTTGTAAAAAGAATTACACAAGTTTGTCTTGTTTTCCTAATAATCAGTTCTGTTGCATTTTCCGTCAGTGCAGAAAAGCGGGAGCATGTAACAAAAAAGGTAGATTCTACACCGGATTCTCCTATCAAACTAACAGAAAATCTACAAGGGGATTTAGCGATGTTTTATCAGGATTTACAAGGAATGCCCGTTTATTCAGGTGGTGGGGTGGCAGCGATTGGAACAGAATCTTTCCCAGTTTTATCACCAGAAGCTATTTCAGCGGTTGCGGCCGCCCGCTATGGTAAAGGTCGTGTAGCTGTTACTGGAAGTAACCAGTATTTTGATCTATCCCAGCCTCATGAAAATGACAACGGAATTTTTGCTCGAAATATTCTATTGTGGCTAACGGATGAAGGGAGCGCGAACAATGGAGGTGGAGAGGGTTACACAAATCGCTATGAGGAGGCTCTTCGTTCAGGAGATAAGAAGATTAGGTTAGTAACAAATTTAACTAATTTTTCAGTGAACTCAGCTCTGCCGATAGAGGTAATAAAGGTAGATAATTGGACTTCAGCAAGTTTGGATCCCGAGAATGAGACGGTTGCCCTTATTGATGGTTCCATGATGGATGAGGATATCTCTACTCTAAATCAATATATTGAAAATGGGGGAGCGGCCGTCGTAGTTGAAAATGGAAGTTCTTTAGTAGGGATCACGAGAGATACTCTGCTTGAAAGAAGATTACTTGTTGGAAATTATAGGGGAGCAAGATTAGGCGAACATTTTGCTGTTCAAAAATTACTGAACCAAGTGGGTCTATCTTTATTAAATTCAGGAGTATCTGCTTATAATACGCCTACAGTCATGACAGAGGAAGAGGCTTATAATCACCACTTGCTCAACCGACTTCATGAAGCACAAGCATTAGAAAATGGCAGCATCGCGCTTGATGAGATCGAAATAGGAGAAGCTGATGCAGATGATAATCAGAAACAGAAATTATTGTCAGATGTGGTGATTGAAGCATTAGAAAGCCTGTCTTCTGAATCAGATCTGTATACGTGGGCGGCCCAAGAATCGGAAGAACTGGAGCCGGCAGCATTTCCGATGAAAAGGCAAGAGAATCCATACAAAAATGCTTTGTACAATTTCCAATTTAGTCATTTTACGCTTGATGAAGATAATACAAAGTCGCTTTACGCCGATGATTTTCCTGGTAAAGTCGCAGAGGATGCGAAGGTTATTAATGGAAGGGAAATCGAGGTTGACTTTGATTTCCCAGACACAATGTATACTCGGGCCTTACCAAACAAAAATTGGATAAGTACTGGATTGTATGCAGCCCCTGGAAAGGTAGTTGAGTTAGAAGTTCCTTCTGGTACGGAAAATCTAACGGTTCAAATTGGCTCACATGATGATGATCTCAGTGGCCTTGGTGAATGGAAACGAGCTCCACTTGTAGTTCATCATAAAAAACTTGATCAAGGTATTAACCGGGTCAATAGTCCATACGGTGGCATGATCTATCTGATCCCAATGAAACCGAAAGAAGATACACAAGTAAAAGTAAAAATAAGCGGTGCTATCCAAGCACCTTATTATGAATTAGGGAAAACAACGAAGGAAGAATGGGACCAGATGCAAAAGACTTTGTCTACACCATTTGCGGAATTAAAATCGGATCGTATTAATCTAGTGGTCCCCTCGAAAGTGATAGAGGATTTGGAAAATCCCGAAGAATTAATGAAGACTTGGGATTCAATTGTTTTACATTATGATGAGTTGGCTGGTCTATCTCCTGATAAAGCGATGCCGAATAAGGCCCATCGACTTCCTTATTATTATGTAACAGACCGGCAAATTAAAGGTGGAGCCATGCATGCGGGTTATCCGATTATGTTAACAGACAATCTTGCAGAACAATTGGTCGATGTTGACTATCTTACAACGAAAGCTTGGGGATTCTGGCATGAGTTGGGTCATGAATATGAGCAAAGACCATGGCTGTTTGGAGATGCCAATGAAGTTCTTACCAATATCTATTCATTATATATACAGGAACAATTCGGAAACCCGTCTGAGCTGCTTACCAAAACGGACGGGAAGGACTATTTTGAACGCGCATTTGATTATTTAAACAGTGAAAATCCTGGTAAGAAATACGGCGATAATGGCCACTATGAACAACTCGTTTTATTTAGCCAACTTCAGCTTGCTTTTGGCTGGGATCTGTTTACAGATTTACACACTCATTATCGTGAAATGGCTGACGACCAATTACCAAATACGAATCAAGAGAAAATTGATGAATTTGTCGTAGCAGCATCAAAATATTCTGGTCGCAATCTGCTTGCGTTTTTCGATAGATGGGTAATTGGTCATTCTGATGTTGCGGAGCAAAGAGTAGGGGAAATGAATCTGCCTGAACCAGAGATCGATATTTGGACATTGAGAACTTGGAATCCGGGAGAGGTTGCACCTACTGAAATCATTCTTGATCTCGATGAATTGCACCTTAATCGAACTGATTTAGGAGCAACAGTTCAAGCGAAAGTATTGCCTGAAAACGCGGTGAAAGACATCAAATGGACAAGCAGTGATTCAACTATTGCAACAGTAAGCAGCAATGGATATGTTTCGGCTATATCCGAAGGATCTGCAGTCATAACGGCGGAAAGTGTAAGGGATCCTAATATTAGTGCGGAAATAACGGTAACAGTTGAAGATATGGAGGGGCTTAACATCCCGATTGCTGATGCGTATGTCAAAGATGGAGGTTCAGCTAATACCAATTTTGGCAGTGATCCTTTGTTATCGGTCAAAAGTGATATAGCCGGATTTGCACGAAGATCATATCTGAAATTCAACACGGGTCAGATCGATCATGATCATGTTGAATCTGTTGTACTAAGGCTCTATGCGGAATCTGTCAATAGTGAACCAGAAAGAACAATCGACGTCTATATTACGGATCATCAATGGAATGAGTCATCCATCACGTGGAATAACGCACCTGAAGGCTCGGAACTATTAGCTAGTACCAGTGTTACGGAAGAAGGAGAATGGTACGAATTTGATTTGACAGAGTACTTTAAGTCAAATGAATTAAGTGAAACCGCTTCTTTTCTTATTATGAATCCTGGACCTCATTCACAGAAGAATGATGTTGCTTTTACATCAAGAGAAGGAGAGGGAAACAGCCCTGAACTGCTAGTTAAATTGGATCAAGAATCTGATCCCGTAGTGAGTGCTAAAAATATAAAAGAACTGGTGAGAGAATTAGAGAAATCCGGAGATTTTTCAAATGCCGATGCTCCTCACTCTTTAAATCTACATTTAACAGCTGTGAATCAATTTGAAGATCAAGAGAAAGGTAAAAAAGTGGTAAAGCATATGGAAAGCTTTATACAATTACTTGATAAGCAGCAGGAAAATAATTTGCTTTCTGGCCATGCTTACGATCTTTTGAAGTCCAACTCCGAGTCTTTAATTCAAAAATGGAGGTAAGGTTTTAAATTGGAACCCTGTGATAGCAAACTGATTCTATCACAGGGAGTTCCATTTTACTTTTGAAAAATAGGGATATGGGGTGCTGAATTTGAGAAAAGCATTTATCTTTATTCTGACTGTGGGGTTGGTTATAAGTATGTTTTTGCCAATGGACAAAATCCATGCTGCTGAAGGAGAAGAGGCAGAAACGCAAAGCTATGAGAAAATGCGATTGAAATGGTTTAATCGTTTGACGGGAAATGATCAGTTTAATCCGGATGATCCACATATAGCTGCATATGTTGAGAATTTAGTTTTAAAAGTGACAAACGCTCAGCAAACAGGCTATTGGGACACGCTGAATCGTTCCAAAGATCGTGATCACCTGTGGAATGATCTAACAAGTACGAGTGATTCAGCTGATGTCTCAAACAATTATTATCGTTTAAGGGACATGGCCTACGCTTATGTCATGAAAGGTTCTGAACTATATCAAAATAAGGAACTTCGTGAGGATATTATCAATGGGTTAGATTGGATGTATGCGAACCTCTACAACGAAAACCAGCCGCAATATGGAAACTGGTGGAACTGGGAAATTGGCGCTCCTGCAGCACTGAAGGATTTGTTGGTCTTGATGTATGACGATCTGACTGAATCGCAACAGGCGGACTATATCAAGGCGATTGACAATTTTGTACCGAATTCCACTGATCGGGTTCGTTTTCCAGGAGTGATAGAAACAGGAGCGAATCGGACGGATAAAGCGCTGATTGTAAGTGTTAGAGGAATCGTTGGAAAAAATGCTGATAAGATTGCTGAAGCTCGCGATGCGCTAAGTCGAGAATTTAAGTATACAACAAGTGGTGATGGGTTTTATCAGGATGGTTCCTTTATTCAACATGATCATGTCCCCTATACAGGAAGCTATGGCTCTGTATTAGTAGATGGACTTTCTAATCTATTGTACCTTTTACGAGAAACCCCATGGGAAGTCACCGATCCGAATGCTAGTAATGTCTATCATTGGGCAAAGGATTCCTTTGTACCTTTAATGTATAAAGGGGCGATGATGGATATGGTAAGGGGACGGGCTATTTCCAGGCAAAATTCCAGCGATCATACGACAGGGCGGACGATTACGCTAAGTCTCCTTCGTTTATCGGAAGGTCTTCCACCTGAGCAAGCCATGGAAATAAAAGGCATGGCGAAGGAATGGATTCAAGCGGATACAACCTTTAGTGACTATTTCGAAGGTCTTAATATTTATGATGTCATCCTTGCTAAAAACCTCATGAACGATGGCAGTATCGAACCACGCGGCGAAATTTCGCAGAATCAGATATTTGCAGCAATGGATCGGGTTGTTCATCACAGACCGGAATTTGCCTTTGGGGTAAGTATGTCGTCTAAACGGATTTCCAGTATGGAGATGGGGACACATAGTGGAGCTGAAAATACAAAAGGTTGGCATACGGGTTACGGAATGACCTATTTGTATAATAACGATCTTAAACAATACAGTAATGATTATTGGCCAACAGTTGACATGTTTCGTCTCGCTGGAACAACGACAGACGGAGCAAAGGGAAGTCCACTTGAATCATGGTCACCTTATTTTAGCTCAAAGACATGGGTGGGCGGTTCCAACATGGATGGGGTATTTGGAGCTGCGGGAATGGAGTTTGATCTTGAGAATAGCACGCTAACAGGTAAAAAATCCTGGTTTATGTTTGATGATGAAATTATTGCAGTAGGTTCAGGGATTACGGGAAATGATGACCGAAAGGCAGAAACGATTATTGAAAATCGACAGTTGCAGGATAATGGTGAGAATCGCTTGATTGTAAATGGAGAAACAAAATCAAAAAAATCTGGATGGCAGGAAACAATGGATCAAGTCAAGTGGGCTCATTTACAAGGGAATGTAGCCAATTCAGACATTGGTTATTTCTTTCCTGAAAATTCCACAGTTTCCGCTTTACGTGAGGCGAGAACTGGTTCTTGGTCTGATATTAATGTTGATGGTTCCAAAGATCCGATAACGCGACATTATCTAAGTCTAGCTTTTGATCATGGAGTGAATCCTGATGGAGCTGATTATGAGTATGTCTTACTTCCGGGAAAAAGTTCAGAAGAAACAAAGCAATATGCGAAAAACGCGGATATTACGATTCTTGAAAACAGTGTAAAAGCGCATGCAGTAAAAAAAGACAAACTAGGTATTTTGGCAGCAAACTTTTTCGAATCTACTCCACATAATGTTGATTTTATCCGTTCATACGGGCTTGCTTCGGTCATAGTACAGGAAACGGGAGATGAATTAACCTTATCGGTATCAGATCCGACACAAACCCAAAGTAAAATCAAACTGGATCTAGGCAAAGTTAGTCGAGAGGTTATCAGTCAAGATGATACGATCAAGGTGTCGGATCAGGAAACGTATACGGAAGTGGAAGTAAATGTATCTGGTTCAATAGGGAAAACACATACGCTGAAATTAAAAATTGATGAAAATGCTGGAGAGCTTCCTGAAGAGATTTTACCTGCTGAAATTGTTCTTGATCAGGACGAATTACATCTTAACTCTAAAAACTTAGGTGTGGCGGTTCACGCACAAGTATTACCAGAAAATACGTGGATAAAAGAAATCAAATGGTCAAGCAGTGATCCCTCCATTGCTACGGTAAATGATAATGGATATGTATCGGCAGTATCAGAGGGGACCGCGATTATAACAGCAGAAAGCATTAGAGATTCCAATATAAGAGCACAATTATCGGTAAAAGTTGAAGAAATGGAAGGGTTTCATATTCCATTTGCAGATGCTTATGTACAAAGTGGAGGGTCTGCAAATACAAATTTTGGAAGCGCTCCTTCATTAGTTGTCAAAAGTGATGTATCTGGTTATGGACGCAAATCATATTTGAAATTCGATGTGGGTCAGATCGAGCGTGATAAGCTTGAATCTGTTGTTTTGAGATTATATGCAAACGGCGTCAATAGTGACCCAGAGAGGACAATCAACCTTTATGCAACGGATCATCAATGGGAGGAGTCCGGCATCACATGGAATAACGCTCCTGAGGAGTCAGAACTTCTATCTAGTGTTACCGTTACAAAGGCAGAGGAATGGTACGAATTTGATTTGACAGAGTATTTTAAGGTAAATGAAGTAGGTGAGATTATCTCCTTCCTTGCCATGAACCCGGGGCCAAATACACAGAAAAACGATGTTTCTTTTACCTCAAGGGAAGGAGATGAGAACAAGCCACAACTCATTGTCAGCTCGATTCAAGAACCTGTGGCAAGTGCTTCCAGTATAAAACGTTTAGTTGAGCAATTGGCAGAGAAAGGGGAATTTGCAGATGATCAAGTTCCTTATACGTTAAAGCAACATTTAACAGCAGTGGCTCATTTTGAAGAACAAGAGAAAGCAGCCAAAGTGGTCAAGCATATGACTAGCTTTAAGCTTTTGCTCGATCAATATAAAGAAGAAAAGCAGTTATCGGAAAATGCCAATCATCTTCTTATAAAAAATGCCAATCGTCTAATAGCTGAATGGCAATAAAGAAATTCACAACGACATGATGGAGGGAGGAAGAGGAATGAGGGACGGAAAGATAACAAGGAAGGAGCAAAATGGTCAGAAAACTGGAATGAGTTTTTTTATAAAGTTGCTCGCATTACTTTATTTGTTCTTTTTGAATGTTTCGCTCCTTACGACTCTGACGAAGGCCTCTTTTCATGACATTGTGAACATGGAAGGCAATCTCTCAGCTGATGTGTCATTTTCAGATCAAGAGGATGCAGAACATGAACAAGAAAGCAAAGAGGTAGACAGTCACGATTCATATACGGAAAAGAACAAGGAAATAGATGAAGATGAAAAAGAGGCTGATTCAAATTCTGTAGGTGATCGTGTTGATGAAGAGACGGAGTCTGAAAGTGGTGAGGGTAGCAATCAATCTACTAATCTTGAAAACATAGAGGAGCAGGAGTCACCGCCGAATGATCCGAAATCTTCCGATGAGGGTGCGAACCCGTCATCGACCGACTCGACGTCAAAACCCGAATCAACGTCAAAACTCGATTCGGAGGACTTGAACTCCACGTCCAACAGCGAAGATTCGCTGCCAAATGATTCGAAGTCAACACCGGATACTGAGGTAGACAATGAGGATTTAGAATTGGAGCTCAACAATAAATAGCATTGGAGTGATGGGGAAGAATGAAAAAAATCCTCAAATGGTTGAATCAAATTGTGAGTATTCTATTGATCGTGCTACTCATAAGCATGGTCTTTATCATCATCGCCTCTAGATCTGCCGGAGGAGAACCAAGCATGTTTGGCTATCAATTGAAAGCGGTGTTATCTGGTTCTATGGAGCCAGAATTAAAGACAGGATCAATTATTTTGGTTCAACAAACGGAAGATACGACAAATTTTGCAAAAAACGATGTCATTACATTTCGCACAAACGAGAACATCCTGATTACCCACAGAGTCATCGAAGTGGAAAATAATGGGGAACAATATCTTACCCAAGGTGATGCGAACAACGCACCGGATGTCGAACCTGTAATGGCCCAAAATGTGGTAGGGAAATATTCAGGATTCACCGTTCCGTATGTTGGTTATGTCTTGCAATTTATGAATACAAAACAAGGAGCGGTTTTACTCTTAATGATTCCGGGGCTCCTGTTCCTAGGACATGCCTTTTTCACAATCTGGCGTGCTCTTAAATCAATTGAAACAGTAAAAAAGCCATCTTTAGAAGAATAATCGTTACAGTATTTACTTAGTGGTAGGCACATCCCTTATTCAGGGGATGTTCATATAAATAAACAAGGGGAGGAAAATGGAGATGGATATTAAAAAACAGTTAGGTATGGGATTAATGTCAGCAGTACTTGGGGTTACATTATTAGCGGGGGGCACATACGCTTATTTTAGCGACAGTGTAGAGACGAATAATACATTTGCGGCGGGAACTTTGGATCTTGCAGTAGCTCCTACGGAAATTATTAATGTCGATGAGATGAAGCCTGGGGACTCCTTCATTCGTGACTTCGAATTGCAAAATAACGGTACACTTGATATTGGAAAAGTTTTGCTTGAAACCGACTATGCAGTTGATGATGCACAAGGAGATAACACGGAAGACTTTGGCGAACACATCCAGGTGGAGTTTTTATATAATGCGGACAAGCTAGACGAGGTCATTTATGAAACGACTTTAGCCGAGTTGAAGGATATGAAACCTGAAGCTGTGAATGAACATGTCTTTTACCCAATATTGGGTGAGAAAGGCTTGCCTGTTGGTGATATTGATGATCTTGTGGTGAAATTCAACTTTATAGATAATGGAGAAGACCAAAACCAATTCCAAGGGGACTCTATTAATCTGACTTGGACATTCAATGCTCAGCAATCAGAGGGAGAACAAAGATAATGTAAAGGATAAAGTGAAACTTCATTCAGTGTGGGTTTTTCCATCCCCACTGAATGTTAAGGACAAAGACTAAATTCGCAACATTCTGTTGGCAGACTCAAACGCGACGTTCTGACGCTTCGTCTGCACTAGTACAACCTATACGTCGCTACGCTCTTTGTGACCTGCGTTCTGCAGGCCTGAACCAAAAGTGCCTGGTTCCTCTAGTCAGTAGGAGGGACCAGGCGTTTTAAGTAATCTGTAAATATGGGAAAACGGGAGGACCTTGATGAATAAAATTTTCTCTATTTCTTTGGTATGTATATTATGTAGTTTGTTCTCATTTGTTATTCAGGAGGCGAATGCAGAAGAGACTCAAAAAGAAAACTTGCTTAAAAATAGTAGTTTTGAAAAAATAATTGAGACTGAAGAGAATATATGGAGAAACAATGTGGAGCCTGAGGACTGGGATGTATGGATTCCAAGTGGAAATCCTTCATTAATGGTTGATTCAGATATATATTATGATGGCAATCAGTCTATCCGAATAGAAGCTGAAGCAACTAGTCGAGCAGATGTTTTACAAGATGTGCCTATTAAGTCTGGAACGAATTACAAGTTCAATGTTTGGACTAGAACCAATCAAGTAAAGGCTTCTGGTGGAGGAGTATATGTTAGAACGCAATATCTAGATTTGAATGGGAAAAAGATCAGTGATGGGCCAAGTACAACTAGATTAACGGGTAACCATAACTGGACTTTATTAGGAATGAATATAGCGGCCCCTGAAAATGCAAAAACATTACGGATTGAGCTTTTTCTTGAAACAGCGACTGGAACTGTTTGGTTTGATCAGACAAGTCTTAAAGAGACTGATGAAATATTTCTAACAGGATTTGAATTAGAGCAAGATTTTATTTCTTTGAAAAAAGGGGATAAAGCGCAATTAACTCCCATTTTTAAACCAGAAGATGTTACAGATAAAACGGTACATTGGGAATCGTCCAATCCTAGTAACGTATCAGTCGATGAAAAAGGTGAGATACATGCAAAAGAATATGGCAATGCGACTATTAAGGCAACAACTCGTGACGGGGATCATAAAGCGGAAGCCTTTGTTAGTGTGGAGTCAGATTCTATGCTAGAAGCATATGACACTATTCGTTTGAATTGGTTGAATAAACTTACGGGGAACCTTCAATTTAACGCTAATGATCCCGATATGGTCGACCATATTACAGATTTGGAAGATCGTCTTACAAACTCCGAACAGACGGGCCGTTGGGATACAATGAATAAAACAGCGGATCGTACCTACTTATGGGAGCATTTACAAAGCGCAACAAACTCTAGTCAAATCTCAACAGCCTATGGGATTATCAGAGATATGGCTCGGGCTTATTCTACGGAAGCATCCAATTTGTATCAAAATGAGCAGCTAAAGGAAGACATTCTCGGGGCTTTAGAGTGGATGTATGATAATCGCTATAATGAACATAAAAATGAATACGACAACTGGTGGGATTGGGAAATTGGCACTCCTCAAATTTTAAATAATATTGTGGTGCTGATGTATAAGGACTTACCACAGGCTCATATTGATCAATATATGAGGACAATTGATCGTTTTGTCCCAGACCCAACGAAAAGAGAAGCGAACAAGAATGTGACTGAAACAGGTGCAAATTTATTAGATAAGGCTCTTGTTGTGACAGTGAGAGGGATCATTGGTAAAAATGGAGCGAAGGTGAGTCAGGGCAGCGAATCAATGGAAAATGAGTTTCTTTATGTAGAACAAGGAGAAGGCGTTTACGAAGACGGCTCCCTTGTGCAACATACGAATATTGCTTATACCGGAAGCTATGGTGCGGTTTGGATGAACCGAGCTGCGGATATGCTGTATTTACTCAACGATACGCCATGGGATTTGGCAGACTCTAATATTCATCATGTCTATGATTGGGTAGCAGATTCCTTTGAACCACTCATCTATCAAGGTGCAATGATGGATATGGTTCGCGGACGAGCTATTTCTAGAGAAAATGAGCGTGATTATCAAAGTGGCAAAGGAACTGTCCTTAGCATTCTTCGTTTATCTGCTTCAGCGCCAGCGGAAAAACAAAAAGCGATGAGGGGAATGGTCAAGGAATGGTTGGAGAATTCAATCAATGATAATCTTGTGCAAGGATTATCCGTTTATGAAATTGAGCTAGTCAAATCACTGATGGATGACTCTTCAATTCAACCAAGAGGAGAGTTAATTAAGAATCAAGTGTTTGCGGGAATGGCACGGGCTGCTCATCTTCGCGCCCAATTTGGTTTTGGTATAAGTATGTTTTCAGACCGAATCTCGGCATTTGAATACGGCAATGGCGAAAATAAAAAAGGGTGGTATACGGGTGCAGGGGTGACTTATTTATACAATGCTGACCTGACTCAGTATAATAATGATTATTGGCCAACAATTGATAGTGAGCGCTTGCCAGGTATAACAACAGATCATTCAAAAGGCACATTAGGTGCATGGAAATCCTATATGAACCCGAGAAAATGGGTTGGAGGCGCCTCATTAGATGACTTATATGGAACGGCCGGTATGGAATTTGCTATGTCAGGCTTAACAGGAAGTACATTACAAGGCAAAAAATCTTGGTTTATGTTTGATGATGAAATCGTTGCTATAGGGTCAGATATTAGCAGTTCGGATAACCGCCAAGTGGAAACAATTATTGAGAATCGGCTACTAAGAGATAGTGGGGACAATCAGGTACTCATGAACGGAGAAGAAAAATCAAAACAGTTAGGTTGGTCGGAGCAAGTCGACCAAGTGAAGTGGGCTCATTTAGAAGGCAATGTGACGAATTCGGATATTGGCTATTATTTTCCAGAAGCGTCTAAAGTGTCTGCTTTACGTGAAGCTAGAACAGGTTCGTGGAATGATATTAATGATAGTGGTTCAAAAAAATCAATTACGAGAAACTATCTCAGTCTATCATTTGAGCATGGGGTTAACCCTAAGAATGAAGCATATTCTTATGTTCTTTTGCCAAGTAAATCTGTAAAAGAAACAGAGGATTACAGCCAACAACCAGATATTATGATATTGAATCAAACATCAGCAGTGCATGCGGTAAAAGAACAACATCTCGGTATTACGGCAGCCAACTTCTGGGAAGGCAATGCAACTACCGACATTCTCCGTTCTCATCAACCCGCTTCTGTGCTGGTAAGGGAAGAAGGAGATGAATTGACTCTTTCGGTATCAGATCCAACCCACGGGCAGGATAAAATTGTGATAGATCTTGGAAAGATCGGCTTATCTGTCATTGACCAGGATAAGACAGTAACTGTTGCTCACATGTCACCCTATACAAAAGTAGAATTTGATGTATCAAACTCAATTGGGAAAACCCATACGGTGAAGTTTAAATATAAGCAAAATATTGAAGTGAAGGATCTGAAAAATCTGGTTGAACAGTTTGAGAAGGAAGGAGCATTTAAGAGTGACGATATTGTTCGTTCTTTACAATTGCATTTAACCGCAATTGGTCAATTTGAACAAAAGGAAGCAACCGAAAAAGTTGAGAAACATCTGGAAGGTCTCCAAACATTATTAAACCATCATAAAGAAAATAAAACGATCAGCGCCTATGCATACAACACACTTGATGCGGCCGCAAATTCATATTAAGTGCCTGGCACGCCCCGGAATATGTCGAATCTAACTTACCGACAAAAACGGGGAGGTGCCAGGTACTTCCTTTTTTTGATATACTGTTCTTATCATTCAATTGGGGGAATTTTTCATTGTTAACCAAAGGGAAAGAGATATTGCAAACTCATTTTGGGTATAGTCAATTCCGAGTAGGTCAGGAGGAGATTATTCAAAAGGTTTTAACGGGAAAGGATACGCTAGCGATTATGCCGACAGGTGGAGGGAAATCGATTTGTTATCAAGTCCCTGCCATGATGTTACCTGGGGTTACGATCGTTATTTCCCCGTTGATTTCCTTAATGAAAGATCAGGTCGATGCCCTAGAAAAGGCAGGGATTCCTTCAACCTATATTAATAGCACTGTTTCGAATGAAGAGATGAACCAGCGGCTTGCAGATATTTATAATGGTGAATACAAACTAGTCTATATTGCACCTGAGAGGTTAGAAGTAGCTTCCTTTAGAAGGATTATGGATGGAATCCATATCTCCTGTCTAGCGATTGATGAGGCACATTGTATTTCTCAATGGGGTCATGATTTTCGACCTAGCTACTTACAAATTAAAAACTTAATTCATGATATTCAGCCAAAGCCAACTGTGCTGGCTTTAACGGCAACTGCGACTCCACAAGTTCAGCAAGATATTTGTGCACTTCTTCGTATTGAACAAGAAAACGTGGTGATGACAGGCTTTGAACGTGAAAACCTCCATTTTCAAGTGGTAAAAGGTCAGGATCGCGATCGTTTTTTATTGGAGTATATAGAAAAGAACCGTGGACAATCAGGAATCATTTATGCGGCGACAAGAAAAGAAGTCGATCGCTTGTATCAGTTGTTAAATAAAAGGGGGATTACTGCAGGAAGATATCATGCAGGTTTATCAGAAGCAAACCGAAATGAGCAACAGGAGCGGTTTTTATATGATGATGTGACAGTAATGATTGCGACCAATGCTTTCGGAATGGGAATTAACAAATCCAATGTTCGTTTTGTCATCCACTACCATATCCCAAGAAATATGGAATCGTACTATCAAGAGGCAGGAAGAGCGGGAAGAGACGGAGAAGAAAGTGATTGTATTCTCTTATTTTCACCACAGGATACGCATATTCAATCTTTCTTGATTGAACAATCAGATATGGATGAATTACGAAAAGAGAATGAATATGGAAAGTTAAGGAAAATGGTCGCTTATGGGCATACGGAGTCTTGCTTACAGCAATACATACTTCATTATTTTGGGGAGGAAAACCCACCGGAATGTGGAAAATGTGGAAATTGTATTGATGAGCGTGAACACATTGATGTGACACGAGATGCTCAGATGGTTTTTTCCTGTATCCGTAGGATGAAGGAACGATTTGGCAAAACGATGGTTTCCCAAGTGTTAACAGGGTCAGCGAATCAAAAAGTGAAAAATTTTGGCTTTCAGAATCTATCTACCTACGGGATTATGAAAGAAAAATCACAAAAAGATGTGAATGAGTTTATTGACTTCTTAACAGCAGAGGGCTATTTAAAGCCAACGGATGGAACCTATCCCATCCTAATGCTGACTGAAAGAGCGGGTGAAATACTCAAAGGCAATGAGCTTGTTTACCAGAAGGAAAAGGTTCAAATCTCTAAGGTTGTGGAAGATAATGAATTGTTTGAACGGCTTCGTCAATTAAGAAGGGATATTGCGGAAGAGGAGAAAGTTCCTCCCTATATTATTTTCTCTGATGTGACATTAAAAGAGATGAGCGGGAAATTACCGTTAAATAATGAAGAACTGATGCAAATCAAAGGGGTCGGGGATCGAAAATTAGAAGCTTATGGCCCTCAATTCCTAGAGGTGATTCAACAATACTGTGACGAAAAAGGGATCGAAAGAAAAACGTTCTCCATGCCTATCATTGAAAAGAAAGTTACTTCACAATCCTCCAAAGAAGCAAGTCATCATACGACCTACCAATTATTACAAGGTGGGAAGGAAATTGCGGAGATTGCAGCAGAGCGGGGTCTTTCTGAAAGAACAGTAGAGGGACATATTATAAAATGTGATCAAGAAGGGATGGCCGTTTCATGGGACCAATTTATTCCGACAGCTTTTGAAACACTGATTAAACAAGCGGTTCAACAAGCCGAGACCACAAGGTTAACTCCGATTAAAGAACAATTACCTGAAGAAGTTAGCTTTTTTATGATTCGAGCTTATCTACAAAAAACTCAAAGCGTAAATGATTGAAAGAGACAGGGGACTGGGACATAAACGTTAAACTCAAAGAACGAACGATACTTTACCTTAGCGGAAGAAATATACGTAGACTCCTGCGGGAAGTGAGAGCTCGGCAAGACCCCAGAAGGCGAAGCCTGAGGAGACTTGCCACTCGCCCGCGGAAAGCGAAGTATATTTCCGAAGCGGGGGTTATGCGCCCTAGTCGTTCGTTTTTTCTTTGGTAAAAATATTTATGTCCCACCCTCATTCTTTTTCTAAAAAATAAGATGAGCGATCCCTGCAATGATAGGTAAAGTAATAATCGTCCTTAAAAGGAAGAGCACGATTAAATCCTTCATGTTAACAGGGATTTTGGAACCGATCAGCAGTCCTCCAACTTCAGACATATAAATAAGCTGTGTAACAGAAACACCAGCAATGACAAAGCGGGTCAAATCAGATTCAATCCCCTCTGCCAGGATGGATGGAAGAAACATATCGGCAAAACCAACAACAAAAGTTTGGGAAGCTGCCTGAGCTTCAGGAATGCCTAGTACTTGTAATATTGGAATAAATGGAAGTCCTAACCATTGGAAAATGGGTGTGTATTCCGCAATGATAAGTGCCAAGGTTCCGAGCGCCATCACGACCGGTGTGACTCCCATCCACATATCGATAATGTTTTTACAGCCATCTGAAAGAAACTGTTTCACGCTACTACTTTTCTTTGCCTGAATCTGTGCTTGTTCCAAACCATAGCCTAATCGGCTATACCCATCTGGGATAAGCTCGGACGTATGATCCTGTTCTTTTCCATTTGCATACGTATTTTCTTTCTTAGACAGTGGCCAGATGCGTGGTAAAATAATTGCTGCGACAATCCCTGACAAAGTAATTGCAAAATAATACGGAACAAAATAGTTCATTAATCCCACTTGTTTTAAGACGACAATACTAAAAGTGATTGAAACAACGGAGAAGGTTGTACCAATAATCGCTGCTTCCCGTTTTGTATAATGGCCTTCTTCATATTGTTTACTAGTCAATAATACGCCAATCGTCCCATCCCCTAGCCATGAGGCTAAAGCATCGATAGAAGAGCGACCAGGTAATTTAAAGACAGGACGCATAATTTTTGTCATTAAGGCCCCAAATAGCTCTAACAGACCAAAGTTTAATAATAGTGGTAATAATAAGCCAGCAAATAGAAATACTCCGAAAAGAACTGGCAATAAATCAAATAGCAAATTGGCCCCCGTAGCCTCAGACCAGACTGCCTCAAAACCGATCTGAAAATAGACCATAACAGAGAAGATAAAAGCTAATATTCTAACGATCACCCAGATAGGATGGACATCAAATAAATTTGTAAAGAAGGGAGAGTTTTTTATAAACCCTGGTTTAATTGTTTTTGCAAGGATGGTGCCAATGAAAGTAAATAAGAGAATCCAAACCATAATAGCTGGAATAATCGGCCCGATTAAATCCTGGATAAGATCCGATAAAACAGCAATTGGAATCGTCACACCTTCAGAAGAAGGAATGGGAATCATAAAAAGAAAGACCCCAATTAAAGATGGAATTAAAAATAATAAAAAATTGCCTAACGAAAAAGTTTTCTTAATCAAAACATTCACCTTTCATATCTATAAATTCACTTGTCTATTCTAATGTATGTTTATAATAAAAGCTACATAATCATACTAGCAGTATATGGAAACCCAGGAAGGTAGCGAGCCTTTCAGTTGAATTTTTGCATTGGGGCTATAAATTCGCTATGATTATTTTGACTAGAAGGTTTAAAGGAGCTTGAAACATGGTAAAGTGTATTGCATCAGATATGGATGGAACATTATTAAATTCACAAGGAATAATTAGTGAGAATAATAAGCAAGCGATCCAATTAGCAAAAGCAAAAGGAATTGAATTTTTAATTGCAACAGGCCGATCTTGGGAAGAAGCGCGCTATGTTTTAGATAAAGAAGACATCGATTGTGCGGTTATTTGTGTGAACGGGGCAGAGATCCGCTCAAGGAAGGGAGACATCCTCTACTCTATTGGGCTTGATGGGGAAACAGCTGAAAAGGTGGCCCAAGTATTTGACGAAGTTGGCATGTATTATGAATTGTATACACCTGAAGGAACGTTGTCAGCTGATGAAGCATTGGGTGTTCAATCCCTTGTCGATATATATCATACAGCGAATCCTTCAGAGGATATAGATAAAATTCGTGATTCTGTAAAAAGAAGATTTACACATAGTTCCCTGCGAATTGTCGATCAATATAAAAAAATCTTTCAAGCAAAGGACTGTCAAATATACAAATTCCTCGCTTTTTCTATGAATGAAGACTTATTACTCAAAGTGAGCGAGCGATTGAAAAACATTGAAGGAATTGAAGTAACTTCTTCCGGGCGCCATAACATTGAAGTAGGTCATCGCGAGGCACAAAAAGGAATTGCTCTGAAAAAGTGGACGGAAATATTAGGGATCTCCCTTCAAGATACAATGGCGATCGGGGATAATTATAATGATCTTTCCATGTTTGAAAGAGTTGGACATTCCTTTGCGATGGGAAATGCAGAACCAGCGATTAAAGAGGTTTGTCGGTATACGACAGATACAAACTTAGAAGATGGCGTAGCCAAGGCAATAAAAACGTTAATAGAGTGAATCTAGCTTCATACACAGGATACTAAAGGAATATAATTAGACATACATTTTTTAAACAAGGGTCTCCAAATGGAAGGGATCGGGAAATTGAAGTAAGGGAGCTCGAAGCTTTCAGCATACTCGTAGGGAGCGGCTCTTTAGCCGCTCCTTTGCAAAAAGAGCGCTTACCCTCTCTTGGCTAAGAATTGTATCCCATCCTTGAGTGAGACAAGTAGAAAGGTAAGGTGACTTATATGAATCTAGCAGAAATATTAGCTGTTAGTGTATTTGTCGTTTTTGCATTAATGTTAATTGTGGCTGTTTTAATGGTGGTGTGGATTTATTTTCTAGATGCACGTCAAAAAGAGCATTCGGTGTTACGGAATTATCCTGTTCTGGGAAATGTCCGCTATTTTTTCGAAAATATTGGACCTGAAATGCGCCAATATTTATTTGCAAACAATCGCGAAGGAATGCCTTTCTCGAGACATCAATATCAAAATGTTGTAAAGTCGGGAAAATATAAAGATCGTGTTCATGCTTTTGGGTCTGAGAGAGACTTTGAAAAACCAGGATTCTACATAAGAAATGCAATCTTTCCAAAATTGAAAGAGGAACTGCGCATCGATCAAGATCAAAAAATACAAACAAAAATGTATAAGATCGATCATGAAGGATTATTTAATCGCAAAGAACATCGGGAGGACGCTGTTGTTGAACCATATATGCTAGCAGAAAAGGATGCTGTATTCGTAGGTGAACATACATGTCGACAACCATTCAAAGCGAAAGGTTTAATCGGACAGTCTGCTATGAGCTATGGGTCACTGGGAAAAAATGCCATTACCACACTATCGAAGGGATTAGGGATGGCAGGAGGGACATGGATGAATACAGGTGAGGGCGGCCTCTCTCCGCATCATCTAGCTGGTGATACGGATATTATCATGCAAATCGGCCCTGCCTTTTTTGGAGTTCGAACGATGGAAGGAGTCTTTTCTTGGGAACAATTTAAAAGGAAAAGTGAAATCAAACAAGTAAAGGCTTTTGAGCTAAAATTAGCCCAAGGTGCCAAAACACGTGGGGGACATATTCTAGGCGAAAAAGTAACACCTGAAATCGCTGAAATACGAGGGGTTACACCTTGGAAAACCATTGATAGTCCCAATCGCTTTCCAGAATATGATTGTCCAGAGAGTTTATTGAAATTCGTTGAGGAGCTGCGAGAAGTGGGAGGAAAACCTGTTGGAATCAAGATTGTCATTGGGTCCAAAGAGGAAGCAGAAGAATTTGTTCGCGAGATGGCTAAACTAAGAACATTTCCTGATTTTATCACCATCGATGGTGCGGAAGGAGGAACAGGGGCAACCTTTCAAGAGCTGTCCGACGCAGCAGGATTACCGCTATTCTCTGCGTTGCCATTATTAGATTCGATGTTGAAGAAATACGGAGTTCGTGATCGTCTCAAAATTATCGCCTCTGGCAAACTAGTAACCCCGGATATGATTGCCTACGCTCTTTGCCTAGGTGCAGATCTCGTGAATACAGCTAGAGGGATGATGATTTCAGTCGGCTGTATTATGGCACAGGTTTGTCATAATAATACTTGTCCCGTTGGTGTTGCGACTACAGATCCAAAAAAAGAAAAGGCATTAGTGATTGAAGAAAAAATGTATCGAGTGACAAATTATATTGTTTCATTAAGAGAAGGTTTGTTTGATCTCGCTGCCGCAGCTGGTATTGCCTCGCCAACAGAGTTTTCAGAAGAACATCTGATGTATCGTAATTCATCTGGACAATTAATGTCAGGGGAAGAGTATAAGAAAAGTATGCTTGTCTTACCACCAGAATTAGTACAAGAAGGAGCCTCTTAAGAGAAAGCTGTCTCAGTATCACAGCATGCATGATCCATGAGACAGCTTCTTTTTTTAGTGTTCTTAGACAGCCACTGGTTCGGTTGCTTTCAGTTGGTGGTAGATCAACAAATCACGGTTATACTGTGCGGTATATGTTAATAGACTGTGAAATTCTACTTCTTCCATGATTGTCGGATCTACAATTTGATATGTTTGATTCAAGCGTCGCGCGTGAATCCAAGCTGTTTCTTCAAAAATATAATTCATTTCATGGTCTTCGATATCCCATTGAAAGAGCTCAATATTTTTACTTCTTTTCGAGTAGGAATGAGCTTTTTTTATTTGATAAATGTGATAGGATTTTGAGATAGAAGCATATAAAGAATCACGGTCAAGAGAGTGTCCTAATTCATGAAGTGTTAGAGCTTGAATAAAGGCTCTAAATGGAAGCGATTCGTCCATCTCTTTATGAGATTGAATGGAACGTGTGGGGTTAAAAGAAATAACATTGTCTAAGAAGTTATAACTCATATTTATCCCTGTAGATCGTTGTTTAATCGGCATGAATAAATGGACTCTTTCCATTACTTCTTGTATCCAGGCGTTTATTTGTTTACAAAGATTTGTATGATTCAATTTTTCCCCTCTTTTAAATAGTGTGCGGCTTTCACAATAATGAGCCACAATGGTTTTTTATATTCTACTCTTTATTATAATATAAAATGGTCTTTTTGCACTAAGTAAAATCAAAAATTACTGGGGAAATATGTCATAAATAATGAAGTGAGATGGGATATATGAATATTTTAATTGTTGAAGATGATAAAACCATTGCGTCAGGATTAGAATACTCACTTAAGCAGGAACAATTTACAACAACACTTTGCTATGATGCCACCTCTGCGAAAAGTATATTGGCAGAAAAACGTCATGACATTGATTTATGTCTGTTCGATTTGTCCTTGCCAGATGGGAGTGGCTATGAATTATGTGAGCTGGCTAAGCAAGGTGCTGATCTTCCCGTCATATTTTTAACGGCGATTGATGATGAAGTCAATGTCGTGATGGGGCTTGATATGGGCGCAGATGATTATATTACAAAACCATTCCGGATACGTGAATTACTATCTCGAATTAAGTCCGTATTACGGCGGTATCAGAAACAGCCAAAGTCAACTTCATTCGTAGATATTGAAAATATCCGTATTCATCTTCTTGAAGGAAAAGTATATAAAAACGGCGAGGAAGTTGTTCTAACGGCGTTGGAATACCGATTATTATTAATCTTTGCCAATCACCTTGGGCAAGTTTTATCGCGTAATCAGCTCTTAGAGCAAATCTGGGATGTGGCTGGTGATTTTGTGAATGATAATACGTTAACTGTTTATATCAAAAGACTGCGAGAAAAATTAGAAGATGACCCACAAAAACCAAAAATGATTAAAACCATTCGTGGTTTGGGATATAAGGTCGGGGATTAAAAATGCTTCGAAATCGTGAAATTCAAATTTTACTCAGTGTAATGGGCTGTATCAGTGTCATCGCGGTTATAATCGGGAGCTTTATTTCTCTGGGTTCAGCGCTCATCATCCTCGTAACAGCCCTTCTATTAATAGGATGCAGTTTTATTCATACGCGTTGGAGATATCGGGAACTAGAGAAATTATCACAGTATTTACGAAAAATTAGTGCAGGTGATTACACTTTAGATGTTCGCGATAATCGAGAAGGTGAATTAAGTATTTTAAAAAACGAAATATATAAAGTGACCCTGATGTTATCGGAACAAGGGTCGCTTTTACGAGGGGATAAAGTCCGCTTGACGAATGCCGTTTCAGATATCTCTCATCAACTAAAAACGCCAATCACTTCTATGACCGTAATGGCAGATTTATTAAGTGATGATGATTTGCCTTTAGAAAAACGAAAAGAATTTGTTCATAATATTCAAGTCCAGCTAGAGCGAATTGAATGGCTCGTATCTTCGTTATTGAAACTAGCGAAAATTGATGCGGGTACGGTGATCTTTAAGAAGGACCCAGTCGATGTAGAAGAATTGATTCAAAAGGCCTTAAAACCTTTGCTCATCCCATTGGACATTAAAGCCCAAACCGCTTCTGTTACAGGAGAATCACAGGTGACCTTTAAGGGCGATCTTAATTGGTCGGTGGAAGCACTAATTAATATTTTGAAAAATTGTGTGGAACATACGGGGATTGGGGGAGCCATTACAATTTCTTATGGAGAAAATGCACTTTTCACGGAAATAGTGATTGCCGACAATGGGAAAGGCATTATGAAAGAAGATTTGCCTTATATCTTTAAACGTTTCTACAAAGGTAAAACGGGAAATGAAGAGAGTGCTGGCATTGGCCTGGCCATGGCCCATAGCATTATTACCAGCCAAAATGGCTCCATTGATGTGCAGAGTAAGGTAGGAAAAGGGACTAAATTTCATATAAAAATGTACAAGCAGGTTATATAAAGAGGATTCCTGCAAAAAGAAATGTAGAGGAAGCCCATAAAAAGTGTGAGGAACCCATAAAGGAGTAGAGAGGCCCATAAAAGGTGTGAGGAACCCATAAAGGAGTAGAGAGGCCCATAAAAGGTTTGGGGGACCCATAAAGGAGTAGAGGAAACCCATAATGAAGTGAAGAGACCCATAAGAAGTAGAGAGGCCCATAAAAGGTGTGAGGAACCCATAAAGGAGTAGAGAAGCCCATAAAAGGTGTAAGGAACCCATAAAAAAGTAAAGAAGTCCATAAAAGGTGTGGGGGACCCATAAAGGAGTAGAGGAAACCCATAATGAAGTGAAGAGACCCATAAGAAGTAAGAGGCCCATAAAAGGTGTGAGGAACCCATAAAGGAGTAGAGAGGCCCATAAAAGGTGTGAGGAACCCATGAAGGAGTAGAGGAAACCCATAATGAAGTGAAGAGACTCATAAGGAGTAGAGAGGTCCATAAAAGGTGTGAGGAACCCATAAAAAAGTAGAGAAGCCCATAATGAAGTGTAGAACCCCATAATGAATCATAACTACCTCATTCTTACGTTTCAAACCGCAAACGAAAGTGACGAATTTGTCACTTACTAGTCACTTGAGAGTCATTTTAGATAGATAGACTAGACTTAACAGTTAAATTGATGGAGGTTTTACAATGGAAATTTTAAAAATCGAGCATCTATCTAAAAGGTATGGAAAAGGGGAAACAGCTGTGAAGGCGTTGGACGATGTTTCTTTTTCCATTAACAAGGGCGAGTTTGTGGCGATTATTGGACCATCGGGTTCTGGGAAGTCGACTCTTTTGCATCTGCTTGGGGGAGTGGATCGCCCATCAAGTGGGAAGGTTTTCGTTGACAATACCGATATTTATGATTTGAATGAAACGCAATTGGCGATTTTTAGACGTAGGCAGATTGGCCTCATTTATCAGTTTTATAATTTAATCCCAGTGCTTACTGTTGAAGAAAATATTACGTTGCCATTATTACTAGACGGTCATAAAGTAGATCCGAAAAAATTGGACGATGTTGTCAAAAGCCTAGGATTAGAACAACGATTAAAGCATTTACCTAATCAGCTTTCTGGTGGACAGCAGCAAAGGGTTTCGATTGGGAGAGCTTTAATTTGTAATCCCGCCCTTATGCTGGCGGATGAACCAACAGGGAACTTAGATAGTAAGAATAGCAGTGAAATCATCGATCTTTTAAAAATGTTTAATAAAACATATAAGCAAACGCTCGTTGTGATTACGCATGATGAACAGATTGCCCTACAGGCGGATCGGGTGATCGCGATTGAAGATGGCAGCATCACCAAAGATGAGGTGGTTCGTCCATGAATATTGTCAACAAACTGACAATCAGGCATTTAAAGCAGAATAAACGGCGAACCCTTGTAACTATTTTTGGTGTAATTATTTCAGTTGCCATGCTTACCGCTGTAGCGACGATCGGTGTTTCATTTATGGATTTGTTGAAGCGGCAATCGATAGCTGATGAAGGAAACTGGCACGTTTTTTATTCTGACTTGAATGAAAAACAGCTCGAAGCAGTGCAACAGGATCCGAACACAAAAGACGTTGTTTTATCAAAGGATCGTGGTTATGCTCTTTTGGAAGAAAGCGAGGATCCGTACAAGCCTTATTTATTTATAAAAGAATACAGTGAGAAAGGTTTTGAACAATTCCCGATTGAATTAAGTTCCGGGCGTTTCCCGCAAAAGGCGAATGAGATTGTGGTGTCGGATGAAATAAATCAGGAAGCTGGCTTGGACTATAAAATTGGGGATATTCTTAAGCTTGATATAGGAGAGCGATATGCTTTTGATGAAGAAATCGATGATCCAATGGATCAATCATTTTCCTTTATGACTGATGAAAACGGGGAGCCAGCAGAGGAATTTAAAAAGACAGGAACAATGGAATATACCGTGGTGGGTACAATGAAACGTCCTACATGGGAACGACCTTGGTCACCAGGATACACGGTCCTTTCCTATCTTGATAAAGAGAAAGTAAAGGAAGTCAATGCATTTATCGTATTAAAAAAACTAAAGGGTTCTCTTTTTGATGATACAAAGAAGTTCGCGGAAGCTAATAAAATTGATGATGAGCAATATGGATTCAATTATAATCTCCTACAATATTCAGGTGTTATTAAAAACGGAGGCATGCGTACGACGCTTTATTCTTTGTCAGCGATTATTATGGCGATTATTATCGTTGGATCTGTTTCCCTCATTTACAATGCTTTTGCCATTTCTGTATCGGAGCGTTCGAGACATTTGGGGATGCTGTCAAGTGTTGGAGCCACAAGACAACAGAAGAGAAATTCCGTCTTTTTTGAAGGAGCGGTAATTGGGCTGATCAGTATTCCCTTAGGGATTATCGCTGGGCTTATTGGGATGGGGATTACCTTTATGTTCATCAATAAGATGATTCAAGGTGCTCTTAGCATAAGTGAGAAACTAGAGGTGACGGTTACGGCTGGTTCCATTCTAGTTGCTGTGCTTGTCTCCATTTTAACGATTTTTATCTCTACTTTTATTCCGGCAAGAAGAGCGTCACGTGTTTCGGCCATCGATGCAATTCGCCAAACAGCGGATGTTAAATTAACGGGAAAAGCAGTTAAAACATCCAAGCTTGTTCGGAAGTTTTTCGGATTTGAGGCGGAAATTGGCTTGAAAAATTTGAAGCGCAATAAACGGAGATACCAAGCGACCGTCTTTTCTCTTGTCATTAGTATAGTTCTATTTTTAGCTGTCTCTTATTTTACAGATAATCTGAAGAAGTCTCTTGCACTTTCCCAAGATGGCTTGGATTACGACATATCGATTGACTTAGGCCATGAGGGGGATGAGCAGCTTGTCCAATCGATTATAGCGATGGATGAAGTGACGGAATATAATGTCATAAAGGATGCCGCTAGTAAGAGAATCACCTCTTGGATAGACAAAGATATGGCAGCCGAGCTTCTGAAGACAGAGGAAGAGTTTAAAGAGCAGTTTAAAGATGGTAAATTTCCATATTATGTTATCCTATATGCTCTAAATGATGAGAGCCTAAAAACTTATGCTGAGCAAGTAGGAGCGAATTATGAACAGCTGAAAAATAGCTTATCTGCGATTGCGATCGATACGATTCAATATGAGGATGCTGAAGCAGGGAAGTATGTTGAGACAAAAAACATTTACGCAAAGGCTGGGACCAAACTAAGTTTGAATATAGGAGATTGGGAGACAGAGAAAGAAGAAAAGTCAGACCAAATTACCATTGCAGCATTGACAAATCAACAACCAATGGGAGTATTCTCCGGTGCTGGTGGAATTGATAATCTGGTTTTGGTTATCTCAGAATCTACCTTGAATCAATTGGGCGATGGGATCCTAGTAGAGGGGGAAAATAATGAGTCTCTTCACTTAAGAAGTAATGATCCTGTGGACACCCAGAAAAAAATTGAAGAAATCGAAGAGGTACGACATGCTATCTATAATGTCTATCAAAATAGACAGGGAGAAGAGCAACTAATCATACTTATGTCCGTCTTTACGTATGGTTTTATTACCCTGATCACATTGATTTCCATTGCCAATATTTTAAATACCATTTCGACAAGCATTTCACTGAGAAAACGTGAATTTGCGATGCTGAAATCAATGGGAATGACGCCAAAAGGTTTTAATAAAATGATTAATTATGAAAGTATCTTTTACGGAATCAAAGCATTGTTATATGGACTTCCGATTAGTATTGCGATTATGTATCTCATGTATCGGGCATTGATGAATAGTTTTGATTATGTCTTTACGCTTCCATGGTTAAGTCTGCTATATGTAGTGATAGCTGTTTTCCTCATTGTAGGTATTTCGATGCTATATTCTAGTGGCAAAGTGAAAAAGGAAAATATTATCGATGCGTTAAAGCAGGAAAATATTTAAGGAAAAGACTCCTAGTCCAGTGACTAGGGGTCTTTTTAAAAGAGAATGAAACTAATTATATTACAGTACGTAATGATTAATAGGTGGTGATTGAATGAGTCATATCGTTAGAAAGTGGACAGAGAGAATAAGTAATGCCTGGGCATTACAAGATTTTCAATTAAAAAGTGCAACCATTCGAAGAGAGGTTTCACCTATTCAAACAACAGAATACCGACTTGAAATAGAATGGTTTCCTCCAGGAACAGCGATGATCGATGATCTGAATCCACCGGGAACCGTGTATGCTGAGGTGAATTTGACTCTGGATTTACTTACAAGCTTTATTGTTGTACAAAATGAGGATCTTCGAAAAAAACCTTTACCTCTATCTAGCACTAAACAAAGAGATGTTGTAGCTTGGATACAGGAAAATACAGGTCTACAACAAAAGGTGGATTATGAATTAGAACGAGAAGAACAAGGGGAAAATGGCTCTGAGTATTTCTTTACTTCAAGATTAGCTGGAAGGAAAATTTCTCCGGGAGGTTATTTGGAAGTTAAGATAAACAGTGAAGGCGTGATTGTTTTCTTTACATTGACTGGATTCTTTTCGAAGTTTTACCCGAAAATCCAGGTCGAGGCAGCAAGTGAAGAGGAACCAAGAAATATTGAAGAATGGAAAAATCAACAGGTCATTCTGTTTGGCACTTTAAAGGAAAGTGGTTATCAGCTCCTTTATGGAGTGGAGGAAGCCTTTCTGGATGATGTGGAAGAAAGATTCATACTTGAATGGTCGAATGAAAAATCGATACAAAAAATACCTAGATCAGAACATAAGCCTGGTAAACTTTGGGAGGATTTTAGAAAGTCACATATTATTTCGGAGGAGGAGATGGATAGTTCTGTTCCACATCCCGATGCCATTCCGATTTCACAAGGCGAGAGAGAAGCTTGTTTCCAGGTTATAACCGATTACATGAGGATGCACCGACCAAATGAAAGTGGGAAGTGGGTGATAGAAAGGCTTGAACGTCAGCATGGAATGATAGAAGCAAGCGTCAGTCCTATATCGACTCTTGATCGGATCATGGACAAATTCAAATTCGTTTACGACTCAAAGGATAAAAGTATAATCGAGATATTGAATAAACGTGAATTGTTTGAGGATCTGGTAGATTCCTCTATACCGAAGCCGCAGGTGACAAAAGAGGAGGCAACAGCTATCCTCAACCAAGATATCTTTTTTGAACCCTATTATTTATATGACCGAAAACAAAAGAGGCTAAAGTCAACTTGGATGATTGATTGTCACATGTTTGTGGATGCGCAAACTGGCAAAAAGATATGGGAATAGCATGACTTTACTATAGATAAAAGCTTGATTACTGCATAGACCGAAACGGGCTTTAACCTATAAAGTGGCAGGGACAAAAGTGTTTTCACCAAAGAAAAACGAACTAGTAGGGTGCATATACTCGCTCTCCAGAAATATATTTCGCTTTCCACGGGCGAGTGGCAAGCTCCCTCAGGCTTTGCCTGTCAGGGACTTGCCGAACTCTCACTTCCCGCAGGAGTCTACGTATATTTCTTCCGCTAAGATAATACTTCGTCTTTGGGGTTTAACACTTTAGTTATGTCCCAGCCTATTTTATAAAACCTTGTCCTGATCCCAAGAATATGTCCAAAAGCGTTCGGTTAGAAAGTGCTCTGGCAATCCTGTTTTTTCCTGAGCCATTTGCTTTTCTAGATCTGCCAACATCCATACCGTTTGTGAGAGATGAGCTTTTAGTGCCCCAAATTTCCGTTCAGACACGGCACTAATATCGTGTTTGATATCAGGTCCGCCGATTTCAGCTTCATGGTTTTTCGCAAAGGCAACACAGTGAAGCTTTGGCCGACTTTCTTTAGGTAGTCTACGCACTGCGCGAACGACTGCACGACCAGTTGCTTCATGATCCGGATGAACCGAATATCCAGGGTAGAAGGAGATTACTAAAGAAGGATTTAATTCCTCAATTAGATTAAAGACAAGATTAGACAACTCTTCATCTGGGATAAATTCTAATGTTTTATCACGATAGCCCATCATTCGTAAGTCGGTGACACCCATTGCGTCTGCAGAAGCCTGTAGTTCTTTTTTACGGATTTCAGGAAGAGATTCCCTTGTGGCAAAAGGAGGATTCCCTAAATTTCTCCCCATTTCCCCGAGAGTAAGGCAGGCATAAGTAACAGGTGTACCATTTTGTATATGACTGGCCATCGTTCCGGAGACACCAAAGGCTTCATCATCTGGATGCGGGAATACAACTAAAACGTGACGTTCTTTTTCCATATGGAGCAACCCTTTCTATCAAGATTTAAATGGTGTTTTACTAATTTCTAAAGCAACAGCTAGCTTCCCATCATATCCATGGCCTGCAAGCAGTAATCTTCCTTCATTATCTAACTCGAAATGGGTAAGACCTTCTGCATAAATCCAGCCAATCGCTAGCTTTAGACCGATCCGATAGGGACCATCTCCGACAATTTTGCCATATTCGTAACAAACCTCAGCATTGCGAATATACGCTCCAGCTGAAAAAAATGTTTCGTCATTATGTGAGGCATAGGCACCGTTGGTTGTTTCTAAATGTATGTAAACTTGTTCTGTCGCAAAAGTATTGATTAATTGTTGGACTTCATCGATACGAATCTTCTCCACAATATAACCTCCTTTCTAAATCATTATTTTACTACTTGGAAAGAAAAATTACGAAAAATAAGTGTTGGCACTTATTCTACCTAGAAAGCTTCTCCTCAATTGGCCAATTATTTTCTCGCGCTTTTTTCGCAATATGAAAGAATAAAATGAGTACAATCAGGGTTCCGATCAGACTACCAATCCAAGAGGTTGTCACCGGTAAATGGAAACCAATTTTTGCCTGCAAAATATAAGTGAAAACCATGATAAGCATAAACGTTCCAGGGATGAGTGAGATCCAGTAATTTTTTCGCGCAATATATAAATACATAGCACCAATAAATAAAGTGATCACAGCAGTCGATTGATTTGCCCAGCTAAAATATCTCCACAACAGATTGAAATCGACTTTGGTTAGCAGGAAGGCAATAATAAATAAAGGAAAGGCAACCCATAAGCGACTAGAGAATTTTCTTTGCGTTAAACCTAAATATTCGGCAATAATCATACGAGCGCTCCGAAAAGCTGTATCGCCAGATGTAATGGGAAGGACAACCACTCCAAGTACAGCGAGTGTCCCACCCATTGCGCCAAGTAGAGAGGTCGAAACTTTATTGACAACCGCTCCTGGTCCACCTGCTGCTAAAAGGGCATTCAATTCACCAGGATCAAATAAGCTCATCGCTGCGGCTGCCCAAATCATTGCAATTACTCCTTCGGCAATCATCATCCCATAAAATATTTTCCGGCCTTGGCTTTCTTTTTGTATAGTACGGGAAATAATCGGGGTTTGCGTAGCATGGAATCCTGATAAGGCTCCACATGTAACAGTAAAAAATAAAAGTGGAAAGATCGGTGTCTGTTTAGGGTGAAGGTTTGTCAAGGACAATTCTGGAATTGGAGCCCTAGTGATGATAAGTCCAACGCCCACACCAACTGCACTTAGGATTAACAGCGCACCGAAAAATGGATACAATCGTCCAATGATTTGATCGATCGGTAAAAGTGTAGCAAGAATATAATAACTAAAAATAATCAAAACAATGACTCCCAATGCAATCTTTCCATCCATTAAAACATGCAGTAGACTAGCAGGAGTGATAACAAAAACCGTACCTACCAATAAAAGCAGCAGGACAGCTAAAACATGAACAATATATTTCATTGTTTGTCCTAAAAATTTGCTTGCTAGTGCAGGCAAATGAGCGCCGCGATTGCGAATAGAAATCATCCCTATTAAATAATCGTGAACTGCCCCGGCAAAAATAGATCCAATCACAATCCAAACAAAGGCAACAGGTCCGTATAGAGCTCCCATAATCGGACCAAAAATGGGGCCTGTCCCCGCAATATTTAGTAATTGGATTAAAGCATTTTTAGATGAGTTCATTGGCATGTAGTCGACCCCATCATGATTGACAAATGCAGGGGTAGGGCGATTATGTTTGATGCCGAATATCTTTTCAACAATCTTTCCATATGTAAAGTACCCTAGAATTAAAAGAATGATTCCTCCTAAAAAGGTTTGCATTTTTACTTCCTCCATTGAATCTTTTGCTTCCAATGTTATTCTAGTAAAAGACGATTTAGAACAATAGGGGATGATTTGATGGGAATGAATAAAGCTGATCGTATAAGAGTGTACGATGGAATAGAGGAATTACAAACACAAGAGTTAACCAGAAGCCTAAGTATAGATGAAAGACAAGAATTAGACGATTTGTATGAAGAAGTATGGGAAAAAGATCGATTAGACTGCAAGCAAAGTTTACAGGAAAGTTATATCAATCTTTTTGCGTTCCGTAATGGAACTATGGTGGATGAACCTGTTAAATATGGCTTAATGGACCGGGTTTTGCAAAGGGAAAGACGGGAATTTTATCGAATAAGTGTTAGTGAGGAAGAAGATTTGCATGAAGATCGGTGGCAGTTTTCTTTTACATTAGAAGTACGTGAATTAATAGAGCAAGCCGGTCTTGAGAGAGAATGGCCACAAATGCTGCCAGTGAATGTTGGAAGCGATCTATGGGATGTGCTTAAAAAAGAGGAAGTGACTTGGTTGCAGCAACTGCCAAAACCATCTTGGTGTTACATGAAAATGGTTGAAACCGCGGAATTGGAAAGATTGGCTGCTGATCACAGTGAAGATATGCTAGATGCGATTAAATGGCTAAAAAAATTATGGGGAGAAGGGTATCAAATCTATGGGGACGCCATTGATTTGTTTTATTTTTCATAGTGCTTTTCTTAAAAAATTAGGGTCTGTCCACATCCCCAATGGGACACGGGAGTCCGCTCAAGCCCTAAAACGCCCAGAAAAGAAGAATCCCCTTTTCTGGGCAAGTTTTTATTTCTCTGTATTTTCTTCAAATGTAAAATAGGCACCATGCATGACAGGTCCAACATATTCATTTAGCTTCCACCCATGTTGGATAGCGGCTGTCACAAAGTTTTTGGCAGAAATGACAGAATCCTTGACTGATTTCCCTTTCGCTAGGTTCGCAGTAATCGCAGCAGCGAAAGTGCAACCAGCCCCATGATTATAGGTTGTTTCCAGTTTATCTAATTCAAGTAGGGTAAAGTCATGACCGTCATAGAAAAGGTCGATTGCTTTGTCATGTGCTAACGCCTTTCCACCTTTTACGACAACATTTTTTGCACCTAGCTCATGAATTTTCACAGCGGCTTCTTTCATCCCATCAATGGTTTTGACAGGATCTGTTTGTGCTAATTGTCCAGCTTCAAATAGGTTCGGCGTTACAATTAAAGCCCTTGGGACAAGAAGCTCACGCATTGCGTCCGTATTTTCCGGTTGTAAGACCTCATCCTCGCCTTTACATACCATTACAGGATCAATCACGACATTCTCTAATGCATGTTCATCCAATTTTCGAGCACCTAACTCAATAATTTCAACAGAACCGAGCATCCCTGTTTTCATAGCATCGATCCCAACTGATAGAATTGTGTTTAATTGCTTTTCTACTGTATCAACATCTATTGGAAAGACATCATGGCTCCAGCTATTGTTTGGATCCATTGTGACGATAGATGTTAAAGCATTCATACCGTACACGCCATATTCTTGGAATGTTTTTAAATCAGCCTGGATTCCAGCTCCACCACTTGAATCCGAGCCAGCAAGAGTTAAAACTTTTTTCATGACCATTTCTTTTTCCTCCTAGCTCATAAAGAATGTTTCTTTTTAGGATATACCAATTGATTTGAAAATAAAAGATATTTATTTTGTGGACCATTTAATTAGAAAGACACGAGTAACCCAGCTTCTATTGTTCAACATCAAGTGGCTATTGTCGATGCCTGTACTGTATGGGAGTACATTTGTTATATCTTCGGAATAGTCGTCCAAAGTAGTTGATATTGCAAAAGCCAACAGCATCAGATATATCAGTAATCGTTAGACTATGACCATCAAGCAGTTTCTTGTGAAATGGCTTCACCCAAAGACCTCACAGTGATACGATGGAAAGGGAGTTTACGACGTTTATGGACAGCCCAATTTTGTAATGGAAAATGATAAACTTTGGAAGGAAAAGAAAAAAATGATGAATTGGATGAAACCTTCATTCATTTAATACGTATTGAATAGGGATGAAAACAGAATGGACTCAAGTATCTAGAAAGGAGATGGTAGTCGTTGGTTTCTACTTCTATGTTTATTGCACTTATTGCCTCGATTTTATTTGCGATCGGCTTACCGGTTGTATTAGTTGTTTTCTTTAAAAAGAAATTTGGTATTTCGTTATATGTTCTCTTAATTGGATTGGCAACCTTTTTGGCCTTTGCATTAGTATTAGAGAATATTCCCCATGTGTATTTTCTAACACTCAATTCAACAACAAGTGAATGGCTGAAAAATCCTTGGATGTATATGCTGTATGGTGGCTTAATGGCGGGTCTTTTTGAGGAAACGGGCCGTTTAATAATGATGAAATATGTCCTGAAAAAGTATCGTGACTGGAAAGATGGTCTATCCTTCGGATTAGGACATGGTGGTTTTGAAGCAGCCGTGTTGGTGGGCATCTCAAGTATTAGCACTCTTGTTATGGCGATTATGATTAATAATGGCTCTTTTGATTCTCTTGCGTCGATGAATCCATCGTTGCAAATGGCGAAGGATCAGCTAACAGGAAGTTCAGTTCTTATATGGTTAGGTGGAATTGAAAGAGTTAGCGCGCTTGCGATTCAACTTGGATTATCGATCCTTGTTCTATATGGAGTGAAAAATAGGAAGATCATTTTCTATTTTCTCGCGATCCTTATTCATGCACTTATTGATTTTCCGGCAGCGCTCTATCAAACAGGAACAATCGAAAATATCTTTGTTGTTGAGATCATTTACGCCCTTATTGCTGTGATTGCAATTATTTGGGTTGTAAAATCGAGGGGGTTGTTTAAGGAGACTGTACTAAAAGTATAGCTAATATGTTCTTCAAAATTAAAGGCCCAAGAATGCTGTTAAATCAGCAATCTTGGGCTTTAATGCTTTTATTTTTGAGCATAATGATTACGGCCCTACTTGCCTAGTGTTGCTGAGCCACAATCACAACTTGTCCTCTATCTAGAATGCTTTCATACTTCTCGGCTTCCTGATGTGTCAGACCGACTGATTCGAATTTTGCTCGAAGCTCGTCTCCTTTTTTTCGAAAGATGTTTTTTACAGAATCCACAACACCTTCTTCTTGAAGGCCGACTGTCTCAACTTCAGTAGCATCCGCTAGATCTTCTGTTCGATCATCATCATGGGTAAATAAATAGATATCATCGTGAGAAAAACCTTGGGCTGTTAACTGAGTAATAATATTATTAGCTTCTACACCATTTTCACAAACTTCAATTCTATTCATTAACAATCATCCTCCTTAGAAATATGATCTGCACATTATGTATATTTCCGATTTTGAGTATTTCAAACATCTATTTGTTTTTCATTCTTATAGAAGGGGGTTTTTTCAAAACTTACGGATAAAATTTTTGCTTTTTCAATCGATAAACCCTAAGCTAGATGGATAAGAGGTGATTATAATGGGCGTTTCCTATGAAGTTTTATTAGCTAAAATGCAAGAGGAGATAAATAAGGCAAAACATGCGAGTGAGATGTCTACTAGAAAAGCTCATTTGTATACAGTGAAAACATTAGCGGAGCTTGGAATAGGGGGAGAGGAACTCAATCAGCATACGGAAAAAAAGGAGAAGGTTTCTGAATTCACGCCAATTTTTACACAGCAAACCCAACCAAAGCCAATATCCATTCCGCAATCAGATCCCATTAAAACAGAAGATGGAGCTAATGGGGATTCTATATTTGATTTTTAAAAGCGTGCCACCCTGGTGGCAGACGCAAATCGCGACGTCCTGTCGTAGTACCTCCTGTACAGCGCAACGCCGTTCTGACCAACTTCCCGTGGGCCTAATGGCTAATAGAACGATCCTAACGGCTAATAAAAGGGGTTATCTGCTAATAGAATGTAAATAATGGCTAATAGGATCCTACAACGGCTAATAGAAAGCTTTTAACGGCTAATAGAATATAATTGAAGCGTTTGTTCAGGTGGATTATTTTCCACATATAAAGATCTGTTAGATATGAAAATGAATTTTTAAAAAGGAAGGTTGGACATAATGAAAATTTTTATTATCTTAGGTGCTTTGAATGCCTTTTTGGCCGTTGCGTTAGGAGCTTTTGGCGCCCATGGTTTAGAGGGGAAGCTAGAGCCGAAATACTTAGAAGTTTGGAAAACAGGAGTTCAATATGAAATGTTTCATGCAATTGGCTTGCTCGCGATTGGGATCCTTGCTGGAAAATATCCGGCATCCTCCCTTTTGTCATGGTCTGGTTGGATGATGCTAATCGGAATTATTTTATTCTCAGGAAGTTTATATGTATTAAGTACATCGGGAATCAAGGTATTAGGGGCGATTACGCCTTTGGGGGGAATTGCCTTTCTCGTATCATGGGTTTTATTGGTTATTTTTGCGGTGAAACATCTATAGTTCTAAAAACATAAAAATGCACTGGGAAACAAGTTTGGTTTCTCAGTGCATTTTTATCCGAAGTGATTAGTGCTCCACCAAAGTCCTGCTGCCCTAACGCGGTGGTGCAGAGGCAAGGGGACCAGAACCAAAGGGATATTCATATTCGACGGGTTCATTAAATGTTACATAATCTACATAGACCATCGGAATTAAATACCTTTTTCCGGTTTCTGGATCACTTAGAATGACATGATCCCTTCCGGCAGCCTCAATAATACCTGTAAAAACTTTGGCGTTCCATTCCCGATTGTTTTCAAAGGTTGTGTAAACGTCGACGAGTTTCCCTTTGTTTAGCCTCAATATATTCTCAATATAGGACTCTTCAATCGGGAGCATTCCTGGAACATTGTTACCAGCTTTTGCACCTGCACCTACGTTTGGATTCGGCATTTGCATCTGCTGAGGTTGATAGAGATTTGGATTTTGTCCCTGTTGTGGACCATTCGGATTCGGCATTTGCTGCATGGGATACATAGGATAATAGCCGCCGGAATTCGCTTGGTAAGGATTCGAATTTGCCAAGAATCTCACTCCTTATAAATAGGTTCTCCATGAAATTTGTTGCTCTTTCATTTGTATGTATCACTAAGCAGGGATATGCCTGTTAATTAAATGCCTAGTATGCCCCAGATTTTGTCGAAGAACAAAAGCGCAAGCGCCTTGATGTAAGAAGAAAGGCTAAATTCGCGCCGTTCTGGCGCAACGCCTTCCTGACCAACATCCTGTTGGCCTCCGACAAGCAAATGTTCCTGAACCTAGGAAGGGGCCTTTTTCCCTTCATAGGTTCAGGGTTATTAAGCAGAACATCGGCTAAGTTCGCCACGTCCTGGCGCAACGCCGATGGACTCGCATCCTGCGAGCCTCTCGGGGCTAGGCGCTGGAGCTGGATGACAAAACTCAAAATTACAATTTATCCACAAGCCAAGAATTTTATAGTTTCCTTAACAAAAAAATCCCTATCCCTGAAGGTAGGGATAGGGATAGGGATAGGAGTACAGTGTGGTTACTGTACTTTTATTAGTTTAAAATATGTTTATACGTGCAAGAAGTGAGATAGGTCTTGGTCTTCCAGCAGGTTTCCGACAAAGAAGGCACCAAATTCTCCATAACGAGCACTTGCTTCATCAAAGCGCATTTCATAAACAATCTTTTTAAATTGGAGAGCATCATCAGAAAATAGGGTCACACCCCATTCAAAATCATCGAAACCAGCTGAGCCGCAAATAAGCTGCTTGATTTTCCCAGCATATTTCCGACCGATTAAACCATGACTCCTCATAAGTTCTCTTCTTTCCTCCATTGGAAGCATGTACCAGTTATCATTTCCCTCACGGCGTTTATCCATTGGATAGAAGCAAACATGCTGTGTTTTAGGCAATATCGGATAGAGTCGGCTACGGACATAAGGGTTTTGATAAGGATCTTCATCGGAATCGCCAGCTAGGTAGTTACTTAACTCCACAACGGAGAGATATGAATAAGTAGGTAGGGTAAATTCTGTGATTGTTAATTTATTAAACTCATTCTCAATCTCATTCAATTCTTCTAATGTGGGTCTTAATACCATAAACATAAAGTCAGCTTTGTGACCTAAAATCGTATAAAGCGCATGGCTTCCTTCTTTATGCTCCTGTACTTCATTTAATTTATCCAAAAATTGCTGGAATTCTTGGATAGCTGCTTGGCGTTCATCATTTGAAAGTAACTTCCATGAAGCCCAATCTATTTTTCTAAAGTCTTGAAGTGTATACCAACCATCTAATGTGACTACTGCTTCACTCATTTGATCCACTCCTATATGTAAAATATCTTAATTAATACTTATTCAAACTATATCATAGTTTTTCCAACTATTCAGTTTCCAATCAATAATGTAGAAAAAACGACAAGAATATACATATCATTATGTGTTACTGGGTAAAAAGGTATATGCTTAGGTGGAGACCAACAAGAAGTTAGTTGGTTACAAAGGCATTGCGGCATACTAATGCTAGCGAAGCGACAGGGTGTTGCGACTTTAACCTTTGATCCTTATTATGAAGATAGGAGGCTTTTATGATGGCTCAATCAAATCATGGTTTATTTGAAGAATTGAAAAGAAAAGTACAAGGATGGGATAGAAAAATTGTGTTCCCCGAGGCATTGGATCCACGGGTATTAGCTGCGGCGGGACGTCTTGCTTCAGAAGAAATTCTTACTCCTGTTTTAATAGGTGATATAAATGATATTCAAGATAAAGCAAAGGAACAAAGGATTTCCTTAGATCTAATGGAAATCTATGACCCGCAAAATTATATTGAAATGGATAAAATGGTCGCTGCATTCGTGGAGCGAAGAAAAGGAAAAGCCACAGAGGAAGATGCTAAAAAATTATTGCAAAATGAAAATTACTTTGGCACGATGCTGGTTTACATGGGGAAGGCAGACGGTTTGGTAAGTGGTGCAGCCCATTCTACAGCAGATACAGTTAGACCTGCTTTACAAATTATTAAAATGAAGCCAGGCCTAAGCAAAACGTCGGGTGTTTTTGTGATGGTAAAGGGTGAGGAAAAATACGTGTTTGCTGACTGTGCCATCAACATTTCCCCAAACTCACAAGACTTAGCAGAGATTGCAGTAGAGAGTGCAAAGACGGCTAAAATGTTTGATGTTGATCCGCGTGTTGCTTTACTCAGTTTTTCAACAAAAGGATCAGCTGTTTCTGATGAAACAAAAAAGGTAGAGGAAGCCTTGCAGTTAGCAAAAGAAATGGATCCAACACTTGCGATTGATGGGGAAATTCAATTTGATGCAGCTATTGTTCCTTCTGTAGCAAGTAAAAAGGCTCCTAATTCTCCTCTGCAAGGAGATGCGACTGTATTTGTTTTTCCAAGTCTAGAAGCTGGAAACATTGGCTATAAAATAGCTCAACGATTAGGTGGTTTTGAGGCAGTTGGACCAGTTTTGCAAGGATTGAATTCACCAGTTAATGACCTCTCTCGTGGATGTAGTGAAGAGGATGTTTATCATTTGGCTGTTGTGACAGCGATCCAATCAATGGAGAAAAACTAATAAAAGGTGTTCAAAAAGTCGGTAAAAATGACACCGCGAGCTAAAGTATCTTCGACTAAGTACCGACACTTCCTGTGTCGAATGTCGAAGTCACCACACATGTGTAAGCTCGTTGTGTTGTTTCTGCGCTGCTCGAAAAAGAAAAACACTTTTCCTTCGTGCGGTGCGGATTCGGGGAAGATTTCCTTATGCTCATGTATCAGGATAAGTTTTCTTGTACTAAAATCGTCCACGTCTTGTGCAATGTAGAGGTCAGCGTCCTTATCCGATTTGTTCCTTTTTATCTTCCTTTTTGAACACGTATTATATTAATAGGAGAAAAAGAATGTCAGAATTATTAAGACAAAAGGAATGGCGCTTGATCGATCAATCAGGATATAATCCTTATTTTCATGCCATTCAATCGTTCGCGATGGACGATACTTTATGTAGGTCAGTGGGGAGTGGGGAATCCCCACCTACCCTGCGTGCATGGGTGCATCCATCCACATTAGTGTTAGGAATCCAGGATACAAAACTTCCTAATTTGTTTGCAGGTCTTCGCTTTTTGCAAGAACAGAATTACACAGGGATTGTCCGTAATTCGGGTGGACTGGCAGTGGCATTAGATGAAAATGTGTTAAATCTATCTTTAATTTTTCCGGACACAGAGAAGGGCATCGATATAAATCGTGGCTATGATGCGATGTGGGAGCTTGTCCAATTAATGTTTGCTGATTTTGATTGTGAGATTGAAGCTCGAGAAATTGTTGGTTCTTATTGTCCGGGAAGCTATGACCTCAGCATTGGAGGAAAAAAGTTCGCAGGCATTTCCCAACGGCGAATTCGAAAAGCGGTTGCCGTGCAAATTTATCTTTGTGTAGCAGGCAGTGGAGCGAAACGGGCCACGCTCGTCAAAGAATTTTACGAGCATGCCCAGTACCAGGCTTCTACAAAGTTTGTGTTTCCAAACATTCAAGTAGATGTGATGGCTTCTTTAGCTGAATTATTGGGAGTGGAATTTTCCATCCAAGCCGTGATGCAACGTTTTCTTCAAGTGATGAATAACAAATGTGACAAGCTATTCACGGGTCAACTTCGGGGGATGGAATTAGATTGGTTCCAAGAATATTATGAGCGAATGGTCAAGCGAAATGAACAGCTGAACATCAAAAAATAGAGCCTTGACAGGGGGAAGTCATGGCTCTATTTTTGCGTCTATATGATAAAAACAATTATACGTAATCAGGCCCACAGGATGTGGGGCAGAACGGCGTTGCGCCAGGACGGCGCGTCTTTAGCTGTTCAACCTTACTATGAAAGTTTGTACGCAGCTAAACAGTCGCCTTCCGCTTTTCTTTGTCCAGCTCCAGTGCCTAGCGCTTAGCAAACTTTCAGCTTCTTCCTACGATAAGTCAACATCGATTCGTCCTTCGTCCTCATCGTGTTTCCTTTATCTCAGGGCTACAGGATGTAGGTCAGAACAGTGTTGCGCCAGGACGGCGCGTCTTTAGCTGTTCAACCTTACTATGAAAGTTTGTACAGCGCTGAACAGGCACTTCCGCTTTTCTAGTTACTCGGCCATTTTTTCTAGGTTGCCGTTTCGGTCCATTTTAAAGGATGTTGGGGGAGCTTCTTCTTCATCAAATAAGACTAATTTTCGAGCACGGTTTAAAATTTTCATTAGGGTCTCATAGTCTTCCTGCATTGTGACGGAGTTGTCCTCCAATTTGGCAACTTGTTTCTGAAGAGTATTGTTTTCCGCCTCTACGTCGCGGAGTTGCTTTTTCAATCTCTCATTCTCTCTTTGTAAAATTTCTTGTTGGAAACCAGAACTTTGCAAAGTTTGTAGGTATGAAATGATCTTTTGCATATTCAGATCGCCAGTCGGTTCAACTGGTGCTGGTAAAAGATTTTCTTGAAAGTTAGTAGTCTCTGCTCTCGTTGACTCACCATTTAAGATTTCGAATGCTTCATCCATTTCCATATCTGCCTCATCGAGAAGCGTCATAGGTGGCTGATAAAGCAGTTTCTTTTTGCCGCTTTGCTCTTTCCCCATAACACGATGACGTTGCTTGCGCTGTTTTTTAGCTAAATCCAATGCTTTTTCATATTGGTGACGAACAACAGCATTCCACCTGAATCCACATGCAGCAGAGGTGCGATTTAATTTATCCCCCACTTCTTCAAAAGCATTTAACTGTGTACTTCCTTCGCGAACATGTCTTAACACCGTTTCTGCTAGCAATAAATCATTCTCTTCTGTCCAAGCGTCTTGTCTTGTTTTCATTCTCATCATCTCCTATTTTTTTCTCCCAAAATTAATTTTTCTTTTCAAGCATTTGCTAGTTGCAAAAAGTTATGATTTAGTAGAAGTTATCTCGAGATTTGCTAACTTCATTTCTGTTAGAATAGACAAATGCTAACTTCTTTGATTAGTACTATCATGGACAGATCAAATCATTTTTATACAAAAATAAAAAATAATGATGAAAATAATTGTAAATCGTTTGCAATCCATGTGTGATTATTAAAAAAACGTGAGGAAGTCTGGACAGTTGCGCAATCAATTCTTTGTTTTCAACCTAAATGGATATCTTGGATTATAAGTTGATAGGAAATCGGGACTTTATATAAGTATCTAAAGCCGCTATAATAAAATTATGCTAGATAGGAAGAGGGCCAAATCAATGGATCATTCCAATTTAAAATTAAGTGAAGAGAAGGTATTTAAAGACCCTGTTCATCGCTATGTTCATGTACAAGATCAAATTATTTGGGATTTGATTGGAACAAAAGAGTTTCAACGTCTACGACGAATTAAACAATTAGGGACGACTTATTTAACCTTTCATGGGGCAGAGCATAGTCGTTTTAATCATTCACTTGGGGTATATGAAATTGTACGTAGAATTGTGGATGATGTCTTTCAAGGACGTCCAGAATGGAACGAAAATGAAAGGTTGCTGTCATTATGTGCGGCACTTTTGCATGATCTTGGACATGGACCATTTTCGCATTCATTTGAGAAGGTGTATCATACAGATCATGAACAGTTTACAAAGCAAATTATTTTAGGCGATACAGAGGTCTATGCCGTTTTACATAAAGTAAGTGCCGATTTTCCGCAAAAAGTTGCGGATGTAATTGGAAAAACATATCCTGATAAGCTCGTCATTAGCTTGATATCCAGTCAAATTGATGCTGATCGTATGGATTATCTGCAACGAGACGCCTATTTTACAGGCGTAAGCTACGGGCATTTTGATATGGAACGAATCATGCGAATTATGCGGCCAACAGAAGACCAAGTTGTGTTTAAAACAACGGGTATGCATGCAGTAGAAGATTATATTATGAGTCGCTATCAAATGTATTGGCAAGTGTATTTTCATCCAGTTACGCGTAGTGCTGAAGTGATATTGACTAAAATATTGCAGCGAGCAAAGGCTTTATATCAGGATGACTATCAATTTAAATATTATCCTACTCATTTTGTTTCCTTATTTGAAGAAAAAATAAGTTTAGAGGATTATTTAAAATTAGATGAGCCGGTGATCCTTTATTATTTCCAAATGTGGGAAGAAGAGAAAGATGTGATTTTGCAAGATTTATGTTCTCGATTTATGAATCGGAAATTATTTAAATATGTGGAGTTTGACCCGTCAAAACAGTATAAACTGCTGGGACAGCTAGAGGAGCTATTTAAAAAAGCGGAGATTGATCCTGATTATTATTTGGCGGTTGATTCCTCCTCCGATTTGCCGTATGATTTTTATCGGCCAGGGGAGGAAGAGGAGCGTCTTCCCATCCATTTATTAATGCCTAATCAGGAACGCCATGAACTATCTAGGGAATCCGCTATTGTAGAAGCGATATCCGGCAAAATGCGGACAGATCATAAATTATATTATCCGCGTGAACTCCTGCTAGATGACTCAAAGCACCGAGAAGTGAAGAAGCAAATCTTGTCCATCTTAGAAAAACATTGATTATCCTCTGAAAGAACGATTGAAAAATAGAACCAGGAGTTGATTCGTTTGCCATGCTAAATGATCATCAAAGATTAATGAATGTATTTGCCTTATCTGGAGAAGTAACGGGACGGAAAAAATTACAAAAAATGATCTACATAGCGAAGAAAATGGGCTTTCCATTTCAGGAAAAATTTGAATTCCATTTTTATGGACCCTATTCTGAAGAATTGAGCTTACGCGTTGAGGAACTATGCAATTTTGGTTTTTTAGATGAAATGAAAGAAGATAAAGGTGGATATTCTCAATATAAATATAGAATGACTGAGAACGGTAGCGAATTTTTAGAAGAATACAATGTGAAAGTTCCACATTTAAAAGAGTGCTTGTCCAGTATGAATGAGCAAAGTGCCCGTTTTCTTGAGCTTGTCTCAACAGTGCTTTATTTTGAACAAGATCCACGTGAAGAAGTTGAAGAGAAAATTCAGACGCTAAAGCCAAAACAGGGGTACACAAGTGAGGAAGTTGAGGAAGCCTACCAGTATATTGCAATGTTAAGAAAGACAAAAATATCTTTGTGAAGTAAAAGAATATTGAATGAGAAAAGACAGCAGGAAGCCATTAAGTCGAACTGCTGTCTTAAATTTTAAAAACGGTAGAGGGAGCATAAATAGCTTCAGCAGCCTAGCAAACTTTCCGGTTTCTTCCTACGATAAGTCAAGATCGACTCGCATTCTAGGCTTATCGTGTTGCTTTTACCTTTAAAAGTTTGTAAGTCGCTAAACGGTTTTCTAATCTTCATCACTTAAGCGTTTTCCACCAACTGCATAATGATTTTTACTCATTTCTTCAATAAAGACGACAATCTTTTCTTTTGGAGCTCCAGCTGTCTCACTTACAGCAGCTGTAACCTTATCTACAAGGGCCTTTTTTTGTTCTTCTGTTCGACCTTCAAGCATTTTTACTGTCACATAGGGCATTTCGATCACCTCATCTCAAGTTATGTACACCTAAAAGTGTATTCCTTTTGTGATTTTGAATCAATACCCGGAACAGATTGTATGAGGTTTATCCAAAATTTTTGTATAATATGAAGCAAGCGTAGATATTCTTAATAATGAGGAGTTGGATATGTGGAAAGGTTTCTAGATAGTTTTTTGCGTTTTCCGTTAGAACAATTGCCACTGATTGTGGTGGTTTTATTGATAGCTTTTACAGTACATGAATTTGCCCATGCCTTTACAGCTTATAAATTAGGAGACAATACAGCGAAGGAGCAGGGAAGACTGACACTCAACCCGATTCAGCATCTAGATCCCTTGGGAACATTATTGATATTAATTGCTGGCTTCGGCTGGGCCCGTCCTGTGCCAGTTAATCGATATCATTTTAAGAATCCTCGTGTAGGTGGAATCTTTGTTTCCCTTATGGGACCAATTAGTAATTTTATCCTCGCGATTATCGGCACAGGTATTTTCTACATATTGGTTGTAACAGGAGTTGCCGGATCTTTACATCCACTTGTAATTCAGTTTTTTAATCTGTTTATTTATTTTAATGTACTATTATTTGTTTTTAATTTACTCCCGCTTCCACCTTTAGATGGATATCGGATTTTGGAAGATCTTTTGCCAACGAAGGTGAGGGCAAAGATGACGCAATTCGAATCATTTGGCGCTCTTATTTTCTTAATTTTAGTGATTACGCCGTTAGGGAGATATACGATCTATCCGATTATTAATACGGCGATTCCCTTTTTCATTCAAAGTATCCAACGAATGTTTTCGATATTTTTTTAGGAGGTTTAAATGATGGAGCCGAATAAGCGCAAGGTTGAATTTAATATATTAAAAAACGATCCTGTTGATGGACATAAAGGATATGGAGTTGGATCGCTTAGTTTAGAAAATGTGACACCTTTATTGATTGATGTGGCAGAAGGGGAAGTTTGGATTGATCCTCAGGTTATGCATGCTCGCAGCAAAACAGAGCGTGGAGTGAGATATGTTCAATCATTAGAGGAGTTGCTCTCTCAATTCCCTGAAGAAGACACGAAAAAATATTGGGTAATCTGGGTGGTTTTAGATCGGAAACCTGAAGGGCCATGTTACTCAGGAGTGTCTGCGTGTGAATTATATATCAATCGACCTGCACGCAGAGGATATAAATCAATGCCCCAGCACGTCAATTACATGGATAAGGCGATGAAAGGAAAAATTATTGTTGACCATATGGACCAAGAGTCGCGACTCAAACTAGGGGAATTTTTACAACAATACGATGGCGAGATATGGGAACGAACAGAAGAAGAAGTAAAGAAAGCTTTTCTTTAAAAATAGAATCCTTGATGAAATAAAGTTAAACTTCAATCAGTGGGATTTTCTTTCATCCCCACTGATTTCAGAAGATCAAAGGCTAAATTCGCGACATCCTGTCGGCCCGAATAAATCGGGCTTTTACTGGCTGTTGATCCCCCACTTACAATTCTAGGTTTTCCACGAATTCTTGAAGTGGGAGTCTTACAGCCAGTTAGTGCAGGATAAAATATTTCGCTTGGACCTAATCGTTTTCCTTGCCGTTTTATACAAAAATAAGTAAACTAACATATGGTTTGCACAGCAAACTAGGACAAAGCAGGAAAAGCGGAAGGCGCCCGTTTATTGGCGACAAGCAAATGTTCTGAGACAAAGAAAGGCGTTCTTTGCCTTTCATTGTCTCAGGTTATTTGACCTCGAGCCGATGGCGCCTGGAGCTGGACAAAGAAAAGCGGAAGTCTCCGCTTTCGCAAGACGACCTCGAGGCCGCACACCTCGAGGTTGTTTTGTTACTCTATTTATCATTCGGTAAAATCCGGGGCGTTCCAGACACCTAAAAAGGGCCTCCTAAAAGATGTTCGGTGCAAACTTCCTCTGGTGCAGTGCCTTTGAGGAAGTAGGTGAGCCTGAAGGTTGGGCACATGTCGGTGGCCCATAGGCCATTTTCCGGATCCATTGGAACAGCTTCTACGCCTGAAGGTGGTTTGAAGACATGTTGTTCTTCTGATTGCTGGTCAATGGATTGTTCCATAAATTGAAGCCAAATGTTTTTGGCGTATAATTTATCAGCGGTTAACGTGATTTCTTCTCCTTGGTCATAACCTGTCCAAACGACAGAGGCTAATCCTGGAGTAAAACCCGCCATCCAGTAATCCGTATTTGTAGATCCTGATTTCCCTGCATAATCTCGACTCATTTTTCCGGTCATAGAGGCTCCTGTCACGGAGGCGTATCCGTTTAAACGATGATCGAACATGCCCATCATCATATGACTCATGACAAAGGCCAATTGCGGATTTAAGACTTGCTCTTGGTCAGGCTTTGCTTCATAAAGGATGTTTCCATTTCGGTCTTCTACCCTTGTAATAAAAATGGGATCCACCTTTTTGCCGCCATTCGCGAGCATACTATAGCCATTGAGGAGCTCCGTTACTTTTAATCCAGATGTTCCTAAAGCTAAAGAAGGTACAGGCTTCATTTCAGATTTGATACCAAATTGTTTAACTGTATTGGCGAGAACATTCGCACCTAAAAATAAATGTGTTTTTACAGCATAGATATTATCTGAGACGGCAAGCGCTTGTGCCATCGTAATTTCATCATCCGCATAATGATTATTAAAATTATGAGGCGTATATTCGGATTGTCCATGATCATATTTAAAGGTTGTCTTCTCGCTCCGAAGTTGAGTAGCGGGGGTAAAGCCATGCTCTAAGGCTGCGTAATATAGGAACGGTTTGATGGCTGAACCTGGTTGCCGTATCGCTTGGGAAGCTCGATTAAACGAACTTTCATTGTAATCCCTTCCCCCGACCATAGCTGTTACGAATCCAGTTTGCGGATCCATTGCCGCAAACCCCACTTGAATATCTGATGAATCAGGTATCACCTTTTCGACCACATCTTCCGCTATTTTCTGTTGTTCCGTATCTAGGGTGGTGTATACTTGCAGACCCCCCAAAGCAATGACTCTTTCATCTAATCCCGCCGTTGTTGTTAACTCTTTTTGGACCATATCATAAAAATAGGGAGCCATATCAGCTCGATGATGTGGGTGCTCGCCTACAAAAGTTAATGTTTCATTGAGCGCTTCTTTTTTCTCATCTGCTTGAATATAACCATTTTCCTGCATGGCATCTAAAATAAGCTTTTGCCGCTTTTTCGCTTTTTCTTCCGATTTTAATGGCGAATAAATATTAGGTCCTTTCGGAATACCCATTAACATAGAAGCTTCTGCAAGGGTTAACTCTTTTGAACTTTTGCCAAAATAAAATTGACTGGCAGACTCGATCCCATAAGCCCCATGTCCAAAATTGATTGTATTTAAATAGCCTTCTAAAATCTGATCTTTATCGTAATGGAATTCCAAACGTGCCGCATACATCGCTTCCGATATTTTCCGGCTCCATGTTTTATCCATTGTTAAAAAAAGGTTACGAGCATATTGTTGCGTGATCGTACTGGCGCCTTGCACCTTTTGTCCGGCCTGTATATTGGCTAAAACGGCTCCAGCAATTCTTTTAAAATCAAAACCGTGATGTTGATAAAAGGTTTGATCTTCAATAGAAATGGTCGCTTCCATGACAGCAGGAGAAATATCCTGACTTCCCACCCAATATCTGCGTTCCCCATTATGACTCTCACCAAAAACTGTTTCGTCTGAGGTATAATATAAGGTTGATTGCGGAATTGTTAACGGTGGCGGCCCAAGGATTTTAAGATAAATAATAAAGGATATCCCCATAATTAAAATAAGGCCGACCATCAATAATACAATATAAGATAGCAACCGAATATTTCTCCACTTTTTCCGCATTTTTATTTCTGCTTCCATGAACCCACCTCCTACATTCTAGCAATCTCCTATCAACCAGTATGAGGAAAGCTTCCCAGTTTTATTCATGGAAAATGGATTTTTTTTGCAAATTCCAATCTTGCTAGTAGAATGGACTTTCACTAAAATCTTTCTTATAATAGAAAAGTTACTAATTACATGGAAATCAGGATTACTTAGGGATGTTTTTTTACTAGCTAGTTTCGTACATAAAATGTATTAAAGGTTGTGCTTTTTTTGCTAATTGACACACAAACACCCATAAAGATTCACTTAACAACGAAAATTAAACTGGATCAAGACGAAGAAACGTATGAACTAACAGTTTTTGGCCGCCATTATCAAAAAGGTGATACGATTTATTTAAAATATGATGAAGTACAAGAGCAGGGGACGGTCCATACTGTTGTAAAAATCACCAAGAATGAAGCATTCATTTTACGAACAGGCCTACTTAAAATGCGTTTGAATTTTAAATTGAATGAAGAAAAAAGAGGCTCACATGAAAGTGAGCTAGGTACCTTGTTTTTAACAACAAATACAAAACAATTGACACATCATGAGACAAATGATCATTGTGACGGTCAGTTACATTTGGCTTATGAGCTTTCAATGCAAAATACGTTAGCCGGTTTTTACGAGATGAAGATTGTCTATGAGGAGGACGAAGTAAACAAATGAATATCGTAGAACAGATGCAAGAGAATTTAAAAAGCGAGATTCGGGCAGCTATCTTAAAGGCAGGACTTGCCGAAGCGGAGCAACTGCCAGAAGTGATGATTGAAGCCCCGAAAGATCAAGCACATGGGGATTATTCAACAAATATGGCGATGCAATTAGCAAGAATTGCGAAAAAAGCGCCAAGAATGATTGCCGAAGAGATTTCAGCTCATTTCGACCGCTCAAAGGCTTCGATTGAAAAAGTAGAAATTGCCGGTCCAGGATTTATTAATTTTTATATGGATAATCGCTACTTAACGGACATTGTGCCGCTTATCCTTAAGCAAAAGGATGAATATGGATCCTCTAGTGCTGGGGGGGGGCAGAGTGTTCAAGTGGAGTTTGTCTCTGCTAACCCAACTGGGGATTTACATCTTGGTCATGCACGCGGAGCGGCAGTAGGCGATGCTTTATGTAATATTTTTGATAAAGCTGGTTATCAAGTGACACGAGAATATTATATTAATGATGCTGGGAATCAAATTAATAACTTAGCTTATTCTGTGGAAGCTCGTTATTTTCAAGCTTTAGGACTGGAAAAGGATATGCCAGAGGATGGTTATCATGGAAAAGATATTATTGAGCTTGGACAAAAGCTAGCAGCAGAAAAAGGGCAGCAATATGTGCAAATGGATGAGCAGGAACGATTTGATATTTTTCGTCAGTATGGATTGGACTATGAACTTGCGAAATTGAAGAAGGATCTAGAAGATTTTCGAGTAACTTTTGATGTGTGGTACTCGGAAACCTCTTTATACGAAAACGGGAAGATTCTCCCTGCTTTAGAAAAGTTAAAGGAAAAAGGCTATATATATGAAAAGGACGGGGCCACTTGGTTCCAATCGACTGCCTTTGGTGATGATAAGGATCGGGTATTGATTAAAAAAGATGGTAGTTACACGTATCTGATGCCAGATATTGCATACCACTTAGATAAGCTAGCTCGTGGATATGAGCAACTGATCAATATTTGGGGAGCTGACCATCATGGTTATATTCCGCGAATGAAGGCAGCGATTGAAGCATTAGGATATGAACCGGGTCGACTTGAAGTAGAAATCATTCAACTTGTACAGTTATATAAAGACGGCGAAAAAATGAAGATGAGTAAACGGACAGGGAAGGCCGTCACAATGCGTGATCTTGTTGAGGAAGTAGGCCTAGATGCCACTCGCTATTTCTTTACAATGAGAAGTGCGGACACCCACCTTGATTTTGATCTCGATTTAGCAGTCGCTGAATCGAATGAGAATCCTGTTTATTATGCCCAATATGCACATGCTCGCATTTGCAGTATTCTTCGCGCTGCCGATGAGCAGGGTTTTACCTTTGATGAAGATACACCGGTTGATATTCTTGTTAGTGAAAAGGCGATTCACTTATTAAAGCAGCTTGGGGAGTTTCCACAAATTATTGCCGATGCTGCTGAGAAGAGAATACCACATCGAATTACGCATTATATTTATGAGTTAGCCTCTGTTTTCCATAGTTTCTATAATGCTGAAAAGGTGTTAAATAAGGAAAACAAAGAAGAAACAGCGGCAAGATTAGCCCTTGTGAAGGCTGTGCAGCTTACACTGAAAAATGCTTTAGCACTGATTGGTGTTTCAGCACCAGAAAAAATGTAATAAGAAAAGCGGAAGGCGACTGTTTAGCTGCGTACAAACTTTCATAGTAAGGTTGAACAGCTAAAGACGCGCCGTCCTGGCGCAACGCTGTTCTGACCTACATCCTGTAGCCCTGAGATAAAGGAAACACCATGAGCTTGAAAAGCGAATGGATGTTGAATTATCGTAGGAAGGCACCGAAAGTTTGCTAGCAGCTAGGAGCCGAAGCTGGACAATGAAAAGCGGAAGGCAGTTATTCAGGGGGGGACAAGCAAATATACTGGACTCGCCTCCTACCAACTAAATACTAGCCAGTTTACTGTTCATTCTTCTTCGATAAGTAGAAGCCCAGACAAGCACTTGTCTGGGCTTTAAAAATGTGTCTCCATTTATATCGAGGTTGGGACAAAAGTGTTTTCATCAAAGGAAAAAACGAACTAGTATGGTGTATATCCTCGCTTCGGAAATATCCTTCGCTAAGGAAATACATTGTTCGTTGGAGCTTAACGTTTAGTTATGCCCGAGCCGGCATTTACATCAGTCCTTTCACTAGCCAACCAATCCCTTCCTTTACGCGAACGAACCAGCCTACTTGATTGAGTCCATGAAGGGAGAGCGCCTCTGATTGCTGAATATCTTGTTCAAATGTATCCTTTGCGTGTGCGATGAAAGGTTTATCGTAAATGAAGCAGGTCATCTCACTATTTAGAAAAAAACTGCGATTATCAAAGTTGGCTGTACCAATGCTACATAATTGCTCATCAATAATCATAATTTTCGCATGATAAAATCCTTTTTGGAATTGATAAACAGCACCACCTAGGGCTAAGAGCTGGCGTAAATAACAAAAAGAGGCCTCTTTTACGATCGGGTGATCAGCTGTATTGGGAACAAGAACTTTTATCTGTACCCCTCTCATCAACGCTTTATTTAATTCAGTCAGAAGATCTTTAGGAGGAACAAAATAAGGTGTGCCGATTGAAATGGAGTGCTCCGCCTGTCTAATCAGTGAGCGCCATTTCTCATCCATTTTTATCCCTTCAGTAGGAAAGATTTGATATTTCATTTTTCCATTCGCTGTAGGATTATTAGAAACATGGGGGAGTGGTTGTCCAGTCGCTTTTTGCCAGTCAAAATGAAACTCTTGCTGCAAGTCCTTAATCCCCTTACCTTCTATCCGAATATGATAATCACGCCAAGGTGATAGTCCTGGTTTCTGATCAATGTACTCCATTCCGACATTATAACCACCTAAATAACCAACCGCCCCATCAATAATCGTTACTTTTCGATGATTACGTTGTTGAAGTGAATACAAAGGAAACAGCCAGTTAGGTCGATGACAGAAGGCGACTTCTATCCCATGTTGTTTGGCCTCTTTGATCCAGCTTCTAGGGACCTTCCAACTGCCAAGACAATCTAAAAGAACTTGTACTCTAATCCCTTTATCAGCTTGTTTCTTTAATATATTAAAAAAAGTTTGGCTTAATGAGTCATCTTTCACAATATAAAATTGCACTTGAATGGTGGATTTGGCCTTTTTTAAATCGGCAAAATAAGTAAGAAATAAATTTGTTCCAGTGGTAATCAGCTGTATCCGGCCATGTCGGATGGGGTATTGCCTTATCTCGATCTGATTAAGAAAATGGCGTCTGCCTAAATAATAATTGATAAAGGCTAGGCCTATGAGAATAATAATAATGAAAATGCCTATCATTACAAAACCCATCGTATATCCCCCTTCGATTTCTTAATTTCCCCCTTTATGGTAAAAAGATGTTCGTTTTTTAAAAAAGATGTATAATGAATGGGGTAGAAAATTACATATTTAGTATCGGTGTCGAAAATAAGCCTTGTGTGCTCGTGCGTTACTGAACAACCGCCTTGCGCTTTTCTTATTTTCGACTTAATAGGGAAGTTGGTGTGATTCCAACGCGGTCCCGCCACTGTAAATGGGAGCTGCTACAAAGTCCACTGTGCATATTCGCATGGGAAGGGGTAGTAAGTGATGATCATAAGCCAGGAGACCTGCCGATGCTATTTGTCAATCAACCTACGCGGATGGGGAGAGAGGAAGTAGCGAAAAAATTTTGCTCTCTGCATAACTCAAAGCATCTCCAGTAGGCGATGTTTTTTATTATTTTATATGGGGGAAATTTAGATGAGAAAATGGAATATCAATTTTATAGCTATTATTTTGCTACTATTTACGTTACTAACCGGCTGCGGAACGAATGCAGAACCAAATACAAAAAATTCAGAAGGAAATAAGGAGCAAGTAACAGAGGAGCAGACGACAGAAGAAGCTGCTTATCCAGTGACGATTATAGATGCAACAGGGAAAGATGTGGAGATCAAAGAGGAGCCGGAACGGATTGTTTCCTTAATGCCAAGTAATACGGAGATCGTATTTTCATTAGACAAAGGAAATGACGTGGTCGGTGCGTCTACCGAATATGATAATTATCCTGAAGAAGTGAATGAGATCGAAAAAGTGGCCGCTAATTTTGAATTAAATGTTGAGAAGGTACTTTCCTTGGAACCAGACCTTGTACTTGCTCATGGTACCAACCTTGCAACATGGGAAAGTGGACTCAAGCAAATAGAAGATAGTGGGGTCACAGTATTGGTGATCGAGGACGCACAAAGTTTTGAATCAGTCTATGAAACGATTGAAACGATTGGTCAGGCGCTTGGAAAATCAGATAAGGCGAGCGAGCTTATTGAGAATATGCAAGCACAGTTAGCAGAGATTACAGAGAAGTCGGCAGAGATTGCTGATGATCAGAAAAAAGCAGTCTTCGTTGAACTTCAACCAGCACCAGAAATATTCACGACAGGTCAAGGTACATTCATGAATGAAATGTTAGAAAAAGTCGGTGCGATAAATACTGTGACAGAGGACGGGTATCCTACTTTAAACGAGGAAGCTGTCATTGAAAGTAATCCTGATGTGATCATTGTCAATTATAGTTATATTGAAAATGCAGTAGATCAGGTGTTACAGAGATCCGCTTGGAATGAGGTAACTGCGGTCAAAGAGGCACAAGTATATCAAGTGAACGAAGATCTTGTAAGTCGCTCAGGTCCGCGGATTATTGAAGGAGTAGAGGAGCTTGCTAAAACCATTTATCCAGAAATATACGGAGAATAAGTTAAGCATTTCATATTGCCTTGCGATCGTCTTTTTGGTGATTACATTATGTCTTGGTATAGGTGTCGGGACAGTACAAGTTTCTTTTAAGGAGATGATGGTTATTTTTAGCCATCATCTTCTTCCTCTTTCCATTCAAGCTGATCCTTTGCTTGATAATATTGTCACCAATATTCGTTTGCCGCGTGTCATGCTTGCCGGGTTGGTTGGAGCATCCCTTTCATTGGCAGGGGCTGCTTTTCAAGGATTACTGAGAAATCCGTTGGCCGACCCATATACTTTGGGGGTCTCTTCCGGTGCTTCGGTTGGAGCAGTCGTGGTGATTTTTTTTCAAATCAGTCTTCCATTTGTCGGTTTATTAACATTACCAATCGCCAGTATTGTTGCGGCCTTTATTACAATTTTTATTGTCTTATTTTTTGCTCGTAAAATTGAACCTGGAATGCGAGTAGAGACGATTATATTAACAGGCATTATCTTTAGTTCATTTTTGGGCGCCTTCCTCTCCTTGATTATTGCTTTATCTGGACAAGAATTAAGACAAATTATTGGCTGGTTGTTAGGGAGTGTCTCCATGCGCGGCTGGAGTTATGTTTGGATCATTCTTCCGTTTTTCCTTATTGGTGCTTGCTTATTGTTAGTAAATACCCGTGAACTAAATGCGATGTCGTTTGGTGAGGAGCAAGCGCAGCATCTAGGAGTCAATGTGGAAAAGCGCAAAATGCTTGTTTTATTTGCCGGCTCTCTACTGACTGGAGCGGCCGTCGCTGTTTCGGGCACCATTGGCTTTGTTGGTTTAGTTATCCCGCATGTAACAAGATTATTATGGGGGCCTGATCATAAACATTTATTGCCGTTATCCATGTTTATCGGGGCCGGCTTTTTAATTCTAGCTGACTTAATCGCTCGGACGATTATCCAACCAGCGGAGCTTCCGATCGGAGTCATTACAGCCATTTTTGGAGCACCTGTTTTTGCCATGGTTTTGATGAGACGAAAAAGAGAAAGTAGAGGATAAAATGCTGAAAATTGATCATATTTCGGGTGGATATCCTGGCCATCAAGTATTAGCTGATCTTTCCTTTGCAGTAGAAAAAGGGGAGATCTTTGGTATCCTCGGGCCGAATGGGAGTGGGAAAACAACTTTATTGAGAATGATCAGTGGCTTGCTGCATCCAAAAGAGGGAGAGATCCTTCTTCAGGATAGATCGCTTAAAAGCTTTACCGCGAAAGAGCTGGCGAAAAAAATGGCTGTGTTGCCGCAAATTCATTCTGAAGTTTTTGCATATACCGTAAGAGAGACGGTTTCATTGGGGCGCTATGCTCATCAAAAGGGATTATTTCATGCGACTGACCGAAAAGAGGATAAACGAATGATTGAGGAAGCAATGAAGGCGACCGGCGTTTACTCTTTTCAGCATAAATTATTGCAGTCGCTCTCAGGTGGCGAACGGCAACGTGTTTTCCTTGCACAAGCTCTAGCACAGAATCCGGAAATTTTACTACTAGACGAGCCAACAAATCATTTGGACTTAGCCTTCCAAAAAGAACTATTGGATCAATTGAAAAAATGGGTAATTGAAAGAGGGCTGACTGTTCTTTCTATTTTTCATGATTTGAATATTGCAAGTCTTTATTGTGATCGTGTACTTCTAATGGATAAAGGGAACGTTCATGCTGTCGGGAATGTAGAAGAGGTCATTCAAAAAACGTCGGTTCAGAAGGTCTATCAAACAGAGGTAGAAGTACAGACCCATCCCATAATCCCAAAGCCACAAATCGTTTTGCTTCCAAATGAATGGCGGAGCGAAAACGACGCGCTCATCAATGAAAAATGTGTGCAGTATAAAGAAAACACGCTCTGTATCCAAGCTCCTGGTTCTCTGAAAGTAATGGACTCAGATGGCAGAATAGGCTGGGAAAGCCAGTTTAAGGTCGCAGAAAGCCTGTCTTCTCAAGATTTCCAATGCGGCACATATGGAAATTCCTTTATTATCACTTGGACGGATTCAGGCAAGCAGCTTTTTCATCATTCTATTTTTATAAATGGTTTCCTTTCGGATGAAGGATATATTCGAGCCGTGCTGGCATTGAGTGAAATAAAAACACTATTATTGGGGAAAATTGAAGGGAAGTTTAGCATAGCAGCTTTACAAAATGGACAATCGGTTGATCCAAGTGAGTTGCGCGCCAGCTTACAAGAAGGGATCAAGCAACAATTAGATTACTTTCTTCATTTTGATTCGTTATAGGCTTAAGAATAAAATGATAGAACATAAAATCAGAAGCAATTACTTCTATAAGGAGGGGTTGCTTTTTTTGAAAAGGTAAGAAAGTATAAATTCTGGCTAATGCTTGATCCAGCTCCCGGCGCCATCGGCTTGAGGCTCGCAGGAGCGAGTCCATCGGCGTTGCGACGTACAGGATGTACTAGTGCAGACGAAGCGACAGGACGTCGCGTTTGAGTCTGCCGCCAGGACGGCGCGAACTTAGCCTTTCTTCCTAGTTCAAGGCGCTTGCGCTTTTGTTCATTTGGACATCCGCCTAGCAATTTGTGAATCTTGGAATAAAGTGATTGGTTGCAACATAATTTGGATAGAAACAAAAGACATTGACTGAATGCTCATTCATTTTATATGATAAAGAGACTAAGATACAAAAAGGGAGTGCTAGGAATGAGTGCGCTGTTTTGGCTTAATTGGATTGCTTTTCTATCTGCAACCGCTTACGGTGTTTATCTCTTCGTGTATGTAGTGAAGACAAGAATCGCTTATATGAAACTTGGAAAAAAGGCAGAATTCGATCGTGATGTGAAACAGAGACTAAAGAGAATCGCTGTTAATGTTTTCGGCCAAAAGAAGCTTTTGAAGGATAAAAAGAGCGGTCTTATTCATGTTGTGTTTTTTTATGGGTTTATTCTTGTACAATTCGGGGCTGTTGATTTTATTTGGAAAGGACTTGTCCCCGCTTCTCATATTCCGTTAGGTCCCCTATATCCTGGTTTTAAATTCTTCCAGGAAATTGTCACACTTCTCATTTTAATCGCAGTCATTGGCGCTTTTTACCGGAGGTATATTGAAAAGTTAGCGAGATTAAAAAGAGGCTTTTACGCAGGGTTAGTCTTATTGTTTATTGGTGGTCTGATGCTATCTGTCTTATTTGGAAATGCGATGTCCTTCATATGGCATCAAGAGCCTGGAACATGGACAGAACCTGTTGCCGCAGGAATAGCAAGTATTTTTCGTTGGTTGGACCCTATGGTAGGAGCCGCCTTGTTTTATATTGCTTGGTGGGTTCATCTCCTGCTTTTGCTTGCCTTTCTCGTCTACGTTCCCCAATCAAAACATGCCCATTTACTTGCGGGACCCGCAAATGTTTATTTAAGCAATCCTGATGAAGGAAAGAAGTTATCAACCATTGATTTTGAGGACGAAACGCAAGAAACCTTTGGTGTAGGAAAAATTGATGAATTTACAGATTTGCAACTAGTTGATCTTTATGCCTGTGTAGAATGTGGACGCTGTACCAATATGTGTCCAGCATCCGGAACTGGAAAGGCATTATCACCTATGCATATTATGACGAAATTACGCGACCATCTTACGAACCATGGAGCAGCCGTAACAAGTAAGCAGCCGTGGGTTCCGACATATGCCTTTTCAGGAACTTTAGGAAATAAATTGGCAAAGGCTGGAGCGGGAAAGGGAGCGAAAGAAGCAGCTGCGTCAGTAGATTATCATCCAAGTATGATCGGTGATATTATTACAGAGGAAGAGTTGTGGGCCTGTACGACGTGCCGTAACTGTGAAGATCAATGTCCTGTCATGAATAATCACGTAAGTCATATTCTTGATATGCGCCGTTATCTGGTCCTAACGGAAGGCAAAGTCAATCCAGATGCCCAGCGTGCGATGCAAAATATTGAGAGGCAAGGCAATCCTTGGGGATTAAATCGCAAAGAGAAGGAAGTGTGGAGAGAAGCACGGGAGGATGTTCAGGTCCCAACTGTTAAGGAACTAAAAAAGGTGGGAGAAGAATTTGACTACCTGCTTTGGGTAGGCTCCATGGGCGCTTTCGATAATCGCAGTCAGAAAATTGCTCTATCCTTTGCAAAATTATTAAATGAGGCAAAAGTGAAATTTGCTATCCTTGGAAATAAAGAGAAAAACTCTGGAGACACCCCTCGGAGATTAGGAAACGAATTTTTATTTCAAGAATTGGCTGCAGCTAATATAAAGGAATTCGAAAAACACCAGATTAAAAAAATAGTGACCATTGATCCGCACGCTTATAATATTTTTAAAAATGAATATCCTGATTTTGGCTTTCAAGCGGAAGTATTTCATCATACGGAACTACTTTACCAACTGATTCAGGAAGGACGTCTAAAACCAAAATTTAATGTCGAGGAGAAAATCACTTTCCATGATTCTTGTTATCTAGGTCGCTATAATGAAGTTTATGATCCACCAAGGGAAATTTTAAAGGCGATTCCAGGAATTACGTTGATTGAAATGGTTCGCAATCGTGAGAACGGGATGTGTTGTGGAGCTGGAGGGGGATTAATGTGGATGGAGGAAGATGTGGGGCAACGTGTGAATGTTGCGCGCACAGAGCAAGCTTTAAAGGTAAATCCATCGATCATTAGTTCAGGATGCCCCTATTGCTTAACGATGTTATCGGATGGAACAAAGGCAAAAGAAGTGGAAGATGATATTGGCACCTATGATGTAGCAGAATTATTGGAAAGATCAGTTTGCGGAAATCCTAAAAATGAAAAAATATCATAAGCCTAAGGAAAAAGTCTTCGAAGTATGTGAAAATAGGTAAGATTGGGACAAAAGTGTTTTCACAAGAGAAAAAAAGAACTAGTGGGTGCATATACTCGTTCCGGAAATATACTTCGCTTTCCCGGGCGACTGGCAAGCTTCCCCCTTTGGGATCTACGCGTATTTCCTCCGCTAAGATCATATATCGTTCTTCTTTGGAGCTTAACATTTTAGTTATATCCCAGTATCCTCTATTTTTTAAACGTTTTTTTGAAAAGTTACTGAACAAACCTCGATGAACAGGGTGTGGATGTATGAAAATAGCACTTTATATAATGGTGGGGAGTTTATTCTTGATCGCCAGCTTTTTTCTTTATCAAAATTCGCTAGGAGCGATCCCATTCTTGATTGGATCGATCTTTTTATTCTTTTTAGTACATAAAAGCCAATTCGCATCCAAAAAGGAAGAAAAAACCTCAATAAAAAATGAAGATCCTAACAAAAACCAATAATAAATCAAAAACAGTAGCATAAATGAATTTTATTTGTTTATAATGAGAAAAGCGGAAGCGCCTGTTCAGCGACGTACAAATTTAAAGACTTCTGACGAGATAAAGGAAACACGATGAGCCCAAAGGGCGAATCGATGTTGACTTATCGTAGGAAGAAGCCGTAAATTTGCTAGTCGCTAGGCGATGTAGCTGGATCAAGAAAAGCGGAAGCGCCTGTTCAGCGACGTACAAATTTAAAGACTTCTGACGAGATAAAGGAAACACGATGAGCCCAAAGGGCGAATCGATGTTGACTTATCGTAGGAAGAAGCCGTAAATTTGCTAGTCGCTAGGCGATGTAGCTGGATCAAGAAAAGCGGAAGCGCCTGACCAGCTGCGTACAAACTTTTTAGGGGACTGAGGAGATAAAGGAAACACGGCGAAGTATGAGCCGATGTTGACTTATCGTAGGAAGTCACCGAAAGTTTGCTAGCAGCTAGGAGCTGGAGCTAGACAAAGAAAAGCGGAAGCGCCTATTCAGCCGATGTTGACTTATCGTAAGCAAAAGCCTTAAAATAGCTAGATAAAGAAGAATACAGATGTTTTTAGCAAGGGAAACTGAGTTAAATAGGTAATCTTGCTGGGAAAATGATCTTATCGCGGATTTACGTACATAAAACTGTAAATATCTATAAAGGGAGCGAATTTTCAATGTTGCAACGATCAAAGGAAGAATTACAGGAAATGTCCCTCATTGAGGTTGCTTTTCAAATTTTTGAAGAGAGAGGGGCAGCTATTTCCTTTCAAGAATTAATTGATGAATTGGGAGCTAATCTAGGATTATCCAAAAATGAAATGCAAGGAAAAATGGTACAATTTTATACAGATTTAAATATAGATGGAAGATTTATGACACTTGGTGAGAATCGTTGGGGCCTTCGTGAATGGTATCCGATTGAACAAATTGATGAAGAAGTAGTCATGCAAACAAAACCTAAGAAGAAAAAGAAAGCGAAAAAAGTGGTCAAGGAAGAAGAAGATCCACTTGAGGATCTGGAAGAAGAAGAACTTGAATACGATCTTGAGGACGATGAGGAGATTCTAGATGATGAGGAAGAAGAGGATGAAAGCTTAGAAGCTCTTCGTGAGGAAGAATTTGAGGAAGAAGAATTTGATGACGACCTTCTCGATGACGATGATGATAAGGACTATGAATTAGACGATGATGAGGAAGCAGAAGAGGAGGAAGAGGAAGAAGAATAATTTCAGCTTCCATACAAATATAGCTTTTATAATTGACTTATATTATAAGTAAAAGACCCGCAAAACACCAATGTTTGCGGGTTTTTTGTGGGTTGGGAAATTTGGACGATGAATGATGAGAGGGCATGGTTGAGACACCAATCCTTTAGGAATAAAAGTTAATGGGAAGGAGTGGTTAATGACCCAGGATAGAATATCTATTGTCTCTTTTTAGGAAATACGTTGACGTTTTTTTGGTTTTGATACATAATTAGAGGTGTAAACAACAAAATATCTACAAGAAACCACATTTGAAACCAATCTTTTGGCATCTTATCTATTACGATAAGAAAACACAGAAAGGAGAGAGGCCGATGAGTAAAAAAGTTGCCATCATTCATACAACACCGGTCACCGTTGACTCTCTAAAAAAGCTTGCGGGTTATAAAATCCCGGGAGCTGAAGTAATCAATTTTGTGGATGATTCTATTTTACCTCAATTGATTGATAATGGAGGAAATGTAAAAGAAGTAGAAAATCGATTAATTCAATATGCCCAAATTGCTGAACAAGTTGGTGCAAGCGTTATTTTGAATGCATGTTCATCTGTAGGCGAGGTTGTCGAAAAAATGCAGGAGAGTGTATCTGTTCCGATCGTTAGAATTGATGAAGCAATGGCTGAATTGGCTATTGAAAAGGGTAATAGGATTGGAGTAGTTGCTACACTTGCCACAACATTACATCCGACAATAAATCTATTAAAAGAAAAGGCAAATGCCTGTCATAAATCATTGGAATTAATATCAGAAGTAGCTGGGGAGTCATATCAATTACTATTAGCTGGTGATCAGAAAGGGCATGACCACACCCTAGCTAAAGTATTAAAGACGATGACTGAACAGGTAGATGTGGTTGTTCTAGCACAAGCGTCAATGGCTCGGGTGGTTTCAACACTTCCCACAGAATTACAAGGGAAGTTCCTTTCAAGCCCAGAACTAGGTATGGAACAAGTCTCTGAAACATTGAAAAAGGCGAGCGTTAAATGAAATTACTAGGGATAGATATAGGTACAACACATATTAAAGCAGGGTTGTTCAATAAAAACGGAACACTTATTCAGTTGGCAATTCATAAAAATCAAAATTATGTGAATAAGCAAGAGCATACTTATTATCACCCAAATGAAATGTGGAAAGTTGTGGCAAGGGCGATTAGAGAGGTCGCCAGAGACCAACAAGAACAAATCGCATCCATTGGAATCACGAGTATGGCTGAAAGTGGTTTACTGCTTGATCCTAAGACTGGGGACTATCATTCTCATATTATTCCCTGGTTTGATAGGCGGACAGAACCGATCGCAGAATTAGTTGAACAAGAAATAGATCCAGTTGAGCATTTTATTAAGACAGGTCTTCGAAATAATTACAAACATGGCCTTGCGAAGATATTGTGGTTAAAACAGAAAAATCCTGAGTATTTAAAACATGCTAAGTGGGTATCAGCTTCTGATTTTATTGCTTACAAATTAACTGGGAAAATTGGTACTGATTACACTCTAGCTGCAAGAACTTTTGCCTTTCGAATTGACCAAAGGCAATGGGATGCCCCATTGCTCAACCATTTTGGACTAAGTACTTCTTTGTTTCCGGAGGCAAAGCCAAGTGGAACAAAAATAGGGGAAATTCCCTCCCATGATTTTCAATCAATAGGATTAGAAAAGGGGATTCCAGTTGCTGTCTCAGGCCATGATCATGTCTGTGCAGCTTTAGCAGTCGGTGCGATTGAACCAGGAGTTGTATCTGACTCAATTGGTACTGCAGAGACGTTAGTTGGGGCATTTGATAAGCGAGCTTTAACAAAACAAGATTATGATTCGGGTTTTAACTTCGGATGTCATATTTTACCCAATTCTCTTTTTTTTATGGGAGCCATACAATCGTCAGGTGGGTCGGTAGAATGGCTAAGAACCCAACTTTCTGATGAAAGTTTATCTTATGAAGAGATCAATACCCTTTTAGATAAAACTATCAAAAAGCCGACTGGTATCTTGTATTATCCGTATTTGGCAGGTAGCGGCTCACCACAAGCAGATCCAAATGCAAAAGGTGCCTTTATTGGTCTACAGACACACCATGATAAAGGGATGCTGTTAAGAAGCCTATTAGAAGGTACAGCCTATGAATTTGAAAACATGAGAAGAGCAATTGAAAAATTGCAGGAATTCCATATATCAACTTTAGTTGCTGTTGGTGGAGGGACAAAAAATCGACATTGGATGCAAATCAAAGCAGACGTATCCAACTGTTCACTATCAATACCTTCTATTACGGAGGCGACATTGCTAGGGGCTGCGATTGCAGCTGGATTAGGTTGTGGCATTTATAAAGACCAAAAAGAAATGTTTCATTTGATCTCTCGAAATGATCAAGTGGTGATTCAGCCGAATCAAACGAATTCTAAGAAATACAAGCGTATATTTGAAGAAGGCTATATGTCATTACAGCAACCACTAAGAGATTTCTATAAAAAGAATTTATGAATATTTAGCGTTTATTAGTTTTGAATCTGACAGGGGAGTTTTTACAATGACAAAAATAGATATAAAAAATGTGCTTACTTTAAAAAGGGCATTGGAACAAGCAGAGCGAGGCAAATATGCAATTGGCTCTTTTTCTCCACGATACACCGATATGATTCCTGCAATCTTAAGAGCAGGGGAAAAAACGCAATCACCTATTATCGTACAAATTTCACAAAAGGAATTAGACCGTTACGGAATTACACCGTTTGAATTTGGAGAAAAGTTCTATCAATCGATGAAAGAGGAAAACATTACAGTTCCAACTGTTCTTCATTTGGACCATACGAAGGATTTTCAAGTTATTAAGGATGCCATTGAAGCTGGCTTTACCTCGGTCATGATTGATGCATCTGAGCATCCACTTGATAAAAATATTGACATTAGTGCAAAAGCTGCAGAGTATGCTCATGCGAAAGGTGTCTCAGTTGAAGCGGAACTTGGAAAAATTGGTACAACGGATTTTGTAGAAACAGACAATGATGAGGAATTGTATACAAACCCTGATGAAGCATTACAATTTGTCAATGAAACAAAAATAGATGCATTAGCGGTATCTGTTGGTACAGCACATGGTGTTTATAAGGTAAAGGAACCTACTGTGGACATTGAGAGACTAAAGGCAATACGTGCCAACACTCCTGTTCACCTCGTCTTACATGGTGGGTCTGGTGTACCTGCAGAATTAATCCAAGAAGCAATGAAACTTCCGAATGGAGGAGTTAGTAAAGTAAATATTGCGACAGACTTGGAATTAAGTCTGCTTGGTGCCTTAGGAAGAGAAGAAAGAATGTCCAATCAGGAGTGTAAAGATCTACCAGAAGATGAAAAACGAAAAGGGCAAAATGCCGTAGAGGAAACAGTGATAGATAAAATTATAAACTTTTTAACAAGTGAGCAACATGCAAAAGACTTCAACTAATCTTTGAATGAAGCAAAATAAATATGTATGAGGGTGTTCTTTTCCGGGTTTCTACCTTATAAAAAATCCCTTTTACATATTTTTAAAGTGACGGATTGAGGGAGGTAGGGCAAAATGGGTCAAATGCATACAGAAATACAACAATCAAATGGAAATTACAAATTAAGGGTATTTCCCTCTTCGATCAAGAATAAGGATGCTTACATGCAATTATCGTCTCTGATTTCTACAATGGGGCTGGCAGAAAATGAAAACGTTCCTATTTCTAAGGTAGTAAAGACGAATAAGTGGATCACACTAAAGGGATCATCCACTCATTTCGGTGTCTATGCGACCGTAAAAGCGCAAAAGGGAATATGTGAATATTTGGATGTGAATATGGAAGTAACCTATCATGGGAACGAGCCGCTACATGCAGGTCTTCAGGTACGGTATGATCTTTTTGGCTCCGGGCAACCAACATGGATGATTCCAGGGGCGTTTTATAAAGAGAATCGTTTTTCTCATAATACGCGAATGTATCCAAGATACGACTATAACGGTGGGGATATCGAAAAATTAGAATCTGATTATTGGGCATTTCGCTCCGATCGTGCCGCACTACCGGCTGTATTTGCTTGGAATGATCATTTTAGCGGGGCCTTATTTACAGAAGAAATGTCTAGTGTAGGATTGACAGGCCTCGGTTTTATTGGCAATAAAGATGAGACAACTATTTGGCTTAACTATCCATATCGTGAAGAGCCAAAAACATTCTTTAGCCCAGTGGAACCACATCCAGCAGATTGTCCAACATATCAATGGAAACCTGCTGAAACAGTGAAGATTCAATATAAAGTATACGTAGGAGAGCAGGATCTTCATGCGTATGACCCATTTATTAGAGAACTATATAGTCAACATCAAAAGATGTATTCGTTAAACCCATGGGTAGATTTGAAGAAAGCGGCAGAACTAACAGCACATGGACTACACTATTGGCATTATGATCCAAACTACCATATTCTCAATGAAACGGCTGCTTTTGATCGGGAGTTGAATGGCAATGTTGGTGGCAAGGGTGATCGTCCACATATGCACGTTGGTTGGGTGAGTGGTGCCCAATATGCTCATGCGCTCTTGACGTACGGAAGAAGGAATGATGTGAAGAGTTATACAGAAGCAGCGATTAACGTGATGGATAAAATCGCTTCAGGATTAGCCCCAATTGGCATTTTCTGGGCTGAATGGAAAGTAGATAAAGGTTGGGGGACAGGATGGAATCCCAATAGGAATTGGTTGCAAGCACGTACGATTTCCGAAGCAACTTTGTTTATGGTCCGATCGTTGTTGTTTGAACATAAACATGATCAAACACATCAAGACTGGGAGAAGGCGGTTCAATCAAATTTGGATTTTGCTGTTCAATGTCAAAGAGAAGATGGTAATTTTGGTTCGTACTACCATTGTGAAACGGGGAAAGTAGAAGAATGGGATGGAGCTGGAGGGATTCTTTGGATTGCGGCTCTTTTAGAGGGCCATAAATATTTTCAGGATGATCGGTATTTGAATGCTGCCCTCTTAGCGGGTCACTATTATCGACATTTTATTAAGGATGAATTTATTTACGGCGCCCCGGAAGACGTCCATTTAACCCCAACATCTGAAGATGCCTATAACGGTGTTGTTGCGTATGTATTATTATATGAAGCAGATAAAAAAGAGCAATGGCTTCAGTTGGCCTCACATGTAGCCGATTGGATGATGACGTTTAGATGGACCTATAATTTGGCATTTCCAAAATTTAGTATGTTGCGCCAACTCGATTTTCGCTCTCGTGGAGCAGATCAGGCATCCCCATCTAATCAACATCTTCATAATTATGGGTTATTCTGTGTACCTGAAATGCTCCGCTTATGGCATTATACTGGTGACACCTACTATTTGGATCGTACCCGTGATAATCTTGCCTGTTTTATGCAATGTATTGCCCGGGAAGATGGTGATTTTAATGCCTATAAAGGGATGGTCACAGAGCGTTACTATAATACCAATAGTTTTCAAGCAAAAGGAATGTTACTGACGTTATCACATGCCTGGTGTGTGGGGGTTATTTTATATGCAGCACAAGAAGCACAGGCCTTCTCTGAAGAGTTAAGGATAATGGGGTGATTGTACTTGTCAAATGTTAATGAAATAAGAAGGCAACTGCAAGAAGTTGGAACGTACATGATGGATCATGATTTGGCATGGGGAAATGCTGGAAACATAAGTGCAAGAACTGCGGAGGATCATTTTTTAATTACGGCTAGTGGAACATATTTGGGAGAACTCTTAGCGGATGATTTTGTGGAATATTGCTTTGATGGCAAGCGCAGTACACAAGACCGAAAACCGTCGAAAGAAATACCAATGCATCAAGCAATTTATGAGGAGAGATCTGATATTCATGCGATTCTCCATGCCTCGCCTTTTTATAGCACGCTGATCGCTTGTTCTGATGTTGAGATTCCATCGGAGTGGTTTGTGGAATCGATGTATTATCTTGAGCGTTGTGAGCGAGTATCTTATCATCATCCAGGCTCTACTACTTTAGGAGAGGCTGTAAGGGAGAAGGCTGCGAAAGCAAATATTTTATTTCTAGAAAATCATGGTGTTCTTGTCTTTGATACAAGTGTCAAAGAGGCTCGCATGGCTCTACAGACACTTGAATTTGCCTGTCGGATGTTCATTACAGCAAACGGGGCTTCAATTCCGATGAAACAATTGCCTGAAAACACTGTTCAAGATTTTCTTGAACACTCCGGTTATAAGCCAAGAAGAAGGTGGAAAATGAATATGATCGGTGTGATAGCAGACGACATTACTGGTTCAAATGATATTGGAGTAATGTTTGGTAAGTCAAATTATATTGCAGATATTTTCAGCTACGGTCCCACTGTGTTATCGAATGTAACAAAGGACAATCGAGATGTTTTAATATTTGATACGGATTCTAGGCTGGATGATGAAAAGACCGCGTATGATAAAGTTTATCAGGCAACATTGGACATTCAAAAAGCAGGGGCCGACCAATTTTTTAATAAAACGTGTTCTGTCTTTCGTGGCAATATAGGATCGGAATTTGATGCGATGTTAGATGCGCTGAAAGAGGAGTTTGCGATTGTTGTGCTAGGTTTTCCGAAAAACGGAAGAACAACGCTTCGTTCCATCCATTATGTATATGGAGACAAGCTACAAGATTCTCAATTTAAGGATGATCCGATTCATCCAATGAAGGAATCTAATTTAGTCACCATTTTACAGTCGCAAACAAGCCGGAGAGTCGGAGCCATTCATGAGGAGATTATCAAGCAAGGATCAAAGGCAATCAAACAACAGATTCAACAAATGAAAATAAATGAACAGTTTCAATATATAATCTTAGATGTAACCAATCAGAATGACTTGTATGAAATTGCGAAGGCTGTTTATCAAGAAAAGATAATCTGTGGAAGTTCTGCATTGGCAGAGGAAATTCCCAAGGTTCAGAAAAAGCGGGACAAGGCCAAAAATTTGTTACCATTACCAGCAAAAAAGAGTGAGAAAGGGCTGTTTTGTGCAGCAGGAAGCCTTATGCCACAAACATATCACCAAATCAATTATATGAAACGAACAGGAAATAGTGTGATAGAGTTTGACACATTTGAATTTTTAAAAAGTGATGCAAAGAATAGCTTTGTCAATGGGTTGGTTGAAAAAATTGTAAAGGACATGCTTGATGGGAAAAATGTTGTCTTTCATTCAACCAATACAAACGAGAAGGTTAGAGAAACAAAAGCTGAAGCTGCGAAACATGGATTAAATAATACAGAAATCTCTAAAATGGTTTCAGAAACCATTGCCCATATTACCTCTGAAGTCATTAGGAGAACAGAACAGTATCGCTTTGTCATCGCGGGTGGCGATACATCGGCAACAGTTTGTAGGACATTGGGGATAGAAGGGATGAGAGTATGGAAAGAAATTCAGCCGGGTTTACCTTCTTGTTTATCCCATACGAATCCTCCCTATCTCTTTGTATTAAAATCAGGTAGCTTTGGAAATGAAACTTTTATCGAAGAAGCCTTTGAACATTTACTTCAATGGTAGAGCTGAAGTTTTGTCCTAGATGTCTAGTTTTGTAAAGGAGGGAAAACGGTGAATGTAGAGTTGGAAAAATTAGTTAGTAAATATCCTGAACTAGTAGATTGTACTTCCGATCTGGAGGAGGCCTTTCAGTTGCTTGTAAGCAGTTATCGCCATGGTGGGAAGCTTTTATTATGTGGTAATGGTGGAAGTGCAGCAGATTGTGAACATATTGTCGGCGAATTAATGAAAGGGTTTGTGCTAAAACGTCCTGTTGATGAGCCGTTTAGACAACAATTAAAGAAGATAGATCCTTCCGCAGGAGAGTATATGGCGGATCATTTACAACAGGCATTGCCAGCTATATCACTTGTGAGCCATACAGGGTTAGCAACAGCATTTGCAAATGATATTGCAGCTGACATGGTCTTTGCTCAGCAAGTATATGGCTATGGAAAAAAGGAAGATATTGTACTTGGTCTTAGTACGTCAGGGAACTCTAAGAACGTTACAAAAGCCATGCAAGTAGCGAAAGCAATGGGCTTGAAAACGATCGGGCTTACTGGTGTGAGTGGTGGGAAGATGAAAGAAATATGTGATGTAACGATTCGGGTTCCATGGAAAGAAACATTGGATATACAAGAAAGACATCTTCCTATTTATCATGCACTTTGTATTATGCTCGAAAAGGAGTTTTTTCAATCATGACTATTTTGGCAGGTTTAGATATCGGTGGGACAAAATGTGCTGTTATTCTCGGGAAACTGAGAGAAGAGCAAATAGAAATACTTGAAAGAGTAGCATTTCCAACACCAGGTACACCAGGACAATCTATTCAGAAAATGATAGAAAGCTTGGATGGGTTAATTGACAAGCATCAAGTGATGATAGCTGCAATAGGGATTAGCTGTGGGGGACCATTAGATAGTCGAAAAGGTGTAGTTTTATGTCCACCTAATTTACCTGGATGGGATCATATAGAAATCGTTGATCAACTTGAGGCATATTATCATGTGCCAGTCGCATTACAAAATGATGCCAACGCAGGAGCCATGGCAGAATGGAGATGGGGAGCAGGTAAAGGCACAGAAAATATGATGTTTCTTACTTTTGGTACTGGTATGGGAGCAGGATTAATCTTGAATGGACAACTATATTCTGGAACGAATGATTTGGCTGGTGAAGTAGGGCATATTCGTTTAGCAGAAGAAGGGCCAGTCGGCTTTGGAAAAGCAGGTTCTTTTGAAGGGTTTTGCAGTGGGGGTGGAATTGCTAGACTTGCCACAACAATGGCTAAGCAGGCAATTGAGGAAGGAAAGCGCCCGCAGTTTTGCCAGACTTTAGCAGAATTGCATGATATTACAACCAAAAAAGTTGGAGAAGCAGCTCAAAATGGGGATGAATTAGCCCTTAAAGTATTTTCTATTGTTGGGCATCACTTAGGGAGAGCATTAGCGTTATTTGTGGATATTTTAAACCCAGAAAAAATCGTTATCGGAAGTATTTATGGCCGTCAGAAAGATATACTGGAACCATTGATTAAAAAGGAACTTGAAGAAGAGGCGATTGGTCTGTCTTTATCTGTATGTGAAGTCGTTCCAGCAGGCCTTGGAGAGAGTATTGGAGATCTAGCTAGTTTTTCAGTGGCATTGCTTGCCTTGAAGGGAAACAAAAGTAATTCTTAAAGGAATTTGTACTGGATGTGGCCCTAGACTACATTCCCTGTAATGTTAAAACAAATAACGGGAGCGTTCCCAAAAGTAGAATTTGAGGAGGAATTAACTATGAAAGAGAAAACTTTGCATATGATTGGTAATGGTCATATTGATCCTGTTTGGATGTGGCAGTGGCAGGAAGGGTTTCAAGAAACAAAGGCTACATTCCGTTCCGCATTGGATCGCTTGAATGAATACGATGATTTTGTTTTTACATCTAGTTCTGCTGCGATGTATGAATGGGTAGAAAATAATGATCCGCAAATGTTTGCGGAAATAGAGGAGAAGATTAAAGAGGGAAGGTGGGTTATTTGTGGTGGATGGTGGTTGCAACCAGATTGCAATATACCTAGCGGAGAATCCTTTGTACGCCAAGGATTATATGGACAGCACTATTTCAAAGAAAAATTTGGGGTCACCGCTACGGTTGGGTATAACGTCGACAGTTTTGGGCATACAGGGATGCTTCCGCAAATTTTGCAAAAAAGCGGAATGGACCATTATGTATTCATGCGCCCGGGACCGCATGAGAAGGGTTTACCAGGTCGTCTCTTTTGGTGGGAGTCAGATGATGGGTCTCGGGTGATGGCTTTTCAAATTCCATTTGAATATACGACATGGGGCAAAGATTTAGAGCAGCATGTAAAAAGATGTGCTGATGAAATAAAAGAACCCGCCAATGAACTCATGAGTTTCTACGGAGTTGGAAACCATGGTGGGGGACCGACAAAAGAGAATATTGAAAGTCTAAAACGTTTAAATGAGGAAGAGTATACATCAAAGATAGTGTTAAGTTCACCAAATCATTTTTTTGCTGAAGTAAAAAAGAAAAATCTCACCCTCCCTACTGTTCACGAAGACTTACAATATCATGCAGTCGGCTGTTATTCAGTTCACTCTGGTATCAAGAAGTGGAATCGGGAAGCTGAGAATTTGTTGGGTGCCGCGGAAAAACTAGCTGTTATTGCTAATCAAGTGACAGGACAACCATATCCAACTGATTATAAGCAGGCGTGGAAAAATGTACTTTTTAACCAATTTCATGATATTTTGGCGGGAACAAGCTTAGAAGCAGCGTATGAAGATGCACGAAATATGCATGGGGAAGCCATGTCTATCGCGGACCGAGGACTTAATTATGCTGTGCAATCTTTAGCTTGGAATATTGATATCGAACAGGATGAAAGCATGCTTCCAATTGTCGTCTTTAATCCTCATTCTTGGGCTATCCATACCAATGTTGAAGTGGAGTTCAAGAAACTCCAAGATGATCAAATGCTCATTGATGAAAATGGTCAGGAGGTTCCGCTTCAGGTTGTTCAATCACATGCTACAGCAAATGGTCGTAACCGCCTGAGCTTCCTTGCAGATGTTCCTGCAATGGGTTACCGAGTGTATAAGGTAATATCTGACTCTACACCTAAAGAGTTCCCTACTATTAAAGCGAATGATTATGTGTTGGAGAATGATCGTTATCGACTAGAAATCAACCCTGAAACAGGTTTGATACAGAGCTTCTATGATAAAGAAGTCCAATATGAAATCCTTGCTGGAGAAGCGGCAAGACCAGTTGTGATCAATGATCATAGTGATACATGGTCCCATGAGGTTGTTCGTTATGATGACGTAGTTGGTCAGTTTAAACCAAAAAGTATTCAGAGGATTGAACATGGATCAGTTAAATCAGTGATTCGTGTTGTAAGTGAATTCGGTGCTTCTACATTACTACAAGATTTTACTATGTATAAGGAATTAAATCATATAGATGTACAAGTCACACTTGATTGGAGAGAAAAATTTAAAGCACTTAAACTCAAGTTTCCAGTTGATTTAGTGCATAGAAAAGCAACATATGAAACGGCTTATGGACATATTATTCGTGAAGCAGATGGGCATGAACAGCCAGGTCAAAGTTGGATTGATGTCTCAGGTACCATCAAAGCAACAGGAGGAAGCTACGGATTGAGCATCACAAATGATGCGAAATATAGCTATGACGTGGATGGAAATGAAATGAGCATTACCGTTCTGAGAAGTCCAATCTATGCTCACCATGTTCCATTAATACCAGATCCAGAAGGACAGTATTCGTTTATTGATCAAGGAATTCAACGTTTTCAATATTCCTTATTACCGCATGAAAAGAGTTGGGAAAATGCCCTCACGGTTAAACATGCAGCTGTCCTAAACCAGCGCCCTATTGCTTTAATCGAAACGTATCATAAAGGTTCGTTGCCTCAAAAGGATTCTTATATATCGATTGACAAAGATAATGTAATTGTAAGTGCAATGAAGCAAGCTGAAGACAATGATGATATCATCATACGCTGCTATGAAACAAATAAGGTATCAACGAAAGCAACGATTCAATTACCTAAATGGGATCGTTCGATTACGGCTGATTTTGGACCATGTGAGATCAAAACTTTTAGAATACCAAAAGACCCTTCAAAACCAGTAATGGAAACAAATCTGTTGGAATGGCAAGAATAATCATGTGAATATCGAGGTTGGAACAAAAATATTTTCACCAAAGAAAAAACACACTGCTATGGCGTATGTAATGGCTCCGGGAAGAATATATTTCCGCTTTTCGGTGGCGAGTGGCAAGTCTCCTTAGTCTTGTCTTCTCTTTCCTGGGGCTTGACGAACTCTCATTTCTCGTAACGTCAGCGAAACATCATTTGTTTGAAGGTAGCAGCTGATTAGTAATAAATGAATAGCGTAGATATTGACTAATTTAGTATAAAGGCATTCTCCAAAAGCACAAATAAACCATATAAAACCACAAAAATGCACGAAAAAGGGTTGAAAAGATATGTTAAATGAACTAAAATTTAAGTGAATAAAAAATGGGAACGTTCCTAATAGTAGAAAGAATAATCATGTTTCTGAAAAATCTCTTTTTATAGAGTAAGTTTGCTCCTTATTGGGAACGATTCCACCATTTGTCTTTTTAATTACTTTTGCAATTTTTGGAGGTGAATAGGTGAATCCTACAATAAACGATGTCGCCAAAGTAGCCAAGACTTCGAAAAGTACGGTTTCTCGCTATTTAAATGGATATAGCGTAAAAAAGGAAACAGAAGAAGCCTTGAAACGAGCAATAAAAGAATTAAACTATCACCCAAATGTAAACGCTAGAAGATTGGTGAAAAACAATACACAAGTAATTGGGGTTGTTGTGGACGATATTACCAATATATTTTATGCAGGCATTTTAAGAGGTATTGAGCAAGTTGCTAATCAATGTGGTTATCAATGTGCTTACTATAGTCGGACTTCGCATTATCAAGGAGAGTTTGGATTTTTAGATCTAGCATTGGAAAGACAAGTCGATGGGTTGATATATATTAGCTTTTTAAAACATTCAGCGGAACTGTTAGAAAAAATTCAGAAATTACCGATACCAGTTATTCTTGTTGGAGGTACAGAAAAAGGCCGCCATATTGAAAATGTCTTTTCTGTAGATATAGATAATGAAATGGGTGTGAAGGAAATTGTTCATTATCTATATCGCATTGGTCATAGAAATATTGCCTATATAACAGGACCTGAAGAGTTTTCTGCTACATTTTGGCGTAGAAAAGGATATGAAGACGCCTTAAAGGAATTAAAACTTGATTACAAACCTGAATGGGTAATTCCTTCCGATTGGTCAGAAGAAGGCGGGCACTGGGCCATGAGGGAATTGCTAAAAGTAAATGGCTTTACCTCTGTAATTGCTTCCAACGATGAAATGGCGATCGGAGCACTTTTATGCGCACATGAACTAGGTTTTAGAGTCCCAAAAGACTTTTCAATTGTTGGGTTTGATGATATTGAGGTAGCAAAATGGGTTTATCCTCCTCTGACAACAGTTAAACAACCTCTTTCTCAAATGGGTGAAGTGGCTGCCAATGCTCTCGTTAAAAAGTTGAATGATGAGGAATTCGCACAGAAATATGTTCTCATCCAACCAAAACTAATTGTTCGTCATTCATGTATGAAGGTATAAGGAAAAGGGAGGTTCGAAAACATTATGTTTAAAAGTAGAATTGATAAAAACCCGCATGGCTACTACTTTGTTGCACCATTTTTTATAAGTTTTATCATATTTGGATTAGGGCCTATTCTTTATTCGTTTTATTTGAGTTTTACAGATTGGAGTGGATTTAACGAACCATCGTTTGTCGGTTGGGCAAATTACGAACGTTTAATCCAAGATAAACTCTTTTATAAATCCATTGGAAATACCTTGATCATATGGATATTCTCTATTATCCCTCAGCTTACGATTGCTTTGACACTTGCGCTTATTTTAAATGAAAAATTTATTCGCGGGAGACACTTATTTCATGCCATCTTTTATTTTCCGAATATCATTACTCCGATTACTCTGGGAGTAATGTTTGCGTTAATGTTTGATTGGCAGACTGGTAGTATCAATAAATTACTTGAAGCATTAGGGTTTATTCAGGATCCGGTTTACTGGCTCAATGATCCTTGGCTAGCGCGTATTATTGTAGCATTAGTCATGATGTTTCAGAACTTTGGTTTTAATATGTTGGTATTTTTGGCTGGATTGCAAACGATTCCCGAAGATTTATATGAAGCAGCAGAGATTGATGGGGCTTCTAAATTTCAGACAGCCATAAAAATAACAATCCCTTTAATCAGGCCCGTGCTTATATTCACATTAATTACATCAGTAATAGGTGGGTTGCAAATATTTGACGCACCATTGATGTTAGGAAAAGGTCCGGGTAACTCAACCCTTACTATGATTATGAATTTGTATGAGGCAGCCTTTGTAAGGTATGACTATGGATATGGATCAGCTATTGCTTATGGAGCGTTTGTTGTCATTGCGATTGCAACCGTTATTACGTTTATGATTCCTGGTGTAAGAAAGAAAAAGGAGGCGTAGCAAATTGCGAGATTTAGGAAATGGGCAGTCAACTTCTCTAATGACAGAAGACCAATTAAAAAAACAACAAAGAAAAAGCTTGATCATTAAAACCATTATATGGATCGTAATTGTCGCTGCAGCCATTCTTTGCTTAATTCCTTTTTACAGTATGATCATTACTTCAACCCATCGAAATTCTGAAATTGCAAGAAAATTACTATTGCTTCCTGGTGATCAATTTATCGGCAATTACAAACGACTCGTGGATGTTGTGCCGATTTGGAGGGGGTTTGTTAATAGTTTAATTATTACCGTGATCTCTACGATTATTGGATTATATTTTTCTGCTTTAAGTGGTTATGGTTTTTCAAAATATAAATTTAAAGGAAATGCCCTTTTGTTTGCCTCGGTTTTAGCAACTATGATGGTTCCTGGTCAGCTGGGGATTATCGGCTTTTTCAGATTAATGAATGAAATGGGACTAGTGAATACGTATTGGCCATTAATTTTACCATCTATTAGTAATGCCTTTGCCCTGTTTTTCTTTAAACAGGTGGCAGATAATACAGTCCCTAAAGAAATGTTAGAGTCAGCAAGGATTGATGGCAGTAGGGAAATTACCACTTTTCATCGAATTGCTTTGCCACTAATGGGACCATCTATCGCTACGATGGGAATCTTTCTATTCATTGGAAAGTGGAATGAGTTTTTACAACCAATGATTTTAATATTTGACAATAATTTACAGACTCTTCCCGTGATGATTGCGAGTGTAAGAAGTCAATTTAATGTAGATTATGGCGCCCAATATGTTGGGATCGTGATTTCTGTCATCCCTATCTTGATTGTTTTTGCTCTATTCTCTAAACAAATTATTGGCAATGTTATGGCTGGTGCGATTAAAGAGTAAGGAGAATCTGGTTTTAAGGAGGTGGTAAGAAGAAATTGTTGGTTCAATACACTGGAAAAGCATAAATATAGGGGGAGTAAAAGTTGAAAAAGGTTTCTCTTTTATTACTATTAACATTATTGTTAGGTGTTCTAGCTGCTTGTGGTGGAAACAATAGTGAGCAAAATAATCAATCGAATAAGCAACCAATGGAGGCAAAAGCACCTGATGAATATAAAGGAGATTTAAATATTTGGACATTTTTTGGTGATGTAGAAAAAATGGCTGAAAAATTTGAGGAGAAATATCCGAATGTCAAGGTTAATGTTAGTGTATTTCCAGGAGATCAATACCAAACGAAATTAATGAACGCAATTAATACAAAAACTGATGTGCCAGATATTTTTGACCTTGAACGAAGTTACATGGGGAAATTTATCAACCAACCTTTTGTGGCTGATTTGTCCGCAATGGGCATAGATGAATTGGTGGAAGATTATGTACCCTATGTAAAAGAATTAGGGACAGGCGAAGATGGAACGATTCGGGCTATTTCCGATCACTCTTCACCAGGTGCGTTCTGGTATCACCGCGATCTAGCGAAAAAATATCTTGGTACGGATGATCCGAACAAAATTTCAGAAATGGTTGATAGCTGGGATAAATTGATTGATCTTGGTAAGAAGGTTGAAACGGAGAGTAATGGAGAAGTTCACCTGATTTCTCATTTTGGTGATGTCTTCAATGTCGATCGATCTCACCAAGAAATGTGGGTGCAAGATGATAAGTTAACGATTGACCCGGCTTGGGAGGACGTCTTTAATTATATGAAAGCGGTCAGGGATGAAGGTGTAGATGCGAAGTTAGGATATATGTCAGCAGGTTGGGGGAATGCCTTAAATGATGGCGGTGTGATTATGTTTGCTATGCCTGCTTGGGCAGGATTTATGGTTGATAATGATGACGGAGCTGCGGAAGGAAAATATGGACTTGCGAAAACACCACAAGGCTATTTTGAAGGGGGAACCTATCGAGCGATATACGAAGGTTCTGAACATCAGGACTTGGCTTACGAATTTGTTGAGTTTATCGCGGGCGAAGAATGGCAACAGTACAACTTAGAAGAAACAGGAAATATGCCTGCTCTTCAAACGGTCTACGACGATAATATGGAAACATATAAAAGCCCATTTTTTGGAGACCAACCAGTATTAGAAATATATAAAGATCTTGTGATGGATATACCAGAGAAAAAGGCTACAGGAGATGAAGAGGAAATTTCAACATTATTTTATGATGCGGCTGCTGAAGCTGTAGATAATGGAGACTCTTATGAAAAAGCGCTAACCATTTTTAAAGAAGCAGTTAAAAATGGTTACCCAAATATTGAAGTAAAGTAATAATAAATAATCTGAATGACGACTACTTTGCTTGTGAAAGTAGTCGTCTATAACTATAAGAGGTCATTTCTAAAGGAGAAGTTGATTTTGAATACCATTGCACAACATATTCACAACATAAGAATAATTGATGGACATGAGCATTTAATTCCTCAGGCAGATCGAAAGAAAATGCAAGCAGGCTTTTTTGACCTTTTGCATTACCTAAGCTCAGATTTAATGACGGCAGGGATGGATCCCGAATTTTTTGATCATAAGAAAAATACGTTGTCAGATAAAGAGAAGGCTACGATTTTTCTGGAATATTGGCCTAAAGTAAAAAACACAACCTATGCTCAAATGTTACAGTCGGCTGTGGAGGATTTATATGGAATAAATGATTGGACTGTAGAAGGAATCTTGGCATTAAATGCTAGGGTAAAAGAGGCATCTCAAGATCCTGACTTATATCGCAAGGTTTTACAGGAACGGGCGGGAATTGATCTTGCATTTCCGCTAATTTTTACAACAAAGGTTGATTTTGATTTATTCAGACCTGTGATGTGGATGGATCATGTTTTTAAATTAAGAAATCTACAGGATATTCGAGCCGTAGAAAAAGAATACGGTTCTCGTTTATATGAATTTGATCATTATTTGCATGCTGTGAAGAAAATTATGAAACAATATATGGAAGATGGCATGGTAGCGACGAAGATTGGTGCTGCTTATTGGCGGACGTTATATGTAGACAAGCCGACAAAAGATGAAGCAGAAAAAATATTTAATCAGCTGAAATCCCTTCATTTAAGTGAGAGCTTATCACAAAATGAATTAAAACCGCTGCAAGATTATCTAATCCATCATGTCATCCAGCTTTCGATCACATTTGATGTACCCATTCAAATCCATACAGGTCATCAAGAACCAAGTGTATCTGGTAACGGAAATGTTGTTACAAATTCAAAGGTAACAGATCTTGTGCCGCTATTACTTGAATACAAGGAAGCAAAATTTGTACTTCTTCATGGGGGATATCCCTATTATCATGAATATTTATCGATTGTGAAAAACTTTTCCAATACCTATGCCGATTTAACTTGGTGTTACATTCTTTCACCAACAGCAACTAAACAATTATTATCCCAATTGATCGAAATGGTTCCACAATCCAAAATCCTTGGATTTGGCGGCGATTATAGCCAAGTAGAAGGTACGTATGCTCATGCGAAACTGGCCCGAAACATTCTATCTGAGATTTTAACGGATAAAGTCGATGGCGGTATGATGACAGAGCCAGATGCCTGTGAATTTGCTAACAATATTTTTAGGAATAATTACATTAAACTATATAAATTAGATTTAAAACAAGTATCCAATGAATAGAGGGGATCAACGTGTTTCAATCGAAATATGATGGAGAACTTTTACAAATTAAAAACAAAGAGGATAAAGTTTTAGGCGATATACAAATTGAATTAAGCACAGATCGTATTGATGATATGAACTTGCAATTTATTGAAGAAAAAAGAGATGAACGAACAGATCGTTTTGGAGATTATACGCGACATGAATTTATTTATAAAGATAGTGACAGAGCAAGTTTTTCCTTTATATTCCATTGTTATGAAGAGGTAATCCACGCGTACACGGATGTTAAGATTTTTAGTGAGCGACTCTTTGGACAGAATGAGGTCCTTCAGCCGGAAAATGGTGTGATCATAAAGATTAGAAATACAGGAAATATTGATGGACTTATTGCTCATTATCGTCATAAAGATTGGTGGACCCGTCCCTATTTTGAAAAAGACTTATCAGGTATTCCGCCAAGAACGCAGTCCCTACTGTGGCATAATGGGGAAATATTTTATCAATTACTTCCCGTATGTGACGATATTTTTAAAGCGGAAATAAGGGGAGCAGAACAAGGTTTTGATATTACAATTTCTTCCTCAGATCATGGACGAGCACAATGTCAAACCCTTGCTTTTGTGTTAGGAAAAGGGGAGAATCCATTCGCATTATCAAAACAACTCACAAATAATGTACTTATGCTATGTGGTAAATCAAAGACAATAAGTGAAAAACGTTATCCAAAAAAGTTGGAGCATCTTGGTTGGTGTAGTTGGGATGCATTTTACCATAATGTCAATGAGTCAGGCATTCTACGTAAAATGGAGGAATTTATAGAAAAAGGGCTGCCAGTAAAATGGGTCATGATTGATGATGGGTGGTCGAAAACCAATCAAGAACGCTTAAGTGCCTTTGAACCTGATAAAGAAAAGTTTCCGGAGGGATTTAAAGCCTTAACCGATCAATTGAAAAATATATATAATGTAGAATCTGTTGGGGTATGGCACACATTTGCTGGGTATTGGGGCGGAATCGATCCTACTAGCTCATTAGCTGATGAAATGACCCCTTATATTTACAAAACAAATAGTGAAAAACAAATTCCTTATCCAGATAAAGGTAAAGGATTTGGATTCTGGGATGCATGGCATTCGTATTTAAAACAACAAGGTATTGATTTTGTTAAAGTGGATGGTCAAAGCGCGATTACTAATTTTATGAAGGGACAAATGTCTGTTGGGGAAGCGGCATTGGAATCCCATAAAGCGCTAGAAGCCTCGGTGGGCATTCATTTTGATCAGTGCATGATCAATTGTATGGGAATGGCACCAGAAAATATATGGAATCGCCCGATTTCTGCTGTATCAAGAAGCAGTGATGATTTTGTACCAGACGATGCAAATGGTTTTGCTGAGCATGCCTTACAAAATGTCTATAATTCCTTTTACCATGGAGAACTATTCTGGGGCGATTGGGACATGTTCTGGACAAGGCATCAAGATGCACAACGTCATGCCTTGCTAAGAGCCATCAGTGGAGGTCCCATTTATACAAGTGATCCTGCAGGCCAGACGGATCCAGAAGTAGTTAAGCCATTGATCTTTAAGAATGGTCGGATTCTACGCTGTGATCAACCTGGTAAACCGACAAAAGATATACTTATGAAAGATCCAACTAATGAAAATGTCCCCTTGAAAGTATGGAATACAAGGAATGGGGTAGGGATAGTAGCGGCATTTAATATTCACTTAGTTGGAAAAAAGGTCAAAGGGAATATAAGTCCAAGTGATATTGATGACCTAAGGGCTGAAGAATATGTTGTGTATGATTATTTTAAGCAAACAATCGACACCATGCAACGAACTGAAATAAAAGATATTGAGTTAGAGCAAGAGGGATACGGCTTATACTTCATCGTGCCTAAGAAACATAGCCTAACTCCATTAGGATTAATCAACAAATATATTTCACCGGCTACGTACAAGCTGGAATATTTAGCAGAAAAGTCTATGATGGTTCGGTTAGATGAGGGTGGGGAATTCGCCTTTGTGGCAGAATCAAAACCTCGTGAAATTCGAGTGAATGGGCAAAAAGTGGCTATTGAGTATTTGAATGAAGAAGAAAACATGTACACAGTAAATTGTTCTGAACAGGAAATGCAAGTCATAATTGAAATTAAATTGTGACTAAATAAGCTAAAAGCCTAAAAGCAGACATCGTTTTCAGAACTCAAGCTGATTTTGTTGAGAACTTTTCCGGAAGTTTTTTGAAAGGGAGTAATAATAGTGGGTGAACAGGGATGGAAAAATCAACTTGTTCGTTTTGCTGAATGGTTTTCTCGATTAGCCTATATTAACCTTTTATGGATCGGTTTTACCTTACTTGGTGCAATCCTTTTAGGCTTTGTTCCAGCGACAGTTGCCATGTTTGCTGTGTTAAGGAAGTGGATGAGGGGAGACATAGAAGCATCCGTTTTTAAAGAATTTTTGTCTTTTTATCGTAAAGAGTTCTTGAAGTCGAATACTGCTGGTGTGCCTATTCTACTCATCGGCTATATTATGTATATAGATGTAGCGGTCTTTGAATTTCATGATACTATGTCCATGCAGATCTTAAAATTTTTATTATATATTTTGTCTTTTCTATACTTATTAATCGCGGTTTATTTCTTCCCTGTTTATGTGCAATATGAGTTGAAATGGTACCAGTATCTAAAAATGTCTGCTTTAATGGCGTTTGCCACACCCTTTCGCGCTATTTGGATGGTTCTCATTGGTTATGGTGTTTGTTTTCTAATGATTAAAATGCCGATTGTTATGCTTTTCTTCTTGGGAAGCACGATTGCTTATCTCTGGCTTATGATTTCTTTACCAGCCTTTTATAAATTAGAACAGGGAGGAGCCGAATTAAAAGAATAAATAATAGGAGAACTCCTCTTTATCCCACGTGAACGTTCTATAATTATCACTTAATAAGTAAATAAGATTTCGCTTGGGAGGGATCTGTTTATAAGTGAAACCACACGAGTCATAATTCGAAAATAAGTCCCGTCTGAAGGAAAAACTTTATAAATAGAAGAGTTCAATATAACTGACTCTCTATTTATAAGGTTTTTTTGCTTTTTGTAAAAGGTGATTGTATTAAACCATACAAAACACCAAAATAATGTGTGTTTATATGTGTTATTATAAATTTTACCAGCTTTTTATTTGAAAACCACAAAAAGTAAATAAAAATACGTTGACTTTGTAAGCGGTATCTGTGCATAATAAACGTAAGTTATAACAAAACCACAATAAAACCCAATAACCAATTGTTGTTTCCTCTAGGTTTTGGGGTTTATTGCCGAATCTATTGAAAAAGAGGGGGAAGGAAATGAAAACGTTTAAAAGGCCATTTGCAAAATTATTGCTACTCATTTTAGTCCTAGGTACTATATTAGCTGGCTGCGCTGGACAAACAGGATCGAAAAAAACGAATGAAGGAGATAACTCTGATTCATCGAGAAAAGATAAGGTTGTAATAGACTTTTGGACTTTTTGGGGTTCTGAGACTCGTAGACCGATTGTTGAGAAAATTATTGATGACTTCAACGCTTCTCATGACGATATTGAAGTAAAGCACACGTACTTCCCGTTTGGGGATATTTGGACAAAGTCGTTAGCCTCTATTGCAGCAGGAAATCCACCTGATGTGATTATTAATGATATTAATACTGTGTCACAACGTGCGGAAAAAAAGCAAAACACAAATCTATCTGAGTTTATCGAGAAGGAAGATGGATTTGAAGATCAGTTTTTTGAAAATACATGGACGCCGATGTTATATGAGGGGGATCCCTATGCCATTCCATTTGATACAGATACTTACATGCTCTTCTACAACAAAGAGATATTCAAAGAGGTTGGACTAGATCCTGAAAAACCACCTACCACTTGGAAAGAACTTGAGGAGTATGCTGAAAAGATTGATAAAAAAAATGGAAACAAATACGAAAGAATTGGTTTCTTGCCTCGCCATGGAGCGGGTGCTGATATTTATATGCTAAATACGGATGGTCAATCCTACTGGGACTATGAAAATAATAAACCAGTTATAAATAGTTCTAGTAATGTAGAAGCACTGCAGTGGGTAAAAGATTTCGAGAGTCGCTATGGTAAAAAGGTGATTAACTCATTTTCCGCAGAATTTGGTTCAGAAACTGCAGATCCTTTTATTGCCGGTAAAATCGGGATGTATATTTCTCCGGGTACCTTCTATACCCAAATTAGAGATTATAGCGATGATATGGAATTCGGAGTGGCTCCCTTACCGAATAGGGAAGGTCACTCAGGTGGAAACACGACATGGGGCGGTGGATTTGTTGCAGAAATCCCATATGGAGCTAAAAATCCTGAAGCCTCCTGGGAATTTCTTAAATATTTAGCCGGTAAGGATGCGCAGGAATATTGGGCTGTTGAAAATTTCACCAATGTACCAAATATTGAAGCATCTGAGGCAGCCGCAGAAAGCGAAGAGTTATCTGAGCTAGGACGTTCTGTTTATCAAGCAACAGTCGATAATTTGGATAATACTGTCAGAACGCCAACACCTCTAGAAGCACCTGATTATTTATCAGTCATCAATCCTGAAATTGAAAAGGCATTATTAGGAGAACAATCTGTTGAAGACGCGTTGGATAAAGCTCAGAAATCTGTAGAAAAACTGGTAGAAGGTTCAAAATAATTCTTGTAATCAAGAAGTGAGCAGCTCTTTCACTTCTTGATTCTTGATAAATTATTGTTCTGGCCGTCATATATGGACTCACCTAGGAATGCGTAGGTAGTTTCAAGTGAAGGTGCATTGATACGAAAGGGGATGAACAACTTGCGAACCTCACCAACTATGAAAGAGAAAACTCCTAAGAAGAAAAAAAAGAGAAGTAGTGGTCTTGAAAGGAAAGAAACAGTACAAGGCTATATTTTTATTGCCCCTTGGATCATTGGAATCTTATTTCTAACAGGCGGTCCAATCTTGTTTTCTTTGTTTGGAAGTTTTACAAATTATGATGTTACAACAAGAATGGATTTTGTTGGCTTCAAGAACTACATCCGAATGTTTACAAATGATGATTTATTTTGGACTTCTCTATATAACACGTTATACTATGTCATCTTTTCTGTACCATTAACGACTGCTGGAGCGGTTATTTTAGGTGTTTTACTAAATCAAAAAGTTCCGGGTATGAGGGTGTTTCGAACCATTTATTATTTGCCTGCTGTGCTTTCTGGAGTCGGAGTATACCTCTTATGGATGCAAATATTAAGCCCTGATACAGGTTTGATTAATACAATGTTAGGTTGGATCGGGATTGATGGACCAGCTTGGTTGTTTGACCCGAAATGGACGAAACCTTCCCTTATTTTTATGAAACTTTGGAGTTTGGGTGGTGGCATGCTTCTCTATTTAGCTAGTTTACAAGGAGTACCACAATCCTTGTATGAAGCAGCAGAAATGGATGGGGCCAGTATTTTCCATCGTTTTCGTCATATTACACTTCCTATGATTACACCGGTCATCTTTTTCGATCTTGTCACTAGTTTAATAGGAGGATTTCAAATTTTCCAAGAGGCCTATGTAATGAGTGACAGTGGTGAAGGTGGTCCAGCAAATTCATTAGTGTTCTTCAATCTTCATATGTGGAATAAGGCATTTAAAACGTTTGATATGGGCTATGCGATGGCCATGTCATGGGTACTATTTGTTATCGTCTTCATTTTAACCCTAATCAATTTAAAACTTGCTCCACGTTGGGTGCATTATGAAGGAGAGGATCGAAAATGAGGTCAATAGAACAAAATAAGACAAGCTACTTTAGTTCAACAAAGAATAGAAAACGCTTTGTGCAAATTGCGGTATTGTTCATCCTCATTATAGGAAGTTTGTTCATTTTGTCACCCATTTGGTGGATGATTGCAACTTCCTTAAAAGATATGAAAGAAGTCATGGCCTATCCACCAACCTTTTTCCCAAAGGAACTCCATTGGGAAAATTACAAAAGAGTGTTAGATGCGGCACCATTTGCCGGTTATGCGGCAAATACGTTGATTATTACCGCTATTGTTGTTGTCGGTAATGTACTCTCTAACTCGTTTATCGCCTATGGCTTTTCAAAAATTAAGTTTAAGGGTCGCAATACACTCTTCGCTATTGTCCTGGCAACGATGATGATTCCAGGCTTTGTGATGTTAATCCCTCAATATATTATTTTCTCTAAAGTTGGGTGGTTAAATACGTGGTTGCCATTAATTGTACCTGCTTTTTTCGGTAACGCCTTTAATATCTTCTTACTTCGGCAGTTTTTCCTAACAATTCCTAATGAATTAATTGAGGCTGCAAAAATTGATGGTGCCAATCATTTCTATATTTGGTCAAAACTGATGATTCCTTTAACAAAACCTGCAATTGTAACGATCGCCATATTCTCATTTAATGGGGCATGGAATGATTTCCTTAGTCCGCTGCTCTATATTAATGACCAGGCTCTCTACACATTGCAACTAGGACTTCAAGTTTTTCAAGGGCAAACGAATACACAATGGAATTTATTAATGGGAGCATCCTTACTTGTTCTCTTGCCAGTGATTATTCTATTCTTTCTTTTCCAACGCTATTTTATCGAAGGAATGAATATTACTGCAGGATCGAAAGGATAATGGAAGCTCAAAAATGAAGCACGGAAAGCGAGGAGTTTCATATGGATAGTAAACAACCTACATTATATATGATTGGCAATGCACACATAGACCCTGTTTGGCTTTGGCAATGGCAGGAGGGATTTCAAGAAACGAAAGCAACATTTCGCTCAGCACTTGATCGGATAAAAGAATATAATGATTTTGTTTTTACAAATAGTTCTGCAGCCAATTATGAATGGATTGAAAATAATGAACCCGAAATGTTCGAGGAGATTAAGCAGCGAATTGAGGAAGGACGCTGGGAAATTGTTGGAGGTTGGTGGATCCAACCTGATTGTAATATTCCAAGTGGAGAATCATTTGTCAGACAAGGATTATACGGACAACATTATTTTCAAGAGAAGTTTGGAGTAACGGCCAAGGTTGGTTACAACGTCGACAGTTTCGGTCATAATGGAATGTTGCCGCAAATCTTGAAAAAAAGTGGAATTGACTATTACGTTTTCATGCGGCCAAGCCCGCAAGAAAAAGGCCTTCCAGGACGAATCTTCTGGTGGGAGTCAGATGATGGCTCTCGTGTGCTAACATATCGAATCCCATTCGAATATTGTACATGGGGAAAAGATGTGGAAAAACATGTACGCAGAAATATGGGCGAATTGAAAGCCCCTTTTAATGATTTAATGTGCTTTTATGGGGTTGGAAATCATGGGGGAGGTCCAACGAAGGAGAATATTGAAAGCATTAAACGAATGAATAATGGTCCTGAGTTTCCTAAGATGATTTTCAGCACACCAAATCAGTATTTCGCCGATATGGTCGAGAAGGATTTACCAATTCCAGTAGTGCATGACGACTTACAACATCATGCAAGTGGTTGTTATGCTGCTCATTCTGGTATTAAAAAGTGGAACCGTGAAGCGGAAAATCTATTACAAATGGCAGAGAAATTCTCTTCAATTGCGAATTGGACAACAGGACAGCAGTACCCGGGAAATTATGATCAAGCATGGAAAAATGTCCTATTTAATCAATTCCATGATATTTTAGCAGGTACGAGTTTAAAGTCAGCATATGATGATGCTCAGCATATGCATGGAGAAGCTATGTCGATTGCAAGTAGAGGCTTGAATAATGCGATTCAATCTTTATCTTGGCGCATCGATATCGAAGAAGAAGAAGGAATGAAGCCGATTGTCGTTTTTAATCCACATTCATGGGATAGTAAGGTAGTTGTGGAACTTGAGGTTGGAGGATTAAAGGACGACTATGTATTAGTGGATGATGAGGGCATGGAAGTGGCCGTTCAATCCATACAATCACAAGCAACAGCAGGCGGTAGGTATCGAATTAGCTTTATTGCCGATTTGCCGTCATTTGGTTATAGAGTGTATAAAATCAAAAAGCAGTTATCGAATAAAGAGTTTGGAACAATTGATGCTAGTGATCAAAAACTTGAAAACAATTCGTTCCGTGTAGAAATTGATCCACAAACAGGGTTTGTCACAAGCCTTTTTGATAAAAAGAAGCAGATTGAACTCCTTGAAGGTCCTGGAGCCCGACCTGTTGTTATTCAGGATGAGAGTGATACATGGTCTCATAATGTTCTACGCTATCAAGATGAAATCGGACAATTTACAGCAAAGAGTGTCCAAAGAGTGGAACATGGCCCGGTTAAATCAGTGATCCGTGTGATCAGTGAATTTGGAAAGTCAAGCCTTATTCAAGACTTTACGATGTATAGAGAATTGAACCAAATAGATGTCCATGTAACAGTCAATTGGCAAGAACAATTCAAGGTGTTGAAATTAAAATTCCCCGTAAATATTATTTTTCGAAAAGGAACGTATGAAATTCCGTATGGGCATATTGTTCGGGAATGTAATGGGGAAGAAGAACCAGGACAAAACTGGTTTGATATTTCCGGCACAAACCCACCAACAGGTGAAATGTATGGGTTAAGTATTTTAAATGATGGAAAATATAGTTTCGATATTCATAATAAAGAAATGAGCTTGACTGTGTTGCGCAGTCCAATTTATGCCCATCATGACCCAATCAAACCGAAAAAGAATGAGCACTATACATTTATCGATCAAGGAATTCAAACGTTTACCTATACCTTGCTGCCACACGAAGGAAACTGGGAAACAGCAGGTACTGTCAAACGCGGATTGGAACTAAATCAGCAGCCGATATCACTTATTGAAACCTATCATAAAGGTCCACTCCCGCAAAAAGATTCCTTTTTGTCAGTCGATGTGGATAATGTGATTGTTACGGTTATGAAAAAGGCAGAAGATCATGATGATATCATTATACGCGCCTATGAAACAACAGGTATTGAAACAGAGGCGAAAATTGAACTGCCGAAATGGAATCAAACCATTGCAACGACATTTAAGCCCTCCGAAATTAAAACATTTCGTATTCCTAATGACCATACGAAGCCTGTGCTAGAAACGAATTTATTGGAATGGGTAGAATCATAATCATTGTTATTCGTGAACGCCAGATTTAGAAATGTCTGTCCCATTTTGCATATGAATATTATCAGAGGATGTGCAAAGTTAGCCAATATAACTGGAAAAGCAAAATAGTGAAACTTCATTCTTACTCCCAGTTAATTCGGGATAAGCATAAGAACGGTTAAGGGGGCGGAATATACGTGATTGTAATGGAGCGGCGAAATAAAATAAAAGAAATAGTTCGAAGTAAAAAGAGCGTAAAAGTCTCTGAATTAGTTCATCTCTTTAAGGTGTCGGAGGAAACAATTCGCCGAGATTTGAATCAAATCGAAAAGGATGGTCTGATTCAAAAAAATTATGGTGGTGCTATTTTACTTGAGGATATAGATCAACCAATGGATTTTATTCTCCCTGTCCAACAAAGGAAACGCCAGTTTCTTACAGAAAAAAATGAAATTGGTAGAAGAGCCGCTGAATTGGTGCAAGAGGGGCAAATTGTGATCCTTGACGCAGGAACAACAACATGGTGTACAGTAAAAAACCTCCATCAATTAAAAGATTTAACCATTATATCTAATGCCTTAAATGTTGTGGAGGAATGTAGCAAAAACGGAGATTCTTCCATTTATCTATTAGGTGGAAAATTAAGAAGACATTCGATGAGTCTAGTTGGACCTCAAATTGAAAGTGAACTTGAGAAATACAGTGCTAATTATGTTTTTTTAGGGACTTCAGGATTTTCGCTTCGCCAAGGGTTTATGAGTTCAGATTTATATGAAGCGGAAATTAAACGAGCGATGGTTTCGGCAGGAGAGAAAATTGTCTTACTAGCGGATCACAGCAAATTTCAGAAAGTGGGGCTAACTTCCTTCTGTCATTTAAAGGATATCGATATATTGATTACGAGTGACTTAGTCGATGAACAAATTCTTAAGGAAATAAGGGATGCTGGAGTTGAAGTCATCGCGGTTCCATTACCGTAGCGGGATTGAACTGGGATAAATTGGATCTCCATTGAAAGAAGAGGCTGAGACAAAACTAAAAAAATAAGTTCTAAAACCGAACAATGTATTACCTTGGGGAAGTATATTTCCGGAACGGGGATATGCATCATACTAGTTCGGTTTTTTCTTTGGTGAAAACACTTTTGTCCCAGTCTCTTTCATAGAAACAATTAAGGTAAAGAGTAATCTAGTCGAAGAAGATGATCAAGATGTGACTTATCAAGCTAAACAAATAACGTTCTCTATTGCTCCATATGAGATTAAGACATTTAAAGTTTGGTTTTAGATGGAACAAACAATGCGTACATCCTCAAATAGAGGGAATGTAAAGTGAGAGAACAACGATTATAACCGATCGGATCCATAGTAAAACTATGAGTAACTCATAAATTGCACACTCAGTCGAAATCTCTATACCAATTGCAATTTGCTATTTCAGAAAGACAGTTAAAATCTTTCTCATAAGATGTTAGAATAGGATAAATAGATTTCTTTCAAATGGGGAATGCCATTGTTCAATATAAGATAACCAACCATACTATAAAGAACGGGGAAGTTAAAATGATTGCTGCCGAAAGAAGAAACAGGATAAAGGAAATGCTACTTAAACATAAAAGTGTGAAAGCTTCCGATCTTGTTGATCAATTTAATGTTTCTGAGGAAACCATTCGCCGTGATTTGAGCCAGCTTGAGCAAGAAGGGATATTAAAAAAAAATTACGGTGGCGCTATACTAGCGGATAAATTCCAGCAAGATACGCTTATTTTGCCAATTAGACAACGACAGCGACAATTTTTCGAGGAAAAAGAGTTAATCGGTAAAGGTGCTGCTGAGCTTGTACAGCCTGGACAAACCTTAATATTAGATGCTGGGTCAACCACCTGGCATGCTATTAGGGAGATGGAGAAGGTTAAGGATTTAACGGTTATTACCAATGCCTTGAATATTGCAGAGGAGTGTACGAGAAATGAATCGATATCTGTCTATCTCCTTGGTGGGAAATTAAGGAGAAGGTCCCTTAGTACGGTTGGACCACAGGCTGAATTAGAGCTTCAAAAGTATATTGCTGATTATGCGTTTATAGGAACATCTGGTATATCTTTAAGACAAGGGATTACAAGTTCAGATCTCTATGAGGCAGAAGTGAAAAAGGCTATGATATCAGCTGGGCAAAAAAGCGTTGTCTTAGCAGACCATTCTAAATTCCAAAAATTGGGCTTAACTTCATTTTGTCATTTTAAAGATGTAGACATTTTGATTACAAGCGACAAAGCAGATGAACAGATTTTAAAGGAAATTGAAAAAGCTGGGGTAGAAATTATTGTTGTCCAAACAAATGATGAATAAGAGTGGCTCTTGGCTAGCCTAAAGGCATGAAGAATGTCTCTACGGGCTAATCAATACCTTACTGCAAAAGATTCATCCACTTGACTTCCTAAATACGAATATGTATTATCTTATTTGGGCTCCTTGAAAAAGGACTGTTTTTTATAAACCAACACGCTCCCATTACATTTTTGTAACGGGGGCGTTTTTTCTGTTTATAAAGGAATATGGTAGAGCTCACTATCTCTATTTTGCTAATATGGAGTTTTTCCTATTATCAAATTGGAAGAGCTTTGCTCGTGCCTTCACTATGTGTACTACTTTTTTGTGTTGAGTTGTTGATTTTGAAAAAGAGTAGAAGGTAAAGAAGGAGGAAGGATTGTGTCTAAATTTATTTTTATTACCGGTGGGGTAGTTTCATCATTAGGAAAAGGAATCACTGCATCATCCCTTGGACGACTTCTAAAGAATCGTGGTTTAAGTGTGACGATTCAGAAATTCGATCCGTATATAAATGTGGATCCGGGAACGATGAGTCCATATCAGCATGGAGAGGTTTTTGTTACAGATGATGGGGCGGAAACAGATTTAGACCTTGGACATTATGAACGATTCATTGATATTAATTTAAATAAATATTCTAATGTGACGACAGGCAAGATTTATTCAGAGGTGATCAAGAAAGAACGACGTGGTGATTATCTGGGCGGCACAGTTCAAGTGATTCCACATATTACAAATGAAATTAAAGATCGTATTTATCGCGCTGCCGAAAAAACAAAAGCAGATGTTATCATTACTGAGATCGGTGGAACGGTTGGAGATATTGAGTCACTTCCGTTTTTAGAAGCGATTAGACAAATGAAATATGATGTCGGACTTGATAATGTAATGTACATTCATTGTACGCTCATTCCTTATCTACAAGCAGCTGGAGAAATGAAAACAAAACCGACTCAGCACAGTGTAAAAGAACTTCATAGCTTAGGGATTCAGCCCAATATTCTTGTTGTTCGTACGGAAAGACCGATTTCGGAAGAGATAAAGGACAAGCTTGCTTTATTCTGCGATATTCATAAAGGATCTGTTATTGAGGGGCTTGATGAAAGTACTTTATATTCCATCCCATTATCTTACCAAGAACAAAAAATGGATCAAATTGTCTGTGAGCATTTGAAATTAGATTGTGGCGAGGCAGATATGACGGAATGGAAAAAGCTCGTTGAAAAGGTACAGGGACTTGAGCATACAACAAGGATTGCCCTTGTTGGAAAATACGTGGAATTACCAGATGCCTATATTTCTGTAGTAGAAGCTTTAAAACATGCCGGATACTCATTCAATTCGGATATCAATATTAAATGGTTAAATGCTGAACAGATGACAAGTGAAAATGTAGAAGAGGAACTGAAAGAGGTAGATGGTATTCTCATTCCAGGTGGATTTGGGGACCGTGGGATTGATGGGAAATTAATTGCCATTCAATATGCACGTGAAAACCGCATTCCATTTTTAGGGATTTGTCTTGGTATGCAGTTGGCTTCTGTAGAATATGCTCGCAATGTGCTTGGGATAAAAACGGCCCATTCTGCAGAGATTCAACCAGATACGAAAGCACCGATTATTGCTTTATTACCTGATCAAGAGAGTGTAGCGGATCTTGGTGGAACATTACGTTTAGGCGGATACCCATGTAAATTAACCCCTGGCACAAAGGCTTATGAAGCATATGGAGAGGAAATCATTGAAGAACGCCATCGGCACCGTTATGAATTTAATAATGCGTATCGAGAAAAAATGGAAGAGAATGGTTTTGTCTTCTCTGGTATTAGTCCAGATGGACGTCTTGTAGAAATCGTTGAATTACAGGAGCATCCTTGGTTCGTAGCAAGTCAATTCCATCCAGAATTCAAATCACGTCCAACACGTCCGCATCCATTATTTTATGGTTTTGTAGAAGCAGCTATGAGGACAGAAAAGTAATCCAAGCTGAAAAACAGCCTGTTTTGTTCACCGGATTGAGCAAAACAGGCTGTTTTTTATTCATATTCAGTTAAAATCTCATCTAAAATAAATTTTATGCATGTATAAATATAAAGACCTGCTATTAAAGTAGGGAATCCAACTCTTTCTCCATCTTCATTGGGAATAAGCGGCTTCAATACAAATGTATTAATATGAACATCAGCTACATCAGGAAGATGATGTTCAGTTGTTTTTTTAACCCCTGAAACGGCTACAAAGGAAATGCCCTTTTCTTCCAGCTGTTTTGCGAATTCGTTGGCCTTATGATCATCAGAGAAACGTGTAAATAGCAACACTCGATCAATCGGTTTAAGGTCGGCAACATCCTTTAAAACTCGTACATTTTCTAAAGGTTCCGGACCATTGATGGCCTCTAGCACAACCCCTTCCATTTCTCCAAAGCCTTTTATATAAATGACTCCCTCACCAGCAGAAGCTTGCGCTAATAATCTGGCTCCATCTTCAATCGAATAAGCTTCTTTATCCATAATGCGGGTGAAAAGTCCTAATAATTGGGTGGTAAACATTTTCTGCATTTTTAAAAATTTGCTCCTTTCCCTATTCCTTCACTCATTATACTGTTGAAATATGAAGAAAAAAAGGGATTTTTGAAGGACTAAGTAAAATAAAAATAGAATATTAACAAGTGTTACTGGATTTATATTTTACTATTTTAATTAACAATATTGAGAGGGAGATAAAATGACAAAGAAAATATTAATTGTCGATGATCAATTTGGTATTCGTATTTTATTAAACGAAATTTTACAAAAAGAAGGCTATCAAGTTTATCAAGCGGCTAATGGACCAGAGGCATTATCTATCACGGAAGAGCATGATCCTGATCTAGTATTATTAGATATGAAAATTCCGGGTATGAGCGGTCCGGAGATTTTGGCTGAAATGAAAAAGATGAAGGCTAATATTGGGGTGATGATAATGACGGCATATGGTGAACATGAATTAATTAAAAATGCCAAAAGATTAGGAGTTATCACTCATTTTTCAAAACCATTTGATATTGAAGAAGTTCGCAGTGCTGTTAAAAAATATTTATTTGAAGGAAATACAGACGCTCCCTCATAGAGTCTGTCTGGTATATCATCCCATTGGTAAAATCGTTGGTAATAAGTAGGTGAATTTGGTATGATAAGAGAGGAAGAAAACTAACCGCTAGGATATAGTCCTAAAATAGCACACCAGTGCGCAGTTTACCCCAGAGGAGGAAAAGCAATGCCATTAGTTTCTATGACTGATATGCTTAATAAAGCAAAAGAAGAAAAATATGCAGTAGGACAATTTAATATTAATAACTTGGAGTTTACACAAGCAATCCTTCAAGCTGCAGAGGAAGAAAAATCACCTGTTATTCTTGGTGTTTCAGAGGGTGCGGCTCGCTATATGGGTGGTTTTAAATTTGTAGTGAAAATGGTAGAATGTTTAATGGAAGAATATGAAATTACTGTACCTGTGGCAATCCATCTAGATCATGGCTCTAGTTTTGAGGCATGTGCCAAAGCTATCCATGCTGGATTTACATCTGTAATGATCGATGCTTCTCACGATCCATTTGAACAGAACATTGAAACAACCTCTAAGGTCGTTGAACTTGCTCATTTCCATGGGGTATCGGTTGAAGCTGAGCTTGGTACTGTTGGTGGACAAGAAGATGATGTATCTGGAAGCATTATCTATGCAGATGCAAAAGAATGTGCGGAGTTAGTAGAACGCACAGGTATTGATTGCTTGGCACCTGCATTAGGTTCTGTTCACGGCCCTTACAAAGGTGAGCCAAATCTTGGATTCAAAGAAATGGAAGAGATCGGAGAATTGACAGGAATGCCATTAGTTCTTCATGGTGGTACAGGTATCCCAACGAAGGATATTCAAAGAGCGATTTCTTTAGGAACAGCTAAAATTAATGTGAATACAGAAAACCAAATTTCTTCTGCCAAAGCAGTTCGTGAAGTTTTAGCAGAAAAACCTGATCTTTACGATCCTCGTAAATATCTTGGACCAGCACGTGATGCCATTAAAGAAACGGTGATTGGCAAGATGCGTGAATTTGGTTCCTCTGAAAAAGCATAATTTTTTAGAAAAAAAATAAATGATGGTGGCCGCTCGTTTTAATGGGCGGTTTTCACTGTCGCCTTACGCTTTTCTTGTTCTCCTTCAATGTCACTACTCCTATTTTATGATCTACAAAAAAATATAAAATATCTATTGCATGGGCCTCATATAATGATTTGATTACACAAATGTTAAAAATTACTACTTTTTTACATGTTTCGCCAAAATTCGTATATAATATTGTATAATTAGGCCTGCAGAAAGCAGGTCACAAAGGCGTTGCGACGTACAAGATTACTGCAGGCAAAATGTTTGAGTCTGTCAACAGTAAGTCGCTAAGTTAGCCTTTAATTCTTATTATTTCCCAGAAAGGACGACTAAGATGGAAAAGCTTAAAATTGCAGGTGGTTATCCTTTAAAAGGGACGATTAAAGTAAGTGGGGCTAAAAATAGCGCCGTTGCCTTGATCCCTGCTACACTCTTGGCTGAGTCGCCTGTGACAATCGAGGGCCTTCCTGATATTTCAGATGTGCATATTTTAAAAGCATTGCTAGAAGAAATTGGTGGAGACGTTCACTTTGATCAGGGGAACATGACTGTGGACCCTACGAAGATGGTTTCAATGCCTTTACCAAATGGAAAGGTAAAAAAATTAAGAGCCTCTTATTATATGATGGGGGCTATGCTTGGGCGATTCAAAAAGGCGGTTATCGGTCTTCCGGGTGGCTGTCATTTAGGTCCACGTCCCATTGATCAGCATATAAAAGGTTTTGAGTCTCTTGGAGCAAAGGTTACGAATGAACAAGGGGCTATTTATTTACGAGCAGATGAACTTCGAGGTTCACGTATTTATTTAGATGTTGTAAGTGTTGGAGCTACCATTAATATTATGTTGGCTGCCGTCAAAGCAAAAGGACGTACCATTATTGAGAATGCGGCTAAAGAACCAGAAATTATTGATGTAGCAACACTTCTAACCAATATGGGAGCCAAAATCAAAGGTGCAGGGACAGATGTTATCCGTATTGATGGTGTCGAAACATTAAATGGCTGCCGTCATACGATTATACCGGACCGGATCGAAGCAGGTACATACATGATACTAGCGTCGGCAGTAGGAGAAGGTGTTCTGATTGATAATGTGATCCCGCATCACCTCGAATCGCTAACAGCGAAGTTACGAGAGATGGGCGTTCAAGTAGATGTTGGGGATGACCAAATTTTTATTGGTAAGGGAGATCAGTTTAAACCAATTGATATAAAAACACTTGTCTATCCTGGTTTTCCAACTGACTTACAGCAACCACTTACTGTATTGTTAACAAAGGTAGAAGGTTCATCCATCGTAACAGATACCATTTATTCTGGACGATTTAAGCATATTGATGAATTAAGAAGAATGAACGCAAATATCAAAGTAGAAGGCCGTTCAGCTATTATTAATGGTCCATCCGAATTGCAAGGTGCAAAAGTAAAAGCCTCTGATTTACGAGCTGGAGCTGCTTTAGTTATAGCCGGCTTACTTGCAGACGGTATTACTGAGGTATCAGGTCTAGACCATATCGATCGTGGATATAGTGGCTTGGTTGAGAAGCTAAATGGACTTGGTGCGACGATTTGGCGTGAAAAGATGACAGAGGAAGAAATGGAACAAATAAAGAACGCATAGGTCTATAGGACTTGGTACGAGCGCCGATTGAATATATAGAGTATAAATAAACATAAAAGCGGGGAGTCTGAAGGATAAAATAGACTCCCTTTGCAAGTTTTCCCATTTCCGTGTAATATAGAGACATCTTCAAAGCTCCAACTCTTCATTGCGCAGCTAACTAGCATCCTTCCCGTATTTTAACAAAGCTATTATTTTTATATTTTTTGAAATTAAAAAAGTGTGGTGTCATGATGGCGGATTTAAATATTTCATTACTTGAAGATATGAAATTAAAAGAATTATATGAATTAGCTAAGGAATACAAAATTTCTTACTACAGTAAATTGACGAAAAAGGAATTGATTTTTTCAATTTTGAAAGCTCGCGCTGAACGAGAAGGCTTTTTCTTTATGGAAGGTGTCTTGGAAATCATTCAATCTGAAGGGTTTGGGTTTCTTAGGCCAATTAATTATACGGCTAGCTCGGAAGATATTTATATTTCAGCTTCGCAAATTCGTCGTTTTGATTTAAGAAATGGTGATAAAGTCTCCGGTAAAGTTCGGCCTCCGAAAGAAAACGAACGTTATTTTGGATTGCTTCATGTCGAAGCGGTCAATGGAGCAGACCCTGAAACTTCAAAGGAACGCGTTCATTTCCCTGCGCTTACTCCTCTGTATCCTGACCGTCAGATAAAATTGGAAACGACCCCAACCAATCTATCAACAAGAATCATGGATTTGGTTTCACCTGTAGGCTTTGGCCAACGGGGATTAATTGTTGCCCCACCGAAAGCTGGAAAAACAATGCTATTAAAGTCAATTGCTAATTCTATCACAACGAATCATCCGGAAGCGGAGTTAATTGTTTTATTGATAGATGAACGTCCTGAAGAAGTAACGGATATTGAACGATCCGTTGACGCAGATGTGGTTAGCTCGACTTTTGATGAGGTGCCAGAAAACCACATTAAAGTGGCAGAGCTTGTGTTAGAAAGAGCGATGCGGCTAGTGGAACATCGGCGCGATGTTGTCATTCTGATGGATAGTATTACGCGATTGGCGCGTGCTTATAATTTAGTTATACCGCCAAGCGGTCGAACTCTCTCAGGAGGGATAGACCCTGCTGCATTTCATCGTCCGAAACGCTTTTTTGGTGCGGCGCGAAATATTGAAGAAGGCGGAAGTTTAACGATTCTAGCAACTGCTCTTGTCGATACAGGGTCAAGAATGGATGACGTGATTTATGAAGAGTTTAAAGGGACAGGAAACTTAGAACTGCATTTGGATCGCTCGCTGGCAGAAAGAAGAATCTTCCCTGCCATTGATCTTCATCGTTCTGGAACAAGAAAAGAAGAACTACTCATACCAAAAGAGCAATTGGATAAACTTTGGAAGTTGCGTAAAGCGATGTCCGATACTCCGGACTTTATGGAAAAGTTCATGCGTAAATTACGGAAATCCAAAACAAATGAGGAATTTTTTAATATGCTTGCAGAAGAAACCAGAGGAAGGGCAAACAGTAAAACGTTAGTCTAAGCAAAGCTATTTATTTTGTAGCAAGGAAGATATTTCCGATAGAATTTCTTTTAAAATAATTGCATTCTAAATATAGAGTTGTTATAATTATAATTGTGTTTTTATTACATGATATGAACACAAACGATTTCTAGTGTATTTTAACTCTGTTTCAGCAAATGATTCAGGGCATAAGGAGATGAAAAGAATGAAAGCAGGAATTCATCCAGCATATAAAAAAATTATGGTGAAATGCGCATGTGGGAATGAATTTGAAAGTGGTTCTGTAAAAGATGAAGTGCGAGTTGAAATTTGTTCAGAATGTCATCCATTCTATACAGGCCGCCAAAAATTTGCTTCTGCAGATGGGCGTATTGATCGCTTCAATAAAAAATACGGCCTTAAAGAAAAATAAAGCGGAAGCGCCTGTCCAGCTGCGTACAAACTTTGAAATTAAAGGATGAACGGCTAAGTTCGCGCCTTCCTGGCGCAACGCCGTTCTGACCAACATCCTGTTGGCCTGAGATAAGGGAAACACGATGAACCCGAAGGGTGAATCGTAGGAAGGCACCGAAAGTTTGCTAGCAGCTAGGCGTTGTAGCTAGACTGAAAATAAGAGTTGTAGGCTGAAAAAAACAGGCATGTATAAGTGCCTGTTTTTTTAATGCATGAAATTGGGTTTGGGCATGTTGTGCTGACTTCTATGTTATCCACAGGACGTGGGTAGCTTTATTAGAAGTTCATTACCCTGATACATGAGCACAAGAGGAAGGAGCTATGCCTCATGGAAATGATGAAACAACCAGGGTGGATAGAAGTAATTTGTGGAAGTATGTTCTCAGGAAAGTCTGAAGAACTGATTCGACGTGTAAGGAGGACCATTTTCGCTAATCAATCGGTTTTGGTATTTAAACCTCAATTAGATGACCGTTATAGCGTGGACGAAATTGTCTCTCATAATGGAACTGCGATTATGGCAGAACCAATCCTTTCCGCTGCGAATATACTTCAGAGACTCAATGAAGAGGTAGACGTTATAGCGATTGATGAAGCGCAATTTTTTGATCAGGGTCTTGTGGATATTGTGCAACAACTGGCTAACCAAGGCTATCGAATCATTATTGCCGGTTTAGATCAGGATTTTCGTGGAGAGCCATTTGGTCCAATGCCTACATTAATGGCGATTGCGGAACGAGTAACAAAACTTCAAGCAGTCTGTGTTGTTTGTGGCTCACCGGCTAGTCGTACCCAACGTTTAATCAATGGTAAGCCAGCCAATTATGAAGATCCAGTTATTATGGTAGGTGCTGCGGAGAGCTATGAAGCACGCTGTCGACATCATCATGAAGTGCCTACAAAGTTAACCTCGACTATTAAACAAATGGAAAATCCATGAAGAAACACCCCCTCCTTAGTGAACATTTATTCTTGGGGTAGTTAGTGAAATTTCCTTTTTTTCGCAGAATGGTTTGCTTTGAAGGGAGCCAACGTTATAATATAGTAATCATGGAAGCCAACTTTTGAGGTGAAAAGCATGTTTGATAAATTGCAATCGGTTGAAGAACGTTATGAGAAGTTAAATGAATTATTAAGTGATCCAGAAGTGGTCAGTGATTCCGATAAACTAAGGGAATATTCAAAAGAACAATCCAGTATTGCAGAAACCGTAGAAGTATACCGAGACTACAAGATAGCACAAGAAGAATTTAAAGGTGCTAAAGATATGTTAGATGAAAAATTAGATGAAGATATGCGAGAAATGGTCAAAGAGGAAGTCAATGAGCTTCAAGAAAGACTAGAAAAGCTGGAAGAGCGTTTGAAAATTCTCCTTATCCCGAAAGATCCCAACGATGATAAAAACGTCATTATGGAAATTCGTGGTGCTGCTGGAGGAGATGAGGCAGCTTTATTCGCGGGTGATTTGTATCGCATGTATAGTCGTTATGCGGAGGCACAAGGCTGGAAAACAGATGTCATTGAAGCAAATTCTACCGGTCTTGGAGGATTTAAAGAAATTATTTTTATGATTACAGGAAATGGTGCCTTCTCAAAACTTAAATATGAGAATGGGGCTCACCGTGTTCAACGTGTACCTGAAACAGAATCAGGCGGGCGAATTCATACCTCGACTTCTACTGTGGCTGTGCTTCCTGAAGCAGAAGAGGTAGAAGTAGATGTTCATGAAAAGGATATTCGTGTGGATACATTTGCCTCTAGTGGCCCAGGGGGACAAAGTGTTAATACAACGATGTCTGCTGTTCGTCTAACGCATGTTCCGACGGGGATTGTTGTTTCCTGCCAGGATGAAAAGTCTCAAATTAAAAATAAAGAAAAAGCGATGAAGGTGTTACGGGCACGTATTTATGATAAATTCCAGCAGGAAGCCCAGGCGGAATATGATGCCAATCGGAAATCAGCTGTAGGCTCTGGAGATCGTTCTGAACGAATTCGTACATATAACTTCCCGCAAAATCGGGTAACGGACCATCGAATTGGTTTGACGATTCAAAAGTTGGATCAAATTCTCGAGGGCAAGCTTGATGAAGTGATCGATAGTTTGGTGATTGAGGATCAATCGAAAAAGCTTGAGAGCGTGGAAGAATAAATGTTAACGAAGAAAGTGTTTGAGGCCCTGAAATGGGCTTCTTCTTGTTTAAAGGAACATCATCGTGATGAGAATGCTGGGGAATGGCTGCTTCTGTGGATTTTACAGATAGATAGATCTACATTGTTAGCAGAACAAAGAATGTCACTAACAGAGGATCAATGGAAACGTTTTGAACATGCGGTAAAGCGGCATGTAACAGGCACACCCATTCAACACATTATCGGGTATGAAGAATTTTACGGACGAAAATTTATCGTGAATGAACATGTGTTGATTCCTCGGCCAGAAACAGAAGAGTTAATCGAGGCTGTTTTGCAGAGAATACACAATGTATTCCCTGTAAACGAGCATTTGAAGTTAGTAGACATTGGGACAGGTAGTGGAGCGATTGCGATTACCATGAAGCTAGAAGCTCCAAGTATGCAGGTGATGGCAACGGATATATCTCAGGATGCATTAAAAGTAGCAAGAGACAATGCCAATGCATTGAGAGCAACGATCCATTTTCAGCAAGGAGATTTACTTGAACCGCTTGTACAGACCGGCGAAAAAATGGATATTATCCTTTCCAACCCACCTTATATTCCTGTTCATGATGTTCTAGATGAGGTTGTCCGAGATCATGAGCCTTCTTTGGCCTTATTTGCTGGAGAGGATGGCCTGGATTTTTATAGGAGATTTGCCTTGGGCTTACCGAAGATTGTTCAGAGAAAAGCGTTGATCGCCTTTGAAATTGGAGCAGGACAAGGGGAAGCGGTTGCTGCTTTAATGCAGCAGGCCTTTCCAACAGCGCTTACGGAAATACTATTTGATATTAACGGAAAAGATCGAATCGTCATCATTCAATGCAGAGAGTGATGATGGTAAAATCGCCTGCGCATTTCGTGTGTCTGGCTCCAGCGCCTAGCGATTAGCAAACTTTCAGCTTCTTCCTACGATAAGTCAACATCGGCTCATGCTTCGCCGTGTTTCCTTTATCTCGTCAGAAGCTTAAAAAGTTTGTACATCGCTAAACAGTCGCTTGCGCTTTTCTGTGTATATGATTCTATTTTTCTGTCTATACTGCTTTTGTAGAGGGGGCGGTTAGATATGAAGAAGGAATATATGAAAAAAAGATTCTATCAAAAGAATATTGCGTGGATATATATATTGGTTTTAGTGATTGGGTCTGCGATAAGCTTAATTTTACCTAAGATGGAAGTAGCGCAGGCAACAGATCCCTTTGTTATACCAGATGAAGCGATTCGTTTACGGATATTGGCGAATAGTGATAAGGAAAAGGATCAGGCGATTAAGCGAGAAATTCGGGACGCCGTAAATGAAGAGATTAATGAGTGGGTGGCTGAATTAACCTCACTTGATGAAGCTAGACAATTGATGAAGTCACGTTTAGACATTATTGAAGGGATTGCCAATCAAAAACTAGAAGAAGCAAATATAGAGGATACGGTACAAGTTGATTTTGGTGAAGCTCAGTTTCCAACAAAACTTTATGGTCAATATCTTTACCCGGCAGGAACATACGAGGCGATTGTGATTACAATTGGAGAAGGCAAAGGAGCGAATTGGTGGTGTGTGCTTTTCCCACCATTATGTTTTCTGGATTTCTCTAATAGTTTAGCTGTAAGTGAAGCGGCAGCAGATACAGAAGAAACTGTAGATCAAGAACATATAGAGTCCAAAGCGGAAGAGGATTTGCAAGAACAGGAAATACAAGAAAAAGATAAAGTAAAGAATAAAGAAGATAAGAAAGCAGAGGCTGATTTAGAAAAGTCTGGGGATAACGGAGAAACTGTGGAATATGAAGCAGAAGCGGATATGGTAGTCAACCAAGAAGACGAAGTAGAAGTAAAGTTTTTCCTGGTTGAATTATGGGATAAATTTTTTTAAATCCTTATACACAGAATTAACAGGGGTTATCCACTGGGAGAGAACTAGTTATCCACATTTGTGGGTAACTAGTTCGCCTTTTTGATACTTATCAACAGATAAATCCAAATATAACGGACTTTTTAGATTGAATAGAAATGGGGAACAAATGATGAACACAATTCACTGGTCTGTGGAAAAGGTTGTGGATAATTTCGAAACCTATCCACAGATTCAAGAAGCTGCACAGTATATTCGGGATAACGAAATAGTGGCCTTTCCAACTGAAACGGTGTATGGATTGGGGGCAAATGCAGGTTCAGACAAGGCTGTAGCGCGAATATTTGCGGCGAAAGGTCGACCTTCTGATAATCCACTTATTGTCCACATTGCTGAATATCAACAATTAGAAAAACTAGTAATGGAGATATCAGAGCAAGTCAGGTTGTTGATAAGTGCTTTTTGGCCGGGACCACTTACGTTGATTTTTCCCAAAAAACCGGGAGAATTATCAGAGCATGTGACCGCAGGATTGGATACAGTAGCGATTCGAATGCCGAGTCATCCTGTTGCTCTCGCTTTAATTCGCGCCTCAGGTCTTCCGATTGCTGCCCCTAGTGCGAATCGTTCAGGTAAGCCAAGTCCGACTACTGCGAAGCATGTTGAACAGGATCTTAATGGGGAAATCGCCGGGATTTTAGATGGAGGAGCGACAGGTGTTGGCCTTGAATCTACGGTTTTAGATTGTACTGGGCAAGTTCCAGTCATTTTGCGACCAGGTGGAATTACGAAGGAAGAATTAGAAAATGTGATATCAGATAAAATTGAAGTTGCATCTAATACTATAGAAAAGAAGAGTGCACCACGAGCACCTGGAATGAAATATACCCATTATTCCCCAAGTGCCCCGCTTTATTTAGTCGATGGGAAAGTAGACTGGATCCAAGATTTAATTGATGAGAAGCGCAAGGAGGGACTTAAGGTAGGCATGCTCGCTTCAGCAGAGACAAAACAAAAATATAAGGCTGACCTTGTATTGGATGTAGGCAGTAGACATAATCTTGACCACGTAGCTCATCAACTCTATAACAGCTTACGTGAATTTGATAAATCGAATGTTGAGATTATTTATTCGGAGATATTTCCTCAAACTGGTGTAGGGGCAGCGATTATGAATCGACTTGAAAAAGCAGCCGGGCATCAGTGGATAATTCAAGTGGAAAAAGACTAGTGATATTATAACGGTTCAACTAGCACCGCTCCCAGAATACGAGGGAAAACAAGAATAATAAATGAGGGTCGCAAGATTTTCGCTGATTGAAGTTTCATTTTATCTCTTAACTAACTTCTAGTCTTATAGTTTCCTGCATATGTTTCCCTTATAGGCATGTCCGAAGGGAAAGGGGATAGTGGGTTGCTTGCGGAGATTGTGACGGTTATGATCATGGCTTTTGCGGTAAGTATGGATGCTTTTTCGATCTCTCTTGCTATAGGTGCATATAAAATAAGATTAAGACAGATCTTTTATATTGGACTTGTTGTCGGCATATTTCACTTATTAATGCCTTTATTAGGAATGTTTGCTGGCCATTTATTATCAGGTACTTTTGGAGATATTGCTATTTATATTGGTGGAGTCTTACTTATTATACTGGGATTGCAGATGGTGCTGATGATCTTTCGAAAGGATCGTGGTTCGACTTTTCTCCCTGTTGGATGGGGCGTCTTACTCTTTTCCCTTTTAGTCAGTATTGACAGTTTCTCAGCAGGTTTAAGTCTGGGAATTTTTGGCGCGAAGGCAGCAGTCGCTGTTGTTTGTTTTTCGGCTATGTCGATTGGCATGACATGGAGTGGCCTGTTAATCGGTCGGAAAATGCAAAATATGTTAGGGATATACGGTGAATTATTAGGCGGCATTATCTTAATTGCCTATGGAATAAAACTGTTAGTTCCGTTTCCATGGTGAAAAGCAACCTTGAAATGAGAAGAAGATAAGACAAGTGCTTTTTTCTATATTTAGCTAGCGCCCAGCAAATATAGGACGTTAAACAGGGGCTGCTACTTTTGTATGCGACAGCTGGAAAAAGCTGTCTTTTTTTATGGAAGTATGGCATAATTTTTACAAAGCAACATGCGGTCTTTTGACCTATATGTGAAAACGAGAAGAATATGGAGGCGATCATACATTGAGCGGTTGGAGGGTGCTTTTTATTTGTACTGGTAATACTTGCCGAAGTCCGATGGCTGAAGCGATCTTCAATCATAATTGGAGGAATAGGGGGGTAGCGAAATCAGCTGGTTTATTTGCTATTGAAGGAGAAAATGCTGCCTACAATACGATACAAGTTTTACAAGAAAAAGGAATTGACTGTAAGCATCGATCTAAAGCATTGGATAAGGATGATATGGATTGGGCTACTCATGTTTTTACAATGACAACTATGCATAAAGATATGGTTATGAATGCCTATCCAGCTTATGCTGATAAAATTTTTACGCTAAAAGAGTTTATGGGAGAATATCCGTTAGATGTTGCAGATCCGTATGGTGGAGATGAAACTGTCTATCAAAGGATGTTTGCTGAATTAGATGAGTTAATTAGCAGGATGTTCACAGAATAAAATGGGATTCTTACTATTGACAGGAGCAGGAATATGACAAAGAAACAGCGATATCGTTTTGGCTTACAGAAAAAACTAGTTGTTTTCACAACGACATTGGCAGTGGTTACATTTTCAACAAGTGCTATTTTCTTGTATTTTATTTATCCGTTTGTTGATCAATATATAAATGAACAGGTGTTTACTATTCTAACTTTATTATTAGGTATTATCTGGTCCGGGATTCTTGCTTATTTAAGCGCCACCATCATGACAAAGCCACTGCAAAGTTTAAAAGAGGCGGCTTCGAAGGCTGGAGAAGGTGACATTGGTACTGATGTTATGGTAGGAAAAACAGATGACGAGATCAGATCTTTAGGTCTAGCCTTTAATCAAATGTTAGGTAATTTACGTGAAATCGTGCAACAGATTGAAGGAAACATTACTCAAACGAATAAAAATGTGGTTTCAATTTCGCAAAAGTCTAAAAAGGTGTCAGTAGAGGCAGAAAGTGTCGCACATACGATCTCTGAAATATCTTCTGGTGCTGAAAGCTCTGCCGCTGCTATCCAGGCCACAGCGGAATCGGTAGAAGATATCACAAGACTTGCACAACTGGTGCAGGACAAGGCTAGAAAATCGGAAGATATCTCTCAAGAAATGCTAACAGAATTAAAAGAAAGCCAGAAGGTAGTAGACTCCCTTGTCGTCGGCATTGGACAATTAGCTGATCGAAATGATCAATCTCTTAAGTCTGTTAAAAGATTAGAAGAAAATGCTTCTAAGGTAGAAGAAATTATTCATCTTGTTGGGGATATTGCCAATCAGACCAACTTGTTAGCGTTAAATGCTTCCATCGAAGCGGCCCGGGCAGGAGAACAAGGAAAAGGATTCGCAGTAGTTGCAGAAGAGGTTAGAAAACTAGCGGATGAAAGTGCAAATGCTGTGCATGGGATTACAGAACTCCTGCAAAATATTCAAATCGAGGTTAAACAGGTAGTTGAACAGATTACAGACCAAGTGACGTCTGCTAATGAAGAGGTTGATAGAGGAAAACAAACCAATCTTGTTATCGGGAAAATGACGGAAACCATTCATCATTCAGCTACATCTGTTGCTGATATATTACAGCTGGTGGAGCGGCAATTGGAGAATGTCCAAGAAACCTCTGGACAAGCAGAAGAGGTTGCGGCGATTGCTGAAGAAACATCGGCAGGATCGGAAGAAGTGGCACGGGTTGCGAGCAAGCAAGCTCAAGATATGGAAGAAATCGACCAATTAGCGATCGCTTTAGAAAAACAAGCCAGCAAATTAAAAGACACAATTGCCCGTTTTTATTTATAATAGTAGTATGATTATCAGGCCGTTCAGATAAGAACGGTCCTTACTTTTAAGGAGGCAATTTAAAATGAAGGTAGCACTAGCATCAGACCATGGTGGGATTCAAATCCGTGAAGTGATTCGGGAGTTATTGGAAGAATTGGGAATAGAATATCAGGATTTCGGCTGTGACTGTGAAACATCTGTTGATTATCCTGATTATGCAATGCCTGTTGCTGAGAAAGTAGCGAATGGTGAATTTGACCGTGGGATTCTTATATGTGGAACAGGAATTGGCATGAGCATATCAGCCAATAAAGTAAAAGGAATTCGCTGTGCGCTCGTTCATGATGTATTTAGTGCGAAAATGACTCGACTCCATAATAATAGCAATGTATTAGCTATGGGAGAGCGAGTAATTGGTGCGGGATTAGCGAGTGAAATTGCTAAAACATGGCTATTAACCGAATTTGAAGGCGGCCGACATCAACAAAGGGTTGAAAAGATTAACAACTATGAAGAAGAGGCAGCTTCTGGAAGTGAAACGGAAAAATGAACGAACCGAAAAAGTGGAAACAGGAAGTGAAACAACTTATTCAAGGATGTAAAGAACATTTTCACCTTGAACAAGGAAGCTTACTAGTAATTGGGTGTTCTACATCAGAGATCATAGGGGAAAAAATTGGAACATCCGGAACAATGGAAGTTGCAAAGGTATTATTTGAAGCGCTCCATAAATATGCAAATGAGCAACAGTTATTTCTAGCATTTCAATGTTGTGAACACTTAAACCGAGCCTTGGTGCTCGAAAAGGAGATTGCGAAAAGAAAAGGCTGGGAACAAGTCTCCGTCATCCCGGCACCGCATGCGGGCGGTTCCATGGCAACCTACGCTTTTCAACATCTTGAAGAGGCTGTCCTGGTAGAAACGATTCAGGCGGATGCTGGCATTGATATAGGAGATACTTTTATTGGTATGCATTTAAAACCTGTCGCTGTTCCGATCAGAATGGAGCAAAAGCAAATTGGCTATGCCCATGTCACGAGTGCCATCACCCGACCAAAATTAATTGGTGGGGCACGCGCTATTTATGAATAGTAGATCATTTTATCAGGAAAATCTCTAGGGATTAAGATAGAATGTAGTGGAATATATTGGTAATCACCCCTTAATTGGCCATTTCTCTTACTAAGACGTCTTCTGTAAAAGCTGAACATTATTTTAAATTTTGACGAGAATGTTAAGAAACAACAAGAAATAATCTGAATTTTGTTTGCAAGGAATTTTCTACATGGTAGAATAAGAATGAATTTACAAAAGTCGATACAGTCAAATAATAGGGGGAATGAGAAATGAGCATCATTGCCGAACAAGATCCACAATTGTACGAAGCGATTCAAAATGAATTAAAACGTCAACAAACAAAGATTGAACTCATTGCATCAGAAAATTTTGTGAGTCCTGCTGTAATGGAAGCGCAAGGCTCTGTTTTGACGAATAAATATGCAGAAGGATATCCAGGTCGTCGCTATTATGGTGGCTGTGAATATGTGGATGTTGCCGAAAATCTTGCGCGAGATCGTGCGAAGGAAATCTTTGGAGCCGAGTATGTCAATGTGCAACCACATTCAGGAGCCCAGGCTAATATGGCTGTCTACTTTACTATCTTAGAGCCAGGTGATACGGTACTTGGAATGAACCTTTCACATGGTGGTCACCTCACTCATGGAAGCCCAGTTAACTTTAGTGGAGTTCTATATAACTTTGTAGAATATGGTGTGGATCAAGAAACTCACTATATTAATTACGAAGATGTCCGTCAAAAAGCGATAGAACATAAACCAAAATTGATTGTTGTTGGAGCTAGCGCTTATCCTCGGACAATTGATTTTAAAAAGTTCCGCGAAATTGCCGATGAAGTAGGCGCTTATGTAATGGTGGATATGGCGCATATTGCAGGCCTAGTTGCGACTGGGCATCACCCAAATCCGGTTCCTTATGCCGACTTTGTTACAACGACCACTCATAAAACATTGAGAGGTCCGCGTGGTGGAATGATTTTTTGTAAAGAGGAATTTGGCAAGAAGATCGATAAATCAGTTTTCCCTGGCATTCAAGGCGGCCCGCTAATGCATGTGATTGCTGCTAAAGCTGTAGCCTTTGGTGAAGCAATGACAGACGAGTTTAAAGTATACAGTCAGAATGTGATTGATAATGCAAAGCGTCTTGGCGAATCCTTACAAAAAGAAGGATTAAAACTAGTGTCAGGAGGAACAGATAACCATTTGGTTCTTCTTGATGTTCGTTCAGTTGGACTGACAGGAAAAGTAGCAGAAAAAGTATTGGATGATATTGGAATTACAGTGAATAAAAATACAATTCCTTTTGATCCAGAAGGACCATTTACAACAAGTGGTATTAGAATCGGTACACCTGCAGTAACTTCCCGTGGTTTTGGATTGGAAGAAATGGATGAAATTGCCTCATTGATTGGATTGGTTTTAAAGAATCATGAAGATGAAGCTAAACTTGAAGAAGCACGCGAACGTGTCGCGACTTTAACAGCAAAATTTTCTTTATATGAATAAATATTTTACAATCCGCTCCTCACAATGGGGGCGGATTTTTTTATTGTTAAGAAAACTATAAAATTCTTGGCTTTGTCTACTAATAGAAGCGTTTTTTCTGTTTATTCGGTTGGGAAAGCTCATCGATTTCCGTCCACCTGCCTAGTCGTTGCTTGGAGTGCAGGGGCCGACTCCTGCGGGACAAGCATGGCCTTGAGATCACGCAAGGCGCGCAGCGACTGAGGAAGCTCAAGCCTTGCCCCGCGGAAAGCGTGCCCCGGAACGGAAGGCAACCGGAAAATCGCACACCAACTTTACATGCCTAGAAGAGGGGCTGTCACAGAAAAGCTCAGTTTTCACTGCCTTTCTGGACAGCCCCTTTTTTATAAATGAGATTGGGATGAAGCTTCGGAAATATACTTCGTTAAGGAAAGCATTGTTCGTCTTTGGAATTTAGTTTTTGTGTCCCAGCTTCTTCCTGCGATTAGTCGATAGAGTAATCCTTGAAAAGAGGACTTAGTTTCCCATTACCAAATTTGAAGTGAGAGGGAGGCGACTCCCGGGGGATTAGCGTAGGATGAAATCCCGCAGGAACGAATTAGAGATCAAAGGTTAAATACACAGCCGAGCGGTAGGCTCAAAGCGCAATGTTCTGTTGCTTCGCCTGCACTAGTACATCCTGTATTCCCTCCGGAAAGAGCCGCCTGCAAAGGAAATCAACGCTTATAAGCTAGTGTATTTTAGAGGGTGTATTACAATTTATATTGACAGGATGTTTTATAAAAAGGAATTAGCAAATTGATTCAATAAGATTTCAATTATATCTCTTGCTCTAGAATCTCCTTTTCTGTAGAATAATCAGAGGAATGTTGAGTTAAGCTGATAAATGATATGGTTACGTACTTAAATTTTAAAGGAGAGATACCATGGCTAAAGTATATGTGTTCGATCATCCTCTCATTCAACATAAACTTACATATATTCGCGATAAAAATACCGGGACAAAGGAATTTCGTGAGCTTGTAGATGAAGTGGCAACTTTGATGATGTTTGAAATTACAAGAGAAATGACTTTGCAAGAAGTGATGGTAGAAACACCTGTTGCTTCAGCAAAAGCGAAAGTAATATCTGGGAAAAAGCTTGCCATTGTGCCAATTCTGCGCGCCGGAATTGGAATGGTGGACGGAATACTTAATCTTATTCCGGCTGCAAAGGTAGGTCATGTTGGTCTTTATCGTGATCCCCAAACACTTAAACCTGTAGAATATTATGTGAAATTGCCAAATGATGTTCACGAACGAGAGTTAATTCTAGTGGATCCAATGCTAGCAACCGGCGGTTCAGCGATCGCTGCTGTTGATTCGTTAAAAAGCCGTGGTGCAAAAAATATTAAGTTTATGTGTCTTATTGCTGCTCCAGAAGGAGTCGAAGCAATGAAGGAGGCTCACCCAGATGTAGATATATACATCGCGGGATTAGACGAAAAGTTAAGTGAAAAAGGCTATATTATTCCGGGATTAGGAGATGCTGGAGACCGGCTATTTGGTACGAAATAATGAGCTTGAAAATTAATCCAGGTGGAGAATCGCCCGGGTTAATTTTTATATAGAGGTTTGGAACCGTTTGAATAATCTCACCCATAATTGGGAATTGGCTGTAGGAAGTGATATGAAGATGGAGAAGAAAATTAAAGTAATGTCTGTGTTTGGGACAAGACCAGAAGCGATAAAAATGGCTCCCCTCGTGCTGGAACTGCAAAAAAATCCGAATCAATTTGAATCTACTGTCGTTGTGACAGCCCAGCACCGGCAAATGCTAGATCAAGTTTTAAAGATATTTGATCTCCGCCCTGACTATGATCTGAATCTTATGAAGGATCGGCAAACGTTAATAGATGTTTCCACACGTGGGTTAGCAGGATTAGACCGGATAATGAAGGAAGCACAGCCGGATATCGTTCTTGTTCATGGGGATACTTCGACAAGTTTTATTGCTAGTTTAGCTGCCTTTTACAACCAGATAGAGGTAGGGCATGTAGAAGCGGGGTTAAGGACTTGGAATAAGCATTCTCCATTTCCAGAAGAAATTCATCGCCAATTAACAGGTGTATTAGCCGATTTGCATTTTGCCCCAACAAAAGCTGCTGCCAACAATCTATTGCAGGAAAATAAGCGGAGAGAGAGCATTTTTATTACAGGGAATACAGCGATTGATGCTCTGCAAACAACAGTTAAAAAGGAATATCACCATGAAGTGCTTGAAAAGATCGGACAGGATCGTCTTCTTCTTGTAACCGCTCATAGACGGGAAAATTTGGGCGAGCCAATGAGACATATGTTTCAAGCGATAAAAAGGATTGTTCAAGAATATCCCGATGTACAGGTCGTCTACCCGGTCCATCTTAATCCCGTTGTTGGGGAACTAGCTCAAGACATATTAGGCGAAAATAAACGTATCCATTTAATTGATCCTTTAGATGTCATTGCCTTTCATAATTTTGCGGAGCGTGCTTATTTAATTTTGACAGATTCTGGCGGCGTCCAAGAAGAAGCTCCTTCCCTAGGTGTTCCAGTTCTAGTACTTAGAGATACGACAGAGCGACCAGAAGGCATTCATGCGGGCACATTAAAACTTGCAGGAACAGAAGAAGAACAAATTTATAAACTAGCAAGTGAATTACTTACGGATCAAGAGAAATATAACAGAATGGCTTATGCTTCTAACCCATATGGTGACGGGCATGCTTCTGAGAGAATTTGTAAAGCCATTTCATATCATTTTAATCAAAGCTCAAAAGGGCCAAATCCCTTTGAATAAAGGGATTCTGAGTGATGTTTTCAAAGGATCAAAACAAAGAAAGAATTTTATGGTAATTTTGTGAACAAATTTAGAAAAAAATAAAAATCCTCTGGAATAAATTAATAGGAAATCAATTGACTTTGATATAGTGCTATTGTATGCTAAAAAAGGCTGTGGATAACCGGTCAAATCCACGTAATACATAGAAACGGGCCCAATTACATATAAAGGTTTGTTTTATGCGAAAAAGGTCATAGTTTTTCCGCACATTATGTCGTAGTATGTCTAATCAGAATCTCAGTTAAATGCGATCTTTATTTCAATTTTACTAAGTAAAAATAGCAGAAGATCCAAGTATCGTTTTTCTGGTCATCATGCTGTCGCCATTCAGCTGTTTGTCCTACAGATTAGCCTCCAAGTATACGACTTTGGGAGATATCTAAATGTCAGAAATTCAACAACTATTTATTAGACACTGTAAATATATGCTCTATTTTCTAGCCATTTATGTGTTGGGCTGGGGATTTACAGAATATAAAACTATATTTATGGGGCTAATTTTGGGAACCGTCGTGAGTCTTTACAATCACTGGAATCTCTATCGGAAAACAAAAAGACTTGGATTGGCTGTCACAGAAGGAAAAAAAGTATACGGAATGGGCATGCTAATACGAATGGCTGCGGTCATATTAGCCGTTTATGTGGCTATGGAATTCCCCGATGTATTTCATTTAGGAAGTGTTATAATTGGAATAGTGACTGCTTATGCAGTTATTATGATAGATTTTATGATCCAGCAAATTTTCAAACCCCGAAAGTAATCGGAAGAGAGGTGAATCTGATTTGGAACATGAAGCGCCATTAAGAGAGATAGCGGGGCTTACGTTTAACCTTTCCAATGTGCTAATGATTACCGTTACGGCTCTCATCGTCATTCTTATTGCTGTTATTGCCACGAGGAAGCTTGAAATGAAACCAACCGGCATGCAGAACTTCATGGAATGGATTATGGATTTCGTAAAAGGCATTATTAATAGCAACATGGATTGGAAGACAGGTGGTAACTTTCATCTGTTAGGGATCACGCTACTCATGTTTATTTTTGTAGCGAATATGCTTGGATTACCAATGGCAGTCATTGTCCAAGATGATCTTTGGTGGAAATCACCAACCGCTGACCCTGTAGTAACCTTAACATTATCTGCGATGGTAATCGCTTTATCACATTATTACGGTGTGAAAATGAAAGGATTCAAGGAATATGGTAAGGATTATTTCAGACCAGTAGGATTTATGTTTCCTTTTAAAATTATTGAAGAAGTGGCCAATACAATTAGCTTAGGGCTACGTCTTTACGGTAACATTTATGCTGGAGAGGTCTTAATTACTTTGTTAGCATCAATGGCCGCAACAGGATTTATTGGTACAATCGGTGGATTTTTACCGTTAATGGTATGGCAAGGATTTAGTATTTTTGTAGGTGCACTGCAAGCCTTTATTTTTACAATGTTAACGATGGTTTATATCTCACATAAAGTGAGTTCTGACCATTAATATATACCCGTTTTTAATAGCGGAAAACATACTTTTTTATATAAACGAGGAGGAAAATAATAATGTATGCAATCTCAGCAGCAATCGCAATTGGTTTATCAGCTCTAGCAGCAGGTCTTGGTAACGGTATGATCGTTTCAAAAACAGTTGAAGGAATGGCACGTCAACCAGAAGCTCGTGGAATGCTTCAAACAACAATGTTTATCGGTGTTGGTATCGTTGAGGCGATTCCAATCATGGGTGCCGTTATTGCATTTATGCTTCAAGGAAGATAATAAAGGCTCCATTTGCCGATGTGGCGGTCCATTTACATAATGTAGTAGGCGCCTATCTTTCAGTTGGCGGAGTTTATTACTAGATGAAAATGGCGAAGCTTACTTAAAAACTTCGCCATTGCTTTATTTACTAAAAGTAAATGTTCGTTTTTTATCATGTTTTTGAAAAAAAGTTGCCTTGATTTTGAAGGGAGTGAAGCATACCGTGCTTGCAAATAGTTTAGTGCTAGGACAGGCTTTTAATGGTGGAGATATTGCATTCACCTTGATAGCGTTCTTAGTATTATTGTTCATACTTAAAAAAGTTGCTTGGGGCCCATTAATGGGTGTTATGATCAAGCGTGAAGAATATATTGCCACTGAAATTGAAGAGGCTGAAAAAAGTCGAGTTGAATCCAATCAACTATTGGAAGAACAAAGAGAATTATTAAAGAAGGCTCGTCAAGAAGCACAAGAAATGATCGAAAACTCCAAACAGCATGGAGAAGTACAACGTGAGGAAATTGTTCAACTAGCGAAGCAAGAAGCTGAACGATTGAAGGATTCCGCACGTATTGAAATTAAACAAGAGAAAGAACAGGCGATCACTGCATTGCGTGAACAAGTGGCCTCATTGTCTGTTATGATTGCTTCCAAAGTTATTGAAAAAGAATTGAATGAAGAAGATCAACAAAAACTAATTGATGAATATGTTCAAAGGGCAGGAGAATAAGTATGAGCAAAAATGTTGTTGCTGAACGTTACGGTTTAGCCTTATATCAACTAGCCAAAGAACAAGACCAAGTGAACAAATGGGAAGAAGAAGTTCGTGTTGTACGAAAATCAGTGAAAGACAATCCAGATTTAATTACACTACTTTCCTCTCCTAATCTTACGATACAGCAAAAGAAAGATGTTGCGAAAGATGCTTTTGCTAAACTATCTCCAAGCGTAGTCAACACCATTATGCTTTTAATTGATCGAAATCGCCAAGATCACATTGTAGATGTGGCTAGCTCTTTCATTAATTATGCAAATCAAGATCATGGGGTAGCAGAAGCAACGGTTTATTCTGTTCGAGCATTAACCGCCTTGGAAACAGAAGCCATTTCAGCAACATTTGCAGCAAAAATAGGTAGACGTTCGTTAAACATTGAAAATATTGTCGATTCTGAGCTACTTGGTGGGATTAAAATAAGTATAGGAAATCGCATTTTTGATGGAAGCCTTCGTGGGCAATTAGATCGTCTTGCGAAAACATTAACGACTTGATGAAGTCTTTTGAAAAATGAGGGGTGAAATTCATGAGCATCAATGCTGAGGAAATCAGTGCACTGATAAAAAAGCAAATTGAGAATTATCAGGCTGATATGGAAGTAAATGATGTTGGTACAGTCATCGAGGTCGGGGATGGTATTGCCCGCGTGTATGGACTGGACAATGTCATGGCAGGAGAACTGATTGAATTCTCTACAGGCGTCATGGGAATGGCGCAAAACCTTGAAGAATCGAATGTCGGGGTAGTAATTTTAGGTCCTTTTACAGATATTCGTGAAGGTGATGAGGTTAGACGGACTGGACGGATTATGGAAGTCCCAGTCGGGGAAGAATTAATTGGTCGTGTCGTGAATCCACTTGGACAACCTTTAGATGGACTTGGCCCGATTAATACAACGAAAACACGCCCAATCGAATCACCAGCACCTGGTGTTATGGATCGTAAATCGGTTGATGAGCCACTACAAACTGGGATTAAGGCGATTGATGCACTTGTTCCAATTGGACGTGGACAACGTGAATTAATTATCGGGGACAGACAAACTGGGAAAACAACAGTTGCCATTGATACGATTTTGAATCAGAATGACCAAGATATGATTTGTGTATATGTAGCGATTGGTCAGAAGGAATCAACTGTCCGTGGAACAGTTGAAACACTGCGTAAGCATGGAGCATTAGATTATACTATTGTCGTAACAGCTTCGGCTTCCCAACCAGCACCACTCTTGTATTTATCAGCTTATACTGGGGTTACAATGGGAGAAGAATTCATGTATAACGGTAAACATGTACTTGTTGTATATGATGACTTATCCAAGCAGGCAGCTGCTTACCGTGAGCTTTCACTACTACTTCGCCGCCCACCAGGTCGTGAAGCATATCCTGGGGATGTATTCTATCTCCACTCTCGTCTATTAGAGCGTGCTGCGAAGCTTAGTGATGCTAGAGGCGGTGGTTCATTAACTGCTCTGCCATTTGTTGAAACACAAGCAGGCGATATTTCAGCTTATATTCCAACAAACGTAATTTCGATTACAGATGGGCAAATTTTCTTGCAATCTGATCTATTCTTCTCTGGTGTACGTCCTGCGATTAATCCAGGACTATCCGTTTCACGTGTAGGGGGATCTGCCCAAATTAAAGCTATGAGAAAGGTAGCAGGAACCTTGCGTCTTGACCTAGCTTCCTTTCGGGAATTAGAATCATTTGCTCAATTTGGTTCAGACCTTGACAAAGCAACCCAGGATAAATTATCACGTGGTCAACGTACAGTAGAAGTATTAAAGCAAGATCTAAATAAACCAATTAAAGCAGAAAAGCAAGTAATGATCCTATATGCATTAACAAAAGGATTCCTTGATGATATTGCTGTTCATGATATTCTTCGCTTTGAAGATGGCTTATCAGCTTGGTTGGATCATAACCGTGCAGAACTTTTAGAAGAAATTCGTACAACTGGAGCACTTCCAGATGAGCAAAAAATGGCTGATGCTATCAACACATTTAAAAACACATTTGCGAAAAGTGAATAAGAGAACTATTTAATGTTCGAAACATGACTCTATTTATAAGTGGACCATTTTGATCAATAGCGTGATCTACTTATAAATGAGTTTTAAATACTGGGAAAGGATGGTGAACTTAGATGGCCTCCTTACGAGATATTAAATCTCGCATTACCTCCACTCAAAAAACGAGTCATATTACAAAAGCTATGCAAATGGTGGCTGCTGCTAAACTTAGCCGTGCAGAAATGAACGCAAAGTCGTTCGTTCCCTACATGGAAAAGATTCAGGAAGTGGTCGCAAGTATTGCTTTAGGTAGTAGCGATGTGACTCATCCGATGTTAGAATCACGTCCAGTGAAAAAAACCGGTTATTTAGTGATTACTGGGGATCGTGGATTATGTGGTGCCTACAATAGTAGTATTTTGCGCGCCGTTAATACTAAAATCCAAGAACGTCATAAATCAAAAGATGAGTATGCCATCATTGCGATTGGACGAATGGGGCGAGACTTTTTCCTGAAGAACAATATGAATGTTGTCCTGGAGATCAATGGATTGCCAGACCAACCTAATTTTGCTGATATCATGGAGATTACTAACAAAACAGTTGCAATGTTCTCTGATGGAACCTTTGATGAGTTATATATGTATTATAATCATTTTGTAAGTGCCATGACCCAGGAAGTAACGGCTAAGAAAATTCTTCCACTTAACGAAATTGCTACCTCTACAAAATTGATGACATATGAATATGAACCATCTCCTGAAGCCATTTTGGAAGTATTGCTTCCTCAGTATGCTGAGAGTCTAATTTATGGGGCACTTCTTGATGCAAAAGCGAGTGAACATGCAGCAACAATGACTGCTATGAAGAGTGCCACAGATAATGCATCTGATCTTATCGATGATTTAACATTATCTTATAACCGAGCTCGCCAAGCAATGATTACTCAAGAAATCACTGAAATCGTTGGTGGAGCTGCAGCTTTAGAATAATATTTTACATGAACCCAGGTAGGAGGGGACAAGATGAACAATGGACAGATTCTTCAAGTAATGGGACCGGTCGTGGATGTGAAATTCCCAAGCGGCCAACTTCCTGACATCTATAATGCGCTGAAAGTATCGTATAAGGCGCAAACAGAATCTGAAGTAAATATTGATTTAACATTGGAAGTAGCCCTTCATCTAGGCGATGACGCCGTCCGCGCAATTGCCATGGCATCTACAGATGGAGTACAGCGTGGTATGGAAGTCGTTAATACGGGCGCAGCTATTTCTGTACCTGTTGGTGATGTAACACTTGGACGAGTTTTCAACGTGCTAGGGGAAAACATCGACCTTGATGAAGCACTTGCCAGTGATGCACGACGGGATCCAATTCACCGTGATGCACCGAAATTTGATCAATTATCAACAGAAGTTGAAATCCTTGAAACAGGAATTAAAGTAGTTGACCTACTAGCTCCTTATATTAAAGGTGGAAAAATTGGTCTATTTGGTGGAGCGGGAGTAGGGAAAACCGTTTTGATCCAGGAACTTATTAATAATATTGCGCAAGAACATGGAGGAATTTCCGTGTTTGCTGGAGTTGGCGAGCGTACGAGGGAAGGTAATGACCTTTACTACGAGATGAAGGACTCCGGTGTTATTAATAAAACGGCAATGGTCTTTGGACAAATGAACGAACCACCGGGTGCACGTATGCGTGTAGCTCTAACTGGTCTAACGATGGCAGAATATTTCCGTGATGATCAAGGACAAGATGTTCTGTTCTTTATTGATAATATTTTCCGTTTTACTCAAGCAGGTTCAGAGGTATCAGCCCTTCTAGGCCGTATGCCATCAGCAGTTGGTTATCAACCAACACTTGCAACCGAAATGGGGCAATTGCAAGAGCGGATTACATCAACAAATGTAGGGTCTGTTACATCCATCCAGGCCATTTATGTTCCTGCGGATGACTATACTGATCCAGCACCTGCAACAACTTTTGCTCACTTGGATGCAACGACAAACCTGGAAAGAAAGCTTTCCGAAATGGGGATTTATCCTGCGGTGGACCCACTTGCATCTACTTCACGTGCCCTTTCTCCTGAAATTGTTGGGGAAGAGCATTATGAAATTGCACGTCAAGTTCAGCAGACGCTTCAACGTTACCGTGAGTTGCAAGATATTATTGCGATTCTAGGGATGGATGAGTTATCTGATGAGGATAAATTAATTGTTGCTCGTGCTAGAAGAATTCAATTCTTCTTATCACAAAACTTCCATGTTGCAGAACAATTTACAGGTCAACCTGGTTCTTATGTTTCGGTTCAAGATACGGTAAAAGGTTTTAAAGAATTGTTAGATGGTAAATATGACCACTTGCCTGAAGATGCGTTCCGTCTTGTTGGACCAATTGAAGACGCAATTAAAAAAGCACAAGAAATGGGCGTAGAAGTTTAAAAATAGGGAGGGAAAGTTATGAAGACATTGCAAGTTCATATTGTCACTCCCGATGGCCCAGTTTTTGATGGCGATGTTGAAATGGTCACCACAAAGGTAGAATCCGGAGAGCTAGGTATTCTTCCTGGTCATATTCCAATGGTCGCGCCCTTACAAATTGGTGCCGTCCGCCTCAATAAAGGCAATCAAACAGAATTTGTTGCGGTCAATGGCGGTTTCGTTGAAGTACAACAAGAGAAAGTTACGATCTTAGCGCAAACGGCTGAAAAGGCTGACAGCATCGATATTGCCCGTGCGGAGGAAGCAAAGAAGCGTGCCGAAAGACTTCTACAAGGAAATCAGGATGATGTGGACTTTAAACGTGCGCAGTTGGCATTAAAGAAAGCGATGAATCGTATTGATGTTTATAAACATCATTAAAAGAGATGTTCAAAAAGTCCGGTAAAAATGAAACTGCGAATTTCTTCGTTGGCTTATTTCTGTGCTGCTCATGTATTTAATAGCATACATTCCGCTGCTCGAAACTGCGCCGCCTCGAACTTTCGACGTACAGGATGTACTAGTGTCGGCATTGCTGACAGGACGTCAGCGCTTTTAGCCGACTTGGTCCTTTTTATCCTCCTTTTTGAACACGTACTAAAATTTAATTTAACACCTTCTGATCGCTTGATTAGAGGGTGTTCATTTTAGGCCAACAGGATGTTGGTCAGGACGTCGCGCCCTTAGCAGTTCATCCTTCACATCCTTTTCAATTTTCTTAATTCATCCTGCGTTTTTAGATTGACAAATATGGAGGTATTCCTATGCTTGAGGATTTAGGTCAACAGGCGTTGATCAATATTATTTCACATTTATTTTTCATTGGCATAGCCTTCATTGCCTTACAAGCTCTTCATTTTGATAAATTACTCAGAGGAAATCGTGTCTTCCAAGCACGACTACTATATGTCCTTTTAACGATTGTGATTGGCTCGACAGTGAGTAATTTTTTTCTTGATTATTTGGATTGGTCAAAACAATTGCAATTGCTTTTTTAAATCTAAAATCTTGTCCACTAGTTGATGTTGAGATACTGCCTCATGGTTTACCACACATTTTTCAATCCATTATGACAATCATTTTCTCAATGAAATATGTCTGAATTATAACAATTAGATAAATTTATGATAATAATGGTGCTTTTTACCTGTTTGCAAACCGGGAACTTTTGTATAATATGTGTATTGATGTGTGCGAATTTTGTCGGATATAAAGTCATTGTTCGTCTGATTTTGCGTTATATTATTTGTATGTCTTTCCCCCTAAAGGAAACAATGTTAGTAAGGGGGAGTGGGACATGAAAACGAACTTTTACAAGCTTACGATTATGGTCGGTTTATGTGTTTTTTGTTTTATCTTAATGTTTAATGGGAATAAGTTTAGTGCGAGGACAAATATAGAAGATCTTCAACAAATAGCGAATTCAGTTGAACAAGCGGATGGAACGATAATTGAATGGTCTCTGTATGCAAGAGAAGCTGTTCAAGATTTGGATGTGGATCAATATATACTTCAATATCCAGAAATGGAATGGACGGTTAGAGAGGATTCCGTAATTGGAATCCTAAACACTGATACATATAATGAAACCATTCAGATCATGAACAATCAACAAAAAGATACTCCATTTATTTCATACGAGCTAACAGGTACAGACTGGGACGAAGCTACTGGGATGCAAGCTTCGAAAATCGCTAGCCTTCGTATGAACACCCTTTTTAATGGTGAACCAAATTTGTTCTCTTGTATTAAAGGCGAATTCAATAATTCTATCGATGAATTTACCAATCATGTTATGCAATCTTTACAAGCAAAAGAAATTGAATCCATTAAAGAACATAAATTTCGATCCATTTCAGCATATTCTTCTCTTTTTACCCAAACTTTGCCATTAAGAGACCAACAAATGAATGTACAATTGGGATTAAGAAACAATGATTTGGGCAATGGAACGACTTTTGTGATCGGCACACCCATCTTGACGATTGAATATTAATATAAGGACTACGGACGCGGAGGGGAATTCTCTTGGAAAAAATCATCGTCCGCGGGGGTAACAGATTGAACGGTACAGTAAAAGTTGAAGGTGCTAAAAATGCCGTTCTACCTGTGATCGCCGCATCATTATTAGCAAGTGAGGGAAAAAGCATCATTCGGGATGTTCCATCTCTCTCCGATGTATATACAATTGGCGAAGTGTTACGCCATCTCAATGCTAATGTAGAATTTGAAAATAAACTAATTACAGTAGATGCCACGGATCACCTTAATATTGAGGCTCCATTTGAATATATGCGTAAGATGCGAGCTTCAGTACAGGTAATGGGACCATTATTAGGTAGAATTGGTAGAGCAAGAGTTGCTTTACCAGGAGGCTGTGCGATTGGCTCAAGACCGATCGATTTACACTTAAAGGGCTTCGAAGCAATGGGAGCAAAGGTGAAAGTAGATAATGGCTTTATTGAGGCGACAGCTGATCGTTTAGTAGGAGCAAAAATCTATTTAGACTTCCCAAGCGTTGGAGCAACGCAAAACATTATGACTGCAGCTGTGTTGGCAAAAGGTGAAACCATTATTGAGAATTGCGCGAAAGAACCAGAAATTGTGGATCTTGCCAATTTCCTCAATAAGATGGGGGCTAATATCAAAGGTGCAGGCACTGGTACTATTCGTATTGTTGGAGTCGAAAAGGTCTATGGTGCGGACCATACGATTATACCTGACAGAATTGAAGCAGGTACATTCATGGCCGCTGCAGCCATTACAGGTGGAAATGTCTTTATTGAGGGCGTGGTTCCTGAACATTTATCTTCTGTCATAGCAAAATTGGAAGAAATGAATGTGGAAATTATTGAGGAACTAAACGGTATTCGAGTCATTGGACCTGACCGTTTAAAGGCTGTTGATATTAAAACAATGCCACATCCAGGCTTTCCGACAGATATGCAGTCGCAGATTATGGCATTGCTTTTATGTGCGGAGGGCACAGGTCTTATTACAGAAACGGTATTTGAAAATCGGTATATGCATGTGGAAGAATTCCGAAGAATGAATGCTGATATTAAAATTGAAGGTCGATCTGTGATCATTACAGGACCTTGTAAACTGCAGGGGGCAGAGGTATCATCAACTGATTTACGTGCCGCTGCAGCGCTAATTTTGGGCGGTCTTGCGGCTGACGGCTATACCCGTGTTACGGATTTACATCATTTAGATCGTGGCTATTTAGATTTCCACTTGAAATTGAAGGCCCTTGGTGCTGATATTGAAAGAGTTACGGATCAAGTAGAAGCAAAGGAAGAAGAAGTCACTTCAGCAAATGTAACGGAAATTTAATAATGCTAAACACGAAATAAGCCTGGATTCTTGAGGAAGCTCACTGGATTCGGGTTTATTTTACTTTTTCCTCCTGTACATTCCTTTGTAAGCGCCCAATAATATGCGAATCAATTCATCGCCTTCCTGATACATAATGTTCATTCGATAAAATGACATAATTGCTTGTCCTAGCCCATATACATGGAGTTGAACGAACAGTTTTTTTACAATATGGATATGGAGGAATTTCAAATGAAATCAATCAAGCCTATCTTTATTTCTGCTACACTTCTCATTACTCTAACATTCATCATCCCCTCCTTACTTGTGCTATTTTCAAAAGATGAAAAAACCGTAGTTCAGGAAGAGGAAAAAGTCGAATCCGCTAAAGAAACAGCGGAGGCACCAGAGGAATCAGAACCGGATGTGGCGGTGTTTCGCGATGAATCTAAAGAAATTGAGACCTTCCCTTTAGAGGAATATGTAACGGGAGTAGTGGCGATGGAGATGCCTGCTAATTTTGAGGTAGAAGCTCTTAAAGCACAAGCTTTAGCCGCAAGGACATATGTTGTGAATTTTTTACTGCAAACAGATGAAGAATCCGTTCCAGAAGGAGCAAATATTACCGATACAGTGACCCATCAGGTGTTTAAAAACCAAGATGAGCTGAAAGAACTGTGGGGAAAAGACTTTGACTGGAAATATAAAAAAGTTTCCGAAGCTGTTCAAACGACAAAAGGAGAAATCCTTACTTATAAAGATAAACCAATTACTGCCTCCTTCTTTTCAACCAGCAATGGTTACACGGAAAATGCAGAGGAGTACTGGAAGGATAAAATTCCCTATTTGAAAAGTGTTGAAAGTCCATGGGATAGCAAAGCACCTAATTTTGAGAGTGAGAAAAAAATACCAGTTGAGGAGTTTGAAACATTACTAGGAGTAAGCATTGGCAGTGATAAGGAAGTTGGAGAGATTACTGGCAAGACCTCAGGAAATAAAGTAGCGACGGTTAAAATTGCTGATAAAACATTCTCTGGAAGGGAAATAAGGGAGAAACTTGATCTTCGCTCAACTGACTTCCGGTGGGTTAGGGATGGTGATTCAATCACCATCACAACAAAAGGCTATGGACACGGCGTTGGAATGAGCCAGTATGGGGCGAATGGGATGGCCCAAGCAGGGAAGGATTATCGAGAAATTGTGGAACATTATTACCATGATATCCATATATCTGAAGCCAACCAATTATTTGAAAAGCAATTTGCATTTAGTTCTTAGGAGAAATCGATTTGGGTAAATGCCGTAACTGGCCGTGCCCGTCACGGTAGGAAAGTGGAAAAAGGGGCACGGTATAGTCACAGGCCGTGCCCGTTTTGGTTGGAAAAGGGAAAAAAGGGAACGGCGAAGTGAATGGCCGTGCCCGTTTTGGTTGGAAAAGGGAAAAAAGGGAACGGCGAAGTGAATGGCCGTGCCCGTTTTGGTTGGAAAAGGGAAAAAAGGGAACGGCGAAGTGAATGGCCGTGCCCGTTTTGATTGGAAAAGGGAAAAAAGGGAACGGCGAAGTGAATGGCCATGCCCGTTTTGATTGGAAAAGGGAAAAAAGGGAACGGCGAAGTGAATGGCCATGCCCGTTTTGATTGGAAAAGGGAAAAAAGGGAACGGCGTAGTCACAGGCCGTTCTCGTTTTAGTTGAAAAGTGAAAAAGGAACAGTGCATAGTTTTACCTCTCCAATCCTCAAAAAGGTAAAAGAAACAGCCAAGCCAACTTGGGAGGCGTCTGGTATTTTTACCCAATTACAAAATTAATGCATAAAAAAATGGATTTGTCGAAAAATAACTGGATAATTTGTTTGGGACAAGTATAATATTTTCATTTTCTGTTCAGAATGATTGACAGAGGTGATGAAAATGAGAGAGGAAGAAAAGAATCAATCTTCTCAATGGAAAAAAGTCCTAAAAAAGCGGTGGGTATATCCAGCAATTTATCTTGCCAGTGCAGCCTTGATTATATCTGGAATTTTCTGGTTCCAGGCGGCGAATAAAGATGTAGCAGATCCGCCAAGTGTAACTGAAAATAATACAGATGATTTACTAGGCAGCAACAACAATGAAGATGCAGTAGAGGTTACACAATCACTTGAAAATGTAGACATGCCTGTAGCTAATGCGGATGAAGTGGAGTACGTCACGGAATTTTTTGATATTAATGCATCTGAAGAGGAGCAAGAAGCAGCACTTATTGTGGATGGAAACAAATATCATCCTAATCTAGGAGTCGATATTGCTAAAAAGGATAATTCAGAGTTTGATGTTCTTGCGGCTCTAAGTGGAAAAGTTACAGCCGTTCGTGACGATTCTTTGTTGGGAAATGTCATCGAAATTGAACATGACAAAGGTGTTACAACTATATATCAATCTGTAAAGAATATGAAAGTCCAAGTAGGAGACTCCGTTAAACAAGGAGATGCACTTGCAACGTCTGGTACAAGTCAACTAAATAAAGATGCAAAAACCCACTTGCATTTTGAAATTAGGAAAGACAATCAAGCTGTGAACCCACAAAGCTATTTTGGGCAGTCAGTTACATCTCTTGAAAAAGATTCTAAGGTTGAAATGCAAGAGAAAGAACAAGCTGATGAAAGCTCAAAAACAGATGAAGAAACCGATTCTGAAAGCCAAACCGGCTCTAATATCGAAGAGTCCGATTCTGAAAGCCAAACTGGTTCTGATGTGGAAGAATCCGATGATCAAGCAAAAATAGATGATCAAACGAATACAGATGATGAGACAATGGAAGAAAGTTCAAATTTACAAATTCAAGAGTAACTCACATAAAAAAGGCGAATCCAATTCTATTAGGATTCGTCTTTTTTTTATGGAAAATATCATTTCTCGGGAAATAATGCATTTGTTTTGTAGAAAATAGCAGAATGAACCGACTTTTGAGAACCCTTATGCTATTCAAATTGTCATAATATATACGAGTATCAAAATCACTAGGAAATCTGCTAAAAGAAAATAGACCACCGATTTTTTATTGTTAAGAAAACTATAAAATTCTTGGTTTGTGGATAAGTTGTAATTTTGATTTTTGACGTCTAGCTCGAGCGCCCAGCGACTAGCAAACTTTCAGCTTCTGCTTGCGTAAGTCAACATCTGCTCATGCCTCGCCGTGTTATCTCAGGCATACAGGATGTAGGTCAGAACAGCGTTGCGACGTACAGGAGGTACTAGTGCAGACGAAGCGCCAGGACGGCGCGTTTGAGTCTGCCGCCAGGACGGCGCGAACTTAGCCGATGTTCTGCATAATAACCTGAGCCAATGAAGGGCAAAGAACGCCTTTCTTTGTCTCAGAACATCTGCTTGTCGAAGGTAGCGGGAGTCTTGCGCTTTTCTTGTTGCGTGCCTTTTACTATGAATATTATGAATTTAGGCATATATTTACCGTTAAGCCAATAAGTATATACAAACTGTACAAAACATTGTGAGTGTTTGAGGTGAGTGATCGTTCATTGGCAGCCATATTTCGTTGAATACATGCTTAAGTCCAGAAAAAGAGAAGACTTTCAAATAAAAAATTACACTAAACAAATACCAGTTGCGAAAAGGGTGAGATTAACCTAACGCGAGTAGATCTAGAAATGATATAAAAAAGACGAGTCTCATTTCACACTCCTCACATCCAATTTGGGGAGGGCGAGAGGTGTGCACGATTACATCAAAGAGCGAACAATCAAGATAGGTAAATATATCGTGGAGACAAGAAAAACGGTTCGTGTCATTGCAAAGGAATTTGGAGTATCAAAAAGTACTGTTCATAAAGACCTGACAGAAAGACTGCCGGATATTAATCCTGACTTAGCCAATGAAGTGAAGACTATTTTAGAGTATCATAAATCAATTAGACATTTACGAGGAGGAGAGGCAACAAGGCAAAAATATAAAAAGGAAGATGAACAGGAAGAACTATCAAAGCTGGAAGTCATGAAATAAGGATATTGTTCAATTATTTTATTGGAATTAGGCGGATGGAGAGCGCAGTACTATCTCTATCCGCCTTTTGTCTTGAGGAAATTAAGAAATATTAACTTGAATTGTTTAGAATCGGAATGAATTATTTCTAAAAACCTACGTATTTAGTATAGGATTATGGTAAAATAAACAATTAGGGAATATTATATGGTGAGACTTTTTACCTGTTTACTCCATGAACAAATCCTAACGGTACATTATCACCGTAAAATAGGAACTTAATCTGCCTTTTTGAACTTAAAATATACACGAAAAATGACAAATAGCCCATACGAGGGATTGAACTTAGAAAGAAGGGAATAGAATGTTTGCAAAGGATATTGGGATCGATTTAGGAACAGCAAATGTATTAATTCATGTTAAAGGACAAGGAATTGTTTTAAATGAACCTTCTGTGGTTGCAATTGAGCGTAATCAAAATAGAGTATTAGCTGTCGGAGAAGAAGCGAGACAAATGGTCGGAAGAACCCCGGGAAATATTATGGCGATTCGTCCATTAAAGGATGGAGTGATCGCAGACTTTGATGTAACTGAAACGATGCTCAAGCATTTTATACATAAACTGAATGTAAAAGGCTTTTTATCAAAGCCAAGGATCTTAGTATGTTGTCCAACGAATATTACGAGCGTTGAACAAAAAGCCATTAGGGAAGCGGCAGAAAAAAGTGGTGGAAAAAAGGTTTTTCTTGAAGAGGAGCCGAAAGTAGCAGCAATTGGTGCGGGGATGGATATTTTCCAACCTAGTGGCAATATGGTCGTGGACATTGGCGGTGGAACGGCTGATATTGCTGTACTCTCTATGGGGGATATTGTGACATCTTCCTCGATCAAAATGGCCGGAGATAAATTTGATCAAGAAATATTAAATTATGTGAAAAAACAGTATAAATTATTAATTGGAGAACGTACTGCTGAAAATATTAAGATTAATATCGGGACTGTGTTTCCAGGATCGCGTAAGGAAGAAATGGATATCCGGGGGCGTGATATGGTATCTGGGCTTCCAAGAACGATTACGATTTATTCTAAGGAAATAGAAGAGGCTCTTCGTGAACCTGTGGAGACGATTGTTCAATCGGCTAAAATGGTTTTAGAAAAAACACCGCCAGAGCTATCCGCTGATATTATTGATAGAGGAATTATGTTGACTGGGGGCGGTGCTCTCCTTCATGGAATGGACCAACTACTAGCAGATGAACTAAAGGTACCTGTCCTGATTGCAGAACATCCGATGGATGCAGTGGCGATGGGAACCGGCATAATGCTTAAAAATATGGATCTTGTGACACGCCGAGCGCTCATTTAACAACTTTAAGGAACGTTCAACTTGCCGATATAAGAAGTAGAGAAAAAATGAACGAATAAAGGTGTGTGAGGGTTTATATGTTAAGAGGTTTATCGACAGCAGCTTCCGGAATGTACGCACAGCAACGTAAGACGGATTTAATCACGAATAATCTAGCCAATATGAATACGCCTGGCTACAAAGAGAGCCAATCTGCCATACGAGCATTTCCAGAAATGTTACTCCAAAAAGTAGGTGGAATGGAAAAGCCTAATCTACCTAGGGAAGTAGGATCCATCAATACAGGTGTGTATATGCAGGAAACGATGCCAAAGTATGTACAGGGTGACCTTCATCAAACAAATCAAAACACTGATTTAGCTCTTACAAATGGACCGAATGGTTCTGTGTTTTTTACAGTTGAAGATCAAAATCAGGTTAAATATACGCGAAATGGCCGCTTTGTTTTAGATGGAGATGGAGTATTAACGACATCTGAGGGGATTCCTGTCTTAGATCGACAAGGGAACCAAATTACTTTAGATAGTGATCAATTCACAGTTACAGCAAATGGAACGATTATGGAAAATGAGAACCAAATTGCCCAGTTAGGAATTACATTAGCAACTGACCCTCATGAACTTATCCAAGAAGGCAACGGCCTTTTACGCGTAGAAGAAGGGGTTGCAGACCTTCCATTTGCCGATCAGGAGCCTTTTATTGTGTCACAAGGCTTTTATGAGCGCTCAAATGTGGACTCGTCTCGAGCGATGACTGAGATGCTTAGTGCCTATCGATCGTTTGAAGCCAATCAGAAAATTGTCCAAGCCTATGATAGGAGCTTAGATAAAGCCGTGAACGAAGTTGGCAAAGTGAATGGATAACAATGATATTTAAGAGCTAAGGAGAGGCCATAGATGAGTCATATGATGACAACTGCAGTAAATACAATGAATCAATTGCAAAAACAATTTGATTTGATTAGTCATAATATCAGTAACTCCGATACAACGGGGTATAAAACACAAAATGCTTCATTTGCAGAATTAATGGTTCAATCCATTAATAATCAGTCTGGTCAAGAAAAAGAAATCGGAAGAGTATCACCCTTCGGCATTCGCCAGGGAGTTGGAGCAAGGGTAACAAAAATGCCGATTAGCTTAGAGCAAGGCTCACTAAAAACGACTGACCGTCCCTTGGATATTGCATTCACAAGTCCAAAGCAGTTTTTGAAAGTCTCTGATGACAATGCACTGCGGTTTACGAGAAACGGTGCTTTATACCTAATGCCACTAGAGAACCAACAAGGCACTCAGCTGGTAAACCAAGATGGCCTTCCCATCTTAGACGAGAACAACAATCGAATTATTCTGCCAAATGAAATAAGCAATATCCAAATTAATGATCATGGTCAATTAACGGCAGAAGGATTACCAGCTCCCATTCATTTAGGGGTGATTGAAGTCAAGAAGCCGCAGTTACTTGAACAAAAAGGGGATTCTTTACTTGGTCTTCCGGATGACCCCAATGTTGAGCCAGGGGAGATCTACACGGATTTAACGAATGCCGCTGGACTTCGAGGAGATATTGGCATGCAGCAACAAACACTCGAGAATGCGAATGTTGATATTGGAGTTGAATTATCAAATATGACGATGGTGCAACGTGCTTTACAATTTCAATCAAGATCTATTTCAATATCAGATCAAATGATGGGAATTATCAACAACATTCGGTAAAATATGATATGATAAAGTGGAACTTTTATTAAACTGGGACAACTTATATATCGACTATGTTAGAGTGCCCGTATAGAAATCACTGAATACTTAGCAAGTAAATTTTTCGTTTTAATTATTTTTACTAATTAAAACAAAGGAGTTTATCGCAAGATGGCCAATCAAATCAGCCAAGAGAAAGTTCAGTCAAAAGAAGAACGGACAAAGAAAAAACATGATAAGAAGATTGAAAAGCAAGCAAGTAAAGAGGAGAAGCGGTCTAAACAACGAGTTCGTATTAGGCTTATTCCGATATGGCTACGCTTGGTTTTAATCATCATCCTTTTTTCGGCTAGTCTTGCAACTGGACTGATGATTGGTTATGGAGTAATGGGCGATGGAGTCTCTAAGGATGTTTTTAAAAAGAAAACATGGACCCATATTATTGACTTAGTAAAAGAAGACAAGTAAAGGAAGACTCCAAACATATATGAGCAAGCTGGCGTTGTTTGTGTTGCGCTTTTAGCCAGCTCATCCATACATAATTGAATAAAAGGAGAGAGCGTAATGTTAGATATTCAACAAATTAAGGACATTATTCCTCATCGCTATCCTTTTCTGTTAGTAGACCGAGTGTTGGAAGTGGACGCAGGAAAAAAAGCGGTTGCCATCAAAAATGTAACTGCAAATGAGCCCTTTTTCAATGGCCATTTTCCAGAGTATCCTGTCATGCCAGGCGTTCTAATTGTGGAAGCTTTAGCGCAAACAAGTGGTATCGCGATGATGCAAACTTCAGAAAATGAAGGGAAGCTTGGCCTATTTGCAGGGATTGACAAGTGCCGATTTAAGCGCCAAGTTGTACCTGGAGATCAACTAAAGCTTGAAGCAGAAATTACGCGTATGAGAGGTTCGATCGCAAAAGCAAATGTGAAGGCAACCGTAGATGATGAATTAGTCTGTGAAGCGGAAATCATGTTTGCGCTTCAGAAAATCTAATAGTAGGAACAAGCTGACAAGATTGGTCAGCTTGTTTTATTTTCTAACCAACTTTTTATAAGTCTCAACTGCAAAATCTTTGTAAGGATTGTCGGGAAATGTCTTCATATTTTCTACGGCATATTTTGCTAGTTCTTTAGCGTTTTTCATATCCCCTATTTCTGCTAAGCATAAGGCTTGGTACGAATCCTTCAGATACAAAAGTGATAAATCAAAAGGATGATGAAGATTAGGATGAATTTCCACCTTTTTTAAATAAGAAAGTGCCTCTTTATACTGGGCAAGTCCCCATAAGGATTTTCCCTTTTCCAAGTATAAATGTCCCATATGATAATCCGCCATTTTATTTTCAAACAATACTCTTTCCATCAACTGTAGGGCCTGTGAATAATCTGCCTCCCAATTTAGCCAATGAATATCGAGGATATCACAAAAAACATGCGATTCATCATCTTCCGCGAAATCTCCATAAGACTTTAGTTTCCTTAAGTAAAAATTTTTCTGATCTTGGTCTCGCAACATCATAGCGTAAGCAGCCGCAAGTCGATATAAATCATTGATCCGATAAAAAATCCCATGTTTTTTTGAATGGCGCATTGCTTGATCCATAACTCCTTTTGCCTTTTCCACATCTCCAACCGCAAAATACATAAATGACTCATGGTAGTCAAGATCGACTTGTGATATCGGGTCAAGCAAGGCATATATGGATTCAATATGCGTTCTCTCTTTAAGAAGCAGCTCTAAAGATTGCTCGTAGCGATGTTCGGCGAAGTAGACTTCAGAACGAAATATAGCTATGTCAACGTGTTTTGAACTTATATTTAACTGTTCATACATTCGTTCCGCACGTTTTGCATAAGTATTCCAGTCATCCAATTTTTCAAAATATAAGCAGTAGCTATAGAGTTCTAGTAAGCGGGCTGCTTCATAACCGTGAGAAATCTTACTTAGATAAGGTTGAATAAGGGTATATAGTTGTTTGTATTTATCATTATATTGACGAAAATCTAAATTCTTTAGTCTCTCAGCTTCCTGAAGAACTTCACTCCATTCTTCTGCATTTACTTCCTCCAGTAGTTCTGTTACATCAATTTCTAGCCGCTTGGCGATATAAGATAAGCTTTCCATGGAAGGCTGAGCTTTGTTATTTTCAATGAGACTTAACATTCCTTTTGTTAATACATTGCCGGCAAGGGCTTCTAAAGTCATCTTCTTTTGTTTACGTAATGAACGAATTCGTTCTCCGAGTGTATTGATTTTAAGCCTCTCCTATCTGTTCATCAATATAGTTTAATTATATTAAACTTTTCCTTGCTTGCCAAGAAAAAGGATGGTATGATTTGTTTAATTAAATTAAACAAAATAAAAAGGTGGGAAATTAGATGAATAAAGATTGGCGTTTGAAGCGGGCTACTTATCACCTATGGACTTTCGTATCGAGTAAGATGATCTCCACATTTGGTGCTCAAGTATATGCTTTTGCGATTAGCTTTTATATTTTGCAAACAACGGGATCTGCCGCAAGTTTTGCAATAAATCTTCTTTGTAATATCGTTCCTAGAGCTATAGCTGCTCCGTTTGCAGGGTATGTTGCAGATAAGTATTCTAGAAAGATGATTGTCATCTTTGCACAAATAGCGACGATTTTGGCGATCGGAGGCTTATTAACTATCACGTTAACATTTGGTTTATCTCTTACAGCGATTTATGTGACAACCGCTATACTTTCATTAACATCTACTTTCTCAGGAGTGACCTTCACCTCATCTATTAGTGGATTAGTCGATCAAGACCGGATTCAAAAGGCGATGTCTTTCAATCAAATGTCCATCTCTTTCGCCGCGATTGCTAGTCCAGCAATTGGAGGATTATTATATGGTATTATCTCAATACCTGTATTTCTAGCCCTTTATATGATGGCTTCTTTTATTGCTGTGTTGCTTGAAGCTACAATGAACTTCAATTTATTTGCCGTAAGAAGGGAAATAAATAAGGAAGAGAAAGAAACGATGTGGGCAAGTATGAGCGCAGGGATTGCTTATTTAAAATTTAAGCCTGTGATTATGACAATCATTTGGCTTTCATTATCAATTAATTTTTTTATGGGAGCCTTTGAAGTAGGGTATTCCTACGTATTGATTGAAAAATTGAAAATAGCTTCCCAAGATTTTGGTTTTACACAAGGCGCATTTGCGACAGGAATGCTACTGATGTCGATATACTTTTCCATTACAAAAGAGGTTAAATATCCTTTATTAGTTGCGAAACGAGGTGTTCTTTGGATAGGTGTCATTATTGGAAGTATGGCAATCCCTCTCATAATTTCTTTTTCTTATACAACGATTTTTACATTTTACATTATTCTGATGCTTAGTTTTGGTGGATTGGTTATTTTAATCAATACACCGATCCAAGTGATGATGCAAAAACAAATAGATGATGATTACAAAGGTAGAATATTTTCTATATTAGAGACTATGTCAATGGCTTTAATGCCACTTGGTACAATTCTATATGGCTTTTTGTATGATCTTTTTTCTGCCCAGTGGATCTTAATCGGATCGGCCTTGCTCTTATTGGTGGCCGTAATTGTGATGGCAAGGCCATCAATTATAAGAAAGGCACATCCAGAATTGGAAATAAGTGAGGCTAAAGCCGCAGAAAGTTCTGTTTAATAAAATGTTGAATGAGCATTAAAATGAAGTAGGTTTTGTTCACTTCTTCAAGTGGAAAAAAGGTTACCAAATTTTGTAGAAAGTTTTTTGCAAGGTTTTACCGATTTTGGGAAAGCTAATATCAGGCTACGGGCGATGCTATATTTTAATGGATATAACAAAGCCAAAAAATTCCGCCTATATGGGGCAAATCTGAAAGGAGCTTACCAAAATGAATATTAAATGGACAAAGTTTTTAGGAGCAGCGGCATTGGCCTCGATATTATTAGTAGGATGTGGGAATAATGATAATGATCAAAATCCTCCACCTCCGACAAATGATAACGAAGTTGATGACAATGGAATGAATGACAATGGGGTTAACGACGACAATGGAATGGACGATAACGGTGTCAATGACAACGGCGTCAACGATGATAATGGTGTCAATGATGATACGGATATGAATGATACGGACATGGATAACGATTTAGAGGGAAATGACAACATCAACAATGATAATGATATGAACAATGATAACAATATGAAGGATGACGATAAGAAGTAAACAAAGCAGGGGGAAATTTCTCCTGCTTTTTCCTTTGGGGTTTAAGCAACCGCCGGTATCTAGTATTTTTCCTTCCTGAACTCCTTTCCGCTCTTTCCTCCTGTCATACCACTAACTAAAAATCTGCACCCCTAAGTAAAATTTAAGGGCTTACATTTAAAATCTCGTTTTACTATGATAAGACTATCATCAATGAAGAAATGAAAGTTAGGGTGGGAACGAGATGAAACTGAACCTAGAACAAACAAAGAAAACAAATCCTCCTGTCTTGATTCCAAGTAGAAGCCGAAAAATTGGGAAATTAGGAAGAGACCTTATTTCTCAACGTCAGTTACAAATCATGGCCATTCTAGGCGTCATTTGGATGATTATCTTCAACTATATACCTATGTATGGATTGATCATTTCTTTTAAGGAGTACAGTGTTATAAAATCGATTTCTGAGGCTCCTTGGGTAGGACTGATGCATTTTCGTGAGTTTATTGAAGATGACAACTTCTGGATTGTGATAAAAAATACGCTTGGCATCAGTTCCATAAAATTATTGATTGGTTTTCCATTGCCGATTATTTTTGCTCTTTTAATGAATGAATTAACATCATTAAAATTCAAAAAAGCGGTCCAAACGATTACTTATCTTCCACATTTTTTATCATGGGTAGTGTTAGGCGGAATTTTAACGACTTGGTTGGCAGATGTGGGAATTATGAATGACATCCTAATCGGACTAGGTCTTACCAATGAACGCTTAAATTTTTTAGCGGAACCAGATTATTTTTGGGCGATTGTGATCATTTCTGATATTTGGAAAGAATTAGGCTGGTCAGCGATTATTTACTTAGCTGCGATTGCTGGTGTGTCACCGGAATTATATGAAGCTTCTACAATCGATGGGGCGAATAAGTTTCAGAGAATGTGGCATGTAACTTTACCTTCCATCCGTCCAACGATTACGATTTTATTTATTTTAGCCGTGGGTGGTGTTTTAAATACGAATTTTGACCAAATCCTCGTGTTACGAAATTCTTTAAACGAAAGTGCTAGTAATGTAATTGATATTTATGTTTATCAAGTCGGCATCCAGAATGCGCGATATTCTTATGCAACCGCTGTCGGATTATTAAAGTCCGTTATTGCCTTTATCCTGCTATTGTCAGCAAATAAAATTACGAAAAGATTAGATGGCACTTCATTATTCTAGAAAGGCGGGACTCCCATGTTTCAACTTATGAAAAGAAATCGACGGACATTAAGTGAGTATATATTTGATAATCTTAATATCCTTATTATGTTATTTCTATGCTTTATTACGATTTATCCGATTTGGTATGTAATTGTGAACTCTCTTAATGAGGGAATGGATGCCATGAAAGGAGGGATCTATTGGTGGCCACGAGAGTTTACGCTGGAAAATTACCAGGCTGTTTTTGCCAATAAAGGTATTTTGACATCCTTTGGGGTGACCATTGCAAAAACGGTCATTGGTACTGTCTGTCACGTGTTCTTTACTGCGATGGTAGCGTATGCGTTATCGCGTAAAGAATTAAGAGGCAGGAATATGTATATGTTTATTGGTGTTGTGACGATGTTCTTTAGTGGTGGATTAATTCCTTATTTCCTATTATTGCGAGATTTAGGTTTGTTAGATAATTTCCTTGTCTATATCATTCCAGCTTTATTCAACTTCTTTGATCTAATTATTTTCGTCTCCTTTTTTAGGGAATTGCCCACATCATTGGAGGAAGCCGCTAAAATTGATGGGGCGAGTGATTTAAAGATCTTTTTCAAGATCGCAATTCCTTTGTCGATGCCAGTGATTGCAACAATTGCGCTTTTTCATGGGGTCTATCAGTGGAATGACTATTTTGCCGGAGTGATTTTTGTCAATGAACCAGATCTACAGCCGATTCAAACCTATCTTTATAAAGTGGTCGCAGAATCAAGTTCCAATCAGATGATGACCAACGCACCAGGTGGGGTTATAGGTAAAACAGTAACATCACAATCGATTAAATTAGCGACAATGGTTGTGACAACTTTACCGATTGTGCTTGTTTATCCATTTTTGCAAAAATACTTTGTAAAAGGGATGCTGATTGGATCAATCAAGGGGTAAGAACTTGCTTATGCTAGGGCAAGGATAGGCAAGTAGAAAATATAATCAAGTTGATTAAAGAGGTTGTTCAAAAGGTCCGATAAAATTGACACTAGAAGTCAGCACTTTTAGCCGACTATGTCCTTTTTACCTTCTTTTTGAACACGTACTTAAAGGGGGAAAAGAGAATGAAAAGTAAAAGATATTTGAAAAGCTTCTATCTACTAGCTATGACATTACTGATTGCTATATTGATGACGGCCTGTTCCTCTTCAAAAAAAGAGAATGTAGAGGCGGAACAGCCATCTTCTGAAAATGCGACAAAGCTAACAGAAAATGATCCAGGTTGGCAAGAGGATAACTCGCCCATTACATTTGATTGGTATATTAATTTTTCATGGTTTGCCAGTAAATGGGGTGGAGACGAAACCTCCAAATATATTACAGATAAAACTGGTGTTACCTTAAACATTATGGCTCCTGCCGGAAATGAAGCGGAGAAAATGAATACAATGATTGCTTCAGGCAAACTACCCGATTTCATTACTTTAGCGTGGGGAGAAGAGGCAGTAAAGCAAATGGTTGAAGGAGAACTTGTCCTTCCATTAAATGATTTGGCTGAACAATATGATCCTTACTTTTTTAAGGTAGCGGATCCAGCTAAATTAGCGTGGTATCGACAAGAAAATGGCAATGTCTATGGCTATCCGAATGCTTCTTCATCACCGAAGACGTTTGATAAATATAAAGATTTAAAACCATCCAATCAGACCTTCTTAGTTAGAAAGGATATGTATGAGGCAATTGGAAGTCCTGATATGCGTACACCAGAAGGATTTCTTCAAGCATTGAAAGATGCCAAAGAGAAATTCCCTGATGTCAATGGAACGCCTTTAATTCCTTTGGGGTTACATGAATTTGGGGATACAGGAAACTATTCGTTGGAAGGTTATTTGCAAAATTTTCTCGCTATCCCGATGGAAAAGGACGGGGAGTTGTATGATCGTTCAACCGATCCTGAATATATACGTTGGTTAAAAGTATTACGACAAGCAAATGAAGATGGATTGTTAGCAAAAGACATCTTTATCGATAAACGTCCACAAATGGAAGAAAAGATTGCTCAAGGTCGCTATTTCGCGATGCTCTATCAACGTAGTGATATGGAAGCACAAGAATTAGCACGCTATCAAAATGACCCGGATTCTGTTTATATTGCGGTCGATGGACCAGCGAATGAAAACTTAGATCCCCCAACCTTATCTGGGGATGGATTATCGGGATGGACAATTACATTAATTTCCAAAGATGTTAAAGATCCAGCAAGAGCAATTCAATTTATGAGTTATTTAATTAGTGAAGAGGGGCAAAGGGATATGTACCTTGGGCCAGAGGGGGTCACTTATGAGGATGTTGATGGGAAACCTCAATGGTTTCCAGAAGTCCTAGATTTATTGCATTCTGATCGAACCGCTTTTGATCAAAAATATGGTGCCTCGAATACATTCTGGATGTTAATGGATACAGATATGTTATTAGAATGGCAACCACCAACAGAGGAACCAATGAAACAATTGGAAGACTGGACAAAAGGAAAAACGGAAAGCTTTGCTGTTTTTGATGATCTTAACCCCCAAGGTACATCTTCGGAAGGAGTAGCAAACGGCAAAATTGCACAAGAATGGGGAAAAACCTTACCAAAAATGATTTTAGCAAAATCAGACAAAGAGTTTGATGAAGCTCATGAAGAATTTTTGAAAAAGCGGGATAAATTGGGCTATGAAAAAGTTCATGAATACCAACAAAAACGGTACGAGGAAAATAAAACTAAAATTGAGAATGCAATGGAGGAATGATAACTGGAAAGAGGGAAATCTGCTGGTAGGCAAACTTCCCTCTTTTTTACCATTTTCTCGCCAATAGATTCTGTGCGATAATATAGGTATAAAGATCTAACTGCGGAGTGTGAGAAAGGTAATGTTTACTAGGTTGATAAAAAGGGGCTTTCAAAAATTTGGACATCTATCCTTACGTAATAAACTGATTGTCGTCTACCTTACTTTGTTTTTGGTCCCGGTTGTATTGATTGTGTTTATTTATTCTCAGCAAATTTATAAAAACGCTATTAAGGAATCGGAACGAAATCATCAATATGAATTAGAAATGGAAAAAATCCATATAAACAAAAATATAGAATCCATGCGTGAGTCAGCACAAATACTTGCTTCTGATCAAGATATTATCGATTTTGTTAGCGTACCAGGAGACAAAGCGGTGGAGCAGTTGCTGGATTTTCAAAGAAATCAGATGATGAAAATGGGGAAGTTATTGAATGTCAATCCCAGTATTGAATCAAGCCATTTTTTTGTGGATGATGAGGCTCTCAATGAAATGTGGCCAATTTTATTTCGGGAAAATCGAATTGAACATCTGCCTTGGTTTAAGGAAGCGATGTCAAGAGATGAAATAGAACTATGGAAGCTACAAAGTGAGGACTCCCAGCTTCTAACCAATAGAAAGGAAAAAAATCCAAAAATTGCTCTATATCGCAAAGTCAATGATATCCATGGTAATCATTTAGGAATAGTTGAAATTTCTATGTTCCAAAAAAACTTTTTTCCGAAAATGTATAGCCCGATACAAGATGAACAATCAGAAATTATCTTAGTCAATCAACAACAACAAATTTTTAGCAATCCGGCCCGAACATTTTTAAAAGATCATCCATTTACAGAAAAAGACTATCAGTATATTTTGGATCATTTAAAACAGGATGAAGAGATTCACAGCCTTTTATTCACAATCGAGAAGATTCCTTATCTTGCAGTTTCTACCTTTATTCCAAGTATCGATACATTTATGATCAATATCGTATCCTTAGAAGATCTACATTCAGAAACGAAGCGGGTACGTATTTCGACTATTTTACTAGCTGCCGCCTTATTATCGGTTTTATTTTTGCTCACCTATTTGATGATCTCCCTTTTATTAAAGAAAATGTATAAGTTAATTGATAAGATGAAACAAGTGGAGAAAGGCGACTTTACAACAAATATAGATGTAGAAGGCGATGACGAATTTGCTGCACTCGCTTTTCATTTTCGGAGTATGCTTGAAAAAATCAATCAATTGATCGCCGAAGCGGTCTATAAACAAGCGATTACCAAGGATACAGAATTAAAGGCATTGAAAACACAGATTGATTCCCATTTCCTTTATAATACATTGGAGAATATTAAAATGATGGCAGAAATTGAAGGGAAATATGATATCTCTGATTCTCTCACCTCCTTAGGAGAAATGATGCGTTATAATATCAAATGGAAAAATGAATTTGTCGTGCTAAGGGAAGAAATTGCTCATATCCAAAATTATATTGAAATTATGAACCTTCGCCTCGATCATCCCATTCACTTTGTAATGGACATTCCTACTAAGCTGGAAAATCAAGAGATATTAAAATTATCCTTACAACCAATTGTGGAAAATGCGATCAAACACGGCTTGCAGCCAGATTTCAACAATAAACAACCATGTTTGAAGCTTCGAGTTTATGAGGAAAATGATCAATTGCTTATGATAGAAATAAAGGATAACGGAGTTGGAATGGATGAGCAAGTACTTGATTCATTAAGTCGTAGCTTACAACTTGAGGGAGAACCTGAAGCAGTTTCACATAAAAATGGTTCTGGTATTGGATTGAAAAATGTCCAAGAACGTGTGCTATTATCTTATGGAAAAGAATATGGGATTCAGGTGGAAAGTGAAAAAAATATATATACAAAGGTCATACTAAAATTGCCCTTTTTCATCATAAGGCGAAACTTCAATCAGTGGGGGAACTAACCGTTAATGCGGGATAAGGGGGCCAGTGGAGATGTATAAACTACTGATAATTGATGATGAACGAAACATTCGATTAGGGATTCAAGCGATGATTTTACGAGAATTTCCTAATCAATTTACCCTTCTATTAGCAAGCAATGGATTTGAAGCATTGGAGATATTGGAAACAGAACGGATTGACATTGTTTTGACTGATATTAAAATGCCTGGAATGGATGGAATTGAACTGATCCAAGCCATTCACTCCTTTGAGAAAAAGCCGCAAATTGTGATGATCAGTGGGTATGATGATTTTGAATATGCAAAAGAGGCAATTAAATATAGAGTGAAAGATTACTTGCTTAAACCGATTAATCGCAAAGAATTGCAGCAAACGTTAAAACAAGTCATAGCAGAGGTAAATATGGCAGAGGAAAAACAGAGAGAAAGAGAACGCAATCAAGCGAACCAATTAAATTATCTGTTCATTCATCCGGATATTACTAGGAATGAAATTGAAGAAGTGATGAAGAACTTAAGACTAGAATCATTTCCTGAAGAATATTTTGTTGGGATCATTAAAATGTGGGAACCGACTACGGAAATAGAAAGCCTGTCTTATGTAAAGGAGATCCTCGCCCAGTATTTTCAGGAATCTTTTAAGAGAATGATTACTTTTTATGACAAGAATCAAAATATCGTTGTGCTTACACCTACAATATCTGTGTTTGAAAGGCTGTTAGATAAATTTGGCTCTATAACTGCATTTATCGGTGTAAGTGCAAAGTTCAGACATCGCTTCCAAATCAAAGAAGGATATGAACAAGCATGTTACGCTTTAAAGCACTTGTTTCTAACTTCTAGTAAAAAAGTTATGCTTTTTTCAGAAATAACCCCAAAAGTGAAAGAAGACCCAATTCCATTGGAGAAAATCCAGAAAATCTCTAATATGCTTGGTACGAATCGAGATCAAGAAATTAGAAAGCAATTATTAGAAATTCTTAATTTAGAGGAGATATCGAGCAATGGAATTGAATATATGGAGGAGCTCCATCAAGCAATCAATGAAGTTCTTTTAGATTCCGCCTTCCATCGGCTTGGCAAAGAATCAATTGAAATTATGCAGCACTATGATCATGTAGGCCATATTTATAATTTCAAAGACTTTTATGAGTATTATTACGCGTTGGAAGCTTTGGTTCTTCAATTACATGAATATACAAAGCGGCTTAAAAGCATTTACTCTGAGCAGAAATATATGGAGGAAGCCTTGCAATATATCGAGGAAAACTATTATAAAGATTTAAATTTAGCGGTCATTTCCAATTATGTCTCTTTAAATTATTCTTATTTTAGTCATATGTTTAAGGAATCCACAGGACAAAACTTCATTGATTATTTAAAAAAGGTTCGTATTGAAAAAGCAAAGCCCCTTCTTCAAAAACCAGACCTGATGATTTCAGAAGTAAGTCATAAGGTTGGTTTTAATCATCCAAAACAGTTTGCGAGAGTATTTCGGGAACTTGAAGGAATATCACCAAAAGAATATAGGGAAAATAATCTACTCATTTAAAGCAACAGTCTATTCGCCCACTTATATAGCAAAAAAGACGTCTTAGTGCTCGCCTAGCGACTAAGACGTCCCAAAATATTAAGGGGCAAGAATTTCTTTCAAGTTTTCGATATTTTTATTCATAATGCTAAAATAATCTTCATTATTTTTTACATCATCTTCTGTTATATACTCCAAGTTATGAAGTGTTACAATTGTCGTCCCTGTTTCTTTTTGGACAATATCAGCAATTTTTGTGAGAGGAGTTTGATCATAGACGATATAGTTAATATCATGTTCATCAGCTGTTTCGATAATGTTTTGCAACTGTTTTTGCGATGGCTCATTTTCCGGGCTTAATCCTGAAATGCTAATTTGTTCAAGACCATAACGGTGCTCCCAATATCCATATGCAGCATGGGAAACTAAGATTTCTGGGTGTTCTGCACCTTCAATCGTTGTTCTCAACTCATCATCGAGATTCTCTAAATCTTGTTTTACAGTTTGATAGTTTTCTTCAAAATCCTCTTTGGCAGAGGGCATTGCCTCTACTAGAGCATTTTTTATATTTTCTGCCATGCTAATCGCATGATTTGGATCTAGCCAAATATGTGGATCATGGTCGTGGTTATGATCATGTTCTCCCTCATGATGATCATGATCTGCGTGTCCATCTTCATCCCCATCATCATGGCTATGTTCTCCATGTTCCCCTTCATGTTCTGTATGCTCATCTTCACCATCATGATGGTCATGTCCATGACCTTCCAATAATTCGATTCCTTCTGAAGCTTCTACTAAAGTGACATTTTCATTTGTAAAGATGTCCTTAGATTTATCAATGAAAGGCTCTAGGCCAGATCCGTTAAAAATAAATAAGTCCGCATCAGCTATTTCCATCATTTTTTTCATCGTCGGTTCAAAAGTATGAGCATCTGCCCCAACGGGATAGACACTTTGCACTTGAACATGGTCTCCGCCAATTTTCTTTGTGAAGTCTTCTATTGCAAAGATCGTAGTAAATACTGTTAAGGGCTTATTCTCTTTTTCTGTGGCCTCTGATTCAGTAGAAGAAGCTGTCTGACAACCACTAAGAAAAATGCCGATCAATAAAACCAATATCAAAAAAATGGATTTTCTTTTCATATATCCTTTTCCTTTCTAACATTTGTAAAATAAAAATTGGTATTTTTTCTCTTCTAAGAGAATAGGTTTAAAGTAAATAGTAACTATTACGATTTATTTAGCGTTAACAGTCTCCACTAATTAAAGTTTCACTTTGATCCTATGAATATACTAACTTCCATGCGGATAGGAGCCAATGCCATAAATAATATCTGATAAAAGCAAATGACTAATTTTTAACAACGAAAAACGTAATCATTACGATCTGTATGGTATAATAAAAAAACCAAATTGGCAAGTACTTTTTTAACAATGGAAAAAATTATAGAAAATAGTGAAAGGATGAAGAGGTGAATGAATTTGGAAATAAGCATGAAAACTGGTAATAGAATCCCTGTCTATGTGCTAAGTGGTTTTTTGGGAAGTGGAAAAACGACCGTTTTATTACATATGCTTCAATACTGTGAGCAAATGGGTTGGAAACCGGGGGTTATTTTGAATGAATTAGGGGAGGCCAATGTCGAAGGGCATCTGTTTCAAAATGAAAAAGTATATGAATTATTAAATGGGTGTATTTGTTGTACAATTCAAGACGATTTAAAGGAAACGATGAATACTCTTATTTCTGAGATTACACAGCAACCATTAGATGTCTTATTTATTGAAGGAACAGGGGTGGCCAACCCTCTTGAGATCCAAGAAGTCATGTTAAGTACGCCCTATATCGATCAATTCAAACTAATGTCGATTATTACGGTGATGGATGCGAGTCATTTTTTAGAATATCAAAGTATTTTTTCGAGTTCGTCAGAGGTTCGTCAGTTGTTAAAGGAGCAGCTTGTTTGTGGGAGCTTATTGTTGCTTAATAAAACAGATATTGTTTCAATCGAACAGCTTAATAGGCTAAAACAAAAGGTAATGAAAATAGCGGGAGATAAAAAGCTCATAGTGGAGAGTGCATATGGAGAAGTTGATCCAGCCATTCTCTTTGAGCAACGAATTCAATCTATCCTTCTTGACAAAACATCAACACACAATGCTCATCACCATCACCACCATTCTAGCGTGAAGGCGATTAAGTTAGATAAGCTTCCTGTCTTCAATCAGAGGAAGTTTGAGAAATGGATAAAGCAATTACCTGATGGTGTTTTACGTGGAAAAGGGTTTATCAAACTTGAAGGATCTGATGATCTCTTCAGCTTTCAATATGCAGCAAAAAAGGTGGCATTTTCTCCAATTCCGGCTTCGTTAGAACGAGAGGCTGTAATCATTTTAATTGGCATTGGGATAGAAGAAAAACAGATTCAACAAGCCTATAAGAAATTAATCACATCGTGAAAATAACCAAGGATAGGAGCGTAAAGATGCGTGGACATGTAAATGGATGGGTAAGAGATGGAGTCGGAATCGTTCTTATGGGAGTGTTGATATGCATATTTTTATTCGCAGACATGACGAATATAGAAGCAACCATTCCAAAATCAATGTTGAACGTGAATACAATTTTCTTAAGTATTGTCTTAGAAGCCCTTCCATTCGTCCTGATTGGTGTATTTGTTTCAGCCTTGATTCAAACCTTTTTATCAGAGGAAATGGTGCAGAGGCTCATACCAAAGAACCCTCTGCTTGCTATTGTGCCTGCAGTCCTTGTGAGTGCTATTTTCCCTGTATGTGAATGTGCGATTATCCCTGTTGTCAGAAGGTTAATGAAAAAGGGGATGCCATTACATGTTGGTGTTATTTTTATCGTGGGAGCTCCGATTTTAAACCCGATTGTCTTTGCGTCTACCTATTATGCTTTCCAAACCACCCCAAGCATTGCCTATGCAAGAATGATTTTGGCGTTTGTATTAGCTATGATCATTGGGTTAGTAATCTATCTATTTTTTCGGAATCGTAACCAATTAAAATGGACAAGGAATGAGTTGGTGGACAAGCTGACAGAATCAAGGGGAATCCAAACGAATAAACTAAAATCCACCTTTTATCATGCAAGTGATGAGTTTTTTGATATGGGGAAATATTTAATTATCGGTGCGCTCATTGCTAGTCTTTTTCAAACGTATTTAGATCGAGAGGTATTAATTCAATTAGGAACCAATGATGTGTCTTCTCCATTGGTGATGATGGGACTTGGTTTTATATTATCCTTATGTTCTGAAGCAGATGCATTTGTCGCTTCCTCATTTTCTCATACTTTTTCGACTGGATCATTGTTAGCATTTTTATTATATGGCCCGATGTTAGATCTAAAGAATACGATTATGCTATTTGCCTATTTTCGAGCAAGATTCGTCATTGGCTTCATGATCATTGTGACAATATCTGTTTATCTTATCATTTTAGGTTATCAATTGTATGTGTGAGGTGTACTGATGCAAAAAAGAAGGGATTTTAGTTATCATATTCTATTCCAGGGAGTTATTCTGATCGGCTTTTTCCTATTAATATTTAAATTGATTGTCACCGGGAATATCCACTATTTCATAGCACCGAAGATGGTGCCTTTCGCCTATTTTTCCGTGACGGTTTTGTTTATATTAGGGGTGATCCAAATATGGAGAGGAACATCGGGAAAAATTGAAGATGTCTATTGTGGCTGCGGTTTTATTCATGATCAAGGAGGGTCTTTCCTCCGCTCACTCGTTGTTTACACATTGTTTATTTGCCCGGTTTTAACTGGTCTGGTTTTTCCTAATACGGCTTTGGACAGTTCCGTTGCGGCAAATAGAGGGATCAAATACGGATCAGGATTATACACGAAACCGCCTGAAGTGAAGGAAAACACGGATACATCCTTGGCGGAGGAATATTTAAAGGACCCTGAAGCGTATATGGAAAATTTAGATAAAAAAATTGAGGAACAAGGTGCTGATCAAGAGATTGGATCGAATGATCATGTTGAGATGGAAAATAATAATGTAGTGTATATGACAACAGAGGAAATGGACCAATTGGCAGCAGAGCTTGAGAACAGCGATAAAATCACTCTCGACGAAAAACGCTATCTTGCCATTATGGATCTATTGCACACAGATCCCCAATTATTTATTGGGAAAGAAGTAGAACTAATTGGATTTGTCTATAAAGAGCCAGAGTTTGAAGAAGACCAATTTGTCGTTGCTCGATTTGCTGTTTCTTGCTGTGTTGCCGATGCTTCCGTCTATGGTTTAATCGCCTCGATTACAGAAGCCCCCTCATTAGACGTTGATCAATGGGTGAAAGCAACCGGAACATTAGACACCACAAAATTGGATGGATGGGAACTCCCATTTCTCAAGATCACACAGCTAGAAAAAATTGAACAGCCAGCCAATCCCTATGTATATGAAGTTTATACCCAGCTGACTGAATAATGGCTTTCTACAGAACGAGAGTAGCATTACCTGCTCGCAGGAATGCTACTCTCGTTCTGTAGATCAGGAGTTTATCGGGAATTTAGCTTGTGGACAGAATATTGGTGAAAGGGGGCGGTGGGCTGTGACGAAAATGAGAGGGATGCTCAAAAAACGTAAGGGTGGAGGGCTTGGCCGTGACGAAAATAAGGGGGGGGCCAAAAAGCGTAACGGCGCAAGCCTTCGCCGTGCCCGAAAGTCGAAGAAATCAGCAAAAGGGTAACGGCGCGAGCCACCGCCGTGCCCGAAAGCCAAAGAAGTCAGTAAAAGGGTAATGGCCCGCATATTCACCATAGCAAGATTCAGACCCCTAGCTCCTCAATTTTTCATTATCCTTACTCGCCTTTTTTGTCCTCATGCGGTTTTTAAATTCAGCTCTTAAAGCCTCACCATTGTAGCCTTCCTTGATCAATTCATTTAACAGCAGCTCTAAATATTCAATGCGTTTTTTGCTTAGTTTACCCTTTAATAACACACTAATATGCTGATCCAATTCTTGAATAGAATGAACTTGTACTGTAAACGGTGCAGGATCATTTCCTGAATGTGTAATCACGACTCTAATTTCAAAGGGATCCTGGTTTTGATATTTCTCTTGAAAGCTTTGTCTAAATTGCTTATCAATGTAAGCCTCTATAATCCATTCTCCATCTTCACTTTCCATATTAATCACCAATCCATCTGTTAAAGGAATTTCGATGGCTTGCTGTTGATCCATTAGTTGAAGAGCTATAATTTTAAAGCTTTTCAAACCAATCCCCTCCATTCGGGCCTTTCCTAAAATTATAGCATGATCTTTGCGTTTTTTAAAAATTTCTTGGAAAAGGAGTTTTCATTTTAAATGAAGTGTCAAAATCAGCTTTTTGGTGGATAAAAATCAATTTTCCACTGGAAAATTGAGAGGAGAATGGCTTTTTGCTGATTTTACGAAGGGAAAAATGTCCGCTATGATATGAATATCTTGTCGAAAAGGAGGAGGAAATGGTGATTAATCAGGTAACCTTGGTCGGGCGATTAACGAAAGAACCTAGTCTTCGCTATACAATGGAAGGAAAAGCTGTGCTCAATGTGACAATTGCCCTCAACCGGATATTTAAGAATGCTCAAGGAGAGTATGAAGCAGATTTTGTTCTTTGTACATTATGGGGGAAAACCGCTGAAAATACATCGAAGTTTTGCAAAAAGGGTTCCCTTATTGGCATTACAGGAAGAATACAAACAAGACATTATGAAAACCAAGAAGGAAAGAGAGTCTATGTCACAGAGGTATTGGCCGAGTCAGTAAAATTCATGGATAAAAAGTCAACTCAAGAAAAGGCCTTTTAGAATAGCGCACCCCGGAATTTGTCGAAACAAGATACTTGGAGGTGAACACTTGGTTAGGGAAAGTGAGAATCATTCGGTGGAAATGATGGTTAGTGATCTTATTTTGATGTTAGGAAAAGCTAATCATGAATTACATGAATTAAAAGCTCGAGTGGCTCACCTGGAAAGTCTCCTTCAGAAACCGCATATAAAGAGTTCCCCAAATTCCACCCCCAATGTAGAGAGAAAAATGGCACAATAAATCACTCCTTATGTGCCAATGACCAATCCTCATAATACCCTCATGGAAAAAGACTGTACTAAGTGGAATGGCGCAGTCTTTTCTTTTATACATTAATGGGTATTATCTTTGCTGAGCTTTGTTATGAAAGCTCTTGCTTGTGCATCATTCACAATATCTGAGGCCTCTCCATATAAAAGCTTTGCTGCCTCTGAAAGAAGTGCTGATAGATTTCCGTCGGCTGCACTTATCGCATTCCAACGTAGATGCAGAGGCAACCATGTTTCTGGGAATAAAGCCGGGTCTTCTAATAGTCCATCCACTTCTTTTTCACAGATACCACGTACGAGAAAATCTGCTCGTATTTCTTGTTTATCTTGCTGAAATTGTTTGTCTCTTTCTTTTAACTCTGTTAGAAACTCAGTCATTTTTTCTTGGTTCAAAGAATTACTAGACATAGGAAGGACCCCTTTCTTAAGTCTACAGGATGTAGGGTACAAAGGCTGGCAACAAGATGTCGATTGAGACTGGATGTAGACGTTGTCTAGCTCCAGCGTCTAACCCCGAGAGACTCGCGGGACGCGAGTCCATCGGCGTTGCGACAGGATGTCATGCCTTTAGCCGATGTTCTGCTTAATAACCCTGAACCTATGAAGGGAAAAAGCCCCTTCCTAGGTTCAGGAACATTTGCTTGTCGGAGGCCAACAGGACGTTGGTCAGAAAGGCGTTGCGACGTACAGGAGGTACTAGTGCAGACGAAGCGACAGGACGTCGCGTTTGAGTCTGCCGCCAGGACGGCGCGAATTTAGCCTTTCTTCTTACATCAAGGCGCTTGCGCTTTTGTTCTTAAGCCAAGGATAGTAAGGAACGTAATTCATCATTCGATAACTCTGTTACCCATTGATCACTGCGAATAATCTCTTCATTAAGAGCTTGCTTTTTCTCTAGCATCATATCGATTCGTTCTTCCAGTGTTCCTGTTGTGATAAATTTATGCACATGAACAAAGCGATCTTGACCAATTCGGTAGGCGCGGTCGGTCGCCTGATTTTCAACGGCAGGGTTCCACCAGCGATCATAATGGATCACATGATTGGCTGCTGTTAAATTCAACCCTGTTCCACCAGCTTTTAAGGATAAAAGGAAGAAAGGGAATTCTCCTGCTTGAAATCGAGCCACATATTCATCTCTTTTTGCTTTTGGCATACTTCCATTTAAGAAAGGGACCTGAATCGAAAATCGTTGCTGCAAAAGGTGACGAATCATTTCACCCATTTGAATGTATTGAGTGAAAATAATTCCGGCTTCTCCTCTTTCTACAACCGTATCAGCTAACTCGACCAATGTCTTCATTTTATTTGAGCGATCAAGCGTCTTTTCGGGTGGAGTTTCTTTTAAATACAGAGCAGGATGATTACATAATTGCTTTAAACGATTTAACATTTGTAAAATTAGCCCTTTACGCTCAAAAAAGCTCAAGGTTTCAATTTTTGAGAAGGTTTCTTGAACTAGATCCTCATACAAGGCAGCCTGTTCCGCTGTTAAGGAGCAGTATTCCTTTTGTTCTAGCTTTTCTGGCAGATTTAATTCCACTTCTGGATCTCTTTTTGTTCTCCTTAATAAAAAAGGCTTAATCAATCGCTGTAATTCCTTGATTTTTACTTCAGAATTATCCTTTTCAATCGGAGAAATATATTTCTTTTGAAATTGGCCAAAGGTTCCTAGATAGCCATGATTAATAAAGTCAAAGATGGACCATAATTCAGCTAAACGATTTTCCATTGGTGTCCCTGTCAAGGCAATATGATGAGCACCTTTTAATTTCCGAATTGCTCGAGATTGCTTTGTTTCGGCATTTTTAATATTTTGTGCCTCATCAAGGGCAATGGTTCCCCAATCAACCGTTGAGAATTCTTCAAAATCAAGATGGGTTAATCCATAACTGGTTAGCACTACATCAGCATTTTGAATGCTATCAGTGAAAGCAATATCCTTCGGTCGATTTGGTCCATAGTGAAGAACAACCTTAAGACTAGGAGCAAACCTCTCTAATTCGCGTTGCCAATTCCCGAGCACTGTTGTTGGGCAAATAATCAGGGCAGGTTGCTCGCTTACAAGCTCATTTTTTACGTGAAGCAAATAGGCAATAAGCTGAATTGTCTTCCCTAATCCCATATCATCCGCTAAACAAGCTCCAAATCCAAACTGACGCAGAAAGGCAAGCCAATCAACGCCAAGCCTTTGGTAAGATCGTAACGCCCCCAATAAATGAGGTGAAATCTGAATAGAAGGAATATCATCTAATGTATGAAGTTGTTTGAGCATTTTTTTAAGTGATTGATTGAGTTCGATCTTAATTTGTGCAAAGGCACGTGGATCGAATTCCTCCTCAGGAGTAGAAGCAAGTTCCTCCTCGGCCTCCATGGCAAAAATGTCTTGCATCCGTAAGCCTTCTTTTTTTGCTTGGATCATTAATGCTTGGAGATGGGCAATCATTTTTGGATCAAGCTTCACCCAGCGACCGCGAACTTTCACGAGTCGACGTTGCTCTTGTACAAGCTTCTGAAATTCTTCTTCTGATAGTTCAGCTCCATTCATGGAAAAACGCCAGTTGAAATTAAGCATGGCATCTAAGCCGACAAAAGAAGGCCGATATTGTGTGCCAGTTTGTTTTACACGTGCTTTCACAGTTAAATTCGCTTCTCGCATGGCTTCCCACCAGCTTGGTAGAAGGATGTCAACACCGAGCGAAAGCAATTTTTCACTCGCTTCTGTTAAGAAATCCCAAGCTGCAGCTTCTTCAAGGCTTTTTGTAATTCCTTGCTCACCTTCTAACCAAGGGAATAGCTGAATCCAACGCTTCTCTTCCTTTGCTACATTTTCTAGATATGGTTGCCAACGCTTGGGAAGCTTCCCATCAGTCGTAAAGACTTTTTCTGAATTTTTTACATCTCGAAGGACGGTCTCCAATCCCCATGGTTCTTCATCTGTATCAGGTTCTACTAAACGAAGTCCGATGGAGAAAGGCAGGTTCTCCTCAGAAAGATTGGCCCATTCACTCCATTTTTCTTCGTCGAAATACGTATTTAACTCTTCCGCCACTAATGGCCCATCCTGTAAGGTGGACAATTTTTCCGCTAGCTGTGGATGATGAAAGCCATTCTCTAGATATTGAGCTAAAGCATAATGATAAAACCTTGAAATGAAGGATTGAATCGATTCATCAAATAAGGTTTGCTCCCAAAAGCTCTCTTGAAATTCATCCCAAACAAGGGAAGGGACTTTCCATGTAAATAAAGCCTCTTCCTCGTCAGAAAAATGAGGATTCCAGTGCCCGCTTTGAATCGCTTCAAGGATAATGGGGGCCACATTTAGTAATGCTTCTTCTGGCTCCTCCCAGATCCATTGAATAAACGGACTAAAACTCTCTCTTCCTAATAATGTTAAAAGTTCATAACTAGTTAAGTGAATGCCCTCTATATGATTAAGGGTTTCTTTATTTAAAAAAGAACCGTAAAAGCTTTCCTCATGCCAAAGAAAGAGGTTAGGCTGCCAATCAGTGACATCCACCCCTTCACCCTGTTGATTTTCAGCATAAAGAAAGAAAGCATCATCAGCGAGTGGTCGGATATGCAGTTGCCATTGATCATTATTCCTCATGAATTAACTTTCCTTTCCGGCACTCTTCTTGAAAAGCACGTAATCGTTTTGTTTTCTTTAATAAAGTAGATAAGTAAAACTCCCACTGATCTAAATTCTTCTCTTTTCGATAAACGGTTCGTAATTTTTTTAAGTAACGGACTGCTTTTTTATATGAATCCCGGTTACGGAAATCAACTTGTTCGATAACCGCAGCGTGGTAAAGTGGTTTAATGGCAGCTGGATCTTGCTTGGCTACAGTTTCTAGCGTAGCACGATCAATAAAATCAATTGTATCGCCCATATACACCTGAAGAGCGACCCATTTTCGGTAATCCTGTTTATTGAGCAAATATTCATTATAGCGAAAGCGACTATAGGGCAGTAAAGTTGTATATAGTCGTTCGATTAGCGAAGCATCTATTTTCGTTAAAGTTTCCTCATCCATTGTTTCGTACAATGTACGAGTAAACTGAATTTTTTCCTGTGGTAACGTTAAGCTTGTAATATACTGCTCAATTTGCCGAATAAATTCTGGAATAAATGGTGCGATTCTTTCCTTTGGCAACCATTCAAAGCAGCTCAATACATATGGTGCAATATTGGCGCCATAACTTTTTATTCTTTGCAGGGCTAATTCATCTTTTTCCAATAAAATCGACAAGTGAATAAGCCCAATTTGTATTCGCGGCCGTTCTAGATCACTATTATGTTGAAGGTGATTCCATTCTTCCGCTCTTTCTTGCTTCTTCTTAAACAGCGATGTCCAAATTAATAAGTACATAAGCGTAAAGCTTGCGTCAAAAGCTGTTTCTTTTTCTAATAATCGGGTGCTATGACTGCGTAAATAATGTAAGTACTCATCAAAGGCAAATGGAGAAGCCGTTGCTGACAAAGTGGTGATCGCTTCTTTTGCTTCTTCCACCATTTTTTCCGCGAAAAATGACATTTCATCCATTCTGGCAGAATTTGTGGCAAGAGAATCGATCATATTTAAGGATTCAAAAGCAGCAAACAGTTGAAATAACGGCCGCCATTCCCGTTCAATCGGTGCAAGGCCAAGCAAACGCTGGTAACGAGTCCGGACCCATTCCTGCAATTGATAGATATTTTGTGGAGGAACATCAGAATAAGCTTGTTGAACGCGCTTGACCCATTGCGTCGGACCACTTTCTGGATTGGGTGCTGGCTGTTGTAATAAATCCGAGCCACGCTTTAAGCTAGAAAGGATATCTTCCACTTCCCAATGAGCCTTCCATTCCTGAGTCCATGTAAAAATATTTTGTGCTTTACTTAAAATCGCAAAAAATAGGGCGAGTTGATGACGGCATATGCCTTGCTCTGGACAAGTACAAGTATTTCGTTCCATTTCCTCAAAATAAAGTTCGACTGAAACGGTACTGACATCGCGGACATTGCCGACCATCTTTTTATGGCTAAACTTGACATTATATACATTTTGCTCGCGAAAAAGCATCATCCCTCTTTGGACCATTCGTTGATGCACGTCTGTCCTCGGATCCAGCTGATTCTGTAATTCTTTACTATATGATTGTATAGATTTTAACAAGCCCTGATTATATATCATCACAAACCTCCAAATCCTTATTATACCGTGATTTGAGAAAATAAAAAAGAGGGAGGGAAGATTAACGCTAACATGCATGTCATTGACAAAGAAAAAAACTATTTCTATGATAGGATTAAGAGGATGTTCGAAAAGTCTGGTAAAAATGTCACTTCAAGATAAAGGATCTTCGACTAAGCACCGACATGTCCTGTGAACAACGACATCAGCGGTTCTAGCCGGATTGGTCCTTTTTACCCTTCTTCTTGAACAAGCAATTCAAGAGAAAAAGAAAACGATTGATCGAAAATTCGTAAGAAACACTCGGTTTTTGAAAGGAATTAAAAAAGATGGAACATGTATCAGGTTTATTTAGATGGGTATATGAAATAGGCGATGGATTGGCAAAGTTGATTTATTTGCATATTCTTTGGGTGCTTTTCACCTGTGTAGGTCTCGGTATTTTTGGTGTTTTTCCGGCAACTGCGGCCTTGTTTTCAGTTATTCATAAATCAATTGAAAGAAAGCGGGGAGAGTCGATCTTCCGAACCTTTTATACGAGTTATAAGAGTCAGTTTTTAAAAGCCAATGGCTTTGGATTCATTATCACAGCATTTGGCCTCTTTTTATATTGGGATGTCACCATTTCAAAACAGGTGATTCAATCTGCTATTTTGCACGTAATTCTACTTGTCTTTTGTTTCTTCTATTTTATTACGGTCCTCTATTTCTATCCTGTTTTTGCGCGTTATGAATTGAAAGGCTTTCAATATATAAAACAAGCTTTTCTTATCGCCATCAGCAGGCCGTTTGAGACGATCGCTATTATTCTTTGCTTACTTATTCTGTATTATGTTTTTGTTTTCATTCCCGTTTTATATGTATTCATGGGGGCGGCAATGGTGGCCTACCCTGTGATGTGGTTCGCTATGCGTGCTTTCATGGGAATTGAAAGGAAGAAATCGTGAAGTGGAAAGAGGGAATGAAATATGCTTGGAAAAATAGAAAAATCAAGCCTCATCTATAAATATATTATCTCTTATTTATTGGTGTTTTTAATTCCCTTTGTCTTTATGAGTGTGTTTATTTATTATAATTCTGTTTCAAGCCTGCGTACGGAAATTGAACAATCCAATATTAATAAATTAGAACAAGTTGAAAATATGACAAATGAGCGGATCAAAGAATTGGAAAAGATTGCATCAAGTATTGCCTATGATCCTCGGTTAACTCCCTATATGATGGAGCATGGGTATTATGGGAAAGAAGCACAGGATGAATTAAGAAAATATAAAGATAATAGTTCCATTATTCAAGAGCTCTTTGTGTATTTTCATAATCAAGGTCAATTAATTTATTCTTCTAATGGACTGTATTCTTTTACTACGCTTACCCAAAGAATATATCAATTTGATACATGGGAAAAAGACAGCATGGTGCAACAGTTACACTCAGCCCAACCACTCATCCTGCCTGTTGGAGATGTAACTTTAAAAAATGGTGTAAGGGATCGGATGATTGCTTTCATTTTTCCGATTGCCCCAAACAATCCCAATCCATATGGATCTGTGATGTATTTTATCGAAGAATCGACTTTAACCGATATGATTGAAAATATCCTCGCTGATTTTAAAGGGAATACTTATATTTTAGATGAAAATCAGCAACTAGTTGTCTCAGCAGTAAAGGGTGAAGAAATCTCATTCGCACAGCTTGATCCAACGCTCATCGAAAAAAGGGGAGTTCAGACGACGCGCATTAATGGACAGAAATATTCTTTGGTGACGGTCACTTCCGATATGAGTGGATGGACTTTTGTGACACTGATGGATTCGGACCAATTTTTCGAACGGGTTATTCATCGTGCAACATTTATCATTGTGTTATTGATCATCATACTTCTAGTTGGTTTAGCTGCCGCTATTTTATTGGGGAAAAAGCAATATCGGCCGATTCAAGGCCTATTTGAATTTGCTAAAATGAGCAGTACAAAGACGCCAAATTGGGGTGGAGAAAACGAACTGGAAGCGATACGTCAAACGATTACCACTATTTTTAAAGATCATAAAAGCTTATCAGAAACAGTAGATTTGCAGAAACCGTATGCCAAAGAACAATTATTGACGAAAATGCTAAAAGAAAGTTTTCCGAATGAGCAGGAAATTGAGTCGATGCTTCGAGCCTTAAATATGACAATGAATGAAGGGCCTCATTTTGTAGCAATCGTTGAATTTCAAAAGGAAGAATATGAGGGGAACCAACAAAATTGGGAGCAATTCATTGATTCTCTGTCCCAACTTACATTACCAAATGCAACAGTAAACGGCGTTGATTTACTATACCAACAACATACTCTGGCATTTATTATAAGTCTAGAGGAAAAAGATGACATTGAACAACAACGGCGTATGCTTGTGGAAACTCTTCAACAGTTTATTCAGAAGCACTCACCATTAAAAGTACTAATTGTGACAGTAGGAACGAGTTACGAAAAGAAAAATCATATTAATCGTTCTTATATTGAGGCTTTGACTGTCTTAGATTATCAATTTGCCGTCTCAGAGGGAAGTCTTGTATTTTTTGAAGAGTTAGGATCCCCAGGGGAGAGAGCGCTTGGCTACCCGAGGGAGGATCAAATGAAGCTGGCGCAAAGCTTGAAACAAGGAGATCAGGTAGTTGCCTTGGAAACCTTGCATACGATGCTAACGAATTTGGCTAAAGCGGAAATGTCTATTCAGGCGTTAAAATATATTTGTTTCGACATTATCAACACCGTGATTAAGACAGCGATGGAGCTGCAACTAACGCTAAATTTGGATGATTACAAGGAACTGGGAGAATTTCAATCTGTCGAACAGCTTAGTCAACACCTTAGTCCCCTTATTTTAAAAATATGCCAAACAGTAGAAGATAAGACAGAAAACCGCAGTCAGCATCTACGCCGAGAGCTTCTGGAATATATTCAGGAGCATTATACAAGCTATGATTTAACTTTAGAAGGCATCGCTTATCATTTTGAATTATCCGTTCCATACCTGAGTAAATTTATCAAAGAACAAACAGGTGAAACCTTTACCCAGTATGTTTTAACTTTACGTATGGAAGCAGTAAAAAAACAATTAAGAGAAACCAATCAACCGATTAAAGAGATTGTATCGAATGTTGGCTACAAAGATGTGGCCAACTTCACACGGCGTTTCAAACAACTAGAAGGAGTCACCCCAGGACAATACCGAAAATTAAACCGGTGACAAGAAAAGCGGAAGCGCCCGTTTAGCGACGTACAAACTTTTTAAGCTTCTGACGAGATAAAGGAAACACGGCGAAGCATGAGCCGATGTTGACTTATCGTAGGAAGAAGCTGAAAGTTTGCTAGTCGCTGGGCGCTGGAGCTGGACAAAAAAAGCGTAAGCGCCTGTACAGCGACACTAAAGATGCCGTGTTCTCTGAGCTGAAATAATCTCGTACCTATTACAAGGTACGAGATTATTTTTTTGTCTAAAAGCAAAGGGGAGGTAATTTATTTACCAAGATTCGACATTATTTCCTTTAGAATAAGCCTTTCTAGGTGAAGCAAAACGCACATATTAGATTAACTCGTACATATTCGTGCGTTGTGAGCCCTTCTATTATCAAGGTTTGTCCTATCAAAAGTTTGAAAGTTGGAACGCTTTCATTAAAATCGACATATTGTGTACAAGTTGTCGAAAAAATAGAATAAGGGCAAGCTGAAAACACTTTCACTTAAAAGGAGGCAATCGAATGAGCTCGAATACAACCACAGAGACTCAACAAAAAGTACAGCTGAAAAGTCGGCCTGTCACAACCAAATTTCGTAAGGCCTTACAGAATTGGCAGCTATATGTATTTGTTCTACCTGCTTTTTTATACTTTTTGATCTTCCATTATGTACCGATGTATGGAGTTCAAATTGCATTTAAAGATTTCATTCCTACACTCGGGATTTGGGGGAGTGAATGGGTAGGGTTTGAACATTTTACTAGATTCTTTGAATCCTACTATTTCTGGGATTTATTAAAAAACACATTAGGAATTAGTGTATATGAATTAATTGTTGGTTTTCCATTACCGATTATTTTAGCTTTAGCTTTGAATGAGGCGAAGGACGGTATATATAAGAGGTTTGTACAAACGGTTACATATGCGCCTCATTTTATTGCCGTTGTCGTTATTTCTGGAATGATTATTTCCTTTCTCTCACCAACGACCGGAATTATCAACCATATTATTGGCTTTTTTGGCATAGGACCTATCCCGTTTATGGAAGACCCAAAATGGTTTAAAACGATCTACGTTTTTTCTGGAGTTTGGCAAAGCACTGGTTGGGGAACGATTATTTATTTGGCAGCCCTTGCAGGTGTTAGTCCACAGCATCACGAAGCAGCAATTGTCGATGGGGCAACGAGATTGCAGCGAATTTGGCATATTAATATACCAGCGATCATACCGACAATGGTAATCCTGATGATTTTAAATGTCGGTAATATATTGGCCATGGGTTTCGAGAAAATCCTACTTTTGCAAAATCCATTAAACCTAGAATCTTCCAATGTAATCGCTACGTTTGTCTATGAATCTGGTTTATTAAATGCCCAATATAGTTTCTCTGCCGCTGTCGGTCTATTTAACTCGGTGATTAACGCCATCTTGTTAATCGTTGTGAACAAAATTGCTCAAAAAACAAGCGAAACCAGTCTTTGGTAAGGAGGTAGATTAATTTGGCATCAGTGATAAAAGATACGAAGGCTGATAAAATATTTAAGGTTTTTAACTTTCTCTTTTTAACATTAGCAATGCTTGTTGTTCTCTATCCTTTGATTTATATCGTTAGTGCGTCGATAAGTGATCCAAAAGCTGTTAATTCAGGGGATATGTGGTTACTTCCAAAAGGGGTTACATTTGAAGGCTATAAGATAATTTTTGATAATCCTGATATTTGGAAGGGTTATCTGAATACGATTTTTTATACCGCCCTTGGTACAGTGATCAATTTAGCGATCACCATCCCTGCAGCTTATGCAATGTCACGACGTGACCTTTCAGGACGCGGTCTATTAATGGGGATGTTCGTATTAACTATGTTCTTTAGTGGTGGATTAATTCCCACTTATTTAGTTGTTCGGAACTTAGGGTTAATCGATACAGTTTGGGCGATGGTCTTACCGAATGCAGCCGCTGTCTGGAATATCATTGTGGCACGTGTATTCTTCCAAACCTCAATTCCAACAGAATTGGAAGAAGCAGCGATTATTGACGGTTGCACCAATTTCAAGATGTTTGCCAAAATTATTTTGCCTTTATCAGCTCCGATTATTGCTGTTATGGCTTTATTCTATGGTGTTGGGCATTGGAACGGGTACTTTAATGCGTTAATTTATTTATCTGATAAGCAACTATATCCGTTACAACTTGTCTTAAGAGAAATACTAGTGTTACAAGAAATGTCCTCTAATTCCACGGAGATTTCAAGTAGCTTAGCAGAAGCCATGAATAATAAGCAGCAGTTGGCGGCAGTAATTAAGTATGGGGTAATGATTGTTTCAACATTACCAATTATTATTGTCTATCCATTCCTACAACGCTATTTTGTAAAAGGGGTGATGATTGGATCATTAAAAGGATAACAGGAGTGGGTGTAAAGATAGAAAAAATGGGCTCTATTGTTTAGAAATGGGTTTTAACTGAGGAAAATGGGTTTCTCCGTTCGAGAATGGGCCTCTTAAACTAACAATGGGGCTCGCAGTCCTAATTTCCAAAAAATGTTAGGGAGTTTTCTAACGATTAATTTCAAAATAAGAAAGGGGTTTTTATCTTGAAAAAGTCATTTAAGTTAGTTTTAACGGGCGTATTATCAGCGACCTTGCTGCTGAGTGCCTGTTCATCATCATCAGGAAGTGATGGGAAAAAGGAACCTGCACGAAAAGTGAAGGATGTTGAGGTTCAAAAAGAAGGATTTCCGATTGTCGATGAGAATATCACTTTAAGGATGATGGCACCAGGAACAGGCCTGGCAGAATGGAAAGATATGCCGACATTGCAGGAATATGCAGAGAAGACAAATATAGAATTCAAATACAATACGCCACCGCTAAGTGATTTCCAAACAAAATTGAACTTAGCCTTTGCAAGTGGAGATATTGCGGATGTGGTGTATGCCGCTGGAACTAATAATTTAACTCCCGGAATGGAAGTGGATTACGGGGAACAAGGCGTGCTGATTCCGCTTGAAGATTTAATCGATGAATATGCACCAAATATTAAACAATTGCTTGAAGATAGACCAGATGTTAAAAAATCAATTACAACACTGGATGGTCATATTTATTCTTTACCTACAGTAAATGAACTGACAACAGCTTCCTGGTATATTGGACCGAATTGGTATAATGGCCAGTGGTTAGATGCATTGGACGTAAAAGAGTTACCGAAAACAACGGATGAATTTTACGAATTGCTAAAACGGTTTAAAGAGGAAGATCCGAATGGGAATGGAGAAGCAGATGAAATTCCTTTAACAGATGTTAAACTGAATTCAATGCGTCCATGGTTGCTCGCTGCATTTGGTATGAAAGAATGGGATATTGAAGAAATCGATGGTAAAGTAAGATATGCACCAATTACCGATAATTATAAAGAGTATTTGACATTTATGAACAAACTCTATAAGGAAGAATTGCTTGATCCAGAAACTTTTTCACAATCTGATGAACAAAAGAAAGCGAAAGGGCAAGATAATCGCTTAGGTGTATTCACTGATTTCTATTCCTTCTTTACAACAGGAGAAACGGAAGAGGAATCAATGAATAACCCAATGTATTATCCATTGACAAGCTCAGTTTCACCTGAGCCAATACTTCCAAGAAATCCAGCTATTCAAAGAGGAACATTCTCGATTACGAAAAACAATCCATATCCAGAAGCAACTATGCGTTGGGTTGATTATTTCTATTCACAAGAGGGCTACGAATTTTTAAACCAAGGGCCTGAAGGATATCTTTGGGAAGAAGGAGAAGGTGGTGAGAAGGAGTACCTAGAAGATCCACCGAAAGAATTTAAATCAATGGAAGATTATCGCGGTACACTCACACCTGCTTACGGAATAGCGGCTCCTGCCCTTGAGAGACCAATCGAAGGAAAAGATGAATCTGAGTTTGATCAATTTATTGAGAAGGAAACAAACGAAAAAATTGAACCATTTGCAGAAGTTCCCTTTCCTCTCGTTTATTTAGAGAAAGATGAGCAGAAACAGATCAATAATATCCAAGTTGATTTAAAATCCTATGTTGAGCAAATGGAAGCAAAATTTATTACAGGCGTTGAGCCATTATCAAACTGGGACAAATACGTACAAACAATTGAAAATATGCAAATTGAGGAATATGTAAAAATTCATCAAGATGCCTATGACCGTTGGAAAGAGAGTTAAAAATTTAAAAATATTAAGAGAAAAACAAATCAGTGGGAAAGGGCAGCACGTCCCACTGATAGGAGGAATACTATATTGAGAAAATCACTTAAATTAGCCCTAACGGGTGTGTTATCAGCGACACTTTTACTAAGTGCCTGTGCATCCTCAGGAAATGATGGCAAAAAAGGAACAGCCTCAAAAGCAAAAGATGTGGAAGTTCATAAGGAAGGATTTCCGATCGTCGATGAAAAAATAACTTTGAGCATGATGGCACCAGGATCAGGAATTGCAGAGTGGAAAGACATGCCGACACTACAAGAATATGCAAAAATGACAAATATAGATTTTAAATACAATACACCACCTATCAGTGACTTTCAAACAAAATTGAATTTAGCTTTTGCGAGTGGAGATATTGCTGATATCATTTATGCAGCTGGGACAGAGGATTTAACACCAGGAATGGAAGTCGATTATGGGGAACAGGGTGTCTTGGTTCCGCTTGAAGATTTAATCGATGAATATGCACCAAATATTAAACAATTGCTTGAAGATAGACCAGATATCAAAAAATCGATTACAACTATTGATGGACATATTTATTCTATTCCTAGAGTGGCTGAAGGTCCAACCTCTTCATGGTATAGAGGGCCGATTTGGTATAATGGCAAGTGGCTGGAAGCACTTGATGTGAAGGAATTGCCAAAAACAACAGATGAATTTTATGAACTATTAAAACGGTTTAAAAATGAAGATCCAAACGGGAATGGAAAAGCAGATGAAATTCCTCTTACAGATGTAAAACTAAATGCGATGCGTCCATGGTTACTTGCAGCCTTTGGCATGAAAGAATGGGGCATTGAGGAGATTGATGGGAAAGTAAGATATACACCGATCACAGAAGATTACAAAGAGTATTTAACTTATATGAATAAGCTTTATAAAGAGAAATTACTTGATCAAGAAACGTTCTCTCAATCGCCTGAACAGAAGAAGGCAAAAGGACAGGATAACCAACTAGGCGCATTCACAGACTTCTTTTCCTTTTTCACAACGGGTGAAACAGAAGAGGAATCAATGAACAACCCAATGTTTTATCCGTTGACAAGCTCGGTTTCACCTGAAATCGTTATTCCAAGAAATCCAGCTATTTCAAGAGGAACATTCTCGATTACCAAAAACAACTCGTATCCCGAAGCATCCATGCGTTGGCTTGATTATTTTTATACTAGTGAAGGCTTTGAGTTCTTGACAGAGGGCCCTGAAGGACATTTATGGGAGAAAGGGGAAGACGGGAAGAAGGAATACCTAGAGAAACCACCAGAAGGTTTCAAATCAATGGAAGATTACCGAGGCTCCATCACGCCTAATTATGGTATTTCAGCCCCTGCCCTTACTGGTCCAATCGAAGGAAAAGAGCAGTCTGACTTCGATAAATTTATTGAAGAGGAAACAAATGAAAAAATAGAACCCTTTGCAGAAGTTCCTTTTCCTCTCGTATATTTAACCAAAGAGGAACAGAAACAGGCTAATAATATTCAAGTAGATCTAGAATCTTATGTCGAACAAATGGAAGCGAAATTTGTCACAGGCGTAGAGCCATTAGCTAATTGGGATAAATACGTAAAAACAATTGAAAATATGCAGATTGAGGAATATGTAAAAATCCATCAAGATGCTTACGATCGTTGGAAAGAGAGCTAAAGAGAATAGCGCAAGGCGCCTGAAGCTAGACATCGATCGAGACATGCAATTCTGAGAGTATCAAAAAAATCGGTGGGGGAAGGTAACTTATCCCACTGATAAGGGGGGTCACTCATGAGAAAATCATTTGCATTCGTCCTAACAGGTGTAGTAGCGGCGACACTGCTACTAAGTGCCTGCTCATCACCAAACAACGATAAACAAAAAGACACATCTTCAAAAGTAAAAAATGTTGAGATTAATAAAGAAGGATTTCCGATTGTCGATGAAAATATCACTTTAAGCATGATCGCACCAGGAACGGGTCTAGCGGAATGGAAAGACATGCCGACTTTGCAAGAATATGCAAAAATGACCAATATCGACTTAAAATACAGTACACCGCCATTAAGTGATTTCCAAACAAAATTGAATTTGGCATTTGCGAGTGGTGATATTGCGGATATCATTTACGGTGCGAGCTCCAGTAACTTGACCCCAGGAATGGAAGTGGATTACGGGGAGCAAGGTGTTTTAATCCCGCTTGAAGATTTAATTGATGAATATGCGCCAAATATTAAAAAGTTATTTGAAGAAAGACCAGATGTTAAAAAATCAGTGACAACACTTGATGGACATATTTACTCCTTGCCAAGAGTACAGGAAGGTTCGACTTCCAGCTGGTATTTAGGGCCGATTTGGTACAATGGCCAATGGCTTAAGACACTTGGTGTAGAGGATGTGCCCAAAACAACAGACGAATTTTATGAATTGCTAAAAAGATTTAAAGAGGAAGATCCGAACGGAAACGGAGAAGCAGATGAAATCCCATTGACAGATGTGAAAATGAACACCCTTCGTCCTTGGTTACTCGGTGCTTTTGGTATGAAGGAATGGGAGATTGAAGAAGTAGATGGAAAAGTAAGATATGCACCGATCACCGAGAATTATAAAGAATATTTAACCTTTATGAATAAATTATATCAAGAGGGATTACTTGATCCAGAGGTATTCTCACAATCAGATGAACAAAAGACAGCCAAAGGACAGGATAATCGCTTAGGTGTGTTCACATCTTGGTATTCATATATGTTAACCGAGGAATCAGAAGAAGATGCTGTAGATAATCCGATGTATTTTCCATTAACAAGTTCAGTATCACCTGAACCTCTAATCCCAAGAAACCCTGCAATCCTAAGGGGAACATTCTCGATTACAAGCAATAATGCATACCCGGAAGCGACCATGCGTTGGATCGATTATTTTTATTCTAAAGAAGGCTTTGAATTCCTGAACGAAGGACCTGAAGGCTATTTATGGGAAGAAACGGAAGATGGAACAAAAAAAGACCTTGAAATTCCAGCAAGCTACAAAACGCGGGAAGACTATCGCGGTACAATCACACCGGATTTTGGAATTAATGCTCCAGCCCTCACTGGTCCTATTGAGGGAAAAGAGATAACGGAATTTGAAAAGTTTATTGAAAAGGAAACAGAGGAAAAAATTGAGCCATATGCAGAAGTACCTTTCCCACTTGTTTACCTAACAAAAGAAGAACAGAAAAAAGTAAACGATATTAAAGTGGACTTACAATCGTATGTTGAACAAATGGAAGCGAAATTTGTCACAGGTGTGGAACCACTAGCAAATTGGGATAAATACGTAAATACAATTGAAAATATGCAGATTGAGGAATATGTGAACATTCATCAAGATGCCTATGATCGTTGGAAAGAGAGTTAATAAGCATGAGGAATCACAGGGAAAACGGTTTCCAATTTACAGGAATCCACTTACAATTCCTGCAAAGCATGATAAACTAAAGTGGAAATCGACAATCAGTGAGAAAGGCAAGCCCTCTCACTGATTGCTATTTCATTTTACCTGTCTCTTTACGAAGGGAATATCTAGCAAGAATTATTTTGCGTGAAAAAGCGAAGGAGGATTCAGATGCCTAGTAAACAACCGAATATTCTTTTTATTTTAACAGATCAACAACGTGTGGATACATTAAAGGCTTACGGTGGAGAGGTGTGTCAAACACCTAATATTGATCAGTTAACAACTGAAAGCATTGTTTTTAATAATACATACGCTAGCTGTCCAGTGTGTACACCAGCGCGCGCATCTCTGCAAACAGGGTTGTATCCACATAACCATGAAATGAGAAATAACACCTCAGAGCCAGCATGTAAATATGATAGCTTGCCGAATTCTAGTGAGTTGCTTAGCAACAGACTAAAGGAGCAAAACTACAGTGTTGGTTATACGGGCAAATGGCATTTGGGCTGGGGGCCCACAAAGGTTGGCTATGAGGGCGATGACTTTCCGGGCCATGGTGCTGGAGGACATGGTTATGAGCAATATCATGATTATTTAAAGGAAAAGGGACTAGAAGTAAAGCTTGAAAATAAAATGTCAGGACATTATAAAGGTCATTGGGCAGCAGAGGTTGTCTCGCCTGTTGAAACAACTGTTGAATACTTTTTAACCGATCAAGCCATTCATTATATTGATCAATTCCGACAAAGAGAAAATCCTTTTTATTTTCAACTTAACTTTTGGGGACCACATGAACCTTATGTAGCACCGACAAAGCATTTAGACCTTTATCGTGATCTCGATCTTGAACCATGGGCGAATTTTGATGATGAATCGACAAATAAGCCAGCCATTCATAATTTGAAAAGAGCCAAGACTACTGACTGGAAAACGTTTGAACCTTATGTAAAGCATTATTTTGCTAATGTAAGTCTGATTGATGAACAAATTGGCCGATTAATCGACTATTTAAAACAGCATGATTTATATGAGAATACGATCATTATCTTTTCTGCTGACCACGGCGAGTCACTAGGAATTCATGGGGGATTATGTGATAAAAACTTCTTTATGTATGAAGAAACATGCCGGATTCCCTTGATTGTGAAGCCGCAAGAAAAGTTACCGGAAACAAAATATGAGGAGCGATTTGTAGGCACCTGCGATTATTATTCTAGTATTTTAGATTGGGCAGGAGCCAATCAAGCAGAAATATCCCGGGATGGGAGATCTTTTGTACCTCTTATAAATAATGAAGATGTGAAGGATTGGCCAGATCATGTTGTAACAGAAGGTAATGGTCTTGCTGAAATTTTGTATACTCAACGGATGATTCGCCAGGGACAAATGAAATATATTTTTAATTGTGGAGATACCGATGAGTTATACGATTTGGAAAAGGATCCACATGAGCTCAACAACGAAATTGACAATAGCGAGTATCAAGAGACTCTTACAAAGATGAGAGAATTATTGGCGGTTTGGATGGAAGAACATAATGACCTTGCTTTAGGACAATTCAAAGATCTACGTTTTTAATGAACAAATAGTATGATTCGGAAGGTGATTGATTTTGTCGAAACCCAATTTTATTATTTTTTATTGTGATGACCTAGGATATGGTGACTTAGGATGTTATGGATCAGAGCATGTGAAAACACCAAATATTGATAAGCTTGCAGAAGAAGGCATTCGATTTACGAATTGGTATTCCAATTCCCCGGTATGCTCACCTTCTAGAGCCTCTTTATTAACCGGGAAGTATCCTGCTCGTACAGAGGTTGATCAAATTTTAAGTGGGAAAAGAGGGGCAGCTGGATTATCAGCGGAACATGAAACCATTCCTGCTAAATTGAAAGCAAATGGTTACCGTACAGCGATGTTTGGCAAATGGCATTTGGGTACGACGCCAGAGACACGTCCCAACGCTCATGGTTTTGATGAATTCTATGGTTTCCATGCGGGATGCATAGATTACTATTCCCATATTTTTTATTGGGAAAACCCACCTGTTCATGACCTTTGGCATAACAAGGATGAAGTCTGGAACAATGGCGAATACATGACAGAATTAATCACAGAGAAAGCCGTTGAATTTATTCAAAATGAACGTGAAGAGGAACAACCATTTTTCTTATATGTTCCTTATAATGCGCCTCATTATCCAATGCATGCCCCAGAGAAATACATGGAGCGATTTGCTCATTTACCATGGGACCGCCAAGTCATGGCCGCAATGATTTCGGCTGTTGATGATGGGGTCGGGGAAATTGTCAACGCCCTGAAAAGACTAGGAAAATATGAAGACACGATGATTTTCTTTTCCAGTGATAATGGCCCATCGGCAGAAGTGCGCAATTGGCTAGATGGTACAGAAGATAAGTATTATGGTGGAAGCGCTGGGATTTTTAGAGGCCACAAAGGAAGTTTATTTGATGGAGGAACTCGGGAACCCGCGATTTTAAGTTGTCCGTCTCTTATCCCAGGAGGGCAGGTTTCCGATGAAATTGGCGTGATGATGGATATCCTTCCAACCTTTATGTCCTTTGCCGATGTATCTTTTGAAAAAGAAGGATTGGATGGCGATTCGATTGTCGAAATGATAACAAAGAACGGAAAAAGTCCCCATGACCAGGTATTTTGGGAATATAATGACCAACTGGCTATTCGTCAAGGAAAGTGGAAGCTCGTTTTAAATGGAAAGCTAGATTTTGATAAAGCTATAGAGGATACAGTTCATCTCTCGAATCTTGAAGAAGATCCTAGTGAGCGAACCAACCTAGCTGCACAGCACCCTGAATTGGTAGAACAAATGACAACGGATCTACACGAATGGTATGAAAGTGTGAAATAGATAGGAAGTAAGAGACTTATAATGGGAAACTCAACTTTGTTTTTGGAATAATCTCCATTGAGCAAAGGTGGTGTTTCCTTTATAAGTTAAAAACAAGTTGGAAGCGTTGTATAGTGGAACATTTGAGGAGGAATGAAGTTGACGAACATACATGATGAAATAAAAGAGACGGAACAGAAGGAAGAAGTTGAAAATGGTGTTCACCACTTTAGTAATGAAAAAGGTTGGGTGAAGCCGGAAGATCCAGCCCTTTTAGAGCAAGTGGAATGGTTTAAGGACCAAAAGCTCGGCTTTATGATGCACTGGGGTCCATATTCACAATTAGGATTAGTCGAGTCATGGGCACTAAGTGATGATGATGCTGACTGGTCACGGGAAGATATTGATTGGGAGTCAGATCCAGAAGTCTTTAAGCGCCAGTATGTGGACTTGAATAAAAGCTTCAACCCTGTTCGCTTCCAACCAGAGGAATGGGCTGAGTTAGCACAAGAGGGAGGGTTTAAATATTTCCTCTTTACGACGAAGCACCATGATGGCTTTTGTATGTGGGATACAAAGACAACAAATTATAAAATAACCGATCCAAGTTGTCCATTTCATACACATCAATATGCAGATATTGTTAAACATGCTTTTAATGCATTCCGGGACAAAGGATTACCAATCGCTGCCTATTTCTCTAAAGCGGATTGGCATACACCGACATACTGGGCACCGAATATGGAGCGGGGAACAGAAATGTGGAGGGGGCCTTCCTATGATCCCGAAAAGCATCCTGAATTATGGGAGAAATTCGTGCAATTCACACACGAGCAAATGCAGGAATTACTAACGAATTATGGACGAATTGAAGTACTTTGGTTAGATGCAGGCTGGGTATCTGCAAAGAGTAAGCAAGACATACGTCTTGGAGAAGCAGTGGAACGTGCCCGTGAAAAACAACCATGGCTGCTTTCTGCTGACCGATTAATTGGCGGTCCCTATGAAAATATTATCACGCCTGAGCAAGCAGTACCTGAAAAACCAATGGATGTACCATGGGAAAGCTGTATTACAATGGGATCAGCCTTTTCGTTTAGATATGAAGATGACTATAAGACAACAAGAGAATTGATTCATTTATTAATAGAAGTCATTTCGAAGGGTGGAAACTTAGCTTTAAATGTTGCCGCTCAACCGGATGGACGTCTGCCGCGGACAGCAATTAAAAGAATGAAAGAAATGGGCGCTTGGTTAAAGGTGCATGGTGAAGCTGTGTATGGCACAAGAATGTGCGCTCCTTACTTCCAAGGAAATAGTGCTTTCACCAAGAAAGACAACACGGTTTACTGTTTTTATATGTATGAGAATGAGGATACCCCTATAGAGCAGGAAATTTTTATTCCTTATCCTGAAAAAGTGAGCAGCGTAGAAATGGTTGATGGAGATAGAAAAGTAGACTTTAGTCAAACGGAAAAAGGTTTATCGATTATCTTGCCTGATTCTGAAAAAGGGCAAACAGCTCCAATCGCGCATGTCTTTCGTTTTACTGAATAGTGGGTACTGAAAGGAGTTGATATAAGTGTACGAGGTTCGACGATTTATCCAGCATTTACAAGATCATCTCGCTTTAGATTCCGTTGTCCTTGAGGAATGGAAAGCAAAGCGTGCAGAATATACTGAGCCTGTCCAATATACCTATAAAGACAAAGAGTCGGTCAAAATTAATATTGGAGATCATTTAATCGTTTCTGGTGAGACGATGTTTCTTGAAAGAGATATTACCGTTCCATTAGAATGGGCGGATAAATCTGTAGGATTAGAATTTTTAGTTGGTCAGCCTAATGTAAAAACAAACCATGAGGCTCTATTATCTATTGACGGGAAGCCCTATCATGGGATTGATCGTAACCGAAGTTTTGTACCGTTTCAGGAAATAAAGAAAGAAAAACTTACGTATCAAGTGCAAATCGAGTTATTTAACCCTGTTGCACAAGTTGTCGATCGACTGAACTTTCAAAATGAAGCGGCTGAACATAGCCCTGCTCCGTTATCGCTTTTACAGAGTAAACTCGTTTGTATGAATACTGCGGTGGAGAAACTTCTATATACCGTAAAAACTTATGATGAAGCGGCGAAGTTACTTCCAGATGGAGATTTAAGAAAATCTTCGATCATAAAAGCATTAACGACAGCAGCAGATAAAATTCAAAATGAATCTGCTGAACAATTAAGGAATCAGGAATGGGTTTACGCAATCGAAGCGGAATTACGAAAAGAATTGGACATGCCAGCAGATCCATCAGTTGGCAAAATACATATGGTTGGCCAATCGCATATTGATCTTGCTTGGCTATGGCCAGCTAAAGAGGCGGTACGGAAATGTTCTCGAACCTTTTCTACGATGAGCACCTTATTGGACCAGTTTCCAGAATTTGGTTATGTGCAAAGTCAACCACAAGCTTTTGAGTTTATGAAGGAACATTATCCTGTTATCTATGAGCGGGTGAAACAACATATTGCTTCTGGGAGATGGGAGCTTGTTGGAGGAATGTGGGTAGAACCGGACTTGAATATTCCTTCCGGAGAATCGCTTGTACGGCAACTTTTATATGGAATGAATTTTTATCAGAAGGAATTTGGCCTTAAGCCTCGTATTGAATGGCTTCCAGATACTTTCGGTTACTGTGCTTCCTTGCCACAATTATTGCAAAAAGCAGGACTTGAATATTTCATGACAACGAAAATGAATTGGAATGATACAAACCAATTTCCATATGATCTTTTCCATTGGGTAGGCATTGATGGGACAAGCATTCTCTCCTATTTAAATCATGGTGTGAATGAACATACACATCCAAAGGAAATCAAGGATCATTGGGATAGTTATAAGCAGAAAGCCGAACATCCAGAACAAATGCTATTGTATGGCCATGGGGATGGCGGCGGTGGTGTCACAAGAGAAATGATTCAGTATGTAGAACGCTCTGAAAATTTGCCAGGTCTGCCTAGTGCAACATTTGGTACCGCCCATGAATTCTTTGATGGAGTCAAAACGGCGAATCCTTCACTCCCTACCTGGCATGGCGATATGTATCTTGAACTCCATCGTGGAACCTATACAACTCAGGCTCATAATAAACGATGGAATCGAAAAGCAGAGGTTCTCTATCGAGATGCCGAACTTTGGAGTAGTTTTACTTCTAATTTGGGAGAAAGTCAATCGACTTTGCATGATGGTTGGAAGTTATTATTATTCAATCAATTTCATGATATTATCCCTGGCACTTCTATTCCAGAGGTGTATGTGAAATCGGCATCTGACTACAAGGAAATTTTCCAAATCGGTCACAAGATCAAGGATCAGGCTCTGCAAAGTTTGGAGACGCAAATCGACACAAACGGCGCTGGAATTCCGATTGTAGTTTTCAATAGTTTATCCTGGTCGAGGTCAGAAACAGTGATGATTCAAGGTGGAGCCGAATTGAAGACGATGGGGGCCTACGACGAACACGGAAATAGGTTAGAAAGTGACGCTCGCCTTTTAGGAGAGAATCAAGTGGAATGCTCTATCTATGTTCCAGCTATCCCAGAAATGGGCTACCGCACAATTTGGTTAAAAGAAAGCCGTTTACATGGCCAATTGGAAAGTTCTACTTTTGAAGGATACTGGGAGACCGAATATTATCAAATAGAATGGAATGACCAAGGAGAAATTTCCCGTTTATATGATAAACAAGCAGATCGGGAAATCGTAAAACCAGGAGAAACCGTGAATCAATTTCAATTTTTCCATGATCGCCCCCCTTTATGGGATGCATGGGACATCGACCCGCAATTTGATGGACAAGTAGCAGATCAAGTGAAATTACAAACGGTTGAAGTCATCCAAGAAGGTAAAACAAAGGATATTTTACGATTCAAATGGTCTGTATCGAACTCTTTTATTGAACAGGATATGATTCTGTACCATCATTCGCAACGCATCGATTTTGACACGCAGGTAGATTGGAAGGAAGAGCATAAACTATTGAAGGTGGCATTTCCTGTCGATATTTTAACAGATAAAGCAACGTTTGAAATTCCATTTGGAACAGTGGAAAGGCCGACTCATAATAATACAAGTTGGGAATCTGCTCAATATGAAGTATGTGGGCATCGATTTGCCGATTTATCTGAGGGGAATTATGGAGTCAGTCTCTTGAATGACTGTAAATATGGATATGACGTGAAAGGACATCTAATAAGACTATCGTTATTGCGTGCGCCGAAATGGCCTGATCCACAAGCAGATATAGGTCACCATCAATTTACCTATTCTCTTTACCCGCATCGTGGAAACTGGCGGGAAGCTAATATCACAAGAAGAGGGTATGAGTTAAATCATCCTGTTTCGGTTATCCAAACAGAAGCTCATACTGGTGATTTGCCAAGCCAGCATAGCTTCGTGAAAACTCAAGCCCAACATGTGGTGGTCGATACGATTAAACCAGCTGAAGACGAGAATGGATTGATTGTGAGATTATATGAAACGTCTGGTGGAAGAGAGCGAGCAACTTTGCAATTATCTCAACCTGTTGACACAGTAGAAGAGACAAATTTATTAGAAGAGCCTGTTGCAAATTTGAACATCACAAACGGACAGGTAGAAACAGACTATAAACCATATGAAGTGAAAACCATGCGCATTAAGTGAGTGTTCAAATAGACTCTCGGAATTTCAAGATGTAAATCCGCCGAATGACCAAAAGCTTACTGGGAATCGAGGCCCTTTTCAAAAAAGACATGCCAAAGAAGCGTCACAAGTGTATTTTAAAAAAAGAATGTTTTTGTAACATCGTCTACCAAGATAGTGCGTGGTTGATTTCCGCTACAGTTGCTCGCTTTCCGCGGGGCGGGCGGTGAGCCTCCTCGGCGTAAACGCCTGTGGGGTCTCACCTGTCCCGCAGATCCCGCAGGAGTCTCGCACTTTCGCTCCAATCAACCTTTACCAGGTTTTGTTTTTCTAAGCAACAATCCCTTGGAGTCCTTTTTTTCGAAGTGTCATTTTCATGGGACTACTTGAACACGCACTTTTGATTAGTGCGGGATAAAAAAATGAAATAGAGGAGATGCAAATGAACTATTCTATGAGTCTAGCAGAAGATTGGCGTTTTAGACAGAAAGGCGAGGGGGAATGGCTTCAAGCTAAAGTACCAGGGTCTGTCCATACTGATTTAAGGGCAAATCGCAAAATTGAGGATCCCTTTTATGGAAAAAATGAATTGGCTATGCAATGGATTGATAAGGAAGATTGGGAATATGAAACAATCTTTGATCTATCGGAAGAGCTATTTCAGCAAAAAAATCTGGAAATCCTCTTTGAAGGCTTAGATACGTATGCAGATGTTTATTTGAATGGTCAACGCATTCTATCTGCAGATAATATGTTTCGCACATGGAAGGCAGATATAAAGCCTTATGCGAAACAAAAGGAGAATCATTTGCTCGTATCTTTCCGATCTCCTATAAAAGAAGATCTTCCGAAGTTAGAAAAACTTGGCTATGATTTACCAGCTTCTAATGATCATTCAGAGGATGGAGGATTAGGCGAGAAGAGATTGAGTATTTTTTCGCGTAAAGCTCCATACCATTATGGTTGGGATTGGGGACCACGTTTTGTCACAAGTGGAATTTGGAAACCTGTACAAATCCAAGGTTGGACGGACATCCGTATTACAGACCTCTATATTCGCCAAGATCATGTTACAACTCAATTGGCACGATTGTCAGCAGAAATTGAAGTAGAAGCAGATCAAGATTGGACAGGAAAGGTACGGATTGCCACAGAAGAGCTTAGTTTGGAAAAAGAAGTATCGATCCAAAAAGGAAATCATACGATCGAGCTGGCATTAGAGCTTGAAAACCCTAAGCTGTGGTGGTGTAGAGGACTTGGAGAAGCAAACCTTTATCAATTTTTAGTCAGTTTCTCAAAGGCTGGTAAGGCGATTGCTGAAAAGAAAGTAAGAACAGGATTGCGTACGATTCGCTTAGTTAGAGAAAAGGATGAAGCGGGAAAGAGCTTTTACTTTGAATTAAATGGCGTTCCTGTCTTTGCTAAGGGTGCGAATCATATTCCAAATGATAGTTTCCTAACGGATATCTCCTATGAACGTTATCGTCATGAAATTGCTAGTGCCGCTGAATCAAATATGAATATGTTACGTGTTTGGGGCGGTGGCATCTACGAATATGACATGTTTTATGAATTATGTGATGAGTACGGAATTATGGTTTGGCAAGATTTTATGTTTGCCTGCAGCATGTATCCTGGAGACCAAGCTTTTCTGGACAATGTGAAGCGCGAAGCTGAAGAGAATGTAAAAAGATTGAGAAATAACCCTTCGCTTGCATTATGGTGTGGCAATAATGAAATGGATTCAGCATGGGCTCATTATATTGAAAACAGAGGATGGGGCTGGAAGGAAGCCCATACGCCAGAAATCCGCGAGAAGATCTGGGCTGATTATGAGGAAGTCTTTCATCATATTTTACCAAAAGCTGTTACGGAGCATTCACCTGCGGTCGATTATTGGCCATCCTCTCCTATGAGTGAATTAACAGGAGATGAGCACCAGCATGCAACGTACACATCAACAAGTGGTGATATGCATTATTGGGATGTATGGCATGGAGCGAAACCGTTAGAGGATTATAAAAAAGTCGTCGGCCGTTTTATGAGCGAGTACGGCTTCCAATCCTTCCCTGAGTTAAAAACGGTTCAAACCTATGCGGAAGAAACAGAGCTTGAATTAGAATCGCCAGTGATGCTTCATCATCAAAAAAATGGTCGCGGCAATCAACTTATTAAAGAGTACATGGATCAGTATTACCAAGAGCCAAAAGATTTCCCCGCATTTTTATATATGAGCCATATTCTCCAGGCAGATGCGATCAAAACTGCCATTGAAGCCCATCGTGCTCAAAAGCCTTATTGTATGGGGACTTTATATTGGCAAATGAATGATTGCTGGCCTGTTGCATCATGGTCCAGTATGGATTATTACGGAAGATGGAAAGCATTGCAATATACAGCTAAGAACAGCTACCAGGATGTTATGGTAATTTTAGATCAAGTGGATGAAGAGTTGAATCTTATGGTTGTGTCTGATCTTCTTCAAGATAGTGAAGGAAGACTGCATTTGACATTATACGACTTTTCAGGGGAAAAGCTTTGGACTTATGAGCAAGGGATTCAAGTGAAAAGCAATACAGTGACGATGATTGATAAGCTAGAAGTGAAAGATATCGTACAGAATCATAAAGCAAACAATGTTGTGTTACATGCTTCTTTGGAAACAAATGAGCAAATAATAGATCAAAAAGTACATTATTTTGCAAAAATGAAAGAAATAGACTTGGAGATACCGAATATTTCAGTCGAACAAGTGGAAGGTCACGACTACGCTTTCGTCCTGACGACTAATGTGTTAGCTAAAAATATTTGGTTGGATGCTGAAAAAGAAGGGATTTTCTCAGATAATTATTTTGATTTAATTCCGGGTATTCCAAAAAAGATCACATTTTCGGCGCGGGATAATGGTCAATCTGCCTTTGTGTTAGAAAAACCGGGAGCTATAACAGTCCAATCAATGGTTGATTTCGTAAAGTGAAACTGACATCGGGGGGGCTTCATCTCCTCTCTGATGGTGTGCGAGACTTACGAATGGAAAAATGCTCATAATGAATAATGTAAAATCAATTGAAATGGATGTGAGTTGGTGAAATATAAAGACACTTCAATCCCTATCGAGGAACGGGTAGAAGATTTATTGCAAAGAATGACAGTAAAAGAAAAGGTTGGCCAGCTTAATCAGAAGATGTATGGATGGGAAGCTTACAGAAAAACAGATAATGGTATTGAGCTAACAGAAGCGTTTAAAGAGCAAGTGGAATTGGGAGATGGTATGGGCGCGCTTTATGGCCTGTTTCGTTCTGATCCTTGGTCTGCCGTAACCTATGAAAATGGCATTCCTACTCATGAAAATGCAAAATGGGCCAATAAAATTCAACGCTATGTAATGGAGAATACCCGTTTAGGGATTCCTGTTTTATTATCGGAAGAATGCCCACACGGACATCAAGCCTTAGACGGAACCTTAATCCCGACAAATATTGGAGCGGGGAGCACCTGGAATCCGGAGTTGATGGCAGAAATCTATCAACATGTTGCGGCCGAGGTACGCTCAAGAGGCGCACATTTAGGTCTTATCTCCACATTAGATATTTTGCGTGATCCCAGATGGGGCCGATCGGAAGAATGTTTTAGTGAAGATCCTTATCTGGCTGCAAGAATGACAAATGCTGCTGTGAAAGGCTTACAAGGAGAAAGCAGAGAAGAATTAACCCAAGCTGATAAGATTGTCGCAGTATTAAAGCATTTTAGTGGTCAGGGAGAAGGACAAGGAGGCCATAATGCCGGTCCAGCCAATATTGGTGAAAGAGAATTAAGGGAAATCCACTTACCTGGAATGAAGGCTGGGGTAGAAGCTGGTGCACTTGGGTGTATGGCGGCCTATAATGAAATTGATGGGATTCCATGCCATGCAAATACAACTTTACTGACAGAAATCCTTCGTGAGGAATGGGGCTTTGAAGGCATCGTTATGGCGGACGGAGTGGCTGTTGATCGCTTGACTCAGCTTGCAGGAGATTATGAATCAGCCGCTGCTATGGCGCTCTCAGCAGGTGTTGATCTGAGCCTATGGGATACAGCCTTTACAACCCTAGAACAAGCCGTTGAAAAGGGAAAAACAACCGAGGATCTGATCGACCGTGCTGTGCGAAGAGTCCTTCATTTGAAATTTGCTCTCGGCTTATTTGATCAGCCCTATACAGATGAAGAAAAAGCGTTGCAGATAGTCGGAAATGAATCGTTTAGAAAAGCCAATCTTCAAGTCGCCCGTGAGTCGGCAGTATTGTTGAAAAATGAAGATCAGCTTTTACCGTTAAGCAAGCAAACGGGAAAAATTGCTGTGATCGGTCCGAATGCGGATCAAATTTATAATCAGCTCGGGGATTATACAGCTATTCAGCAGGATGGAAAAGGAAGCACGGTCCTTCAAGGAATAAAGGATATAGCTGAGGGAGACGTTACCTATGTAAAGGGTTGTTCTGTACGAGGTCATTCAAAAGAAGGCTTTCCTAAAGCGATCACTGCTGCTGAGAAATCGGATGTCGTAATTCTTGTATTAGGTGGCAGCAGTATGCGGAATTTTGATCTCGAATTTGATTCCAATGGAGCGGCAATTGTTTCTGGGAATCCGACCGATATGGATTGTGGAGAAGGCGTTGACTTAGCCGATTTAAGGCTTGGTGGCGTTCAAGAAGCTTTGGTCAAGGAAATCGCTGCAACCGGAAAACCGATTGTAACGGTCCTCATCCAAGGAAGACCACATGCAATCACTAATATTGTCGACGACTGTGAGGCCATTCTTTGCGGATGGTACCCAGGGCAAGAAGGAGGACAGGCCTTGGCTGAGATCGTATTTGGTGAAGTAAACCCAAGTGGAAAACTACCAGTCTCTTTGCCGCGTTCATCCAGCCAATTACCTGTATACTATAATCAGAAGGACCAAGGAAGAGAGCTACAATATATCGATTCACCTGGAACAGCGTTATTTTCATTTGGACATGGTCTAAGTTACACACAATTTGAGTTCAGTCATTTACAAATCAGTCCCACAAATATTTCAGTGGAACAAGTCAATGAAGGGGCGACTGTGGAAGTCCAAGTAGTTGTAAAAAATACAGGAGATCTAGCAGGTGCCGAAGTGGTACAATTATATATAAAAGATATGGAAGCAAGTATTACAAGAAGAGTCAAGGAATTAAAAGGATTCCAGAAGATCTGGTTAGAGCCAAATGAAGAAAAAATGGTGACATTGCAAGTAAAGAAGGAAGATTTAGCCATTTGGAATCGCGAAATGAATTTTGTGGTTGAACCTGGGAATATCAAAGTGATGGTAGGTGCAAATTCTACCAATACGTTGGAAACGACTCTGGCGTTGACATAATCCTGACTATACAGCGAAAGAAGTTAGACATAGAGGCTGAGGCAAAAGTAAAAATCAATTTTTAGCTCGAACAAAATAGCTGCTGTATCGGAGGAAATATACAAAGACTCCTGCGGGAGGGCGGCTAGTGACGATTACGTCCTGCGACACTAGAACATCGTGTTCGTTGCAAAGTCCTCAATGAAACCTTGCAGAGCGAAGCACGAGGAGAGTCATTAGCCACCCGCAGGTGAGTATACGTAACAACTCGACTTTAACTGCTTTTGTCCAACCTCTTTCTTAATTTCTAGCAGTTTGCGCCCTATAAGAAGTGGGACTGATGCCATAAACTCTAGAAAATTGTTGGCTGAAGTAACTGGTTGATTGGAATCCACATTCTTCGGCAATTTCTGTTATAGAGTGAGAAGTAAATTGAAGGAAACGTGTCGCGTGCTTTAAACGAATGGTGATTAGCATCTCAATGATGGACTGTCCAACCTCTTGTTTAAATAAATGAGCTAAGCGTGATGGGGATAAACAGGCCATCTTAGCTAGTTCGGCTATGGAATGGTGCTGATTATAATGATGTGTTAAGTATTCTACGATGTCTTGTATACGCGGATCTCGAATGTGATTATATGATGGATTGCTTTTCTGATAGATAAGTAAAATGATTTCTTCAAGCGCATTAAGTGCCAGTTCCCTAGAAATACGATTAAATGGTTGATTGTCTTCAATTAATCTAAAAAATGCAGTTGTCAGCCTATTTTGCAAGGCTGGTTGGTTTGCATGGATCGATAATAACCCTGTATCTCGTTCTGGTAATTGTAGCCATGGTTTCCAATCTAGACGAGGGATAAAATGGACCCAAAGAAAATCCCAAACCTCTTCTCTTCTTGTATAATAATGATGTGGTGTTCCTGGTTTTAATATAATAATATCACCAGATTGGCACATGAAATCAACATCTCCAATTTGGAAACCGCCTTTACCTTTCAGTGTGTAGGTAAGAAGCCAATCACGAGTCCCTTCTGAACGAACGGTTTCATACCCAAATGCTTTGGAAAAATGGCCTGAAACTTGGACATTAGGAAAATGATATGTAGCAGGATCATGATAATGATTAGCCATTTTCTGTATTCCTTTCGTTTTCTCCCTATTATACAATGCAAACGTAACCATTCCTATGAAAATATAAAATGGAGGGGACAGTATGGAGAAAAGTGTAGAAAGTAATATGTTAGATCAGCAACTTGTTCAGCAGTTTCACAATGAAGGGTTTGTGATCGCTAGAGGGCTTCTTACCGAGCAGGAAATCGATGATATAAAAAAGACAGCGATGAACATGCATGCTGGGGGTCCGATTAAGGGGTGTTTCGATCCTGTTCCAAAAGAGAAAGCTGACCAGGACCCATTAAAGCTTTATCCAAGGATGATCCATCCCCATAAAGTGAATGGCACACTGAAAGAGTATATGCTTCATCCGAATATCAAACAAGTCCTAGCAAATTTATTTAATGAGGAACCGCTTGCGGCTCAAAGCATGTTTTACTTTAAACCACCAGGCTCAAGGGGGCAGGCACTCCATCAGGACAATTTTTATTTGAAGGTTGAACCTGGGACTTGTATTGCCGCCTGGGTTGCGGTAGATGATGCAGACGAAGAAAATGGCGGGCTAGTTGTTGTTCCAAAAACGAGTGAACTGGATATTATGTGCCCGCATAAGGCAGATATTAAAGAGTCATTTACAGCTTTAGAAGTGGAGGTTCCCGAAGGTAAATCCGTCGAACAGTGTAATATGAAAGCTGGAGATGTGCTATTCTTTAATGGGAGTGTCATTCATGGATCTTATCCTAATCAATCAAAAGACCGTTTTCGCCGCTCGTTTATTTGCCATTATGTAGGAGAATCGACAAGTCGGATCGGCCATGGCTATGCGCCTCTATATCGATTTGACGGAACACCAGTCGACACGGATGCAAGTGCCGATGGTTTGCCCTGTGGCATTGACTGGGAGTATGAATTTGAATTACATTAACTGGTAGGTTGAAGTGTTTTTTCAAATAAATCATTTTATATTTGTTGTCAACCTTTCCAGTAATGCTTTAAATCAAGTATTGAACTGAAAACAACAGCTAAAATAGGAGCTGGGACATCATTAAAACGTTAAGCTCCAAGAACGAACAATGCATTACCTTAGCAGAATTCGGCTTTTTCTTTGATGAAAATGCTTACGTCCCAGCCTCTTTAACATGGAAGGGGAGATAACAATGGAAGAGATTATTCATTATGCAGCTCATGTACAACCGACAGAAAGACAAGTGAAGCATCAAGAACTTGAGTTTTATGGCTTTATTCATTTTGGTATTAATACCTTTACCAATCAGGAATGGGGGAGCGGAAAAGAGGATCCTGCCATTTTCAATCCTGAAGAACTGGATGCGGAACAATGGGTAAAGGCCTGTAAAAGCGCTGGAATGAGAGGACTAATTCTCACATGTAAACATCATGATGGCTTCTGCCTATGGCCAAGTGAGTATACGGATTACTCAGTGAAAAGCAGTCCGTGGAGAAACGGTGAAGGCGATCTTGTGAAAGAAGTATCAGAGGCCTGTCAAAAAGAAGGCTTGAAATTTGGGGTTTATTTATCCCCATGGGACCGCCACGAGCATACATATGGAGATTCTCCTCGCTATAATACATATTTCAAGAATCAATTACGAGAGCTATTAACGAATTACGGTGAGATTTTCAGTGTTTGGTTTGATGGTGCTTGTGGAGAAGGGCCAAATGGAAAACGCCAACAATATGATTGGGATTCGTATTATGACCTTGTGCGCCAATTGCAACCAAATGCCAGCATGTCTGTATGTGGACCAGATGTGCGTTGGTGTGGAAATGAAGCAGGACATTGTCGAGAATCGGAATGGAGTGTCGTTCCAGTTGAATTAAGAGAAACAGAAAAAATTGCTGAAGAATCTCAACAAACGGATGATCGCGCATTTGCTAAAAAGTATGAGGCGGTTGATCAGGATTTGGGAAGTAGAAAGGTGATTCAGCAGGCAGATGAACTGATTTGGTATCCAGCAGAAGTCAATACATCCATTCGGCCAGGTTGGTTTTACCATGCTTCAGAAGATGACCAGGTTAAATCTTTAGATGAATTGCTACATGTTTATTATGGATCCGTTGGTGGTAACGCCATGTTCTTATTGAATTTACCACCAGATAAACGCGGCCTTATTCACGAAAATGATGTCAAACGTTTAGGAGAACTGGGCGATCGGATTCGCGAAATATTTCAAGAAAATTTGGCGACGGAGGCGACAGCAACTGCAACAGAAGAACAAAGCGGACATGAAGCAAATGCCATGTTTGATGATAATAAAGATACTTTTTGGGCTCCTGAAGAAGGAACTGAACAAGCCCAGATTGAAATTGATCTACAAGAGGAACAGGTATTTGATCATATTGTTTTGCAGGAATATCGTTACGGGCAGCGAGTTGAAAAATTTGAACTCGAATATAAAGCTGGTGATAAGTGGAAGCCATTGTTTACTGGAACGGTGATTGGCTATAAGCGTATTTGCCGTTGCGATGAGACAAAAGCTCGCTTTATTCGACTCACGATTTCAGCATCAAGATGGTGTCCACAGATTTCTTCCTTTGCAGTTTATAATAGTAAATCATAAGGAATATGACTATGGCTGTTATAAAAGTTATTCAATGACTTTTATAACAGCCTATTTCTTGTGACCTAGTAAATTATAAGTGGATAACTGTTTACGTAGTGGTTTGACATCCAAGTTGAAGTAATGGCAGTTACGTTTAGGAGATAATATTAGTAAAATAAGCTTAGGTGCCTGTAATTCAACTATTCATTATGGTTTTTAGGAGGGGGTATCCATGCTTACAATAAGTGTTATACAAATTGGAGATGTCTTACCTGGGATGCTAGATTCTTTTGAACGTTTTCAAAGAACAACAAGAGTGCTATTCAATGATCAGGGAACATTGATTGAGAACGAGGATTTGTTTGAAGACAATTGGACCTTGGAAAAGAAACGACAGATTGTCGAGCATTTTAGACAAACGATTAAAAAAGGCGGTGTTGTAGTAATTGCAAAACAAGAGGAACAATTGATTGGATTCGCTGTTATTGAAGCAGTGCCATTTGGAAGCGAGTCTATTTATCGAGAGTTATCTTTTCTCCATGTAACTCGGCCCGCCCGAGGACAGAAGATTGGTGAGTATCTTTTTCTTAAGGCAAAAGAAGCTGCGAAATTATTAGGTGCAGAAAAACTGTATATAGGTGCGCACCCATCAGTGGAAACTCAGAATTTTTATCATAAAATGGGTTGTGTTCTAGCGGCAGAGATAAATGAGTGTATTTATAAACGAGAAATTAGTGACATTCAATTAGAGGTGACGTTATAGCAAGTGGACTTATTAAGCTGATGGGCAGTTAGTTTAAGAACAGGCTGCAATCGGTACAATTATCACTCATAAAAGAACTCTCCAGATCAGATGCGGAGGGTTCTTACATTTTTACCCATGTCAGCTGTGTTGATATTACTCCTAATAAACATTTTTAAGCGAAGATATGACAAAGCATGTAAAGCGTTCTGGCAGTAGGCGTTTAAAAAGACAATTTTACACGTTGGGGTGTGATATAATGTCATGACAAAGGGACATTATAGTATAGGAGGTATATCATGTATATTCTTTTTCGAAAATACAGGTAAGGAAAAGAGCAAGCAGCTGTTATAAAGAGGTCATAGACATGTATTCACACCTGAGCCAATGTCATAACAATAGAATGATATAATACTATGAACGAAAGCAGGCTGTTAGAATAGGTCGTCAAACGTTGAATCCAAGTTATACCAAACGTGCATTTGAACAACTTTATTCATCTCAAAAAATATAGAATGGTCAAATGAATGTTAGGGATGAGCAGTAGCTCCACTTTCATTGAAAAAGGTAAGATCGTAACAAAATATGGTTTGCCGGCAGATGGCGTGAATTATCAAAACTGATCTTTAGATGGAACGATCGAAGATTACTTATTTGTAAACGATTTGAAAACGCTTGCCAGGAAAATGAACATGAAAGAAGCGAATGGATTAGCACCCTCCCAAGTTTCGCAAAAGGGGCATAAAATTCAATTACTTCATTAGAACGGCTGTAAAACGCAATGTACAATCCTTCCAAACAGATTGTATTGTTTTTCGGTGGATAAATTCTGGGAAGCATATGGTGGCGGATGGAGCCGGGACAACCATTAGCAATAAAGATAAAGGGAAGTGAGAATAGAACGCTTAGTACATGTAAAGGTTTAGTGTTTTTAATCTCGTCATTATAAGGCTGTATATAAATGATATTACTTCTAACGGTTTTGAAAATACGAAATATTCGGTATCTAGGATGCTACTGTGTTCTTTAGATATATAAAGAATTCTACATTTAGGAGGAGTAAGATGAAAAAGCTCTCATGGTTAATATTGGTTTTGCTTCTAACTTTTTCAATGATATTGACAGCTTGTACTGGTGGCGATTCCGAAAAAACAAGCAAAGAAAGTGATAAAACAAAAGATGGTAAGTTATCGTTACACTTTATGAAGAGAGGTTTTGGCAGTATTCACCCGCCAGCAGATGAGTTATGGATGTGGAAAAAGATGGAGGAAATGACAGGGATCCACATCGATTGGGAGGAAGTTCCCGATGAGAGCAGAGGAGAGAAAAAGAATGTCATCATGTCATCCAAGGAATTACCGGACGCATTCTATGGATCTTTCGGTTTTTCAGCAGACGAGGTAGCAAAATATGGACAAGAGGGTTTATTTATCCCGCTTGAAGATTTGATCGAAGAGCATGCACCAAACTTAACCGCATTATTTGAAGAGAATCCATCTATTAAGCAAGCAGTTACAATGCCAGATGGACATATTTATTCTCTACCGTATGTAGATTTTTCAGGTCCAGAACGTTCTTTAAGATATAACATTAATGCAAAATGGTTAGAAAACATTGGGATTGATGATCCTACATCAATCACAACATTAGATCAATTTACGGATGCACTTCGTAAATTTAAGTCAGAAGACGCCAATGGCAATGGAGATGCCGACGATGAGGTCCCGATTTCCATAGCGCCGGGTCAAATTGGTATGTTCGAGGAACAAATGCTTGGAGCCTTTGGCATGGGCAATGGTGGTCTAAAGGCTGCTGGAATGAAGCTATATTTAGATGAAAATGATGAGTTACAACTGACGCTTACAGATGATAAGTTCAAAAGTCTATGGTCATATTTTAATATGCTGTGGGAGGAAGACTTATTCCACCCGCAAACATTTTCTGATATGGAATATGAAGAATGGGTAACAGAAGGTACTCAAGATAAAGTTGGCGTCTTTTCATGGGCAGTTCCTGACTACCTTGGCAGTAAGGTTGCAGAGAACTTTGTTGGATTGCATGCCTTTGAAGGAGAAAATGGTGACAGGGTATTAAATTGGATTGATCATCCAGCCCGTGGTACTGCTCAGTTTATGATTACGAAAGATAATCAGAGTCCTGAAGAAACAATTAAGTGGGTAGATTTCTTCTACGGTGAAGAAGGTTCTAATTTTGGCTACTTCGGAATCGAAGGGGAAACATATGAAATGGTAGATGGAGCACCACTCTATAGTGATGAGATTTTAAACTATGATGGTGGTGTGCAATTAGGAGCATTCCAATTTGTGGATAACGTGTATGGTGCATTCTATCCATACGTTGAACCGGAACCAGAATGGCGTGCAAAAGCTAGAGGGGTAGAAATTGATGATATATATAACGCAAATACTGAAGAAATTGAAGCATTAGAACCAGAAACCATCCTACCACAATTCCAAAGTACTGCGGAAGAAAGTGCCGAAATCTCTGCCATCATGACAGATATTGACACATATGTCGAGGAGATGCGTGCAAAGTTCGTAACAGGTAAGGCTGATATCGAAACGGGTTGGGAAGAGTATGTAAACAGCTTGAAGAAAATGGGGATTGATCGTTATTTAGAAATCAGACGTTCCCAATATGAAAGAATTCAAAATCAATAATCCAAATCCTTTGAAAGTCTAAAGGCTTAGTATATTAATCCTGATGTAACCGTCCATAAGCCCCCTGCTTTCAAACTATGAGACTCCAAAGAAGCCCAAGCGGGGGATAACGGGCGATTAGTCAAAGTTTCTATCTAAGAAGGATTTTGGAAGGTGGTGAAAGACAAATCAAAATATAAACATAGTAGAAAAAGAGGAGGGAATTACGTGAAAAAGCAACAAACTGTTAGTCAAACGCCACTAATGAACGTTCAAAATAAAAGTCGTTTACAAGAAGTGAAGAAGAAGCTTAAAAAGAATATTCCGCTGTACATCATTATCGCACCAGCAATCATTTATTTTATCATTTGGCACTATTGGCCGATGTATGGGGTAATCATTGCCTTTAAAAACTTTTCACCTGCATTGGGGATATTTGACAGTCAATGGGCTGGATTGGCTCACTTTGAACGATTTTTTAATTCCTTCCATTTTTGGCGGCTTTTGAAGAATACGTTAGGGCTGAGTATTTATAGTTTAGTAGTCAGTATACCTGCACCTATTATTCTTGCATTATTGTTTAACGAGCTAAGATCAAAGGTTTTTAGGAATGTCGCACAAACAATCGCTTATGCGCCTCACTTTCTATCAGTCGTGGTCGCAGTAGGAATTTTATTTTTCTTCATTTCACCTAATAACGGCATAATCAACGCGATTATTGAAACATTTGGAGGAAAACGTATTGACTTTCTAGCGAATCCAGATAATTTTTGGCATATCATGGTATGGTCAGGAACCTGGCAAGGGGTTGGATGGGGATCGCTTATCTATACAGCTGCAATGGCAGGAATCCCACAGGATCAATATGAAGCAGCCTATATTGATGGAGCGAGTAAACTGCGGAGGATATGGCATATTACCCTGCCAGGAATACGCCCAACCATTGTCATTCTTGCCATCTTAGCAGTTGGAGGAATAATGGGTTCAGACTTTCAAAAAATCTTACTACTTCAAAATGGACTAAACTTGGAAATGTCAGAGGTTATCGCAACCTATGTTTATAAGAGTGGTATTGTCGAAGCCCAATATAGTTTCTCAGCAGCCGTAGGATTATTTAATAATGTAGTAGGCTGTATCCTTCTCATTACAGTGAATTGGATTGCCAAAAAGGTAAACGAGACGAGTCTTTGGTAATGCATGTGTTTGCAGAAAGGGAGTGGCATTATGTTGAATCAAGTTAAGAGGACAACAGGCGAAAAAATATTGGATGGTTTTATTCTCATAGCAGTCATCCTGATCCTATTCATGTTTTTGTATCCGTTGGTCTTTGTGTTATTTGCTTCGTTCAGTGATCCGAGGTTAATTTATGAAAGTCCACTACTTATTTGGCCCAAGGGCTTTAATGTAACAAGTTATATAGAAGTCTTTAAAAACACGGAGATTTGGATTGCTTTTAAAAATACAATTATCTATACAACGATAGGAACAGTTATAAATATTGTTATGACAATCTTAGGGGCTTATCCATTATCGAGAGATCGCTTTTATGGAAAGAATCTTATTACATTCTTTATAGTACTGACGATGTTCTTTAGCGGTGGATTAATCCCGCTCTATCTCGTAAACCAACAACTAGGATTAATGAATACAATGTGGGCACTTGTTCTTCCACCAGCAATTAGTGTTTTTAATCTCGTTATTATGAGGACGTATTTCCAAACAAATCTTCCAAAGGAAGTAGAGGAAAGTGCCTTTATGGATGGTGCTTCGGAATTTCAATTGCTATATAAAATTGTATTACCCCTTTCTACCCCAATCGTTGCCGTATTGATATTATTCTATGGGGTAGCGCACTGGAACTCCTACTTTGAAGCTTTAATTTATTTAACAGATCGAGGGAAATTTCCATTACAACTTATTTTAAGGGAGATTTTGGTGCAAAACTCGATGGAACAAATGCTTCAAACAACGGTGGATGCAGGGTATGCAGACCGAATGATTGAAAAACAAAGCTTGAAATATGCAGTAGTAATCGTATCAACCTTACCTTTGTTAATTCTATATCCATTGTTATCGAAGTTTTTCGAAAAGGGCATTATGGTGGGATCATTGAAAGGATAGGTTTATCAATAAAGGGACTGCTTGTCAAAAATTACCGTAAGTAGACAACGTCAAATTTCTTGAAAGAATAAAAAACTTGATATCCCGGATGCGACTGCATTCTTCAGATATAAAAAGAATTTTCCATTTAGGAGGAGTGAGATGAAAAAGCTCTCATGGTTGGGATTGGTTTTGCTTCTAACTTTTTCAATGATACTGACGGCTTGTAGCAATGAGAATTCTAAAGCTAGTAAGGAAGGTGATGAGACAAAAGATGGTAAGTTATCGTTACACTTTATGAAGAGAGGTTTTGGCAGTATTCATCCACCCGCAGATGAGTTATGGATGTGGAAAAAGCTGGAGGAAATGACAGATGTCCACATCGAATGGGAGGAAGTCCCTGATGAAAGCAGAGGAGAGAAAAAGAATGTCATCATGTCATCTAAGGAATTACCGGATGCATTCTATGGAGGATTCGGCTTTTCGACAGATGAAGTAGGAAAATATGGACAAGAGGGTTTGTTTATCCCACTTGAAGACTTGATCGCAGAGCATGCACCAAACTTAACAGCATTATTTGAAGAAAATCCATCCATTAAGCAAGCAGTTACAATGCCAGATGGGCATATTTATTCTTTACCGTATGTAGATTTCTCAGGTCCAGAGCGTTCTACAAGGTATTACATTAATAAAAATTGGTTAGCAAACATAGGGATTGACGATCCTACGTCCATTACAACACTAGACCAATTTACGGATGTACTTCGTAAATTTAAATCAGAAGATGCTAATGATAATGGGGAGGCCGATGACGAGGTTCCGCTTTCATTAAAACCAGGTGGAATTGGAAGCTTCGAAATACAAATGCTTGGCCCTTTTGGTATGGGAGAGGGTGGTCTAAAGGCTGCTGAGATGAAGCTTTATTTAGACGAAAATGGCGAATTACAATTGACACTTACAGATGATAAGTACAAAGAACTATGGTCATACTTTAATATGCTTTGGGAGGAAGAATTATTCCACCCGCAAACATTCTCTGATATGGAATATGAGGAGTGGGTAACGGAAGGCTCTCAAGATAAGGTCGGTGTTTTCGCCCATCCAGGTCCTGATTATCTTGGCAGTAAAGTTGCAAACAACTTTGTCGGATTCCATGCCTTTGATGGACCAAATAGTGACAGAGTTTTAAACTGGATTGACCACCCTGCTCGTGGTACTACTCAGTTTATGATTACAAAGGATAATCAACATCCGGAAGAGACGATTGAATGGGTCGATTTCTTCTATGGCGAAGAGGGTTCTAATTTCGGTTTCTTTGGAATTGAAGGAGAAACATATGAAATGGTGGATGGGGCACCACTTTATAATGATGAAATTTTAAACTATGATGGGGGTATTCAATTAGGAGCATTCCAGTTTGTGGATAATGTTTATGGTGCATTCTATCCATATGTTGAGCCAGATCCAGAATGGCGTGTAAAAGCAAGAGGATTAGAAATTGATGACATATATAAAGTAAATACTGAAGAAATTGAAGCATTAGAACCAGAGACCATCCTACCTCAATTCCAAAGTACTGCGGAAGAGGGTGCTGAAATTTCCGCCATCTTGACAGATGTTGAAACATATGTTGAAGAGATGCGTGCAAAGTTTGTAACAGGTAAGGTCGATATCGAAACAGGCTGGGAAGAGTATGTAAACAGCTTGGAAAAAATGGGGATTGATCGTTACTTAGAAATCAGACGTGCTCAATATGAAAGAATTCAAAATCAATAATCCAAGTACTTTGATAAGGGTAAGTGAGGATGGAATATTAGCAAATGTAAGGGCTTAGTATATTCAGCAAAAAAATGACAGGTGGGCTTAAGATGAAAAAGAAATGGAAGCTATATTTAATTCAACACTCGCATACTGATATTGGCTATACAGATCGCCAAGAGAAAATTGAAAGACATCATGTGGATTATATTAAATCAGCTATTGATAGTATAGACGCAATCGAAAATGGTACGAAAAAAGAGTGGGAAGGCTTTAAATGGACTTGTGAGAATTTTTGGCAAGTGGAACAGTTTCTTGAAAACTGTAATGAAGAATATAGACAGAAATTCAAAAAGTATGTGCAAGCAGGATTTATTGATATTTCCCTCACTTATTTAAATATGACGGAATTAGTAGATAATGAGATTTTGGATCAAAAGTTTCAAAAGGGAAGGGAATACGCGGAAACGAACCAACTTGATCTAAATTCTGCTATGACGGCAGATATTAACGGTTTTTCTTGGGGGTATGCTGAAACCTTATATAAAAATGGGATCGTTAATTTGTTTACATGCGTCCATACGCATCATGGGATGTTTCCTTTATATAAAAAGCAAATTCCTTTTTGGTGGGAAACACCGAAAGGCCATAAGATTTTAGTTTGGAATGGGGACCATTACCATATGGGGAACCAATTTATGCTTATTCCAAATAGCTATCGAATCAATAAAGGTTCAGCAACAGTGACAACCTCTGATCAAATGGATATTGCAGAAGAGCGAATCTTTACGTACCTAGAAAACTTAGAAGAAGAAGATTATCCATTTGATTTCATTCCTAATATGATTTCGGGAATTGGGACGGATAATTCACCTCCTAATCCGCGGTTAATGGAAATGATTCATAAATGGAATGCGAAGCATGGTGAGCAAGTGGAAATTGAACTGATCACATTGAATGAGTTTTTTCAGTTCCTGCGTAAGCAAGCTATCGATATTCCAACCTATTCAGGTGACTGGACAGACTGGTGGGCAGATGGAGTTGGCTCTACACCAGCACCAACAAAAATATACCGTGATGCACAACGCAAATATCACTTATCGAAAAAATTAGATCCAGAGGATAAGTTAGGGAAGCGGCAATTTTTAAAAGAGGCTGAATATCAGCTAATGTTATACGCAGAACACACTTGGGGTTACAATTCTTCCGTAAGAGAACCATGGAATACATTGGTTAATGATTTGGATTTTCGAAAAGCTGCATATGCGACCAACGCCAATCGACTTATATCGGAAAATTTAGATGAGGTATTAAGCAATCTCGGAGAAGTTGCCCATCAAATAGACAGAAAGCAGTTCTTTAAAGTTGTCAATCCTCATCATAATCGAGTGACTGATTATACATCTATTCAAATGAAGAATTGGGAGCATATTGATGGGGCTTATTTAGATAACTCTATTGAAGTTGTAGATTGTCAAACGAATGAAGTGCTAGATTCACAGCTTACATCTATCTCTAGAGGGAACCAGATTGAATTCGCTATTACATTAGATCCTAAGGAAGAAAGAATCGTTAAATTGCGGAGAGGGAAAGCCCCGCAAAAGAAAATGGTCGTGAACCATGCTGGGGTGGCAGATTTAGCCGCATATCCTGGATATGAAAAGATGGCGAATACGCATATTATGGAAACAAATGATTATAAAATCACGTTTAATCATAGCTCAGGAATTGAATCATTTGTTCATAAGCGGAGCGGAGAGGAATTAATTCATCCAGATGCCCCCTATGCACCGTTTGCTGGTGTTTATGAAAAAACGCCAATTCAAACAGATCCTAGTACAGAAAGAAGAGTGATGGGACTCAATCGCAAAGGAAGATTATCAGAGCGTCATGAAGCAAGCTTGAAAAATATGAAAGTAATAGAAGATGGAAAACTGTTTACATCGATTAAAATGGATTTTTCATTGGCCGGAACGGAAATGTATAATGTGGTCTTAAAGGTGTATAAGGATATGCCGAAAATTGGCGTTAATGTAAGGATTCAAAAGCAAAATGAGTGGGCTCCTGAAAATCTTTATATCCCACTTCCATTTAGTTTAGGGGAAGCAAGCGAGCTATTTGTCGAGAAGACAGGAAACGTATTCAGACCGGCGATTGATCAGTTGCCTGGTACCAATACCGAGTTCTACCTGCTGCAGAATGGATTAGCATTTAAAGATGAAGAACAAGCCCTACTTGTTGCGATCAAGGACACCCCATTAATCACTTTAGGGAATTTGGATCATCATGAAATTGAATTGTGTAATGAAAACACCCATAAGAAAAATAAGGATCTTGTCTACTCTTGGGTGATGAATAACTTTTGGGAAACCAACTTTAAAGTAGATTTATCCGGTTTTTATGAGTTTGACTATCAGCTTTATTTCGATTCAGAGAAGCAAAGTCCGGAGCAGCTGCTTGAGAAGTGCCAAGAGTTAAACGAAGGACTAGTTACCTTTCCAGTTAACCCTGAATAAGGACGGAATCATCTTATAAAGAAGAAACTACATGTTGTCTTTAAGACGCCTTTAGATATTTGGTTTTATCACCTAGATGAAAAGGTGATACTGATCTTTTCGATTATATTCCACAATGTATAGAGGATGAACTTTCCAGCTTGGTATGAGGGAGATATGGACTATCTTTTGAAAGCGGAATTGGCCATTCGTTAGAAGGACTTGTTGAACGAGGGGAAGAGATTCTCAAAAATATTTCAGGAGCATCCATTTCTCCCTCAAAAGGAAGGGTCTCACGTAAATAACCTACGGCTAAAATTGTCGTAGGTTATTTGGTCCTTAGCTCTATGCTCCGCAGCTAATTATAAAATTTGGCTATACCTTAATAAGAATATTGGCCCCGCAGTCAAAACCAGAAGGAACCTTTTGCCGTACTAATTTTGCTCCATTAGCAGCTTTGGATTTAGCTGATGAATCTGTATTTGTATTCTTATCGTATATGTAATAAGAAGTTAATGTTAGGGCCATTTTTATAAGATTTCTGTTCGTAAACATTACGTTTGGCTTGGCCACTATAAGTGTTTATATGAAAGGGAATAGAAGTGCTTGACTTATCAAATGAAACGAAAGAGACTAGTGATAAGTACAAATAGAAAGCAGTGAGTCTATAATGAAAATATACAATCAAGCGGCTTATCCATTATATGCGCAAATTGCCGACGATATGCGTTTGCATATTCAAACAGAGAAATGGCCGGAAGGTGAGCGAATTCCTACAGAAATGGAGCTGTGTGATATCTATCATGTAAGTAGGATCACGATTCGGAAGGCAATTGATGAATTAATGAAGGAAAACTTGCTCGTACGCATTCGATCAAAGGGTACATTTGTCAAAGATACATTTCAAGAGGAAGATCATTTTACAATTATTAAGGGATTTACCCAAGAACTACAGGAGCGCGGGAAGCTTGCAAAGACAGTAGATGTAGAGGTGAAAATAGGGCATGCGAATAAACGTGTGGCTAAGTTTTTAAATATTGAAGTTGGAAGCGAAGTGCTGGTCTTAAAGCGAGTACGGGGAGATGAAGATTCTATTTTTGCTTTCTTTGTCACCTATATTGCCTATGATCGCGAATATTCTTTAGATGCCAAGGACTATTATTCCTCTTTCTACGCCTATTTGAAGACAAAGAACATTAGCGTAAATCAGGAAAGGGAGTATGTTGAGGCTATATCGCCCAATCGTGAAGTGCAAAGAAAGTTAAAAATAAAGGAATCTGAACCTGTCTTGAAAAGAGTTCGTTTTACTTCACAAGCTTCCGAAAATTTTTACGAGTATACAGAATGTTTTTATATCGGAAAAAAATACCGTTACTATTTAGATTTTCGTGAATAAAGGATGATCACTTAAGATTGTGAACCATATAAAAAACTAGATCCATCGATCCGAAATCTATAACAAAGTCCGTTAAGCTTGCTCGGATGATGCTTCTAAAAAGACAATTTTTGTTATTAAATTGTGATAGACTCTAAAGTAATGTCATAACAAAGATACATTAGGAGGAACGTAATGTTTAATCCCTTTCCAGAGGTAAAAGTTAAAACAGAGCAACAGGCATGCAGTGGATATAAAGCAATTATAGACAAAATAAGACAAGAAATTACCCAATCTAGATCTAATGTTATAACAATAGAATGCTACCCTACTGTGAATGAAAGAGAGTTGTTAGAAGAACTCATTAAATCGTTAAATCCAAGCTGCATCGTGCAAGCATCTGAACAATTTTATTCATCGAAAAAAATAACAGAGATGATACAAATGAATTTAACGGATGATCGCGTTTTTGGCTTAATGAGCCATCACAGTTTTTCCGATTTTGTTGATGAAGAAAAACAAAAAAAGCTGAAGATGAGTATTCAAGAGAAGAGAGATAATGATGAATTGGTCGTTGTGTATGGAGTAGGAGCTTCATTACTCTATGAAACGGATCTCTTAATCTATGCCGACTTAGCAAGATGGGAAATTCAAAACCGTTATCGTTCAGGGGAATTTAGTAATTGGAAGGCAGATAATTTCGGGGAAGATCCATTAAGAATGGTGAAGCGTGGCTATTTTTTCGAATGGCGCATAGCAGATAAATTGAAAAAGCAATTATTTGCTCACATTGATTATTTTTTGGATACACATCAGAAACATCGGCCTGTTATGGTAGATGCTGAGAGCTATTTCCAGGCATTAGAGCAGGTCGTTAGACAACCTTTTCGTTTAGTCCCATATTTTGACCCGGGGGTTTGGGGAGGAAAATGGATGCAGGAAAAATTTCAGGTCGGACAAGACAAAGTCAATCTAGCTTGGAGCTTTGATGGGGTTCCTGAAGAGAATAGTTTATATCTAAAGTTTGGTGATGTACGGATGGAAATACCGGCTAATAATGTCGTCATGCACCAACCATTACCATTATTAGGAGAACGTGTTTATGGTCGCTTTGGCGCTGAATTTCCGATTCGTTTCGATTTTCTCGATACGATGGGGGGAGGGAACCTTAGCCTGCAGGTGCATCCGTTAATAGACTATGCGCAAGAAGTATTTGGTGCGCATTATACCCAAGATGAGAGCTACTATATTATTGATGCAGAAGAAGATGCCAAGATTTATTTAGGGGTGAAAAATGGCACAGACAAAGAAGAGATGATGCAGCAACTAAGATTGGCCGAGACTGGTACGGGGCGTTTTCTAGATGAAGATTATATTTATAAAAAAACAATCAAAAAGCATGACCACTACTCCATTCCCGCAGGAACAATTCATAGTGCAGGTGCCAACTCTGTTGTACTGGAAATCAGTGCAACCCCTAATCGTTTTACATTTAAACTATGGGATTGGGAACGAGTTGGCCTAGATGGAATTCCACGTCCAGTTCATTTAGAGCATGGTGAACCGAATATTGTTTTTTCTCGTGACCAAGATTGGGTGGAAGAGAAGCTAGCCAATCGTTTTGAAGTACTGGTCGAAAATGATACATGGAAGGAAGAACGAACTGGTCTTCATGAAAGTGAATTTATCGAGACTAGAAGACACACTTTTTCCGGAGAAGTATTACACGAAACTCATGGGAGTGTGAATGTCCTGAACTTAGTGGAAGGTGACGAGGCTATTGTAGAAAGTGTTGATGGAAGCTTTGCCCCATTTGTTGTCCATTATGGTGAAACTTTTATCATCCCTGAGGCAGTGAGGAACTACAGAATTAAGCCATACGGCAGCAGTGTCGGAAAAGAAATAATAACGATTAAAGCCTTTGTACGTTAATTGAGGTGGAAACAATGACCGAAGAATTTTATTTGTGTGTGGATGTCGGTGGAACTGAAATAAAAGCAAACCTTTTACACGGGGATCAGGCGGATGGCGAAAAGTACCCCTCTCAGGCGGAGCGGGGAAAATTAGAAATATTGGCCAATTTTGAACAGATCATCCAAAGGCAACTCCAGATTGTACTGGAACAAAAAGGGAAGTTAAAGGGGATCGGGATCGCCTTCCCAGGTCCTTTTGATTACGAAAATGGGATCAGTTTGATAAAGGGTTTGCGAAAATATGATGCTCTTTATCAAGTCGAGCTAAAGCCTTATTTCCAGGAATGGTTGGTTGATATGAACTTTCCGGCAAATATCCCTTTCTTATTTGAAAATGATGCGGTCGCCTTTTCCATAGGTGAATATGTTTATGGAGTGGGCCAACAGGCAGATAAGGCGATGTTCATTATGTTAGGAACAGGCTGTGGTTCCACCTTTATTGAACAGGGTGAGATCGTGAAAAATAAATATGGTTTACAGGAAAGTGGCATGATTTATCAAGATCCATTTTTAAAGGGAACGATCGAAGACTATTTATCAGCAAATGGCTTAAAAATGGTAGCCGGGCAAATGGGTATGAAAGAAACAGACGGACTAGCACTCTATCAAGCTTCACAAAGGGGTTCACAAAAGGCGCAACACGTTTTTCGAGAATTCGGTTTCCTGATTGGAACGGCTTTACAGCGTTATGTACAATCCTTCCAGCCAGATTGTATCGTTTTCGGCGGACAAATTGCTGGGAGCATGAAGTGGATGAAGGCTGGTATCCAGGCAGGACTAGATCAGGGACAAGCATTAAGAACAGAGATAAAAGCAAGTGAGAATGGCATGCTCAGTACATGTAAAGGCTTAGTATATTTATTAAAGAAAAAATGGTAAGGATAGGTGGGCTTCAGATGAAAAAGAAATGGACCTTATATTTAATTCAACATTCTCATACTGATATTGGTTATACTGACCGCCAAGAAAAAATCGAAAGATATCATGTTGATTATATTAAATCGGTGATTGATATTTTGGACGCTGCCCGAAATGGTTCGAAGAAAGAATGGGAAGGCTATAAATGGACATGTGAGAATTTTTGGCAGGTGGAGAATTTCCTTGAAAACGGCAATGAGGAATACAAAAGGAAATTTACAAAATATGTAAAGGAGGGCCTTATTGATATTTCTCTCACTTATTTAAATATGACAGAATTAGTAGATAATGAGATTCTAGATCAGAAATTCCAAAAGGGAAGAGACTATGCGGAAACGAACCAGCTTGACTTAAATTCCGCGATGACGGCAGATATTAACGGATTTTCTTGGGGATATGCTGAGACTATGTATAAAAATGGGATTGTAAATTTGTTTTCATGCTTGCATACGCATCATGGGATGTTTCCTTTATATAAAAAACAACAACCATTCTGGTGGGAAACGCCAAAAAGTAATAAGGTGTTAGTGTGGAATGGTGACCATTACCAAATCGGAAATGATTTTATGCTTATCCCTAATAGTTATCGAATGGATCAAGGAGCTGTAGTCGTAACGAAGCCGGACCAGATGGACATTGCGGAGGAAAGAATTTTCGGTTATGTAAAAGATTTGGAAGCTGAAAACTATCCGTTTGATTTCATTCCCAATATGATTTCGGGAATTGTGACGGATAATGCGCCACCTAATCCGCGTTTGATTGAATCCATTCATCAGTGGAATGAGAAGCACGGAGAACAGGTGGAAATAGCACTTATTACACTGAATGAGTTTTTCCGGATTTTGCGAAACAAGGATTTGGACATCCCTACTTATTCAGGGGACTGGACAGATTGGTGGGCAGATGGGGTCGGCTCGACACCAGCACCAACGAAAATTTATCGTGATGCACAGCGGAAATATCATCTATCGAAGAAATTGGACCCTAAATCCGAGTTAGGCAAACATTTGTTTTTACAAGAGGCGGAAAATCAGCTAATGATGTATGCGGAACATACTTGGGGTTATGCTTCTTCTGTCAGCGAACCATGGAATACGCTCGTCAATGATTTGGATTATCGAAAGGCTGCTTATGCGATTAGTGCCAACAGGCTGATCTCTAAGAATTTGGATGAAGTGTTAAGCAATCTGGGGGAAGTGTCCCAGCAGACGGATCGGGAAAAGTATTTCAAAGTAGTTAATCCACATGAGAATAGAGTGACGGATTTTACGTCTGTGCAAATCAAGCATTGGGAACATATTGATGGAACTTATTTAGCATGGGATAGGGAAAACTATGTGGAAGTGGTTGATTGCAAGACGAATGAGGTGCTGGATTGCCAGCTTACTTCTATACCGAGTGGTGATTTGATTGAATTCGCCATCACGTTAGACCCTAAGGAAGAAAGAATCGTGAAATTACAGAGAGGAGAAGCGCCCAAACAGAAAATGGTTGAAAACCATGCGCATATTGGCACAGATCGTGTGGAAGATTTAGCCGCATATCCTGGATATGAAGAGATTGCGAATACGCATATGATTGAAACAAATGCTTATAAAATTACATTTAATGATACAACAGGAATTGAATCATTTGTTGAAAAGCAGAGTGGCAAGGAACTCATTCATCCAGATGCACCATATGCTCCGTTTGCTGGTGTATATGAAAAAACACCGATTCAAACAGATGCTTGTACAGAAAGAAGATTGATGGGGCGTAATCGTAAAGGTAGATTGACAGAGCGTCATCCTGCCAGTCTGAAAAATATTAAGATAGTAAAAGATGGGCCGCTATTTATCTCCGTTAAAATGGATTTTGAATTGGCTGGTACGGAAATGTACACTGTATTCCTGAAAATTTATAAACATGTACCGAAAATAAATGTCAATGTGAGAATTCAAAAACAAAATGAGTGGGCCCCTGAGAATCTATACATCCCACTTCCATTTAGTCTCGGAGAAGCAAGTGAGCTATTTGTTGAGAAGACAGGTACCGTATTCAGACCAGCGATTGATCAGCTGCCTGGCACAAATATCGAATTCTACCTGCTGCAAAATGGATTAGCATTTAAAGATGAGGAACAAGCTCTGCTTGTCGCGATTAAGGACACACCATTAATGACATTAGGAACCTTGGATCATCATAAAATTGAATTGTGTAATGAAAACACTTATAAGAAAAACAAGGACCTTGTCTACTCATGGGTAATGAATAACTATTGGGAAACCAACTTTAAAGTAGATTTATCTGGATTTTATGAGTTTGATTATCAACTTTATTTCGTTTCAGAAAAGCAAGGTGCCGAGCAACTACTCGAGAGGTGTCAAGAGTTAAACGAAGGCTTAGTAGCCTTTCCGGTTAACCCTGAATAAGGAAGGAGTCAACCATGAAGAAACTACATGTTGTCTTTAAGACACATTTAGATATTGGTTTTACCGACTTAGCTGAGAAGGTAATGGATACGTATCTGTTTGATTATATCCCTAGAGCAGTTGAAATCGGTGAAGCCCTGAAGGAAAAGTTTACATGGACGACGGGGTCATGGTTAATTGACCACTATTTAAATCATGAAGCTGTTGTCGCAGAAGATAAAAATCGCCTGATTGCGGCGATTGAAGCAGGAACGATTAAATGGCATGGCTTACCTGTGACAACACATACAGAGTTAATGGATCGAGATCTGTTTGAGTATGGTTTGTCAATTTCACAAAAGCTTGATGAACGATTTCAGAAGAAAACCATAGCAGCGAAAATGACAGATGTGCCTGGACATACGATTGCAATTGTCCCCTTAATGGCGAAGGCTGGCTTAAAGTATTTGCACATTGGTGTAAATGCTAGTTCAGCTGTTCCGAATGTGCCAGAGTTATTCGTATGGCGGGCAAATGACGGTTCAGAAATCATTGTTCATTATGCGAAGGATTATGGACAAACCTTTGAACGTGAAGATTGGGATGACTTGCTTTATTTCGCCCATAGTCACGATAATCAAGGTCCACCTCGTGATGTTCAAGAAGTGGTGGAGCTTCATGAGAAATTGAGTCAGCAATATCCAGATGTTGACATTGTCGCATCCACATTAGATGAATTTGCCCAAGCAGCCTGGGGAAAAAGGGAAACCCTGCCTGTGATTGAAGAAGAAATCGCTGATTCTTGGATTCATGGTGTTGGCTCTGACCCAGGAAAAATAGGCAAGTATGAAATATTGCTTGGTTTGCGAGATAAATGGTTAGCCCGAGGGACATTGCTAAAGGACAGCGAAGAATATCGGCAATTCTCAGAACAACTATTATTAGTAGCTGAGCATACATGGGGCGGGAATGGTAATGTATTTTTGCCGGATTACCGAAACTACTTAATCCCCGATTTTCAAAAGGCTCGAGCAAAAGATAGATTAGAGTTTAATCGTGACCGCAAAACGATGGACTTCTTCGATCTGATGACGGAGATTAGTACAGATCTTGATTTTCATGCAGAGAAACGATCTTATAAATTATATGAAGCTTCTTGGGTAGAACAGCGGGAGTATGTTGAAAAAGCTGTCGGATATTTATCAAAGACACACCAGAAAGAAGCGGAACAGGCATTTGCGGACTATGAAAGTACAATCACAGTGATCCAGCCCGGCCAACAAATTGTGATTGGAAAACCATATCAGTTTGGTGAGTTTGAAATGGTCTTTGCTTCAACAGGAGCGCTCCAAGAACTGAAGGTAAAGAATCGTTCAATGCTTGAGCAAGGAAAGCGATTTGGAGAGCTATCATATGAACGTTTCGACTTTGCGAATTTTAGCCAATTTTTAAGTCAATATAGTCGTTTAACACGTTGGACGAGTAGTTGGGCATTGGTTGACTTTGCCAAAAGGGGAATCGAAGCATATTCCGAGATTAGACATGAAATCATCTCGCCATACGTAAATAATGCTTCCTTTAGACGAGAAAATGAGCTTGTCATATTTGATTTTGATTTAAAGTTCAAGGAAGAATCTGTGACACAGTTCGGCTTACCGAAGAGGATGCGGCTTAGTTACATTTTAAATCTTCGCACGAAAACATTAGAAGGAATGTTGAAAATGCAAGACAAAGCGGCTAATAGAATGCCAGAAGCATATTGGGTAGAAACGAGTATCTCTGTTGCGAATCCATATTGTTGGAAAATGCACAAATTAAGTGAGCCATTATCTCCTTATCATGTAGTAGAAGACGGGAATCGCAATATGCATGCTTTATCAAAAGAAGGGCTTACATATTCCGGCATTGAGGGGGGAGTCGCAATTCGTTCCAAAGAATCTCCTTTGTTTTCTTTTGGCAGAAGAGGGCTATTACAATTTGACAATGCTCAGCCTTCCTTGAACGATGGTATTTTCATAAATCTGTACAATAATGTCTGGGGAACGAACTTTCCGGCTTGGTATGAAGGAGATATGAACTATCGTTTTGCAGTGGAATTGGATATAAGATAGAGGGCCCAAGTATTTTTTTATAAAAGAGGCAGCCAAGAATGGCTGCCTCTCTCAGTTCAAATCAATAGAATCTCTTATACCCATCAAACTTACTATCCCAATATGGATTGCTAAGGTTGATGATGTTTACGCCTTTGTCGTTAGCGTGGATAAAGTCGCCATTTCCAAGGTAAATCCCCATATGCGAGATTCCAGGTTTATAGGTATCTCTGAAAAACACAAGATCGCCAGGTTGAGGATCTTTTACATAATAAGAACGATCATAATACCCCTCAGAGCTTGTACGAGGGACGTCATGTCCACTTTGACTAAATGCGTAGTAAATAAAACCACTGCAGTCAAAACCAGAAGGAGAGGTTCCACCCCAAGCATATGGGCTTCCAAGTACGCCTTTTGCTGTACTAATTAGTTTTGAAGTGTTAGTAGCTTCAGATTTAGATGACGAGTCTGTATTTGTATTCTTATCTTGCGAAGGCTTTGATTGTGATTTGTCAGGTGTAGTAGATGAAGTTCCATTTACTTTCAACACTTGTCCAACCTGAAGGAAATCAGAGCTTAGGCCGTTCAAAGATTTTAATTTACTGACCGTTGTTCCATACTTTGCAGCAATCCCACTTAATGTATCGCCACTCACGATTTTATAAGTATCTGTTTTGGAGCTCGTATTATTGGAACTATCATTCTTTGATTCATTTGGTTTTGTTGTGTTAGACGCTGAGTTTGATGAGTTTGAAACTTTTAACACTTGTCCAACACGAATAAGATCGGAACTTAATCCATTCTGAGACTTTAATTTACTGACCGTTGTTCCATATTTAGCAGCAATCCCACTTAACGTATCGCCGCTTACAACTTTATATGTATCTGTTTTGGTATTTGTATTATTCGAGCTTCCACTATTTGATTCTTTTGGTTTACTTGCCGTTGTTTTGGAACCCGAGACCTTTAGCACCTGTCCTGGATGGATTAAATCACTTGTTAAATTATTCCATGAGATTAAATCAGCTAAAGAGATATTATGTTTGATTGCAATATTAAATAAACTATCACCTGAGACAACGGTATAGGACTTCGCTGTAGATGAAGAAGTTGCTTGTTTTTTTGCGTTAGTTGAATCTGTCTTTTGTTTTTGTGACTTCTTTGCCTCATCCGGGGTTACAATGATCACTTGTTTAGGATAAATTAGATCCTGTTTTAAATGATTCCAGTCTTTTAATTGGGAAACAGAAGTTTGATATTTGGAAGCGATTTTCCAAAGAGAGTCTCCTGGTTTAACTTCATGTGTTGCGCCAAGCGCAGTGCCAGTGAAAGATGTTGTCAGCATAACGGCTGTTGCCGTGCCTACTAATGCTTTACGCACTATAAAATCCCCCTATCGATATAGTCTATTAATATAGTAGCATATACTTAAACATAATAATGGAAAATATTGCAATTTGTAACAAAAAATTAACGTTAGGACCATTTTTTGTAAAAACGTGGATGAAAGTTTACTTCTAAGGGAGATGTTTGTCATTATAACGTGCTAGACTTATAATAGGAGTAATTAAACTTGTTGGAGAAAGTAGGGTGAAAAGATGAATCAAAAGGTTGTAATCAATGCTGCAATTTATCCTGGTGGAAAAGCAGAGGTGATTGAGCAGGGATATATGCGTTTCTCTGAACAAATAAACGAAGTTGGATCTATGAGTGAGTATAAAGAACAGGAAGGCGAAACGGTCATCGATGCCAAGGGCAATCTCCTTATTCCTGGTATGATTGATATTCATATTCATGGTGGACACGGAATTGATTTTATGGATGCCGATCCGGAAGCAAATGTAAAATTAAGTGAAAAACTAATGGGAGAAGGAGTTACTTCCTTTTTTGCGACGACCATGACTCAAACATATGATCATATTACCAGAGCAATGGAAGCGATCCAATCAGCGAAAGAAAGGGGAGCCCATATCGAAGGTGTTCATCTGGAAGGCCCCTTTATTAATCCGATAAAAGCGGGAGCTCAAGATCCTCAATATATGGGACCTGCCGATATCGAGACATTTCTAAAATGGTATGAAGCTTCTGGTGAACAAATTAAGCTTGTAACATATGCACCAGAATTAGCGGAAGCCCGTGAATTCGAACAAGTGATGCTGGAGCGTAATATTATTCCATCTGTTGGACACTCTGATGCTGTCCGGTCAGAGCTTCTTGAGAGTGCGGCAACACATGCCACTCACCTATATAATGGTATGCGTGGTCTTCACCACCGTGAGGCAGGAGTAGCTGGACATGCTTTAATCACGGATGGATTGCAAGTGGAAATCATTGCAGATGGAATCCATATTCATCCCGATATGATCGAACTTGCCTACCTTATTAAAGGGGCAGAAGGCATTACTTTAATTTCAGATGCCATGATGGCAAAAGGAATGGAAAACGGTGATTATGAGTTAGGTGGTCAAAAAGTCATCGTAGTGGATGGAGAAGCCCGCCTTGAAAATGGCTCTCTAGCAGGAAGTGTATTGACAATGGATCTGGCATTTCGTAATATTATGGAATTCACAGGCTGCTCGATCGCTGAAGCGGTGCAAATGACTTCTAGTAACCAAGCACGTGAATTTGGATTAACACAAAAAGGCCATCTAGAAGTAGGCAAGGATGCAGACTTTGTCTTGATGAATCCACGTTTTGAAGTCGAAAACACCTATCGACTTGGCAAAAGCATGAAAGAATAGAGCTTAGGGATTGGATAGATACTAAAGCTACTAGCTAATAATCACTATAAGAGCGTGTTCAAAAAGGGAAAAGGGGGATGGAAATGCATATTATAACAGCAAAGAATGCTCAAGAAGCATCTAAAGCGGCATTCGATATAGTACAAGAGGGATTAGAAAGTGGCACAATCCACACATTGGGATTGGCAACAGGAAGTACTCCATTAAAGCTATACGAAGAAATGCGAGAAGCACAACTTAACGTTGAAAATGTTACAACGGTAAATTTAGATGAGTATATCGGATTAGCAGCAGATGATCCACAAAGCTATCATTATTATATGGAAAATGAGTTATTTAACAGCTTAAACTTTAAAGCCTCTCATTTACCTAATGGAATGGCTTCGGACTTAGAAGCAGAGTGTGAACGTTATGAACAAACTTTAAATGAGCATCCCGTCGATCTGCAAGTTCTGGGTCTCGGAACGAACGGACATATTGGATTTAATGAGCCAGGCACACCATTTACGACAAAAACGCATGTTGTTGAGCTAACGGCAGAAACCATTGAGGCAAATAAACGTTTTTTTGAAAAAGTTGAAGATGTGCCTACTCATGCGATTTCCATGGGAATTGCTTCGATTATGTCGGCGAAAAAAATTATTCTCCTTGCTTTCGGAGCAGCGAAGGCAGACGCGGTGCAACAGATGGTACAAGGACACGTAACGGAAGAATGTCCTGCATCTGTATTGCAGAATCATCCGGATGTGACTATCATTGTCGATGAAGCTGCAGCGGAGAAATTGAAATAATAATAGTGGCTAAGTGAATTTCACCTTAATTAGGGGCATGGGCAAAGGCATATCTAGGTAGACAGCATACGCATGTTCTGCCACATGGATATAGCCTGCACTGTCCCTTTATTTACGTTCTCCCTCTACCTCAAGGTTACGGAGAAGATACGCAGGTGAAAGATTCAACTACCAATCAGTAGGGATGGAGGAAAACCCCACTGATTGAAGTTTTACTTTATTTTTTCTCCTAAAACTACTTAGATTAAGAAGGAATTGTATGAATGATAAAAAGCCTGTATATGTTGTCGCTTTTGTGACCGCTATCTGTTTATTGGGAGACTCCATGCTCTATATTGTGTTACCAGTGTATTGGAGAGAAGTTGGATTACAATCCTTATGGGAAGTTGGGATTTTGCTATCGATCAATCGCTTTGTTCGACTCCCATTAAATCCGCTGATTGGTTGGTTATATAAAAAAATGTCCCTTCGTACGGGGCTATTTATAGCTGTTCTTATTGGGGCCCTGACAACAGTCGGTTATGGGGTCTTTAAAGGATTTATTGCTTGGTTAATTCTTAGAGGATTATGGGGAATTGCTTGGTCGTTTCTGAGAATGGGAGGATATTTTACTGTTATTCATTCTTCTCATGATGGCAATCGCGGGCAATTAATGGGCAGTTATAATGGGATTTTTCGGCTTGGCAGCTTGGCTGGAATGCTTGTTGGCGGGATACTAGTTCCTATTGTCGGAATGCAAAATGTTTCTTTAGGTTTTGGGTTGATTACGTTTATTGGCTTAGTACCAATATTTTTGTATATTTCTAATCAACAAGTAACAGAAGTGGAAGCGCATCCGCAAGAAGGAACCTTGCAATCTCGGATTTGGACGAAAGGCGTTATACAAATACTGATATGCGGGTTATGGATTGCTCTTTTACAAGCGGTATTTAGCTCGACATTAAGTCTGCTTATCGATCGTCATTACTCTGAATCAATTTCGATCTTTGGTTTGATCATGAGTAGCACGGCATTAGCTGGTATTCTCCAAGCCATAAGATGGGTGTGGGAACCTTTCCTAGCGACAAAGGTTGGGCAAATGTCAGATGGAGCTAAAGGAAGAATTCCCTTATTTCTCCTTTCGCTCTTTTGTGCAGCGATCGGCTATTTCTTAATCCCATGGGAACTGCCGATATATATATGGATGCTGATAGTACTATTTGTTATGGTAACAGGCACAGCAACCAACACTTTAATGGACGCGCTAGCCGCAGATATAGCAAAAACAACATCTGTGATTGCTGTGATGACAACCTATTCCGTTGTCACTGATTTAGGCTCTGCACTAGGTCCGATGCTGTCATACTGGTTTGTTGAATTAGAGCATGGTTTATTGCTAGTCTATCTTGTAAGTGCCAGCATCTATCTAGGAATCTTACTATGGTATCGTTCTACAAGGCGCTTAAAAAGAGAAATGCAGGAATAAGAGCAGTTTGGTGGGAGATCAGGGTGGCCGAAAAGAGGGGGGCATAAGTATTTTTACCAAAGAAAAAACGAACGCATAACTCCCGCTCCGGAAATATACTTCGCTTTCCACGGGCGAGCGGCAAGCCACCTGGGGTCTTGCCGAACTCTCACTTCCCGTAGGAGTCTACGTATATTTCCGCTAAGGTAATGTATCGTTCGTTCTTGGAGCTTAACGTTTTAATTATGTCCCAGTCTCTTGAAGGTTCATTTTATCCCGCATTAACGGGCAGTAATCCCCCCACCTCAAGCCATTAGAGAATACGGAGAGGCATAGCTGGGGGATACACTGCCCGTAAAAGCCCGATTGGTTCAGGCCAACAAGATGTTGGTCACAAAGGCGTAACGACAAGATGTCGCGATTTTAGCCTTTGATCCTCTTCAATCAGTGGGGGATGAAAGAAAACCCCCACTGATTGAAGGTTCACTTTATTTTTGTAAAAGTCCAATCAATAGATATTTTACTATTTTACGAGAACTGGCTTTTTTCCATGTCCGCAATATTTGCTTATCCCATTGGAAACTTGTAATAAAAGGATTGGCTCCACTAATCTCCGTTGGATCAGGAACATAGTATTCACCCGGTTCAATGCCGCTTGTTACTTCTTGTTGATCGTCAACGTGTAAACCAAGTTTGACCATTCTCTTTTCAGTTTTCCCTTCTTCTGTTAAGACCCAAAGGAAAGTTTGCTTGGCCTTCTTTTCCACACTGTTTTTTGCAACAATGGGGACATTGTTGGCTTGTGCTAAAATGATTTCTGTCTGAAGATGTTGACCGATTCGCCATTTTTCGTCAGGTATTTCAAATGCGACTGAGAATGGGTAAAAGCTTTCTTTATCCAAGTCTGCTTCCTCAAATGGGAGATCTTCAATACTTGCTATTTCACCAAGAATCGGCTGCTTAAACTGGCTAGAATGCAGTTTTACCGGCATATCAGGGTCTACTTCTTCAACCTGCTTCTCTGATAAACGTCCTTCTACGATCGGCTCTTCAGATACGATGGTCATAATAGGATTTTTTAGTTCGAATGAAAGATCGGTAATTTTCCCCCCTGTAGGGCTAAAAACAGTTAATCCTTTTATTCCATTTTGAACGGCTTCTCGTTGTGCTTCATATTGACGAATGGCCTCGTCGATATTGCGCTTATCCAGTTCTTTTTCAGCAATGGTTTGGTCAAGTGACAAAGATAATCCATTGATGGAGGCGGACTTCACTGCCTCAGACGTTTGACTATCTTCTTTATTTTCCTCTTCATGTATGCTAGTAGCTGTGGTTGGATACAAATTCGTTTTCATTTGGACGAGTTCTTCAAGATAAGCATCGATATTTTTCTTCTCTGATTCTAACCGTAAAATTTCTGCATCAAGTAAAGCAAGCTGCTCATCTTGATGAGAACTTTCATATTCAAAAAGCGGCGTGCCTTTTTCAACCACATCTCCTTTTTCAACGAGGAAATGTTTAAAAGCGGTTTGGTCATCAACAAAAATCGGATGTTTCTCCGCAGGCACGATCATCCCCTCTGTTTGTAAGGTTTGTTCAAGAGTCCCGGAAGCTAAGGCTTGCCAATCAGAAAGATGGGTCACTCGCTTCACCTTACTGTCATCCTTTTCCAGTAAAAAAATATTTATGCCAATAAACAGAACGCTCAGAAGGAAGAGTAAACCTTTTTTCATAAGAAAAATCACCAGCTTTTTATGTAAGATGAATAGGATGATGGGAAATCCTATTGCTTCGCGTTAGTGAGAATAATTACTTATAATAAGTTTACAAAATTAAACATAGCGATAGCAGAAGTACCGCACCATGAAATAAGATGCACAGTAAAAATAAGCAAAATAAGTGGAAAACGTCCTAGGTTCAGGAGCGGCTTCAGCCCACGATATTGCATAACCATGACCCAAATTTTAAAGATTGAGATGGTACCGAGTAAGAAAATGACATATGTATAGTTTGTGGAATATTGTCCGATCACCCCTAGAGAAAAAGGGGAAGAATACCAGGGCAAATCCATTTTAAGCGCTAATATGATATAAGAAATTTGTTCGAGTAATAAAATTGGCAACAGAATCGCTTGGATCATGACAAACTTTGAATAAGTTTCTTGAGAAAATAGTGAAAAACAGAGAGCAGGTAAGGTTAAAAAAACTCCAGCAAACAATAACCCAAGGATACAGCGACCTATAATAAAGAAGCCTCTAAGGCTTTCGTATTCCGCTGGCGAGTGATGCAATAATGCTGGGGACAGCGCTTGACTCCCAACTCCCAACCAGCCTGACAAAGAAAAAATAGCAGCACTTACCAATAAAAGAAAAGAAATGCGCAAACGCCATCTTTCAATGGTTTCCGCTTTAGCTAACTGGTAAAAGCTTTGATTTGGATAAAATAACCCTTTGAAAATGCTTAATTCATATATCAACAACATCACCTGCTTCAAAAGTCGACATCTTTATCCCGCAGTAACGGGCAGTAACATCTCCACCTCAAGGCTTTAGAGAATAAAGCGTAGATGGGGATAAATAGGCCGTAACAGCCCGATTGGTTCAGGCCAACAGGATGTTGCGAACTTAACCTATGATCTCTTAACAATCAGTGGGGGAGGAAAGAAACTAAATTTGCGACATCCTGTCACAACGACTTACTAGTACATATACGTCGATCCCCAGATTAAAGTTTCACTATCATCCTTAAAGAATTCCTCTTTAAGTTGTTTCTTTCCTTCTAAATTTGTAAAAATGGGACTTTAGGTGGATCGAGAGGAATAAGGAGTTGGTGGAGAAAAGCCTTAATCAATTAGTTAAGGCTTAACGGCACAACTATAGAGGCTAGTTTTTTAACGTTGGGCAAGTTTTAGTACGTGTGGAAGAAAGTCACCTACAAACCGCTGTGTTTTTTCGTCAGAATGAGAGAGTGAGACGAGAAACTTATGTAGGTTCTCATTTTTTTCAATCATATCCAGAATCTTATGGAGTTCTGAATCCTTTGTATGTTCTCGCAACATCATGGCGTTATACTCTTTTCCTGTTTCTTCACCAAAAAGAATGCGCATCAAATGATCTTGCGGAATCGCGTAGGCACGCTGAAATTGTTGAAGTGTTTCAATAGAGATTTGGCGTTTCCCATGTTCATAATTAGAAAGGGCAGCCTGAGTCATATGAAGTCGCTTGATTGCTTCATCTTGACTGATTCCCAAAATTTCTTCTCGATATTTTTTTAGTTCTTGATGAAATACCATGCTACTTCCCCCATTTAGCTTTTTCGTTAAAGATACCGACAAAAAAGGAATGAAGAAGATTTTATAACAAAATAGAATGGAAAATGATATAACAAATTATTTTTTTAATAAAAACAACCAATAAGAAAGTTAATATATAGGTATATTTAACTAATGATAGGTCTTTTTGACCTTGTGAGGGGGAAAGGTAAATTTGAGTATGAATATTGAAATTAGAAGAATAATGTCGCATGGGAAAATAGCAGGAAGAGGATATCAGTTGGTTTGCCATGGATGCGTAGCAAAGAATAGTAATATTATATTAAGCCCTGTCAATTACTTCTCAGAACCTTCATCTTTACAAAACTCCAAGAATTCTTTTCTAGATACCACTATACTTTTATCAGCAACCTTATTTGTTCACACAGTCCTTGATGTTACGGTCAAAAAAGAAGAAATGGAATGGAATATTCGAATGGTGATGGACCTAAACAATTGGTTATTTTACATTGAGGATCAAGGAGAGGACACCTTTATACCCAATGAAGTAAAAGTGCTGCTTTTCTCTTCCTTTAGTATCCAATTTCAGCGAAAGGCTCTGACACTTGGTGTATTAGCTTCAAAGAAACATATTATGAGTAAAAAACATTACTCCTCGTAAAAAAAGTGATAAGATGTATGAAAGGGGTTTCTTTGCTGTTTTGGCGGAGAAATCCAGGATCTTTGACACGATTTAGCTTAAAAATTTAAACAGAACGTAACTGTTTAGACATAAAAATAAGATACAATAGAGAGGATGCTGAAAAAATTCTGGATGATAATGTCTGAATTGATTATAGTGCAAATGACAAGTTTGGATATAGTTCATACACCGAACAGTGTCGGGTTTATTTGAATGAAGTAAACTTCTACCATATCCATACTTGGTTTATACGTGATATACTGTCTAAGGATATCAATAAATTGTGATACAGGAGTTAACCATATTGGAAAAAGTGGACATCCTTGGTGTGGAGTTTGACTATACTACCCAACAGGAAATAATAAATATCTTACAAGATAAAATAAAGCGGCATAAAAAAGCCTTTGTTGTGACAGCAAATCCCGAAATTGTTATGTATGCCAATCAACATCCTCACTATATGCAGACGTTGCAGTTTGCTAATCACATTATCGCGGATGGAATCGGCGTAATCTTAGGTTCGAAAATTGTTCGTCAGCCACTACCAGAAAGAATTGCAGGCTTTGATTTAATGGTAGAACTATTGTCAATTGCCAATGAGGAAGGATTACGTGTCTTTTTTCTAGGGGCGAGAGAGCAAACTCTTGAACAAATGCTACCAAAGATCAAAAAGGATTATCCAAAGTTGATAATTGCAGGTTATCACCATGGATTTTTTAAGGGCCATGAACATAAAGTGAAGCAGATGGTAAAAGAAGCGAATGCGGACCTTGTCTTCGTTGCCTTAGGTTATCCAAAACAAGAAGAATGGATTCAAAAAAATATAGATAGCTTCGAAAAGGGAATTTTTATGGGAATTGGTGGTAGTTTTGATATTTTAGCAGGTACAGTGAAACGTGCTCCTACGTTTTGGAGAAAACTAAATCTTGAATGGCTGCACCGGTTGATTCAGCAACCCACACGATGGAAAAGAATGCTTGCATTGCCTATTTTTGTGAAAAAAATGTTTCGCTATAGAAGAAAAAATTCACGTTAATTATGTAACCTTTTTATTTTTCGATCGTCTATAGTATATAAGATTAGTTGAAAACGAGATTTAATTCGGCTATTATGTGATTAGGCAAAATTCGACCTTTTTTAGTATAAAGGAGTATTTGTGGGGCACAGAAGCAGTTGTTAGGGGCTCTTATACAATCGTTCCTAATAATGGGAGAAATGTCATTAATCGATATGTCTAGTTATGATAAATTATGCAATAGTAAGGACAAGGGGGGTACAAATTGGATTTGCTGTATCTTTTTATATGCTTTGTTGCCTCAATTATTTTAACACCCATCATTAAAAAGTTTGCAATCAAATGGAATGTAACCGATAAACCGAATGAACGTAAGGTGCACGATAAAGCAATGCCATATCTTGGCGGGCTTGCCATTTATTTAAGTTTTATTATCGGTCTGATCATATCTCATGAAGATAGTCCTTATTTATGGCCAATTATAATTGGAAGTGGCATTATTATAGTGACGGGGATTTTGGATGATATTTATGATTTATCTCCACGCACTAAGTTTATTTGTCAATTGTTTGCAGCAGTAGTTGCCTTAGTCGGAGGATTTGATTTAGAATTCATTAATCTTCCATTTGGCGGGCAAGTGGAATTTGGTTATTTTTCCATCCCACTTACCATTCTCTGGATTGTTGGTATTACAAATGCGATTAATTTTATTGACGGATTAGACGGTCTTGCAGCTGGCGTTTCATCGATTGCTCTTATAACGTTAAGTATTATGTCTTTAATTCAAGGTGATTTTTTCGTTTTGACGATTGCGCTTGTGTTACTCGGTAGTACACTTGGGTTCTTACCTTATAACTTTTACCCAGCAAAAATTTTCATGGGGGATTCAGGAGCCTTATTTTTAGGCTATATGATTGCTGTCTTATCCCTACTTGGATTTAAGAATATTACTTTCTTGTCATTCGTTATCCCGATTATTATTCTCGGCGTTCCGATTTCTGATACATTTTTTGCGATGATGCGTCGATTCATCCAGCGAAAGCCACTATCTTCAGCAGATAAGCTCCATTTGCACCACCGTCTGCTAAGCTCTGGTTTTTCACATCGTCAAACCGTATTACTTATTTATGGCATTGCGATTATGTTTAGCTTAGTAGCCATCATCTTTTCCATGGCAACCGTTTGGGGCTCATTACTCATCCTTGCCTTGCTATTGCTGCTAATTGAGCTATTCGCAGAACTCATTGGCCTTGCGGGAAAAGACTACAAACCAATTCTGAAATTCATGCGACCTAGAGCAAATGCAAATGACAGTCGCTATAATGATCGACTATAAAAAACAAGAGCAATCGCCTAATAATTGCGATGCTCTTGTTTTTTATTTTGCATTAACAAGCAGTAATACTTCCTCAAGGTTCTAGGGAAGACGGAGAAGCATTATAGGTGAGATTGGCTCTATGGATTACAGGAGGCAGGTCAGGAAGGCGTTACAACGTACAGGAAGGACTAAAGTGCAGGTGTCGTCTTTGAGCCTGCTAACAGGCTGTTGTGGCCTTAGTCCTTGATCCTCTTTACAATCAGTCGGAATCGGGAAACAGACTATGCTCATCGCTATGTCTACTCTAGCACATCCCTACATCAAAAAACTTCACTGATTGAAGTTTCACTTTATGAATTCATTCAAGGCAAAAGATTTCAAGAAAGGCTTTTGTCCAGGGACCCATAAAATGTTATAGCTTCCTTTTCAATTCCTCAATTTCCCTTTTCTCCAACTTTGTTACCTCAACAATTAATTCGATGGACAACCCTTTTTTAGCATCTCTACTGCAACTTCTCGCTTGCCACTTTTTTCCCCAATCGCTTTCCCTTTCTCCTCATAAGAAATTGGGATTTCCATGATTTTGATTCTATCCGCTTCGTCCATATAATTGAGTTCATTCATCAATTGTTCCTCCTCCTGTTCGTTCAAAGTTAAATATCGTTCGAAAAACCCGTAGACCAATCTTTGTCTGGCTGGATCCAACTCCATTTTCACAAGCATTTTGAGGAATTCTTTTTTGACTTGAACTTTTTCATTTTCAGTATATCCCATTTTGCTTAAAAGAGCAGCAGTGGCCGGATTGTTTGATTCTATATAATCCCGCCAATTCTTTTTCTTTAGATGAAGCGTCAAATAGTTGAAGGTCAGTACATGAAAGAAAGGAAAAGCCATCGTATATTAATTCTTTTCCCAGTTCTCCTCATAAGTAAAAATAGCAATGGGAATAATCGTCTTCCGATATTTGTTATATAAAAGACTAAAGTATTGATACATGCGCTTGTGAAAATAGATTTGTTGAGAGCTCTGTGGTTCAACGTGGATGACAATCACTGATTCTGTCCCTTTTTAGTGTTGTTTCGATGACGATATCCAGCCTGCGCGTTTCTCCTTCAATTAAATCGGTAAAAACTTCTTCTGATAAAGGCGTCAGATCATAAAAATCAACAAATGGGTGGACATCTGGAAAAAACGCCTCCAAAAATTCTTCGAAAAAGGTATGAATTAATTCCTTGAATAATTGATCGTGATGAATATAGTCAGAAGGTTTCTCCTTAACCAACTGCGCTTGGGGCATAATCGCACTTCCTTTGTAGATTGTAATGAGGATGAGTCGAGGTGTACTTCTATCTCCATTATACCTAAAAAAGACAGAATAGATAGGGTTTTTCCAATTTCACATGCAGGAAATTTGACAAAATCCAGGGCGTGCCAGGGACCCGAAAGAGACTTAAAATCCCCCACTTATCATGCAAGTGGGGGATTGATTTTTGTCTATGTTATTCTTCTTCGTTAATAGCAGGTTCAGCGACATTATTTGTATGGTCAGTTGCTGGTTCAAGGCCTAGTTGTTGTTTTAAGCTAAGGCTGGTTTCAGCTAATGCTTCTTCATCAAGCTGCCAGTAGTAGACGTTGTTGCCAGCACTGTTAGGGATATAGCTGTCATAACCCTCAAGGGTCATGGTATCAATGGATAAGTGTCCAGTAATGCCGTAGTCAGCAAAAGCCTTAATTTCATCAAATGTCATATTCGTTTTCATATTGTTGCCAATGGCATCGATGATTTGACCCATTTTCGGAATCGCTGCCCCTGATGCTGCTTTCTTTGTAATGGCTTTAATGACTTCTTGTTGTCTCTTCCCACGCTCGATGTCATTATCCATATGTCTTGTTCTAGCAAAGGCTAAAGCTTCTTCACCATCAAGTGTCTGCATACCAGCTTCTAATGAGATCGCGTTAGCACGGTCTTTGGAATCCTGTTCAGAAAATGCGAATGGGACATCAATATCTACACCGCCAACAGCATCGATAATCTCCATGAAGGCTTCAAAATCGACACGTACGTAGTAATCGACAGGAATATCTAAAAGATTCTCAACGGTCTCAATCGTTGTTTTAGGACCACCAAAACTATGAGCATGGTTAATTTTTGTTGAATATCCAACCTCGTCAATATAAGCATACGTATCACGTGGAATGGATAAAAGGTTTACCGACTTTTGCTTTTCATTCAGTGTTGCCAGCAAAAGTGCGTCTGAACGCGTGGTATCACCCTGGCTGCGTTTTTCGCTTTCATCAATCCCAATAAATAAAATCGATACATTATCAATTTTCGGATTCACTTTCTTCTCACGCAGCTGTGATTTTCCGTCACGATCTTCTTGATAAGAATTTGCCATCATATCTTCAGCTTTCGTATATATATGAACACCGTAGCTAATCGCACCAGATGCTATCAATAAAATCGGGAAAATTAAAAACCAGAAGATGCGTCTTTTTCGCTTTTTTTTAGTTACCTTTTTTATATGTTGTCTTCCCATAAGGATTAGACCCCTTTATTTAAAATTTCTCTTACCTTTTAAAATGTGCTTATAAAAAATAAATATGCTACAAACTATAATACTATGAAAGTTTGATTAGGTAAAATACATTTTGATGACAAATCATGTAAAACAATGTAAAAAAAGTAACTAGAGCGAGAAAAAAATTGCGTTTTCAATCATGAATCAAAAGAAAAAGGAGTAAAAAGTTAAACTCCTTTTTCTCTTGATTATTCTTCTATAGATCGTGAATGTGAGATCTGTTCGGAAGAAGTGAAGAGGGCTTGTACTAACTGTTCACTTGAATTACCTTGCGAATACTCATTCCAATCCCGCGCAAACTCATCAATTTGTTGGAAATGAAAGTCCTGATTTTGAATGCTTTCAATGAGTTCATCGGTTGTTTGGACAATGGGACCTGGAACAAGACTTTCATAATTTTCCCAAAAACCACGGGAACGACTATAGGCTTCTAAATCGTAGGCGAAGAAAAACATCGGTCTTTGCAACAGGGAAAATTCAAATGGAATGGAAGAATAATCCGAGATTAATAGATCCGTGACCATTAATAAATGATTGACATCAGGATAATGAGAGACATTATAGATAAAATCGGGATAATGATTTGTCCAATCCGCTTGTATAGCGGGATGTAGTCGTAAAAACAATACATAATCTTTATGGAAAGCTTGATACATTTTTTCAAGATCAAGAGCTAGCTGAGAAATATGCATTTGGTCATCACGAAAAGTAGGTGCATATAGCATGACTTGTTTTTTCCGAATAACGGGGTAATGATAAGCCAAATCTGATTCAACAATTTGCTGAGTCAATTCATCATAAAAGAAATCTGTTCTTGGAATTCCTGTTCTTAAAATTCGCTCTGCAGGAATCCCAAAGCTCTGTTGGAAAATCTCACTCATTTTCTCACTACCTACAACCACATGAGTATGTTGATGATAGACTTTTTGAAAACGAGCTTGAGCTCGAGGTGTACGATAATAAATAGAGGGATCCTTTAACCCGAATTTCTTCACTGCTCCCGCTGCGTGCCATAATTGAACACAAGCCACTTCTTTCCGAAAGGGAGCAGCCGCTAAAAACCCAAAATAGTTATCGACAAAAATATGAGACGATGTAGCAAGGTGAAAAACGGAACGTAGCCAATGAATAGGAGAGGTAGGCTCGAAATTCAAGATAATCCAATCAGGATAACCGGCGAAATCTAGCTTACAAGAACTTGTCTTCAATATAATAATCGGTACGTCAGGCTTGGCTTTTTCCAAAGCACCTGCCGTATATAAAACATTATCTCCAAATGACGCCACAAAGGTTGACTGCTTTTTTAATGGGTACAATCTAAAAAGCGAGAAGACAATCCGAAAAAAACATAAATATAAAGTAATTGCCAGCTCTCTAACCATTATTCTTTCTATTCAAATCCTCTTTTATTTTGGTTGTGGAAATGCCAACCGTTCTTGGCAAATATACCACTTCGCAATATTCCTTTAAAAAATCAAACTTCCCCCGCCAATCATCCCCCATAACAAACACATCGACATCATGCTTCTTCACATCATCTATTTTCTGATCCCAAGAATTCTCGGGAATCACCTCATCTACATAACGTACAGCTTCCAAAATGGCCTTACGCTGTTCGTATGAATAATACGCTTTTTTTCCTTTAATCGCATTAAACTCATCCGTTGAAATGGCTACAATCAAATACTCCCCATACTCTTTTGCCCGCCGCAAAATATTAATATGTCCAGTATGGAGAAGATCGAATGTTCCATAGGTTATTGCTTTCTTCAATTTTGGAACCTCCGTAAGAAGTATTTCATTATTATATCCTTTTCACGATATCACTTCAAAATTCCTTGCTAAAGTGAAATTTCATAAACAATTAAAAGCCAAAGTAAGTGGATCTTCTAATTATTAAGCATAAATGCTTTAGTGATGTTAATAATACAAATAACAGGTAAATTCGTCAAAGGATTAAATGATCAATTCTTTCATTTGAATTCTGAAGAATGGGCTCTAAAGCAATCCGATTGTAATATTTGTAATCGGAAAATCCATTCGTATTGCCTATTTCATTTGGCCGTTGCTGATTTTTGTTGTTTTTCGCTATTATTGTATCAAACACCTCTCCAGTTTGGTAGCTTTTTTCAATTACTGAATGCTTAAGGGTGTTTTCTTTTAATAGCCTGCTCGATAGATAAAATTGTTATTCGTTCTTATAAACTGAAGTTTTGCTTTGGAAAGAGAAAGTCAGCTGAATTTATGGGAATAAAGAGGAGGAAGCGATATAGTGTCGTCATTTTTGAGTAAAGTTTTCCGCAGTCAGTCTATGCTGTTCTTATATAAAATTGTGTTTAAGCTTATTGGGCAATTCCCCCCCAAAAAAAAGCTTATTATTTTTGAAAGTTTTCATGGAAAACAATACAGTGATAATCCAAGGGCAATATATGAATATTTGCTAGAGCATCATTTTGAATATGAAATGTACTGGAGTATAGACAAGAGGTACCTGGAACAATTTCGAAAAAGGCATAACATAAGATGTCTACAACGCTTCTCGTTTCAGTGGTTAATGAAAATGGCTAGAGCCCGGTATTGGATCGTGAACAGTAGGCTGCCATTGTGGATTCCAAAGCCAAGGGAGACAATTTATGTTCAAACATGGCATGGAACGCCTTTAAAAAGGTTAGGTGCGGATATAGAAGAAGTACATATGCCGGGAACAAATACAGTGAAATACAAACAAAATTTCACATGTGAGGCAACCAAGTGGGATTATTTACTATCGCCAAACGAATATTCAACAAAAATATTCACGAGTGCTTTTAATTATAAGAAAGCAATTGTTGAATCAGGATATCCCAGAAATGACTTTTTAATAAATCATAACGATGAAAAAACCATTCTAGAAATAAAAAAAAGAGAAGGCATCCCCATTAATAAAAAAGTGATTTTATATGCTCCTACATGGAGGGATGATCAATTTTATACAAAAGGAAAATATAAATTTAATCTTCATTTAGATCTAGAAAAAATGAAGAATGATTTGGGAGAACAATACATCTTAATCCTTAGATTACATTATCTCGTTTCTGAAAGTCTCGACTTATCGGGGATGGAGGATTTTGTTATTGATTTATCTAATCATGAGGATATAAGGGAGCTTTATGTTATTTCAGATATGCTGGTGACAGACTATTCATCTGTTTTTTTTGATTATGCCAATCTTAAACGCCCTATGCTATTTTATGTCTATGATTTAGAAGATTATAGGGATAAATTAAGAGGCTTCTACTTTGACTTTGAGAATCAAGCTCCAGGACCTCTTGTTAAAAATACAAATGATTTAATTGAAGAAATTAAACTTATAGAAGAAAATGGTTATATTCCACCAAGGACTACAATCGAGTTCAATGAGAGATTTTGTTCCTTAGAAGATGGTCAGGCAAGTAAAAGAGTAATAAATGAAATTATATTGAACGGTTAAGTACAAAAAAATATTTAATGATCCTCGCCTTTAAAAGGATCTTCAAATCGGAAGTATAAAGCCGTGGAAATGATCAAAAGATAAATGTCATAAAGAATTCGTAATTAATTTTTATGGAAACGAAAAATGGAGTGTTTATTAAATGGAAATTTATGATTCCACATTTGAAGTTGTTGAAAGCCATCCTGAATCAATAGAGTTGTACTCAAAAATAGATAATAAAATCATTTCTATTGATATCCTTTCCCTTCATTTAAATGTACCACAGCAGATAGCAACATTAGAGATTAACGATAAGGAGCTCCTTAAGTATGCTCCTAATGAAAATGTCATTTTCATTTTATATTCGTATAACAACGTGGTCTACTGTATTTTAGAAGAAGAAGAAATCTCTACAAGCATAAAGAATGAAAATTATTTTAACTTTGATATAGAAAACTTTTATCCATCCACACGAGTATACCAACTAGGCTCAGCGCGAATAGGTATGGTGGATCAAAACGGGGAAATTCTCTTTAAAATCGATGACTTTCTGACAAATAACAGAAATCAGCTTCAATTTCAATATGATATGGGCTTTACAACAACGGAATTTAGGTACACTGTTATATCCATTATAAATTATGATAAATACAATATTGTGATTACCTATGACTTGTTCCGTAAAGAGTTTATTGTAGATAGAATTTTTTTAAAAGTTGTCAAACCTCATGAAGATTTGGACATAAAGTTGTTGAGTAAAAACACAATTCAAATAACTAGTGAGAATGCTTTAAAAGAAGTGAAATTTACATCCCTACCAAGAGGGAAAAGATACAAGTTACTTAACCATAATCAAGTGAAAAATGGAAGCAAAGAGAATATATTGTCCATTCTTAGTATTAATAAGACTCGCTATTATATCTTCAGTAGTCACAGAGGGATTTATATAGTAAAAGGTGATCCATATAAGGTTACGGGAAATCAAACAAACTTAAGGGTGATTTTGACTAAAAGAAATTTATACGTTTTCGGGCGTATGACGCACTACGCTTATCACGCGCATGGCCAATATGAATATTTATATTTACAGAATGCAGATCAAAGAATCGGGAAGTTTTTTAGACCATTCAAGTCGATTAAATTTTTGCAAAGGTTCGGTCTATTTAAAGTACCAATAAAATCTTTAATGGTAGATGGCCGAATCCACAATAACCTATTGGTAGGCGACGAAAAGATCCCAATTCATAATTTAAGAAGAAGAAAAAGAGATAAAAAAGCGACCACGCTTTCTTTTAAAAAGCAAGATGATCAATTAATGGTAATAAGAACAAATTTAGGTGGAAATTTAACCGCAACCGTTGTCCCGTTCAGTGAAGAATATCACTTGATTAATCGAATTAAGATTAAATTTGCTCATGTTGCATCAAGGTTGTTTCCATCGAAAGAAAAAAACGTGAATCTTTATTTTGAAAAGAAAAGTGAAAAAGCGGATGAATCGGGATTTCGTGTATTTGAAGAAGTAATGAAGAAAAGTCCAACAGCATCTGAAAACTTTTTTATTATTAACGCTTATTCCAATCGATACGCCGAACTAAAAGAAATATATGGAACAAATATCATTGCCAAATATAGCTTTAGGCATTATTTGAATATATTTCGAGCAAAATATTTTATTTCGAGTGAGCTATCTAATCATTTGTTAAATGATCGCTTATATATTGATGAAATTAGAAGCAAAATAATGTCCGTTCCCCTTATCTTTTTACAACATGGTATTATGTTTGCAAAGCCTGTGGACAACCCGATGGCTTTCGGATTTCACAAAGATAAGAATTTGTATAATATGTATAAATCAGTGATAAGTTCTGAATTAGAAGCGAATGAATTTTACAAGATGGGGTATAGTGATCAAGATTTAATTTTAACGGGTTTAGCAACATTAGATTTTGCAAAGCTTGATGAAAATGCTAATAAAATTGCCTATATGCCAACATATAGATATTGGGAAGAATCATTAATATATAACAATGAAATAAAGAAAACAACGTATTACAAATCGATTATGAAGATAGTGGAAGCATTTGAAAAAGCGCAACTGCTTGATCGATTGCTAATTGTTCCTCACAATAAATTTTCGCAATTCATTTATGAGAACATTCCGGAGTATAAGGATATAATTGAAAGCAATCCTTCTGAAGCTTTAAAAAAAGCACAAGTTTTTATTACTGATTATTCTTCCGCTATTTATGATGCAATTTTTAGAGGTGCTTATCCGATATTTTATTGGGAAGAAAAGGATTATTTAATTACAAACTATAAGGCAATCCCTCCTGTCAATGAAGAAAATGCCCCGGGGCCAATCGCGAATACGACCGAAGAATTAGTCGAGTATGTAAAGAATGCTATAGCCCGTAATTATGTTTTAGAAGGAGAGTATCAAGAAAGGTATTTAAGAATTAATAAGTTTGATGATCGGAAAAATACGGAAAGAATTGTGCAGTATTTAGAGGAAGAAAATATAATTTAGCTAAACTACAAATAGGGATTTATATAGATTATATAGTGCCGTCAAATAAGCTTATTTACAGATATTCCGTGTGTTCACCGACTTAAAAGAATGTTGAAAATTTTCAGTGAAAGGTGTATATTTATTAAGAATTTAGGCACGTAAACATAACTATTCTGAAGATGGCACTGAACCAACAATGAGAGAGATAGATATAAATAATAACTAATTATAGTGAAGTATTATCTTTTTTGCATAATTAACTTTGTGATCTTAATTAAGGAGTAAAAGGAAATATTGCTTCACGCCATTCAAATGCATTAGAGATGACTCATATTATGTGTACTAAGATAGGAACGAGTATATAGGGAATTTCAATAACTTATATTTTAAGTCCAAGATGAAAATTGAATATGTAGAGATCGCATTTATTTCTTCTGATTTTATTTTCTATGATTAAAAGGAGTATAGCTTATGTCAGAAAATACAAATCTATCTAAGTCAAATGAAAACTCTAAAGAAATTTTTCAAGATAAGTTCTATGAAGCCAAAAATAGCATAATGGATCTAAATTGGAATGAATCAATTTTAGATATTAAAGGATATTGTTACATTAAAGGAATCCCCTTGACAAACAGTTTTAATGTTAGAAAGAAATTGCTCTTAGAAAAAGAATTAAATGATCATGAGGAAGAAGTGGAAACTCTTTTTTGCTATATGCTGGAAGATATTCCTATGAGTGTATTAAATATAAATGAAAGTATTGAGGATTCTATGTATGTTTGGGCAGGATATAAAGGAAGCGTTAACTTGTCTAACGCTCATGAAAACAGACCCCTACCACCAGGTGCATATAAGACTTTTATAGAAATTGAAATACTGCAAAACAATCAAGTGGTAATAAAAGAGAGAATACCTCTCGGTGATATTCGAAGATTTTTGAAAAATGATTTTCATACAGCACAATTAAAGTTTTTCTCCGCAAAATTGCAAATTGAAAATAATTTAATGGTAACCTATGATTTAGATTCGAAAAGTATGTTGCTTGAGTCAATAAAAGTAAAGAGTTTAAATCCAAGTTTACTTTATGGAGATGTTAAGAATAGGACTGAAAAACCTGGTATTCTGTACAGAATTTTGAGGTCGAAAGTCTTTGTATTATTTTACTATCTTTTCAATCTACTTCCAGTAAAGGACACAAGGATTTTATTCGCGTCAGACAGTCGAGAAGAAATCGGCGGTAATCAAAAATTTGTATATGAAGAAATACAAAATCGTCAATTAAACTATGAATATAAGTTTATGTTTAAGGAAAACAGTTTTGTTAAAAAAAGTCTTTCGGAGATTGTTAAACTAGCTTATTTTGCAGCGACATCTAAATTTATTCTGTTAGAAGAAAATTATCCAATGTTTTCTCCTCTAAAAATCAGATCTAAAACTGATTTAATACAACTATGGCATGGAGCAGGAGCTTTTAAAAAGTTTGGTTATAGCCGTTTAGGACAGCCAGGAGGTCCTAAGATTAATTCTAAAGATCATCGTAACTATACTAAGGCTGTTGTAAGTTCAAAACATATTGTTCCACATTACTCGGAAGGGTTCGATATCAGCCCAGAAACAATTTATCCTTTAGGAATTCCTCGTACCGATATGTTTTTTGATGAGGAATATAAAGAGCAAAAAAGAGCGGAATTATACGAGCAATATCCCTTTTTGAAAGGGAAAAAGGTTATTTTATTCGCCCCTACATTTAGAGGAAGAGGAAGAAAAGAAGCACACTATCCTATAGAGGTTTTGAATTTCCAAGAACTTTATGAAAACTTAAAGGATGAGTATGTTTTTCTATTTAAACTTCACTTTATTGTTTTAAATAAAATCAATATTCCTTATCAGTATGCAGATTTCTTTTATGATTTTACCGATTATAGAGAAGTAAATGATTTATTATTGATCACTGATCTTTTAATTACAGATTATTCTTCCATATGCTTTGAATTTTCTTTATTGGACAAACCCATGCTATTCTTTGCCCATGATGTAGAAGAGTATATTAGTACTCGTGGTTTTTATTATGAATACCAATCTTTTATTCCAGGGAAATTAGTGAAAACCTCAAAACAATTAGTTGAACATATAAAGAATAATGATTTTGCTATTGAAAAAGTTCCTCCTTTTAGAGAATATTTCTTTAGTGAACTTGATGGTAAAGCAAGTAAGCGTGTTGTAGATCAATTAATATTGAACATTGGTGAGCAGGAAATACAATAGTTTAACTGAATCAAATCCTCTATAATAGTAGACACATCCTACTATTATAGAGTTTTTTCTTGTACCGGATGTAAATCTGAGTATTGTTTTCTATCACTGAAGAAAGTCTAATTGATCCTATGTAACATTTTATAGGCTATGGTAATGTTTTTATTCCTTTTTTATACATATATAACTGCAATAAAAGTGAACAATATTCGAATTATATGAGATGAAATTTGACCAAATATTTTTTTTCTATAAAATGTTAATGTAGTGAAGATTATTAAAAGATCAGCATATTGATTGCTTATAGGAGTTGAAAGGTTTGAAAATTACTGTAGCTATCCCAATCTATAATGCGGAAAGACATTTAAATGTAACATTAGATTCTTTAGTAAATCAAACAATGGATAGTAGTGAGTTTGAAGTAATTTGTGTGAATGATGTCTCAACCGACAATAGCACTAAGGTTGTAGAATCGTATATGGAAAGTCATAATAATATTAAGCTTATTAATAGAACTGAAAACTCTGGCGGCCCCATGCTACCAAGGAATGATGCAATTAATGCTGCAAAAGGTGAATATATTTTATTTTTAGATAATGACGACTTTATTGGAGAAGAAACGCTAGAAAGATTTTATAAGAGTGCAATAGAAAATAATTCAGATGTTATATTTGGTAAGTATGTAGGGGTTAATGGAAGGAATGTTCCGCAATCTATGTTTAAATATGGGAATTTACCAAGAGCTGAGATTTTAGAACATAATTTGGTCTTCTCATTAGCACCACATAAAATGTTTAAAGTTAATTTTATAAGGAAATATGATATACGTTTTCATAAAGAAGCTGTCGTAGGTGAAGATCAGTTATTCGTTATGCAGTCTTTTGTTAATGCTAAAGTTATTACAGTTTTATCTGATTATGAATATTATTATGTTGTTAAAAGAGGAGACGAAAATCTAAGTCTAAAATATTTCCCGGCTAAAAACTTTTATTACTCGTTTAATAATATTATGAAGAGTATAGAAGAGTCAGAGCTAAGCCCTCTATATAAAACGGAATTATCTGCGGCTTTCTTAAACAGATTCCTTCATGCAAGTAGATTAAGAAGTTATCTTTTAACGAAAAGGTTAACAACAGAACAAAAAATTGAATGGTTAAGTGAAACTAAAAGATTCATTGATAACCATGTAAATGATGAATTGATCAATTTATTACCGTCTCGCTTCCATTATTTAGTGTTAATTGCACAGGAAAATGATTTGCATAAATTATTGATGGTTCATAAGCAAATGGATAAAGTTAGTCCGAACCAAGTGACGAGGGTTGAAAATGGTTGGATTTGCGCAAGATTTAAATATTCTAGAAAACACTTAGCTTATAATGACGAATATTCAGTAAATCATCTTAATAAATCAGATGTTTTTGTTAATAATATTGTGGTAGGGGATACACATTTTGAAATATGTGGACAGTTTTATCAGAGCCTTTTAATCAATATGGATGTAAAACATGAGTTAATTCTTGTTCACAGAAGCTCCGGAATAGAAAAAAGAATAAAAAATAATCTTTTAAAAGAGTCAGGCCAATTCAGTTTTAAGGTTGATTACAGAGATTTCGTTATAGATGAGAAATCCTCTGGACCGTGGGATGTCTTTATAGAAGGAATTATAGATGAATATACAAAAAGAAGAAGGTTGGGACAAGCAAGAAGCAATGACCTAAAAACAAGGCATCAAGAAGGTATACATGAAGCTAAAGGTTTTATAGACAAAATTACACAGTCTAATAAAGAGCGAGAAGCAGTTCCTAAAAAGGAAATAATGACTGAACCTATACATTCGTTTGGAAAGAAATATACAGTTAAAGCATATTTTACTAAAAATCATGATAATCTTTCGTTTGATGTGAAATTGACTAAGTAAAAGGATGATAATATGGTAGATTCAAAAAAGAAAGCAATGATTAAAAATAATGATGTTTATTCGTATGCTAGACCTTCAAAGAATGCGATTAAGGTTAATCACTTTAATGAAGGCGATGAAATAACTGTATATCCTTTAATTAAGGGATGGTTTGAGCTTCGCCCAGTAGATATAGATGGTATTATGAATACGGAATTTATTGCAGAATCTGAAATAAGCTTTGTGGAATAGTATGATAAAAAGGCTAGGAATATTTTTATTCCTGGCCTTTTTAAAATTAATAGCTATTGAAGTACTGATCTACACCATCGGCTATAGCTTTAGCTAATTTATCTTGATATGAATTTGTAACTAGTTTAATGCGTTCAGATACATTATTAATATACCCAAGTTCCAATAATGTTGCTGGCATTTTCGCTTCACGTACTACCGCAAATGATGCCCCGCGTGTTCCACGATTTACTGCTGCGGTATTCCTGTGCATATTATGATGAATATAATTTGTTAATGTTACACTCTTTTTAATTCTTTGAGGATCATTATGCATATCCTTGTTTATTTTTGAAGGATATTCTTTATCATATTCATAGTAGTAAGATTCAATCCCATTCACAATAGTTGTGGTAGAAGCTGTTGAATTATGGTGAATACTAATAAATATATCTGCATCTAAATTATTTGCCATTCTTGGTCTATCATATAGGTCGACATAATTATCGTTGTTTCGTGACATATATACAGAATAGCCACGGTTTTTTAATAATTTTTCAACTTTTTTTGCCACGGTCAAGTTCAAATCAGCTTCCCTTACCCCTCCAGCTATGGCTCCCGTATCATAACCACCATGTCCTGGATCAAGAAAGACTTTAATTTTAGCCGGTTGCTTGAATGCCTCGCTCGCTTTTACTGATTGACCTTTACCTTTAGGTACTAGTTTTACTTGGATAGCTTCTAAGCGTTTGGAAGCACCTTCTGATCCAGCTTTCATTCCATTTTTGGCCCAACCTAGCCATCCATATGATTGGGAATGCACTCGATAATACACATCGAAATGGTTTGAAATTTCGCCCGTAAGATTAATTTGAATGGCTTCCATTCGTTTACTTTGTCCATTTGTTCCAGCTATCGCTCCATTGGAAACCTTGTTTAACCAACCGTGACTTTGAACATGACTGGAATAAATAATATTACCTGAGTATGGAGAGTCCTTTAAGTTAATTTTAATTGCTTCTAGCCGTTTTGATTGACCGTTTGTGCCGCTTGTTGCTCCATTCTTAACTGAATCTAACCAACCATACGTTTGAACATGTGAAGAATAAACAATTGAAGGCTTAGTCAAAAATCGATTTGCAGTTGACCCAGGGGCTTTTCCCCCCTTTGCTACTAATTTAACTTCAATAGCCTCAAGTTGCTTCGATAAACCTTCTGTTCCAGCGGATTGTCCATTTTTGGCCCAGCCTAGCCACCCAAAGTTTTGAGAATGAACCCGATAATATACATCATAATATTTTGCAACCTCTCCTGTGAGGTTGATTTTAATGGCTTCCATTCGTTTACCTTGTCCAATTGTTCCAGAAACAGCACCGTTAGATACATTCTTTAACCAACCAATATTCTGAACATGCGTAGAGTAGATTACCTCCCCGGAGTAATTGGAATCTTGTAAATCGATTTTAATTGCTTCTAATCGCTTTTTCTTCCCTGTTGTTCCGCTCAATGTTCCATTTGTGACTTTGTTCATCCAACCATAAGTTTGCACATGGGTGGAGTAAGCGATAGTAGGTTTCTTAATAAACGAATTCCCTGTTGAAATATCAACATTAGCTCCTTTTTCGATTACTTTTATTTCGACTGCTTCCAGTCTTTTAGAAATTCCTACTGTTCCAGCAGGCTCTCCGCTTTTTGCCCATCCAAGCCAACCGAAAGTTTGTGCATGAACACGGTAATAGACATCGTAATCTTTTGCTTTTTTACCAGACAATTCAATTTTAATCGCTTCTAAACGTTTTGATTCTCCGGTAGTACCACTAATTTTTCCATCAGAAACATAATCAAGCCATCCATAACTTTGAACATGAGTGGTGTATTTAACACCCAAATCTTTTGCATTATCAATTGAAATTCTAATCCCTTCTAAACGCTTAGCTTTACCAGAAGATCCCGAGATTTCCCCGTTGGAAACAGGATTTTGCCAACCAATTCCTTGAATGTGAGAGGAATAGCTAATAATGGGATCTTCGTTTTGTAAGGAATAGGTTCACTAGCGCTTGTGATATCCATGGCTGGGGATTCCGTATCTGTTGAATTTTCATTTTCCTCAGGCGCAGTCTCTGATTTTTCCTCTTCTATAGACTCAGCCTCTTCTTCGGCTACATTTTTATCTGTGTCAGTAATTCCATTTGTAGAATTACCATCTTCATCTTCACTTTCACCTTCATTTTCAACTTCGTCAGTTGTTGGGATATTAGAATCTGGTAAATTTATTTCTTCTACATGAAATAAATCAGAAGGATGCAGGGTATAATAAATACTTTTATCCTCCATTATTTTAAGCTCAATGGGATGTTCTGTCACTTCCAATATTAATTCATTTCTAGAACTTGATGGGGATGTTTGATCACCAACTTGCAATTGAGCATTAACTTCTGACTTAGTTTCATCCGACCAGCTTGTTAAAATTAATTTAATATTATTTTCTTCAAGAATTAACTCTTGTTCTTCACCATTGTAATGAATGGAGTAGTAATTAGTTTCTTCCCCATCCTTTGGTTCAGTGGGATTTTCCACTGCAAAGGCATTAGTTCCATTAAACATAAGAAGCATTAACAACAAATTACAAAGTAAAATTTTTTGCATTCTGATTCTCCCTGCTAATCTAGTTTCAAATTGGTTTTTTAGCAAAAATATTCCAATTCAATATACTATTTTAGCATAAAAATAGATAAATACTACCGGTAAAAAAGTTATGGATAGGAGAGGTTAGCTTGAAGTCGCTGATTATAAAGAACTAATTTTCTATTGATTCTCTATATAGTAATGTGGAAGTATATGTTAATATATGACATGATTTGAGTTTTTGTGCTACGACATTAGCACATAAGATTAATCTGAATCATCGATTTACTTTACTAGGTTTAAATCTAATTATTTCATTCGGAACTCTAAAAGGTATATAGGTGTTATGTACTATAATTTGGTGTGGAAGAGGTGGAAATCACGAAAAACATTTAGACTGTCTCAATGGTACTTTTGTCTTTGTTTTATAACTAGATTAAGAAAAAGCATTTTGTATTTAATAAAGTTACTAATTACGTAAAACATAAATTTAGGGAGATTGATGATGCAAAAAAAGATAAGTTTACTAAGTTGTATATTATTGATGTTTTCTGTGTTGTTCTTACAAGGGACATTTGCATACGAATTAGACAGCGCAGGAACAAAAGACTTTGGGGAAGAATTTAGTTATCACTTTATTCAATATGATGGTGTAGAACAAGAAATAGATATTAGTGAAAATATAAAATTAATCCTAAAAGGGTGGACAGACGAATCGAAATCATCTGTTAGTGGGAAAATTGAAATCTATACCGAGATGACTAATTCAACTGAAGAGGTCACTCTTGATGTTACTACCGAACGCAATGAACTTGTTATAACAGAAGATAAAAAGATTGATTATAGATTAGTACAATCTGATTCATTTAAGATTGAAGAGGTTAATCCTATTGAATTAAACACCGAGACGGATATCATTGCTGAGAATGAAAATGGCACATCTATTGAAGATGTGAAAATCATAGATGAGTATAATACTGTGATTGATCAAAGAACAGCTTATTATTTAATAGAAGAAGATAGTCAAAAGGTTGAAATCACAGAAGAAGAATATGAATTCTTAAATTCAGTGGAAGATGATGAAATAAAAGATGAATCTTTAAATCCTGTAGAAGATAAAGAAACAATAAATGAATCTTCAGAAGTTGAGATAGAAGAAGATGAAGAAAAGATTACTGAAGTAGAGGTAGATTCAATAGAAGAAGCATCATCAGAGGAAACACCATCAGAAGAACCTCTAACTACACCTGAAGAGCAGTCTGAGGAAACAGTAAACAAAAACTATATGATACAATCTAATCAAAATCCTTCCATTAACTATTCAACTCACGTACAAACTCATGGTTGGTTGAAAACAGTTAAAGATGGAACTTTAAGTGGAACTACTGGAGAAGCCAAACGTTTAGAAGCTATTAAAATTTCTATCGAGAATATGAACGATTTAGGTTTGAACTATTCTACCCATGTTCAGACATACGGTTGGCAAGATCCTGTTTCTGCAGGGAAAGCAAGTGGAACTACTGGTAAACACAAACGGCTAGAGGCAATTAAGATCGAATTAACTGGTAAAAATGCAAAAAATTACGAGGTCTATTACCGAGTTCATTCCCAAACGTTTGGTTGGTTAGATTGGGCAAAAAATGGTCAACCTGCAGGAACAGAGGGGCTTTCTAAAAGATTAGAAGCTATACAAATCCAACTTGTGAAAAAAGGTGGTAAGGCTCCTGGTTCCACAAATAAGCCTTTTCTTACAAAGCCATCAGTAACCTATTCTACACATGTTCAATTCAATGGCTGGATGAGCGCGGTTAAAGATGGGGTAATGAGTGGTACCGAAGGCGAATCCAAGCGTTTGGAAGCGATCAAAATAGGTTTAAAGGATTCTCCTTACAGTGGAGGAATTACCTATTCTAGTCATGTTCAAGGTAAAGGATGGATAAACAGTGTTTCTAACAATTCTTCATCGGGTACTACTGGACAAGGTAAACGTTTAGAAGCCATTAAAATTAATCTTACTGGTGAAGTTGCAAAACACTATGATGTGTATTATCGCGTTCACTCCCAAACTTTTGGATGGTTGGACTGGGCGAAAAATGGAGAAATCTCTGGGACAGAAGGTTTATCTAAACGTCTTGAGGCCGTTGAATTGAAATTGATTGAAAAAGGAAAAAAAGCCCCCGGTTCAACAGCTAGGCCTTCTCTTACAAAACCATCCGTCGTTTATTCAACACATGTTCAAACACATGGCTGGATAAATTCTGTACCAGACGGGGCAATGAGTGGAACAACTGGAAAAGCAAAACGTTTAGAAGCGGTTAAGATTGCTCTGAAAGATGCTCCTTATAGCGGAGGAATTACATATTCCACACACGTACAAAGTAAAGGGTGGTTGAAAAATGTCTCTAACGGTGCTGTATCCGGAACAAGTGGTGAAAGCAAGCGGCTGGAAGGCATTAAAATTAATCTTACTGGTGAAATAGCAAACCATTTTGATGTTTACTATCGTGTACATGCTCAAAACTTTGGCTGGTTAGGCTGGGCTAAGAACGGAATGGAAGCAGGCTCGCAAGGATTATCGAGACGTTTAGAGGCCATTGAAATTAAGTTAGTGTCAAAAGGTAAAGGTCAATCCGTAAATAAAGAGGATGCATTCAAAAAAATAGGAACAGTTGAAAATTATACAGACTATCTTATTAATTTTTCAGATATGATAGATATGCAAATGGCCGTAACTCCTAAGGCTGACGGTACTGGACTTTTATATGCAAGTAGGGAATTTGTTGAATATTATGCTAATCCGAACAACTTTTCAAAGGATTCTAGTAGCTATCTACAATTCATTAACCTTTCAAAAACAGCTGGATTAAGTGTTACAGAATTATATGATAAGGTCCTTAAAGGTAAAGGGGTTTTTTCTGGCAAAACACAGGCGCAGGCATTTATTAATGCTGGTAAAAAATATAATATAAATGAAGTGTATTTAATATCCCATGCTCTTCATGAAACAGCTAATGGTTTATCGATTCTATCAAGCGGTACTATTCAAGTGGGAGAGATAAGCAAGAATAAATGGGTTTCAATTCAACCCAAAGGAACGTATATTGCAGAATGTAAAATTAATGCTGCAGGTGGATGTAATTGGAATATTACCGAAGATAAAAAGTTTAATCCAAAAAACGCCAAAAATATTAAAACAACATATAATGCTTTTGGTATTGGAGCTCTCGATCAAAATCCAAATATTTTGGGTTCTGTAAGAGCATATCAAGAAGGATGGTTTAAGGTAGAAGATGCGATTATGGGCGGCGCACAGTTTATATCGAAAGGATATCTTGACCAAGGTCAAGATACATTATATAAAATGCGCTGGAATCCAGCTAGTCCAGCAACGCACCAATATGCTACACATGTGGCTTGGGCTGAATCACAAACCATTGGAATGGCAAATATATACAACTTACTAGAATCATATATTTTGCACTTTGATATACCGAAGTTTAAAAATCAACCAAGTGCATCTCCAAAACCGACGGGCGATGCTCAATATGATCTTGATCGTGCATTAGAGGGTAAAGCCGCTATTACAACAAGCAATCTTAACTTTAGAACCGGACCAAAGACGACGAATAGCATTATTCGAATTATACCTAAAGATACGGTGGTAACCATTATTGGTAAGAATGGTGGGTGGTATAAAGTTAAAGTGGATGGTATAGCAGGCTGGGTTTCTGGTGATTATATTGTAGTTAAATAGGTTTTATGCCTGAATTACCACATTTAGTACTGAAAAGATGCATTTTGGAGATGTCCAACATGCATCTTTTTAACATTATCGTAGATGATTACTTTTATGTAGATGGACAGATTATGCATGTTAAATGGAATTTGTTATAATTGTCGAAGGTAACAGAGTTTGACAAGTTTTTTATAAAATTAGTTAAAAACTGTATACTTTGGTATTAAGGAAAAATTAAGGTGCTCGATACTAGTTTTTTAGAAACTATATATATAATTTAGTAGGGGATGATGAAATGAAAGGCATTATTTTAGCCGGAGGAAGTGGGACACGACTATATCCACTAACGATGGTAACGAGTAAACAGTTACTGCCTGTTTATGACAAACCAATGGTATTTTATCCGTTATCTACATTAATGTTGGCAGGAATCAGGGACATATTAATTATTTCGACACCAGAAGATATACCACGCTTTAATGCCTTGCTTGGAGATGGTTCTCAGTATGGGATAAGTCTGCAATATATAGTTCAAGAAAAACCAGAGGGGTTAGCACAAGCTTTTATTCTTGGCGAGGATTTTATTGGAGAAGACTCAGTTGCTATGATTTTAGGAGACAATATCTATTATGGTAGTGGTTTAAGAAATAAATTACTAACAGCCACGAACAGGAAAAGCGGAGCTACTGTCTTTGGGTACCATGTTCCAGATCCGCAACGATTCGGTGTTGTCGAATTTAATAATGAAGGAAAAGTTATTAGTGTAGAAGAAAAACCTGATAAACCTAAATCAAATTACGCTATAACTGGATTGTATTTTTATGATAATCGAGTTGTCGAGATTGCGAAAAATGTAAAACCCTCGCATCGTGGAGAATTAGAAATTACTTCTATAAATGAAGAATATTTAAATCTTGGAGATCTCCATGTTGAATTATTGGGACGTGGATATACATGGTTGGACACAGGAACACATGAAAGTTTGGTAGCTGCGACAAACTTCGTAAGAACAGTGGAAGAACATCAAGGTATTAAAATATCCGCGCTTGAAGAAATAGCCTATATTAATGGGTGGATAACGCAAGAAGAATTATTTCGTTCAGCAAAAGCCTTTTCTAAAACAGGATATGGCCATTACTTATTAAAAGTTGCGAATGGGGACATTAAATACTAGAGGTGAAATTAATGAAAATTATTGATACAAATTTAGAAGGCGTCAAAGTAATCGAACCAGCTGTTTTTGGGGATCACCGAGGTTGGTTCATGGAAACTCATAGTTATTCTAAATTAAAAGAAGCAGGAATTGATTTAAACTTCGTGCAAGATAATCAATCCTACTCTGCCACAAAAGGAACGTTGCGCGGATTACATTATCAATTGAATCCAAAAGCACAGACTAAGCTTGTAAGATGTACGAAAGGTGCTATTTTTGATGTAGCAGTAGACATTAGAAAGGGTAGCCCTACATATGGTGAATGGTATGGAATCGAACTTTCCGCTGAGAATAAGAAACAATTATTAGTTCCAAGAGGTTTTGCCCATGGTTTTATGACTATTACTGAGGACGTCGAAGTCCAATATAAAGTGGATAACGATTATGCTCCTGATTGTGACCGAGGAATTATGTGGAATGATTCTACAATCGAAGTTCAATGGCCTATGGGGATCGAACCAATATTGTCGGAAAAGGACCAAAATGCACCAAGCTTAGAAGAAGCTGAGATCAATTTTTTCTATGAGGAGAAGTAGAATGAAGATTCTAGTAACAGGCTATACAGGGCAATTAGGCTATGATGTAGTAAAAGAGGGGCGAAGAAACAATTTTGAGATGTACGGTGTTGGAAGTAAAGATTTAGATATAACTGTACAGCAAAAAGTAAACAAATATGTAGAAGATTTAAATCCAGATGCTATTATTCATTGCGCTGCATATACAGCAGTTGATAAAGCAGAGGATGATCGAGAAACCTGTTGGAAAGTGAATGTAGAAGGAACAAAAAATTTAGCAGAAGTAGCAAAAAAGGTTGGTGCTAAATTTCTTTATGTCAGTACTGACTACGTTTTTGATGGGAAAGGTGAAACCCCGTTTAAGGAGACCGATCAAACAACCCCAATTAACTATTATGGTTTAACAAAATATGAAGGCGAGGAAATAGTTCAGAAAACACTAGATAGTTTTATTGTTCGAATTTCCTGGGTTTTCGGTTTGAATGGGAAGAACTTTATACGAACTATGCTACGATTAGCAGATTCTAATAAAGAGGTAAGTGTTGTGGGGGACCAAATTGGCTCACCAACCTATACGTATGACTTAGCAAAGTTAATAATTGACATGATTCAAACAGAGAAGTATGGAATTTACCATGCGACAAATGAAGGGTTTTGTAGTTGGGCCCAATTTGCTCAGGAAATCTTTAAGCAAAGTAATAAAGGAGTCAAGGTTAAAGTTATTCCAACAATAGACTTCCCTACTCCGGCAGTAAGACCAAAAAATTCAAGATTGGCTAAAACAAAACTTCAGGATAATGGATTTACGAGATTACCAAAATGGCAAGATGCATTAACACACTTTTTGAATGAGTTAAACCATGAGGTGAAATAGTTATGTTAAAGAAAAAGATAGTAGTTACTGGTGGAGCAGGTTTTATTGGAGGAAACTTTGTGCAGTATATGGTGGATAAATATCCAGATTATGATATTTATAATCTAGATTTGCTAACATATGCAGGAGATTTGACAAAGCACAAAGAAATAGAAAACAACGCTAATTATCATTTTATAAAAGCAGATATAAGTGATAGAGAAACAATCTTGAACGTATTTGAAAAAGAAAAATTTGATTATGTTGTTCATTTTGCGGCTGAAAGTCATGTTGATCGTTCCATCACAGATCCAGAGGTCTTTATAAAAACAAATGTATTAGGAACACAAATACTTTTAGATGCTTCTAAACATATCAATGTATCTAAATTCCTTCATGTATCAACAGATGAAGTGTATGGTGAATTAGATTTTGACCCAACTGTGTTCTTTACGGAGGATACTCCCATTCAACCCAATAGTCCATATAGTGCAAGTAAGGCTTCTTCTGACTTATTAGTACGAGCATACTTTGAAACATACGGTTTACCAGTTAATATTACTCGTTGTTCCAATAATTATGGGCCATATCACTTTCCAGAGAAATTAATCCCGCTTACTATATCAAGAGTTTTAAATGACGAAAGTGTTCCAGTTTATGGTGACGGCAAAAATATTAGGGATTGGCTTCATGTTTATGATCACTGCTCTGCGATTGATTTAGTTCTACATGAGGGCGGCAATGGTGAGGTTTATAATGTCGGGGGGCATAATGAGAAAACAAATCTTGAAGTAGTAAAAACTATTCTAAGTGCCCTTGATAAATCAGAAAGCTTAATTAAGTTTGTTGAAGATCGATTAGGTCATGATAAACGATATGCAATTGATCCTACAAAATTAGAAAATTTAGGGTGGAAACCAACGTTTAATTTTGAGACTGGTATTGCTCAGACCATTCAATGGTATTTAGATAATAAGGAATGGTGGATACAAATTATTAGCGGAGAATATAAAGAGTATTTTGAAAAACAGTATTCATTAAAAGACAATAAATAAAGGTATCCTTAATAGCTTGTCACTTATTTAAAAACAATTTCTTACTTAAAGTTAACATTTCCGTATAAGGTTTAAACTGTAAATAAACTCATCTGAGCCAGATGAGTTTATTTGATGTATTCCTATACAATCTATGACTCTGTTGATAAAATGAGAAAAGAAGTGTATATTTACTATGAGTTTGTGACATCTTTCAACAAAAAAATTTAGTTATATATAAACGTAGATAAAAGGAGATATGACAGTGATATATGCAGAAATCTTAGCAGGTGGAAACGGCTCGAGAATGGGAAATGTCAATATGCCAAAGCAATTTCTGTCGCTAAATAATAGACCAATTATCATTCATACCATCGAGAAGTTTTTATTAAATGATCGTTTTGATAAGATTATTATTGTATCACGTAAAGACTGGGTTAACCACACAAAAGACATTATAAAAAAATATATTGGTGAAACAGATCAAGTTGTCGTTGTGGCAGGTGGGCAAGATCGAAACGAGTCGATTATGAGTGGGGTTAGATATATTAATGAGAATTTTGGGGCTAATGATGAAGACATTATTGTCACCCATGATTCTGTTCGTCCATTTTTAACTCATAGAATTATAGATGAAAATATTAACGCTGCTTTAGAATATTCAGCTGTCGATACGGTGATTGCAGCCATTGATACAATCATTCGTTCTGATGATCAAGAGGTTATTACAGAAATCCCTGTTCGGGACACTATGTTTCAAGGACAGACCCCACAAAGTTTTAATATTAAAAAGCTAGTAGAACTTTATAAATCACTTGATCAAGATGAAAAAAGTATTTTGACAGATGCTTGTAAAATATTCGCATTAAAAGGTGAAAAGGTAAAATTAGTAAGAGGAGAAGTATTTAATATTAAATTAACCACCCCTTATGATTTAAAAGTAGCAAATGCGATTATACAGGAGCGGATTTCACAATGATCAATCAAGTTTATCGATTAGTTTCTGCCCGACAATTTGAGGTAACTTATAAGGATCGCAGCTTACAATCAGACTACGTAGTAGTTCGACCTGAGTTCCTTTCTATTTGTGCTGCGGATCAGCGCTATTACACAGGTACTCGAGGGAAAGAGGCCATGAGTGCAAAATTGCCAATGGCTCTAATCCATGAAGGAATTGGCAAAGTCGTTTTCGATCGCTCAGGTAAGTTTAAAATTGGGGCAAGAGTTGTAATGATTCCTAACACTCCTACAGAAATTGATGAGTATTGTGCAGAAAACTATTTACGTTCTAGTAAATTTCGTTCAAGTGGATATGATGGCTTTATGCAGGATTATGTATTCTTAAAAGCGGATCGCTTAGTTGAATTACCTGAAGATATTAATCCAGCAGTAGCAGCGTTTACAGAATTAATTACAATTGCAACACATTCTATTACCCGGTTTGAAGTTAAGGCACACAAAAGAAGAGAAGTATTGGGCGTTTGGGGAGATGGCAATTTAGGTTATATCACATCCTTACTGTTGAAGAAAAAGTACCCGAACAGCAAAGTCATTATCTTCGGCAAAAACCAATATAAACTAGACCATTTTTCCTTTGTGGATGAAGCTTACCAAATTGATGAAATACCTGAGGATTTATTGATCGACCATGCGTTTGAGGCAGTCGGCGGTAGAGGTAGTGAAGCGGCTATTAGCCAGATTATAGATCATATCTATCCTGAGGGTTCGATTGCTATTATGGGAGTATCAGAATATCCAATTCAATTGAATTCTAGAATGGTATTAGAAAAGGGAATTACTATTATTGGAAGCAGTCGGAGTGGTCGTAATGATTTTGTTGATACAGTGGAATTGATGAAAGAATTCCCTGATATCGTCGATTATTTGACAACACTTATTGGGTCTGTTCAATCCATTACAACAATTGGAGAAATTGTTGAAGCCTTTGAAAATGATTTAACTGTATCCTGGGGGAAGACAGTATTGGCCTGGAATATTTAATAGAGCGGCTATAAAGGAAGGTAGGCATAAAGGTGAACTTGAAATTTCTACCTACAATTACAGTGAAGTATTTTCTGCGATTTATTTTTAATATAATAACTTTTGTTTTTCCGATTAGGGAAAATAAGGTAACGTTTGCTTCCTATCGTTCAAATGTTATGGAAGGTAACTTGAAATATGTATATCAAGAAATGGAAAGTCAATATCCGGACTACCAATATTCCCTCTTAATAAAAAAATTTAATGGCTCTTTAATGGGTAAGATCGAATATATCTTTCACATGTTGAAGTCCATTTACGCACTCGCTACGTCTAGGTACTTTATTATCGATGATTTCTACTTTCCTGTTTATGTGATCAAACCACGGAAAGGAACTGATATTATTCAGCTTTGGCATGCAGTAGGTGCGTTTAAGAAGTTTGGATTAAGCATAGTGAATAAATCCTTTGGACCAAGCAAAGAATATCTCCAACATGTTAGAGTACATTCTAATTATTCCAAGGTATATGTGAGCTCCGGAAATGTGACCCCTTATTACGCAGAGGCTTTTGGAATGGAAGAGGATAAGATCTTCCCATTAGGGGTTCCACGCACCGACTTTTTCTTTGATATAGATAAAATAAAAGAAGCTCAGGAAAAATTTTACCTTCAGTATCCAGAAGTAATAAATAAAAAGATACTTTTGTATGCTCCTACCTTTAGAGGGAAAAGTCATGATCCTGAGAAGATTCCTTGCCCAATTAATATTGGCCAATTAAGAGCAGTGCTTGGAGATGAATATGTTTTACTCATTCATCTCCATCCTTATATGCAACAAAGTTCTTGGATTCAAGAAAAAGACAAATCTTTTGCTTTAATGATTAATGAAAAACTTACTATTGAAGAATTGATGGCTGTAGCAGACATTCTGATTACTGATTATTCTTCAATTATTTTCGATTACAGTCTTCTTGAAAAGCCAATTTTGTTCTATGCAGACGATCTCGAGGAATATTTACAAGAACGCGATTTTTACTTTGATTATCAAAGCTTTATCCCTGGTCCTTTGTTTGATGAAACAGTGTCTTTGGGGGATTGGATTCTAAATGAAAAATATGATCCAACAAATATTGTCAAATTTAAAAAGGACTTTTTTGATTACTTAGACGGTAAGAGTGCTGAAAGGATTGTCAATCATATTCATGGTAAAAATATTGGTGAGATTGAGCATAGAAGCCTTCCGGAAAACTCTGAATTTGTAATTGAGCCTTAATTTATGTAAGGCTAGACGGTCAGAGTGATAAAGTATTCTCTACCAATTTTTAAATAGAGGTGATGTCTATTGTTTATCTCATCAATTGAAAATAAGAATGTAGAACTTAAACATAATAAAAAAGTAATCCATGATATTACAAAACTTAACATTTTCGGGCCATACTTTGATATTGAAGGCTATGCTACAATAGAAGGATTGGCAACTTATGAAGAAGATAGAATCAGAAAAACATTATTGATTGTCCCGAAAATCGACTTTGATGAGTATCGAAAGAATCATAGAAGATGTGAGGAAGATGACGATACATGTGAAGAAATGTCCGATGATGAAATTCTTGAGAGAGAAATGTTTCATCTTCCTTTAATTAACTGCAAACTAAGCGATATTTTAACTGATTTAGGCGAAGATGAAGATCGTGAGCAATTGAGTGGCTTTAAAGGGAGTATTGATTTATCGGCTGTTAATAAAGATAAACCGCTTGAGGCGGGAGAATATAATCTATATATCAGATTGGAACAAATGCCTGATGATCAAGACGACATAAAATACCAGAAGGCTATACCGCTCTCGAGTGCTAAAAAATTGTTAGGAAATAAACTATTTACAACAAAACTGCATTATTTTTCACCAAAGAAAGTATTGAAATACAATCTGCTAATTGAGTTAGATAAATATTCGAAGACATTGCGTTTTAAAAACTCTCTTTTACAATCCTACGATCCTAGAGAGCTTGATGAAGATAACGAAGCAAGCGAGAATAAATATCTCAAAGCTTTAAAGCGTCGGTTCTTTAAACTAGCTTATACTCTATTTGGTTTATTTCCGATCAAAAAGAAAAAAGTTGTATTTGCTTCAGATAGCCGTTCAGAATTAAATGGTAATTTTTTCTTTGTTTATGAAGAACTATATAAACGTGATTTAAAATTAGATATTAAGTTTTTATTTAATGAACGAATTAATAACAGAAAGTCGTTATTTGAGTTATTTAAAATCGCCTTCCATTTTGCCACTGCGAAAGTCATTTTGTTAGACGATTTTTATCCACTCGTTTATCCACTTGATATTCGGAAAAAGTCAGATTTAATCCAAGTGTGGCATGCTGCTGGAGCATTTAAAACATTTGGTTTTAGTCGGCTGGGGAGACCAGGTGCGCCATCTCCTAGGTCAAGAAATCATCGGAATTATACAAAGGCTGCTGTAAGTAGTGAAGGTGTAAGAAAGAACTACGCAGAAGGTTTTGGGATCACAGTAGACAAAGTCTATGCAACTGGAGTTCCGAGGTCAGACATATTCTTTGATGAGGAATATAAAAGCCATGTTATTAACGCACTGCATAAAAAATATTCATTCTTGAGAAATAAGAAGGTTATTTTATTTGCTCCAACATTTCGTGGGAATGGACAATCCTCTGCCCATTATCCTTTCGAGGTTCTTAATCTGAAAAGGATCTATGAGGAATTACATGAGGAATATGTTTTCCTATTTAAAATTCATCCGTTTGTACAAAATAAACTCGATATTCCGTATGAATTTGCGGATTTTTTCTATGATGTGAGTGACTATCGAGAAATCAATGATTTACTTTTAATAACGGATTTATTGATTACAGACTATTCTTCTGTATGTTTTGAATATGCTTTGTTAAATAAACCAATGCTCTTCTTTGCATTCGATGTTGAACAGTATATTCAAGACCGAGACTTTTACTACAACTTTTTTGACTTTATCCCTGGTCCATTAGTAAAGACGACAGATGAATTACTTAAAAGAATCATAAGTAAGAAATTTGAAATGGAAAAAATACCGCCTTTTGTTCAATACTTTTTCGGCGATACTCTAGGCAAAGCGTCGAAAAATGTTGTCGATGAACTTATCATCCCAAGCCTAGAGGATAATATCGAAGAACAAAAAGAAACAAAGATCAATCTTTCACCGCCTAAATCCAGAATTGAGTTGTTTGAAAGATCCATTATTCAGCAAGAAGAGCAGCGAAAATAGGGTGCCTTCGATTAATATAATGATCCTAAAAAGAAAAGAGAAAACACTAATTATTTTACAATCAGATTTTAATTTATAAATTAAGAAATAATAATACCTAGCTATTGTCAATAGTAAAAAGTATTGTGTTCGTCTAGTTTTATCTTTAAGGATTAAATTCAATTTGAAGGATTGTGAAACCTCATGAAAAAAGTAATGGTAGTTTTTGGAACAAGACCTGAAGCGATAAAAATGTGTCCTTTGGTCAAGGAGCTAAACACACGAAAAACATTAGAAACGGTTGTCTGTGTGACGGGGCAGCATAGAGAAATGTTAGATCAAGTTTTGGGAGCTTTTCATGTTACACCTGATTATGATCTTTCTATTATGAAATCTAAGCAAACTTTATTTGATGTGACTATTAATATTTTGGATAAAGTGAGGAATGTGTTAGAAGAAGTAAAACCAGATGTCGTATTAGTTCATGGTGATACTTCCACAACATTTGTTACGGCGTTAGCGTGCTTCTATCTGCAAATTCCAGTAGGCCATGTGGAAGCGGGGCTGAGAACATATAATATTTACTCTCCATATCCGGAGGAATTCAACCGCCAAGCTGTTGGGATTGTAGCAAAGTATAATTTTACCCCAACCGAAATGTCTAAAGAGAACTTAATGAAAGAAGGCAAGGATCCTGCATCGATTTATATTACAGGAAATACAGCTATTGATGCATTAAAGACCACTGTACATGAAGAGTATTCACACGAGCAATTAGATTGGGTAGGGGATAGTAAGCTCATTATGATCACAGCCCATAGGCGTGAAAACTTGGGCGAACCAATGAAAAACATGTTTAGGGCTATTAAGAGGATTATTGATGAGCATCCTGATATCAAAGCAATTTATCCGATCCATATGAATCCAGTTGTAAGAGAAGCAGCAAATGAAATTTTAGGAAACTGTGATCGGATTCGGATTATTGAACCATTGGAAGTCATTGATTTTCATAATTTCCTCTCAAGATCTTATATGATCCTCACAGATAGTGGGGGCATTCAAGAAGAAGCACCAAGCTTAGGGAAACCCGTATTGGTAATGCGGGATACGACGGAAAGACCTGAAGGAATAGCTGCTGGAACATTGAAGCTAGTGGGTACTAGAGAGGAAGTTATCTACCAAACCTTTAAGCTTTTGTTAGAAGACCAAGCTGAGTATGAAAAGATGAGTCAGGCAAGTAATCCATATGGGGATGGGTTAGCAAGTAAACGAATTGCGGATGTGTTGGAAGGACAATCCTAGGAATTATAATTTTTTATTTTTGATTCAAGAAAAACTGTAATTATTTGAGTTGACCTCCGCCTGAATTTTCAGTTAGAGCTGTTACTCTATCTCTAGCTTTTCTAATCTATTGTTATTTAAACTCCTTCCCTGTATAATTTATGAAGTATGTACATCGATTATGGAACCTGAAAGGAAATTGTATGAAAGCTGCAATAACAGTTATTAAAGAGCAAGTTAATCACTTTTATCTTATTCGAAGATTGTCATTATATGAACTGAAAAGTACAAATAAAAGTAATTATTTAGGAATGGTATGGGAATTTCTAAATCCATTAATACAGGTGTTGATTTATTGGTTTGTGTTTGGAAGTATTAGGCAGAGGGCTGATATTGAAATTGCACCAGGTTTAGAAGTTCCGTTTTCTTATTGGTTATTCGGTGGATTCGTTCTATGGACATTTTTTTATCAATCGACCATTCAAGGCTCTAAGTCGATTTATACAAGGTTACGAATGCTATCGAAAATGAATTTTCCAATGAGTGTTATTCCTAATATAGCCTTGTTTTCTCAGTTTTATATTCATTTAGTTATGTTAGGAATCGTCGTTATTATATTTCAATTTGCTGGCTTTTTCCTTAGTATCTATTTTTTACAGATATTTTATTTTATCTTTGCGGCATTCTGCCTAATGTTTTCTATATCTCTAATTACCTCAACATTGTCAACGATTATTAGGGATGTTCATATGTTTTTAAATGCTACTTTAAGAATGGTACTTTATTTATCACCAATACTCTGGCAGGTATCAACGTTAGACGAACCCCTACCAACTCTTATGAAGCTTAATCCCCTCTACTATCTAATTGAGGGTTATCGATCTGCTTTATTTGGACTCGATTGGTATTTCATCGAACATTGGCAGTATAGCCTCTACTTTTGGGGGCTGGTGATTGTGCTGTTTTTATTTGGGGCAGTGATCCATGTTAAATTTAGAAGGCATTTTATAGATTACTTATAATGGTTGTGACAAAAATGGAGAAAGCAATTAGCGTAAATCATATTACGAAAAAATATAAACTATACAGCAATACGAAAGAACGAATTTTAGACCTTCTTACTCCAAAAGACTATGGGGAAGATTTCTACGCGTTGACGGATGTTAGCTTTGAGGCGGAAAAAGGAGATATCATTGGGTTTATTGGAATTAATGGCTCTGGCAAGTCGACATTATCCAACATTATTTCTGGGATCGTGCCAGAGACATCGGGAACAGTTGCAGTCAATGGTCAAGCATCTCTTATTGCCGTTTCTGCCGGCTTAAAAGCAGATTTGTCGGGAAGAGATAATATTGAATTAAAGCTCCTTATGCTTGGATTCAATAAAGAACAAATCAAAAAGCTGGAACCAGAAATCATTGAATTCTCGGAACTAGGCAAATTTATTGATCAACCAGTAAAGTCGTATTCCAGTGGTATGAAATCACGGCTTGGCTTTGCTATTTCGGTAAGTGTTGATCCTGATATTCTTATTATTGATGAAGCTCTCTCCGTAGGGGATAAGGCTTTCGCTGAGAAAAGTCTTGAAAAAATGAAAGAGTTTAAGCAACAGGGCAAAACAATGATATTTGTCAGTCACTCAATTGGACAAATGAAGGAGTTTTGCGAAAAAATTCTTTGGTTAGAATTTGGCATGGTCAAGGAATTTGGTTCTGTGGAGGAGGTTATCCCTGAATATGAAAAATTTCTGAAAGAATATAAGAAGCTGCCTAAAAAAGAAAAAGATCAGTATAGAGAAGACGCGTTAAAGAAACAGACAGAGATGTTGCGACTTTCATACTAGCTAAAAAACCGTGAAATATAAAACTTCACGGTTTTTTGGTGTACTTCTGAATGAGTTATAACTTGAGCAAAAGTCCATTGCATAATACAAATTTCTAATCCACTGTACTTGTCAACGGAATACTCTCTTGTAAAGCGTTCCAGTAATTAGAATTATTTTCATAATTAACAACTTCATCAAACTGGGTATCACCAAATAATCGTCTAGCTTCACGTTTAAATGCCTGTTTATAGGATAATTCCATTCTTTTATTAAGGAACTTTTCTTCAGAATGAAAATAATTAATTGCTATAGTTTCTTCAAGTGTTGTTGGCATGTTCTTGTCATGTGCTGTTAGATTAATATCTAAGCTTAATTTCGCAAGTGCTCTAAACTTGTCCTTATCCTTTGACAATTCTTTTTTTAACATTAGCGTCACAATATTGCCATCTTTCTTAAGGTGATTAAGTTTATCGATGAAACCGGGAATTCCTGATTGATCACTTAACACTCCACCTAGGAAAAGATAGGATTTATTGGATTTTAAACGATCGACAAAATCTATATCTTGATTATCGCTATAAAAAAACCATTTTACAATTCTCTCGGTAGATCTTCCGTCATCATAGGGGCAAAATCTGTCTTTTACCTTCATGTAATGTGAACTAGGTTTGTCATTCCGAAGTTTGTCCGCAACTGCAGCAATTAATTGTTTGCTCGTTTTTGCCACACTTCCGGGTAATTCATCTTCGCTTAGATTTAAACCTCGTTCTTTGGCATAGTCATCCACATCATAGAGATAATGAATGATTGGTCGTTCTGTAACCAAAAAGTCAAAGAATACACTTGAGTAGTCACTAATAACGATATCGGCTATACCTAGCAATTCGTTAGTTAGAATATCAGGTGACGGAACGATAATATTTTTTGGAAGTTTCACATCCTTTAACAGACGATTTGATATCGTATGCCCACGGAATACAACATTTGCATCGAGTTCTGCTAACATTTTTAAGTCTTCAATCAGTTTGTTTGAATCAAATTTATTGTCGGATTTCGTACTTCCACGCCAGGTTGGCACATAAAGAACCAGTTTTTTTGATGGATTAATCCCTAGCTTGGATGCTATTCGCTGCTTGGCATCGTCTGTTATATTAAGTGTAACGTCTATACGTGGATAGCCAATCTTCGCAATTTGTCCTGAATTAATATCTTTTATTGAATAACTTTTTGGCTGTTTTTCGGCCATAAATTCGTTAGGCACGATAATGTGAGTGGCTTGTAGCAAGTTGCGCGTACTTCCTGCAACCCCGACTGGCGTAGCGGCGCTGTCACGACCAACTGTTTTGTAAAATATTCCATGACTTGTCTGGAGATAAAGTTGATCAGGCTTACGAACAACGTAAGGCTCAAATGTTGAGTTGCATATCAGATATTTAGCACTAGCTATGTATTTGAAATAAGCATCGGATCCCTTTTTGACGAATATTACATTGTTCATGGATCTGAATTCATTGGGGATGATACCAAATGAGTTCACTACCCAGACATGGGTGTAGTCTTTGAAATTAATATCGTTGACTATATACTCAAAAATAGCAAAAGGGCTATCCATCATTCGAGCACCACCTAGACTTTCATAAAAGACCATCTTATCATTTATAGAATAATGCTCATAACTTATAGCATAGCGAACGTTGGTTTTAGCGATATTCTTTTTATACAAACTTTGGTCAATGTGGCTGGGTTTATCAAAAAGTTCGGCTTCTTGATATGCAGCTAAGGATTCCTTAGTTCGTCCAAGTTGAGCCAGAACATAGCCTAATCGTCTATAGTTTCCGGGGCGATGTTTTTCTTGTCGGGCAATTGCGCTTTCGTACCATTTAGCCGCATTTTGATAATCTTTTAATTGTTCATAACAGTTAGCCAGTGCAAAGTTCCATGGTGATCGAACTTTGTCTAATTCTAAAGCCTTTTCGTAATATCTTAGGGCATCCTCAGGTGCATATAATTTTTTGTCTAGTAATGAAGCTAATTTAAACTGAAGTTCAGCATCTTTATTGTTTAGTTGCAATTGATTTTTATAGGCCTCTACAGCATAGTCCCATTGCTTGTAATGTTCATGAAAAACACCAATGCCAAAACGTTGACCATTTAATTCTTGATCTAGTTCAATAGCCTTGTTAAAGGACTGAAAAGCTTTTTCAGGATGATTATTCTTAAGTTGCATTAGACCAAGCCAGTAATAGGAGTTGGCAAGTGTTTGTCCAACATGTTTATGATCAAGATTGTTCACAGCTTGTCGATATTTCACTTCGGCAAGCTGATAATCTTTCAGTTTGCGATAACATTCAGCCAATTGATAACTTGCCCCTGAATCTTCTGGATGTAACTTGAGGTAGGATTCAAGGCTATTTGTTGCATCTTTCCATTGGCGGAGTTTAATATATTCGTTTGCCAACTTAAGCCAAGCTTGGGCATTTGTTGGTTTATTCGATACATACTCATTTAGGCATGACACTACTTTGGCTGATTCACCTAAATGGATTAAACAGTCGGCTTTATACACATAATATTCATCGGGAGGCTGATTTCCAGCTAGTTGCATGGCGGTATTAATATGGTCTAGTGCTTGCTTCCACTTCTTTTGACGATAACCTAGCTTTGATAAACGATAATAATAGTCTGTTTTATTCTTATACAAAGGTTTCAATTTTAGTAAGTTTCGATACATCCCTTGTACATTGTCACGCCTTGTATAGATCTTTAAAGCTACATAACGGGTCAACAAATTATCTATTTTACTTTTCATAAAAAATTCACCTCTAACAATAACAAGTTTCCTTGTTTAATATTTTTATTTGTCAAACTAGCCATACGACATGGTTTCAACAAAATTCTTACCAGAAATAAAACTCTATTTGATTCCAATATGAGCCGCATATTGTTCTAAACTCAAGTGAATCCTGATAATTGGTTCACAGTCTCATGTGGTGAGGATTTCTGGATATATTTGTTTGTTGGACAGAGAATCTAAAAAATACTTGATAGATATTGGTTGTTCGTTTTGTAAGCGCTATTATTTTTTTGGTGATAATCTATATGCTTATTATAACCATATCACTATCAAAAGGAAAGGCCACATCCATTTAACCTCTGATTTCACATAATAATATTAGACGTTTGACTTAGTCAAAATAGTTCAGATTAAATGAAGCAATTATTGATGATTGATAGAAAGAATCTAGACCACGTCCTAAGAGATTTTTTACTCTGAAGGAAGTTTCTTTGGTAGCAGGGGAAAGAATATGCTAGTTTGTTGGTTCATTTAAACCAACTTTAGACTGAGGAGCAATACAGCTCTTTTTGTTATCAGGTGGTATTGGATAGTTTAGGGGAGACACATGCTTTACTGGTTCATCTTCATCCTTATATGCGCGGCAAGTTTGTATTAGAAGGAGAAGGCTTCGCCTATCAAGTAAAAGATGCGTTTTCCATTCAGGAACTTCTCGCCTTATCCGATTTACTTATTACGGACTACTCGACCGTTTTCTTTGACTATAGCTTACTTGGGCGCCCGATGATTTTTTATCCTTATGATTTGGAGGAGTACATCCGCAGTCGTGATTTTTATTATTCTTATGAAGATATGATCCCAGGTCCAATGGCGGCAGACACTGAAACGTTAATTCAGCTTATTCAGAATCAAGGTGGGGCAGAAGATGACATCGCTCAATTCCGCAATCATTTCTTCGATCATCAAGACGGCCACTCAGCAAAGCGAATTGCTCAACATATATTTGGATGAAAAAGCCTTGGAAAGGGCTTTTTTTATTTCTAACTCATAATTCTATTAGGAAACCATTTTGTGCGTGAAGAAACCCATAATTTGTCTGGGAAGCACATAATACGCATCTGAACCCCCTTATAGCATATAAGAAACCCATAACAAGCTCAGGAGACCCATTCCAAGTGAGAAGATCCCCATAACTTGTACACTAACCCCATTCCATTATTAAAGTAACCCATAGCCTGCATAGAAACCTTATTTCCCCAGTGAAGTGAGGAAGTTCTGCGGATATATAAAATATAAATTGAATATTTCAACGTTCAAAAGGGACTTGGCTCGATGTGTCATCTTAATCAAACGTTTGATTAAGATGAGAACGGAGTTTTTTCTATGCTAGATGGGTTTGTGAAATATAGGGATGACCTAATATGTATGGTTTCCTTATGAAGACCAAATGAAGGTCAAGATTTTATCATTTGTTCTTGATCTCTATTATCTATTGCTACATTTCTTTTTTTAGATTCACCTCCGAAGTATTTCCTGAGAAGAGCATCATGAATTTAGGGACGAATGTTCTTATTCGACAAAGAACAGGGGGTGTCAGACACCATTATATTTATTGCGGAATTGGGGCATACTGTGATCGGGAATATTTTGCAAATATTGCCCGGGAAATGGAAAGTTTCCCAAGTTTCGACGATTGGTGGTGGCTAGAAATTTTAAATAAAAAGGTTTTGAAGCGAAAAGTCAATTATTTGTTGAATCCGCTGACGAATTATCTGCTAAAAGCAGGGCATCGGCGGGTGAATCAGTATGCGTATTTTTATGATAAATTGTCGATTAAGGAAGATACTATCTTATATGAGTGCCGTGATGGAAAAAGCATGACAGATAGTCCATATGCAATGTTTTGCTATATGTTGGAGCATCCTGATTTCGAGAACTATATTCATATATGGTCGATTGAAAATGAAGAAGCACTCGAGCCTATAATGGCAAACTATAAAAATAACCCAAATGTGAAATTTGTTAAGCGCCATTCGCGTGCCTATTTACAAGCATTAGCATCATGCGCTTATTTGGTGAATAATTCTACCTTTCCTTCTTATTATCTCGCAAAAAAGGGGCAGGTTTATGTAAATACATGGCACGGAACCCCTTTGAAGTACATGGGCTATGATGTTCCAGGTGATCCTTCACAATCGCAAAATGTTGTGCGAAATTTCTTAAGCGCAGATTATATCCTAAGCCCAAATCCTCATACAACTAAAATTTTCCTAGATGCGTTTAAATTAGCTGGCTTATATCCAGGCGAGATCATTGAAGAGGGGTATCCGAGAATGGACTCGACATTGAATGGGAATGCGCAGACGATGCGTGCTCATTTACAAAAAGTCGGATTGTCACTCGAGAACGAGAAACGGATCGCACTATATGCGCCTACCTGGAAAGGGAGTGATGTGGTCAATGTAAATGATGATGTGCAACAGATTCATGCCGATATTCAAACATTGGAGAAGAGATTTGGTGATCGATACAATTTTTTAATCAAGGTTCATCCTTTTCTATATAAAGAAGCGACAAAATATTCGGAAATACAGAGCCACTTGGTCCCTGATTATCTCGATACGAATGAATTGCTTGCGACTGTGGATGTATTAATCACCGATTATTCAAGTATTTTCTTTGATTATCTTGCAACCAATAAGCCGATTCTTTTTTACACCTGGGATTTTGATTTGTACAGTGAGGAGCGTGGACAATATTTGCATCAGGACGAACTGCCAGGACCATTGCTTTTTAATATAAGGGAACTGTCAGAAGCACTTGAGGATATTGAGAGCATTCAAGCTTCCTATCAAGATAAGTATGAAAAAGCAAAACAGCGGTTTACAAGTCATGATGATGGGCAAGTGACAGAGCGGATCATCGCGTATATTTTTCAAAATAAGGGGGCGGTGAATACGATCAGCGACCCTCATATAAAGAAGGAAAAAATCCTTATTTATCCAGGTGGCATGCGTAATAACGGTATTACCTCATCCTTCTTGAATTTGATGAACAACATCGATTATGAGCGTTTTGATGTGACCTGCTTTACAGCAGCACCTCAGTCAGATGAGGCATTAAACAATATTAAAAAAATTCATCCGAATGTGCGCATGCTTTTTAAACCAGGTTTCCCTGTATACACCTTCTTTGAAGTGTATCAGGATAAGCTTGTACATAATCGAGGGAAAAGAGGTTTTTTAGCCAGCAGCTTATTCCCGGAACAAGCCTTTGCTAGGGAGCATCGACGGTTATTTGGCCAAACGAAATTTGATTATGTAATTGATTTCAGTGGATACAGTCTATATTGGGCAAAATATTTGTTGGCTGCAGAGGCTAAACAGAAGATTTGCTTTATGCACAGTGACTTATGGGCAGACAGTGAAAAGGTCGTGAATGGAAAAAGACCGCACCGAATTAATTTACGCGGGTTATTTTCGGTCTATGACCAATTTGATAAAATTGTCGGTGTTTCAAAAGTAAATATGGAAGTGAATCGAAAAAACTTACTTAAATATGCGGACGATGAAAAGTTTGGATATGTTATGAATTCGCTTCATGCTGAAAGGATCCTAGGGGATGATTTTGTGGATGAAGGAGAAGAAGAGACAGTAGAGAATTTTAAAGCACGAGCGATCTTAAAAAAAGGGAGAGAAGTTTGGAACATCCAGCCTTTCCATAAAGAAGCCAAGTCATTCTCTCTGGGTGAAGACAAAGAAGTTTCCATATCTAGAAAAGCAATAGATGATATGCATATATATTATAAGTGTCACGATCAACACCAAGTCATTGGTTGGGTAAAAGCCGATTCGATTGAATTTATGACAGATACCATTTTACAGGAAAAAGAGGTCAATAAAATTGGCAAAGTGACCAAGACAAAAGGGAATCAAATTTGGACGAAACCCTACCAAGTGTCTGGATGTGAGCGAGTGTCAGGTAGTGCTGATTATCAAGGATTACTTGTTGAGATTGATCAAGAGGCGAAAACGCAACACGGAACCTATTGCAGAATTGCTGTGAATGGGATCAAGATCGGTTGGATTGATCAAAAAGCATTACATGTATTCACATCCTGTAGTCTGACAGATGGCCATACTGCGATTGAAAAAGCACAAATTACTGCGAAAAGAAGGTTATTAAAGGTAAAAAATGAACAGCAAAATCGAGAAATCGTACGAAATCTACAAAATCGTGCCTTAAAAGAAGCGAAAATTGTCAAACCTGTTTTTGCTTATATTGCCAAACCGGGAGAGCATCTAATTTGGACTCACGCCTATCCGCATTGGAAAGCAGAAGCGATGGGACCTGCGAAATGGTTGGAAGGGGAAGTAGTTACCATTCGCGCTATGATTGAAACAAGGGCAGGCCGTTTTTACTTATTTTACAAAGATGAGAAAAAAGTGGGCTGGTTGGATGGCCGCGCCTTTGAAAAAATCACTCGTCCTACATTGATTCGAAAGCGGGAAGTATCTCAGGTAGCGGAATTGAGGTTGGATGGGAACCGAGCTATTTGGTCCAAACCATATGGGCTAGAAGGAGCTGAAAAGGTTGCCGATTCTCAAGCATACAATGGAAAAACGGTCAAAGTGGATCGTGAAGCCATTACGCAAAAAGGGAGATCTGCCCATATCTTGATAGATGATCGTGAACTAGGCTGGGTGAATCGCAAGGCTTTAAAGGTAAAAACAGAATTTGGTTTTGTAGTGGACGGCCGCTATATACCTGAACCAGATACGGAAAAAATCAATTTTGTCCATATGGGCCGATTATCCCCGGAAAAAGGGCAAGATCAACTGATCCAAGCTTTCGTTCAATTTCATAAGCAAACTCCTAAAAGTACGTTATACATCATGGGGGAGGGAGCTTTAAAAAAGGATTTGCAAAAACTGATAGACGAACTGGGCGTTGGGAATGCTGTCTACCTATTAGGGCAAGTGGAAAACCCCTTTACCTTAATGAAAAAATGCGATGCCTTTATCTTATCCTCCCATTATGAAGGGCAGCCCATGGTGCTACTGGAAGCGATGACCCTAGGAATGACCATTATCGCAACCGATATCGTCGCTAACCGCAACGTGCTCGCCAATGGAAAATATGGCCTCCTTGTTGAAAATAGTGTCAAAGGATTAGAAAAGGGCATGCACCAGGTAACAGACTTCCAACCAGCCCCCTTCGACTACCAATACTATAACGAAATGGCCATGGAAACCTTTTATAAAGGATTAAAATAGCAACCGGCCTGGGCCGGTTGATTTGCTTATATAAATGTGGCTTGGGAGGGGAGAGGGGGATGGGGTTCCTTGTGTGGAAATGGGTTTCTTCTGGAGTAAATGATGGGCCAATTGTCTTAGAAATGGGCTTTTTATTCGAAGAATCTGAGAAGAAATGGGTTTCTTCGTGTAAAAATGGGCTTGCTGTCTTTAGAATGTGTATCTCCCAGGAAAAATGGGTTTCTTGTCCAGAGAATGGGTTTCTCCCAAGGTAAATGGGCTTTTCGAGTGGAGATTGGGTTTCCCGTCTCAAGAATGGATATGTCCGTACCCGATGATCCATTTGTTCAGAAATGGATTCCTTGTCCAGAGAATGAGTTTCTCCATGCATGAATGGGCTTCCTGACTCCAGAATGGGTTTCTCCGTTCCCAATGGGCCATTTGTCCCCAAAATGGGTTTCTTATCCGAAGAATGGGCCTCACTGAGGAGAAATGGGTTTCTTGCCCAGAGAATGGGTTTCTCCCAAGGTAAATGGGCTTCTTCGAGTGGAGAATGGGTTTCCGGTCTCAAGAATGGATATGTCCGTACCCGATGATCCATTTGTTCAGAAATGGGTTCCTGGTCCAGAGAATGAGTTTCTCCCAAGAAAAATGGGTTTCTTTGAACATGAATGGGTTTCTTATCCGAAGAATGGGCCTCACTAAGGATAAATGGGTTTCTCCCTCCCAAATTCCCAATAAAGAAAGGAAGCACATCCCAATGTACTCCCTTTTTCTTCCTATTATAAATTGGATAAAGGGACAAAAATCACCCCATAGCAACCGGCATTCAGTAGAAAGGTAATGCCGGCAGCGATGATGATTCCCTTGGCAAAGCCAGGTAGATTTTTCACATTTCCGTAGATGATAAGCGGGATGACGTAAATAAGTTGGGCCACGCCGATAAACATCAAGAAGAACAGAAAGAATTCGGGCAAGAAATTCATAGAGTTAAAGACAATAGTGAACAAAACCAGATTGATCACTGTAAGGATAAGAAAGCCTATTCCTCCATAGGTTTTCTCCTTTTCTTCATCAGGCATACACTCGTCCTCCCTAAACTTCTGAAATCGGGCTTTCCGGTACAATTTCTGCTTGCAATTCTTTTAAAATTTCTTCCTGTTCATCTCTATAAAAAAGGTTAAAGGTATCAAAAGGAATTAAGCGACCATCTTGATGGACAATATGAACGCATGATTTTTTAACCGAACGAACATCAAAATTATATGGATCCAAGAACTGCATGATAATTACACGAAATACATTGTCGTATTGAATATTTTCCGGTACTTCGACCTGTGGCAAACAACATAATAAATTTTTCAAAGACATGCTGGAGGACTCAGGTGAGTGACTTGTCGAAAAAAGAGAAAAGATATGGTCTCTTACTGTTTCATCTTGTTCGTATACGATCGTGTTTCGAGAGCCTTGCAATAATACTTCGGGATCGATTAATCCCGTAAGCGGGAGTGCTTGGCCATTGATTTTCAAGGCATAGCCCATCGCTAGACAATCTGGATGGCAGGGAACTGGTATCATATCCTCTTCTTGAAAAAGTTCGGATTGATCAATGATTCCTTGACGTACCTCAGACAAGGTTAGGCGATCGACGGCAGGATCAAAATCTTCAAGTCGACCTGCTGCTTGAATCGGTTGAAAAGTAACGCCCCGCACCGCTTTTTGCTGCAATCCATATTGAATAATTTTGCCGATTTCTTGGTCATTTAATCCTTTTTTCAGCGTAACCACCAAAGTGGTAGAAATATTGAATTCATTTAAATGCGCCAATGCTTTTTCGCGAATTTTTCGTAAATCTGCTCCTCGGAGCTCCATTAAAGTTTCCCTTTCAAAGCTATCAAACTGCAAATACAGTTCAAATCCCGGCATGTACGTGGCGAGCTTTTTTACAAATTCCCGATCACGCGCAATCCGGAGTCCATTTGTATTGACCATTAAATGTTTAATCGGTCTCGTTTTTGCGGCATCGAGAATCGCAAAAAAGTCAGGATGAATCGTCGGTTCTCCGCCTGAAATTTGTACGATATCAGGTTCAATTTCATTACGCACCACAGCATCAAGCATATCTTCAATTTGCTCCAGACTACGAAACGTTTTACGTTGGGGCGAGGAGGCGGCATAGCAAATCGGGCATTCTAAATTACAAGATTCCGTAATCTCTACAATCGCCAAACAACTATGCTGCTCATGATCAGGACAGAGTCCGCAATCATAAGGACATCCATATTTAATTGGTGTATTGAAATGCCTTGGCATCTCGGCAGGCTTCAAATAATTCCGACACATTCTATAATATTCCGCATCAGATGAGATTAACACTTTCTCCGTTCCGTGATGGGCACAACGCTTAATCATATACATTTTTCCGTTTTGCTCAACTATTTTCCCTTCCACTTTTCGGTAGCAGGTAGAGCAAATACTATTTGTTAATTCATAAAAAATATACGGTCTCACTGGCATACTCAAGCACTCTCCTCTTTAAAATTTCTTCTTTTACGTAAAAGACCTAACAAACGCGGAATATCCTTTGCGTAATACAGAATCCCTAGTAAACAGGCAATTTGAATGCTTCCCAATCCCAGATATTCTCGCGGATAAGGCTTGATAAAATCAACCACAAATCGAAAAAACAAATAGCTGACCATAAAAAATTTGAATAGATCCCCTTCTTGATGCGGTAATTTATTTTTAAAAAATAAGATGATCCCTAAGCTTACAAGATATAATAATTCATAAAGTTGGGTAGGATGACGCAAAATGCCATCTCCGAAATCTATTCCCCATGGTAGGGCAGTCGCAATGCCGTATGTATTATCCTCAATTCCCGTTAAAAAGCAGCCAATTCTGCCAATCGCCATCCCTGTAATCAAGGGGAGGGTTAAATCATCCCCAGTCGACGCCGTATGGCCTACCAATTTTTTCGCGAGCTCTACTCCGATCAATCCGCCTAATAACCCGCCAACAATACTTTTCCCTTCCATCCAAAAACCAGGATCTGCAAGAGGCTGTTGAAGGTGGCTCCATAAAACGTCCCAATCATAAAACCAAGCCAACATCTTAGACCCGAGCGCAGCCCCTACAATCGCACCTGCAAGCACAGACAAGGAAACAGAAGGAGATAAGCGTTCCGAACGCCGTGAGAAAAGATAGAAGCGAAATCCAAGAAAATAACCCAAAGCTTCAAAAACCAAATGAGAATGCAGTGTAAACAACCCCAAATTGATACAAACAGGAAACTCCATCACCTCTCCTCCTTCTGCTAGATAATTCCAGTTTAACTAAAAAGTCCATTGATCGCACTAGCTTTAGAGCAATTTAGGACAAAAGATAGGAAGATTATCAAAGGTTCATCAGGGAATGGGTTCCTTGAAGGGAGAAATGGGTTTCCTCATCCCAGAATGAGGCTCTCAAGGGGAAAATGGGTTTCTCTGTTCCGTAATGGGCCTCACAAAGGAAAAATGGGCTTCTTTGCCTGAAAATTGGTTTTTCAAAAGGAGAATGGGTTTCTTTGTTCAGAAATGGGTTTTTCAAAAGGAGAATGGGCTTCTTCGCCCGGAAATGGGTTTTTCAAAAGGAGAATGAGTTTCTTTTCCCAGAAATGGGCTTTCTAATACAAAGAACTCCGATCCATAAGAAAGCAATCGGCACGCCGTTTGCCTCTTATTAATCAAACGTTTGATTAAATGTTTTGGTAAAGATTTATCAACATTTATATTTTGGGAGGTCCTTCAAATGGCAGACAAATACAAAACTGGTGAAAATGTTCCCGAAAGTGGCAAGTTTAAGGTTGATAGCTTGGTTAACGGGAACTCTCATAATGATGGCACTGCCATTGATATTGAAAAAGGGGAACAATTCCCACCATCCCCGAGTAGTCGTGAAGCTGCTTTCTGGGTAAAAGCATAAAAATAGAAGCAAATGGGGCCTTAAATATCAGGAAGGCTTTTTGCATAAAAAGAAGGACTTTTAGCACTAGCCTCGAATCCTATTAAAAAGGAATACAAATAGGAGAGGAGAACATAAATGAAATGATCATGAAATCAAGAACCAAGCCACTGGCTTTGAAAAAAATGGAAGCGATCATGAAGAGAGTAAGCGAAAATCATTGGAATAGGAAGGAAATCGAAACAGAATACAAAACTCGCTTAGCTGGCTATCATGGGGAAAAGACAGTGGATTATCACCTTTCGTTATTAAACCCAAACAATTACCTCATATTAAACGATCTACGTCTCAAAAACCGGACCGGAACTTATTTTCAGATTGACACAATCCTAATTTCTCAAGATGGAATGCTCCTTTTATCCATTAAAAACTTCCGTGAAAAGGTGATTTTTGAAGAGTCGACAAGACAGATGATTCACATTGTTGATGGCAGGGAAAGGGGCTATGCATGTCCAACTGTTCAAGCTTCCCATCATGAAATGCAGATAAAACAATGGCTTGGAAAAAATGGTTACCCTCAATTCCCCATACACTCCTTCATCATCTTCAGCGATCCTCACACCATTCTCAAAATCAATGGCAACCCCGAACATTATCAGCATATCTTTACTAGTAACCAACTTTATCTAAGGATGTCTCACTATGAAACGCATATTCATAAAAATTGTATGAGTAAGAAAATTATGAACTCCCTAAGCAACGAACTAATCAAACAGCACAAACCAGCTAACTACGATTTAATGAATAAATTAGCAATCAAACAAGCAGAAATTCAGACTGGAGTTCGTTGTCCCCAGTGTGACCACCTAGCAATGGAGCGGAAATATGGAAAATGGCTCTGTCCAAGATGCCAACAAACCTCCGTAAGCGCGCATATCCAAGCACTACTGGACTACTTCCTACTCATAAAACCTTCCATCACCAATGCACAATGCCGAAAATTTCTTCATCTTCACTCACGTTACCAAGCGCAAAAAATATTAAACACATTCCCTAATCTGAAGAAAACAGGAAAAAATAGAGGTACAACCTATCATTATAGAGGATTTCAAAAATAATTCCTTAATCGAAGCAATCGCCAAGCCGATTGCTCCATTTTGGTTATTAAAAAGGTTCTTTGTGAAAAGGAGCTCCCATTTAGTCATGAAGAATCTCATGGCTAAGTTGAAAAAGCCCATTATTTATTCAAGAAACCCATTAAGTTCAAGAGAACCCCATACCAAGGTTAAGATCCTCATTTGCAGATTAAGAAACCCATGACTTACCGGAGAAACCCATAATGAAGCAGGGAAACCCATTCTATTTCTAAGAGCCCCATAAACACCATGAGAAACCCATACTCAGGTCAAGTTCCCCATATTCCTCAATCTAGGCCTCCATTTCAAGCATAACCATTAAAAATGAATCCTCTTACCCCAGTGCCTAATTTAAAAATTGTAAAAATAAAGCTTGACGATTGACTTAATTCATTGTATTTTGGTATGTATTATCAGTTATTAATTCTTATTAAAAAACGACGTCAATCTCTTGAAAAGAGGAGAGAGGACATTCATTTTTAATTTTATAAATGTAAGGAGTTTGATCAGAGAATCATTTTTTCGATGATCAGGGAGGTATTTAGGATGTTGAGAAAGGTAAAGTCAATTGCTGATTTGGTGGGGGATACGCCACTTGTACGTTTAAATCGCTTGAATGACCCAGAGGGTGCTGAGGTGTTGGTGAAGCTTGAATATTTTAACCCAAGTCGAAGTGTAAAGGATCGGGCTGCCTATAATATGATTATAGAGGCTGAGCGGGCAGGACTGCTAAAGAAAGGGGCCACGATTATTGAACCGACATCTGGGAATACCGGGATTGGTTTGGCGATGAATGCCGCGGCAAAGGGATATCGGACGATTATTGTCATGCCGGACTCATCGACTTTGGAGCGGATCAATATTTTAAAGGCATACGGGGCGGAGGTTATACTTACGCCAAGTGCTGAAAAGATGCCGGGCTGTATTCGTAAGGCGGAGGAATTAGCGGAAGGTATCACAGATAGTTTCATTCCGATGCAGTTTGAGAATGAGGCGAATGCGGATATTCATAGGAAAACGACGGCCCAGGAAATTATTGCCGCTATGGAAGACAACGGTAAAAAGTTAGGCGCCTTCGTCTGTACAGCGGGAACAGGTGGAACGATTACAGGCACGGGTGAGGCGTTAAAGGCATATAATCCCAATATCACCGTCCATGTTGTAGAACCGGCGGGATCTCCCGTTTTATCCGGCGGTGAGCCGGGCAAACATAAGCTGGTGGGCACAAGTCCAGGCTTCATTCCGCCGATCTTGAATACAGAGATTTATGACGAGATTTTAAAAATTAAAGATGAAGAAGCTTATGAAACGACAAGGAATTTGGCAGCGAAAGAGGGCTTACTACTGGGACCTTCCAGTGGAGCGTCCGTGTTTGCAGCATTGCAAGTAGCCAAGCGACTATCACCAGATCAAACGGTTGTATGCATTGCACCAGATTCTGGCGAACGCTATTTATCAAGTGATTTATTTCAATTTTAATGGGGGCCTGTCCCCCTTCTTTTTTAAAAGTAAAATATAGTAAAACACTAGGTTTAATAATGTATGGAGGTGAAGGGATGTATCTCAGTTTAGAAGGTATTGAGAAAAATTTTACGAATAAACAGAATGAGAGCTTGCTAGTCTTAGATTCTATTGATTTACAAGTTGATAAAGGGGATTTCGTTTCAATTGTAGGGCCATCTGGTTGTGGAAAATCAACCTTGCTTTATTTGATTGCAGGGTTAGATCAACCAGACAAAGGAAGAATTGAGGTCCTTGGTAAAAAAATTGAAAAACCGAGTCCGGAGCGGGTTGTGGTGTTTCAAGAATCAGGCTTATTCCCGTGGCTGACTGTTTTGGAAAATGTTACCTATGGCCTGTTATTAAAAAAGATGTCCAAACAAGAAGCGGAAGAGCGTGCACGAAATATATTAAAAATGGTGCACTTAAGCCGATATGTGGATTCCTATCCGCATCAGCTTTCTGGAGGAATGAAACAAAGGGTGTCCATTGCGCGAGCACTTGTGATGGAACCAGAGGTCCTACTAATGGATGAACCCTTCTCCGCTTTAGATGAACAAACGCGGATGGTGCTACATCGCGAGCTATTGGAAATCTGGCGAGAGACGAAAGTGACGATAATTTTTGTCACCCATAATATTCGGGAGGCTGTCCAATTATCGGAAAAAATCGTCGTCATGGCCACACGTCCAGGACGGGTAAAGGAATTAATTGAAGTACCTGTCACTAAGGATGGGATCATGCCGGATAGCGTCACCCTCCATACGGAACAGCGTGTACTGAATATCTTGCAAAATGAAATTGAAAAAGTGTTGAAGGAGGAGATGGGAGATGACTATCGCTTTTCGGCGAATCAGTTTCATCGTGATCATAGCGGCGATATGGGAAGCCACATCTAGATTATCGGGACTTCCAGATTTCATGTTCCCATCATTAATCCAAGTATTTGAGACCTTGTTCAATGGCATTATCAATGGACAAATTTTGGTCGCCGTCGGTAAAAGTCTTAGCAGGCTGTTAATCGGGTTTTCAATTGCGATTGTACTCGGCTTAATAATGGGGTATCTCATTTGGCGTTATAAATTAGTTGAGGATACACTTGGTTTCCTTGTCACAGCCTTACAATCGATTCCAAGTATCGTCTGGTTCCCATTGGCAATTATCTGGTTTGGTTTAAATGATATGGCAATCTTATTTATCGTCACCATTGGGGCCACTTGGACCATGACAACAAGTGCGACGAGCGGCTTTAAAAATGTCCCTCAATTGTATCAAAGAGTAGCGAAAACATTTGGCTCAAGCGGTTTTCACTTTATCCGCACCGTCATTTTACCCGCATCTGTCCCACACTTATTATCAGGCTTACGAATCGCCTGGGCATTCTCTTGGCGCGCGTTAATGGCCGGAGAATTACTTGGTGCAGGAGGCGGGCTTGGTCAACTACTGGAAACAGGGCGCTCACTAGGACAAATGGACTTAGTCATTTCCGTCATGATCGTGATCGCCGTCATCGGCACAATCATTGATCAAATCTTCTTCACTCGTTTGGAACGTTCTGTCCAAACTAAATGGGGCGTCGCTTAATTTTTGGAGGAAGCTCAGTATAGGCAAGAGATCTATGTTAGTTTCCTTGGGCCAGGAAGGCGTTTAATTTTGTCATATGGGTTATTATCATGAGAAATGGGGCTCCTTTTCAAGGGAATGGGTTTCTCAGCATAGGTATGGGCCTATACCCTAAGGAATGGGTTTCATATTCACGAAATGGGCTTGTTTCCCAAGAAGCCAAGGTGAATGAGTTTATGGGCTTCCCTGCAAATAAATGGGTTTGTTTTAAGGAAGAATGGGCTTCTTCATATGAGGAATGGGTTTCTCGGCACGAGAATGGGCCCCATCCAAGAAAAATGGGTTTCATGCCACATAAATGAGTTCTTTCCCATAAGAATGGGTTTCCTAGCGAATTCCCATTAAAATACGAATGTCATTGGAAAAAGAGGAGAAATGTAATGAAAAAATTATGGATAGGTTTATTACTAGTAATCGTCTTAGCGGGTTGCGGAAATGGGAAAAGCGATACTGTGAAGATCGGCTATTTTCCAAACCTTACACATGTTGCGACGATTGTTGGTTTGGATAAAGGATTTTTTCAAGAGGAGCTTGGCGAGAATACGAAGATTGAGACAAAGACCGTCAGCAATGGTGGTCTCTTTATGGAAGCCATGACCACGAAAGCGATTGATATTGGTACAGTCGGTCCCGGACCGGCAATTAATTTCTATGTGAAAAATCCTCAGCACCATATTGTGTCAGGTGCTGTCAATGGGGGAGCGGTTCTAGTAGCTGGAGAAAATAGTGGGGTCGAGACATTAGCCGACCTTGATGGAAAAAGAGTAGCCATCCCAGTTATCGGAAGCACGCAAGATGTGATGCTGCGTAAAGCACTTCAGGAAGTCGACCTGAATGTACAGGAAAATGGGGGAACAGTGGAACTATATGCTGCAGCTCCTGCGGATACAGCGTCCCTATTTGTCCAAGAATCGGTTGATGCCGCTGCAACACAGGAACCATGGGGATATATCCTTGAAACACAAGCAAACGGAAAACTCTTATTGGACTGGGAAAACTTTGCATGGGGGAAAGATTCCACAAACACAGTTGTGGTCGCTAGAGACGATTTCCTTGAAAATGACGAACTTGTTCACGCCTATCTCCGTGCCCATCAAAAAGCCGTGGAGTTTATCCGGGAAAATCCAGAAGAAGCACAAGAAATTGTTATCGAACATATTAAAGAATTAACCGGTAAAGAAGTGGATGCAGAGGAAACACAGGCAGCCTTCGAACATTTAGAAGTGACCACAGACGTCAATGAACAAGTCATCAAAGAAATGGCCGAAATTAGTAAAGAAGCCGACTACATTGAAAGTGATGATATTGAAGGACTCATTAACCTAGACTATTTGGAAGAAGCAAAAGAATAAAATAAAATGGGGCAAAACTGAGGATCACGGCTTTGCCCCTCTATTTGGTTGCAACCGGCTGTGCCATTTGCTTCCTTATTAGGGAAGTTTTATTCGCCTTTCCACTGAGGTGCGCAATCCGACTTCTTTCAGAGAGTAATGGGGTTCTCATGTAAGTTATGGGCTTCACCTAAAATAAATGGGCTTTTCCCAATAGAAATGGGTATGTTCTTCAGAAAATGGGCCCCTCACGCACAAGAATGGGTTTCCTCCTCCAATTATGGGTTTTTCATTCATAGTAATGGGGCCACCCACCTCTAGAAACGGATCCTGTGCCCAAACAAAAAAACCAGTAGGGGAGAGAACCCTACTGATCTTCCGCTTGCAACCGGCTCACCAGTTGCACTCAGGAAAAGAACGATCAACAAAAGACAGAAGCGATGGCAAGAGTTTAAATCAGGAAATGGTGAACGATTGTCTGCATGCAAGGGAAGTAACAGGGATGGATGAAGATGGCGACCCACGGAATGTGGATCGGAATAGCTCTGTGACGTATAGAAAATGAGGCGGCAGGATGTAGTCATTTGCAATACGTCGTACCTTAGCCATTGCCCTAAAAACGAGTGCTTTTGTCCATGACAAGGAGTGGGTTTCAAGACAAGGCTCTCGCCCCAATTCCCTCCGAGATTGCATTCCGTCCGCATACAAGCTCGAGTGCATGAGACAAAAAGTCATACCATTTCTGTACGAAGAAATTGAATCCAGCTTGGCATGCTCATAACATAAGCATAAGGCACGAGCAGTGGATTAGCACGAGCCTTTCCCGCAAATTTTAATAGTCACAGCAGTCGCGACGAGCTGCCTCTTCACGACGTCTACAACATTTATGACAATGACAACCGTTATCAGGTTCTCGATCTCCTACGCCACCAACATTAACTTCACGGCACTTACATACGATGACACGTCGTCTTCTCCGCCGTCTATCCTCAACGCCACCTACAAAATCATTATCGTCATGATAACACATATACATATCTCCCCTCTTTTAGTAAAGGCCGGCCGACCTTACTATATACTACGGGGAAGTGGCCAATTAGATTGTACAAACAATCTAGTATAAACGAGGATTTTTTCAAATAAGTAAAAATAAAATATCGAAATGCCCGCATAAAAAATCGCCACCAGATTCTCCACTTAGGGTAGAAAGTCCAGTCGCGATTTTTCTTGTAAAATTCACACATTATCCTGCAGAACCATATCCATTATTCCGCAATAAAATATTCCTGCAAATACTCAAACCAGACTTCATGACCTTTTTCATTTGGAGCGCTCTCCCCATTCACCACATAATCAGAAGCATCCTCTGGCCAGTTTTCCCAGTGGTCAAGATAAGGAATATCATGTGTGTCCGCATACCTTTCCAAATCCTGAACCTGCATCGGGTAAATACTGGAATCAGGAATAGGACGAGCTGGTTGTAAAAGGACGACTGCGTCTGATAGTTCATCGAGGAATGTATCAAGATTGTCGTGGTTCTCACCAACATCGACAACACCGTTGTCATTTAAAATAAATGGCTCGAATAATACCAATTTAGGTGAAAAATCGACAACATCCTCATATTTTTCCTCGTCAATAAACTCTGTTGAGGTTAGGTCATATTCAAAAAGCTTTACATCGACGACATCATCCCCATAGCTTTCCTCTAATGCCTTTTTCAACATAGCAGCCCAGCCATCCTCGCCGCCTAACGCAAGTGAACCAACAATAGCGATCGGATAGGCTTCCTCGTTTTCAATCGCTTTCTCTAAGTCGGCCTGTGCCTCTTCAGGCCAGTTGCTAGCCAACTCCACAACCTTAGTGTCCACATCCTTTTCTTTCTTTTCCTTATCAGTTGCTTCTGAATGATCATCTTTTTTCGGGGTCGAATCAACTTCAGAAGCGACCACCCCAGTCCGATCTTTCCAGTACAAATAACCTGAACCAAGAAAAACCAGACAAGCCAAAACTATAATGGCTGTCAACAAATTTCGCATCGTTTTGATACCCTCCTAAGACAAACATACTAGATTCATTGCATATCCTGGCAAAAGATTCTAAGAAAACATGAAAAAATACCAGTTCAAAAACTTACATACTATGCTATAATAATACACGTTAATAGAATAGTCGACAATCATCCAGGGAGGATATTATGGAAGAAACAATCAGTTTAAAAGAGCTGATGCAGACTCTACGTAAGAGAATGACCTTGATTATACTGATTACAGTAGTGGCAATGGTCCTAAGTGGAGCGATCAGTTTTTTTGTGCTTACACCCATCTATCAATCTTCAACGCAATTATTAGTGAATCAATCCAAAGATGAGCAACCAGTCAATAATGTATCGGAAATCCAAACCAATTTGCAATTGATTAATACATATAATGTCATCATCACAACGCCAAGAATTCTGGATAAGGTAATTGCGGACCTAGACCTTGGCATGTCCGTTAATCAATTGAAAAATAATATTACTGTGCAAAGTGCGAAGGACTCGCAAGTTGTCGATATTACTGTACAAGATCCGGATCCGAATCAAGCTGCTGCGATTGCGAATAAAGTCGCAGAAGTATTTGAAAAGGACATCGTCGGTCTTATGAATGTTGATAACGTGAACATTCTAACCAAAGCAGAAGTAGGACCAACGGCTTCGCCGGTTAAGCCGCAGCCACTACTAAATATTGCGATTGCTGCTGTTGTTGGCTTGATGCTTGGCGTGGGACTAGCCTTTTTACTTGAATATCTTGATAATACGGTTAAAACAGCTGAAGATATTGAAAAGTTGCTAGAATTACCGATGCTTGGGGCTGTTGCCAATATTGAAGATCAGAAGATTCAAAGAAAAGTAGGGAATAGTCGCAATGCTAGAGTAAGGAGTGAGCAAGTTGGCTAAACAAGATCTAACCCCGCAATCGGGACGACGTAAATTAGTCGCGAAGGCCAATCCAAAGTCACCAATCTCGGAGCAATATCGGACGATTCGGACGAATATTGAGTTTTCTGCAGTTGATGAAGAAATCAGCACCTTAATGGTGACATCATCTGGACCAGCAGAAGGAAAATCAACAACGACCGCCAATTTAGCCGTTGTGTTTGCGCAACAAGGGAAAAGGGTATTGATTGTCGATGCGGATATGCGAAAGCCAACTGTGCATTATACATTTGGTATTACCAATACGATTGGATTAACGAATGTTCTCACTCGTCAGGTAGTATTAGAAGAGGCGGCCCGGTCTACGGATGTGGAAAATCTACATGTATTGCCATCTGGCCCCATTCCCCCAAATCCGGCTGAATTGCTTGGATCGAAAGGGATGCAACTTTTCTTTGAAGGAGCAAAAGAGCAATATGATCTGATTATTTTTGATACCCCTCCTGTCTTAGCTGTCACAGATGCGCAAATTTTGGCGAATAAATGTGACGGAACCGTTCTAGTCGTGGCAAGTGGCAAAACAGAGCTCGAATCCGCTCAAAAAACAAAGGAACTTCTAGCAGCTGCACAAGCGAAAATACTAGGGGTTGTCTTAAATAATAAAAAAATGGAAAAAACCGATTACTACTATTATTATGGAACGAATTAAGAAGAAAGAGACTACTAGGAAGAAAGCAACTCGATAATAAAAAACTAGTATTTTTTTCTCGGAAAAAGGTTTTACATCCATAAAACGATTAGTCCAAAATAACCGTATCAGTTGTTTTGGACTATTGAGTTTTACTGTTGGTTTTTACATCATCCTAAAAAAGTACTTGATTCCTCTTTCTTAGATTCGATCATTCCAGAAAATCGATCCTTTATCCCGGTGCAACCGTTCGTAGAACTCTGATATACTTCCAAAGAAGTCTAAGTGGAGGAAAAAGGGCACTAGCACCTTGATAATCTCGTTTTATTCGTGAAAATAGCGAGTAGTCATGAGCCTGATAAAGGCTGTTACGCTTTATGCTTTATTTCTTTCAGTTAGAGGATATGCTGAAAGAAAGAGTACATTTACTTTTAATGGAAGGGAGAAGAGGTAAATGATTGATATCCATTGCCATATACTTCCTGGCGTAGACGACGGTGCGAGCCATTATACAGATAGCTTATTAATGGCGAAACAGGCAGTCAGTGAAGGGATCCATACAATTATTGCAACACCACATCATATGAATGGTCATTTTTTGAATACAAAAGCAGATATTATGGTGAAAGTAAAAGAGTTAAATGAGTATTTGCAAGCAGAACAGATTGACCTTGAGATTTTACCAGGTCAGGAGAATCGAATTTATGGGGAGATCATGGAGGATTATGAAGCTGGAGAGATCCTTAGGCTAGGGGATACCTCTCACTATTTATTTATTGAACTTCCAACCAACCATGTTCCACGTTACACTGAGCAACTATGCTTTGACATCCAGATGAAAGGATTAATTCCAGTGATTGTCCACCCAGAACGAAACACGGAATTAATCGAACATCCAAACAAACTCTATCAGTTAGTGAAAAATGGAGCTGCTTCCCAAGTTACGGCGGGAAGTCTCACTGGTTACTTCGGTAAAAAAATTCAAAAGTTTAGCTTTGACTTAATCGAAAATAATTTAACTCATTTCTTAGCCTCAGATGCTCATAACACTACGACAAGAGGATTTAAAATGGCGGAAGCAGTTGATTTAGTGGAAACAAAATACGGTCTTGACTATGTCGAGCTATTCCTGCAAAACGCAGAAGTCATACTAGATGGACAAGATATTGATCGTGATATTCCCAAACAAATCAAAAAGAAAAAATTCCTAGGCCTTTTTTAGGCCAACAGGATGTTGGTCAGAACGGCGTTGCGCCAGGACGGTGCGCCTTTAGCCGTTCATCCTTATAAAAAGTTTTTTTGTGATTACCTATACTCATATAGTGAGCAACCCGAAGGAACTAGGCCTATATACGGGTGAAATGCCGGTTATGTCTCCAATCCGTTATCAACGGAGGCACTCGGTTATCCTGTGGGAGGGAAAAGCCCCTACCTTAGACACATTCGTTGTCAAGAGGATAATGTGAGGGCGGGTTAGATGCCCGTGTTTTAGGCTAACAAGACGACGTACACGGATGTACTAGTGCAGGCAAAGCAACAGGATGGTGCATTTTGACCTTGCCGTCGGTACTGCGCGTCTTAGCCTTTGCTCTTTAACGTTTCATTATTTAACGAAAGGTCGTGTGTGTACATGATCTTTCGTTAGCTAGTGAAAATAAGCTTAAGTATACATAAATCTATTAATTGAGAAAGAAGGGATGCCTAGTGACTTATCCAAAACGTCTATCGTTATTGGTTTTGTTGGATTCTGCCATTGTATTGTTTTCGATTTATATTGGCTATTTCCTCCTGCACCCATTTTCAAACTTTTATACGTCGAAACTTTTACTAATGAGTTCACTTATCCTACTCGCAAGCCATCATTTATTCGCTTTTCTTTATCGTCTGTATAACAAAGTTTGGGAGTATGCTAGTGTTGGAGAATTGCTTAGTATTGCCAAGGCCGTAACATTTTCGATCTTAACCGCAGCTGTTGCACAATTTATTGGTGTTGGTCATGTCTATTGGCGTGTGCTGTTTATCACTTGGATGCTGCATATTTTGTTAATTGGAGGTTCACGTTTTTCATGGCGAATGGTGCGCGATCGTTTAAACAAATCAAAAGCAGAAAAGAGAAATACTTTAATCGTTGGTGCTGGTTCTGCTGGGACAACGGTTGCCAGGCAGTTGCTTCACCATGAAGATGGAGAGCAAATACCAGTCGCCTTTGCGGATGACGATCTAACAAAATACAAGTTAGAGATTTTTAACTTAACCGTGTGTGGAACGATTGAGCAAATTCCCGATATTGTCGAGAAAAGAGACATTGAAGATATTATTATTGCGATTCCTTCTTTATCGAAAAAAGAAATTAGGCGAATTTACGAAATCTGCGCACAAACAGATGCTAATGTAAAAATTATGCCGCTGATCGAAGATGTGATGACAGGGAAAGTTTCGGTCAGTGCGATCCGCAATGTTGAGGTAGAAGACTTACTAGGGCGCGAACCAGTGAAATTGGATAGTAGCCAAATTTCAGAGTCAATCACAGGCTCAACCGTATTAGTGACTGGTGCCGGTGGCTCAATTGGGTCGGAAATTTGCCGGCAAATCTGCCACTTCGCTCCGAAAAAGCTATTATTATTAGGGCATGGTGAATTCAGTATTTACTCGATTGATATGGAACTGAAAAAACAATATAGTCAAGAAATTGAGATTATTCCGATCATTGCCGATGTGCAAGACCGTACACGCATCTTTGAAATAATGAATGACTATCAACCCGATGTTGTCTATCACGCTGCAGCCCACAAGCATGTACCATTAATGGAATATAACCCAAGGGAAGCAGTGAAGAACAATGTGTTTGGCACAAAAAACGTGGCAGAAGCTTGTGACACATTCGGCATTCACACATTTGTATTGGTTTCAACAGACAAAGCTGTTAACCCACCAAATGTGATGGGGGCAACCAAGCGGATTGCGGAAATGGTGATTCAAAACTTAGCCAAAGAAAGCCAAACGAAATTTGTTGCCGTTCGTTTTGGAAATGTATTGGGCAGTCGCGGTAGTGTCATTCCATTGTTCAAAAAGCAAATAGAATCAGGTGGACCTGTGACGGTGACACATCCAGATATGACCAGATATTTTATGACAATCCCAGAAGCTTCCCGTCTTGTCATCCAAGCAGGTGTCTTAGCCCGCGGTGGCGAAGTCTTCGTTTTAGATATGGGTGAACCAGTCAAAATCGCTGATCTTGCCAAAAACTTAATTACTTTATCTGGATATACATTAGAAGAAATCGGTGTGGAATATAGTGGCATTCGTCCCGGCGAGAAAATGTATGAAGAACTACTTAATGAGAATGAAGTACAGAAAGAACAAGTTTTCCCAAAGATACATATTGGGAAAGCAGAACCGATGGAGAAAACAGAGTTATTCGAGATTATAGAAAGCTTTGAACATTTAAATATAGAAGAAACACGAGATACCGTACTAGCAACAGCGAATTGGAAGGTAACAAAGGAAGTAAAAGTGGGCAATAGTCATTAATGAGAATTTTAAAAATGAGTATATGCGAAATTAGTAAAATAGAAGGGTAACCTTTTTTGTATTTAATGACAATGTGTGATAAAGGCTCCTTTATCGGTGATGCTTGGTGAAACATTAGTTACCTCTAACAGGATTAAAAGGTGAATACATCTAGAAAGGAAGTAGGAAAATGGAATCTACTAAAGTGAGGGAAAGATTATTTCTTTCCTCGCCACATATGAGTGACGAGGGTTACGAAATGGAATACATAAAAGAAGCCTTTGATACAAATTGGATTGCCCCCCTTGGTGAAAATGTAAATCAATTTGAAACAGAACTTGCTGCCAAGGTGGGTTCGAAATCAGCGGCAGCTTTATCTTCAGGAACAGCTGCGATTCATTTGGCACTAAAAGCCGCAGGTGTAGGTGAAGGAGATGTCGTATTCTGTCCATCTCTTACCTTTTCAGCCACAGCCAATCCCATTATCTATCAAAATGCGATTCCAGTATTTATCGATAGCGATGAAGAAACTTGGAATATGTCTCCAGATGCATTAGAGGAGGCATTTGAGAAATATCTACAAGTAAAAGCAGTTATTGTTGTCCACCTTTATGGTTTATCTGCTGATATGGATAGGATTGTTGAACTTTGTAAAAAACATAATGTGACATTAATCGAAGATGCTGCAGAATCTTTAGGTACATATTATAAGGGAAAACATACTGGGACTTTTGGAGATTATGGAATCTTCTCTTTCAACGGAAATAAAATAATCACGACTTCTGGTGGGGGGATGCTTGTTTCGGATAATGAAGGGAAAATTGCAAAAGCAAGGTTTTGGGCAACACAAAGTCGGGATCAAGCAAAGCACTATCAACATAGCGAACTTGGTTTTAACTACCGAATGAGTAATGTGGTAGCGGGAATTGGCAGAGGACAGTTGAAAGTATTAGATCAAAGAGTTGAGAAGAAAAGATATATTTTTGAGTACTATAAACAGGAACTTGGTAATCTTGAGGGTATTAAGTTCATGCCAAGTAACGCATGGAATGAACCGAATTACTGGTTAAGCAGCATGATGTTGACTGGCTCTATCAGACCTTTTGACGTAATGGAGGCTCTTGAAAGAGAAAATATCGAATCAAGACCTGTATGGAAGCCAATGCATATGCAACCATTCTTTGAGAAGTATAACTACATAGGTGGTAATGTGTCTGAGAAATTGTTTGAGAATGGGGTATGTTTGCCTTCTGATACGAAGATGACAGATAAGGACTTGAATAGAGTTATAACGATTATTAAAGGATTGTGGAAGTAAAATGAAAATAGAAACTAAACCTAATATAAATCCTCCTTCCCAAAAGACTGGGCGAGAGGGAGTTTATAGGCGTTTTGTAAAAAGACCAATGGATTTTATTTTATCGTTAGTAGCTATCATAATTCTCAGTCCGATTTTATTAGTAGTTGCTGTTCTTGTTAAGCTTAAGCTTGGAGGTCCTATATTTTTTAAACAGGAAAGACCAGGACTAAATGAGCAAATCTTTATGATGTATAAGTTTAGGACAATGACAGATGAAAAGGATGAGAATGGGAATTTATTATCTGATAGTGTAAGGTTAACGAGATTTGGAAAATTGCTACGTTCTACATCACTTGATGAACTACCGGAACTCTTCAATATATTAAAAGGTGACATGTCCATTATTGGTCCGAGACCATTATTAGTGCAATATCTGCCACTGTATAACGAAGATCAAAAAAGACGCCATGAAGTTCGTCCAGGTCTCTCAGGTTTGGCCCAGGTGAGTGGTAGAAATGCAATTACTTGGGAAGAAAAGTTCAAACTAGATGTTAAGTATGTTGATAATGTAAGTATATTTGGAGACTGGAAAATTATATTTCTAACTATAATGAAAGTATTTGTGAGGGAAGGTATTAGTTCGGAATCTTCAGCAACAATGGAACCTTTTAAAGGAAACAAAAAGGAAAGAATTGAGATATGAAGGAAAGACTGCTAATTATCGGAGCAAGCGGGCATGGAAAAGTCGTTTCTGACATAGCGATGAAAATGAATAAATGGCAAAGCATTGCTTTTTTAGATGATGACGAAAAAATCAAATCCTCAATGGGGTTAAAAGTAATTGGAACTTCTCAAAATGTTTCCAAATATATAGATGAATATGAAATATTTGTAGGTATAGGTAATAATTGTATACGGCAAAAAATCTATAATTTATTAGAGGAAGAGGGAGCTACTATTCCAACACTAATTCATCCTGATGCAGTAGTTGCACAGCAAGTGGTGGTAGGAGAGGGAACAGTTATAATGCCTGGAGCGATTATTAATAGCTGTACTAAAATAGGTAAAGGTTGTATTCTCAATACTGGTTCTTCGATAGACCATGATAATTGTGTAATGGATTTTGTTCATATTTCACCAGGAGTTCATTTAGCGGGTAATGTAAATGTTGGAACTAGATCTTGGATGGGGATAGGCAGTATCGTAAGTAACAATTTGTCGATTACGAATGATTGTGAAATTGGTGCAGGTGCTGTGGTAGTTAAGGATATAACTGAATCTGGCACATATATAGGTGTACCGGCTAGGAGAGTATAGAGGAATGAAGAAAAATGTTTGGATATGGAATCATTATGCGACCAATATGTTCAAAGACTGTGCTGGGAGACACTATTGGTTTGCAGAAAACTTAATTGATAATGGCTATACCGCAACAATTTTTTGTGCCTCCACTTTTCATAATATGAATGAAAATATTGATACAGGCATTCAGTTGTATGTTAAAGATGAGGTTAATGGCATCCCATTTGTTTTTGTAAAAACACCTTCTTATCAAGGTAATGGGAAAACTAGGATAAAAAATATGATAGCTTTTTATAGAAATCTATTCCCAGTAGCTAAAGAATTCGCAAAGATTCACGGGAAACCTGATGTAATACTTGCTTCTAGTGTGCATCCACTAACTATGTTAGCGGGGATAAGATTAGCAAAAGAATTCAAGATACCATGTATTTGTGAGGTTAGAGATTTGTGGCCAGAAAGCCTTGTTGCTTATGGTGCATTGAAAAAAAATAGTTTAATTGCTAAGTCACTATATCATGGAGAAAAATGGATATATAAGAAAGCAGACTCCGTTATTATGACTTGGGAAGGTGGAAAGGACTATATCGTTCATCAAGGATGGGAAAAAGAAGTTGATTTATCCAAGATTAAGTATATAAGTAACGGAGTTGTAATAGACACATTTGATAAAAATAGTCGGGAAAGCAAGTTAGTTGATCAAGATTTAGGAAATAAGGATTATAAGAACATTGTTTATACTGGATCAATAAGGAAGGTTAATAATCTGGGTTTGTTAGTGGATGCTGCAAAAATAATACAAGAACAAGGTAGAAAAGAAATTAGATTTTTGATATATGGATCTGGTAATGAAGAAGATGTTCTTAAGCAGCGTTGTATTGATGAAAATATAAACAATGTAATCTTTAAAGGACGTGTGGAAAAAAAATATATACCTTATATCTTAAAAAGTTCTTATATAAATATTCTTCATAATGAAAGTACCTCATTAGATAAATATGGACAAAGTCAAAATAAATTTTTCGAATACTTAACAGCCGGTAAATGTATTGTTCAGACATACTCAACTGGTTATAGTATTTGTGAGAAATTTAATTGTGGGGTTAGTGCACCTATTCAAAACGCAGAGGAAATCGCAAAGGCTGTTCTCAATTCATGTGATGATGAACAAGAAACTTTACAAAAAGGGAAAAATGCTAGGGAAGCTGCAAAATATTTTGACTTTAGACTTTTAACGAATAAATTAATAGAAATTATTAAAATTGTTGACGAAAGTGGGAAAAAAGTAAATGAGCATGTACGAAAAACTAGTTAATAAAGAGGAAAAAATAGCGGTAGTAGGACTTGGCTATGTCGGTATGCCGATTGCAGTTGCATTTGCCGAAACGGTGGATGTAATTGGCTTTGACTTAAATACTCATAAAATTGATCAATATAATAATGGGATAGATCCTACAAATGAAGTAGGTGATGAAGTTATACGGCAAACAACAGTTGATTTTACTTCTAATGCAACTAAATTGAAAGAAGCAAAGTTTCATATTGTTGCTGTTCCAACGCCAGTAAACGCAGATAAAACTCCTAACTTAAGTCCTATAGAAGGGGTAAGTAAGACTCTTGGACAAAATTTAACAAAAGGGTCGTTTGTGGTATATGAATCTACAGTTTACCCTGGCGTTACAGAGGATATTTGTATTCCTATACTTGAAAAGGAATCTGGACTAAAATGTGGACGTGACTTTAAAGTTGGATACTCTCCAGAACGGATAAATCCAGGGGATAAAGTAAACCGTTTAGAAAATATAGTTAAAATTGTATCTGGTATAGATAATGATTCATTAGAAGAGATTGCTAAGGTTTATGAACTGGTTGTTGAAGTTGGTGTCCATCGAGCTACATCGATTAAAGTTGCCGAAGCGGCTAAGGTAGTAGAGAATAGCCAACGGGATATTAACATTGCTTTTATGAATGAACTCGCAATTGTATTTGATCGTATGGGAATTGATACACAAGATGTCGTAGAAGCAATGAATACAAAGTGGAATTCACTTAAATTTCATCCCGGATTGGTCGGAGGACACTGTATAGGAGTCGATCCGTACTATTTTATTTATGAAGCAGAAAAACTTGGTTACCATTCACAAATAATTTTATCAGGTAGGAAAATTAATGATGGAATGGGAGAATTTGTTGCTGACACTATTATTAAGAAATTAATCCATTCTAATAAGGTAGTTAAGAAAGCAAAGGTTGTAATATTAGGTATAACTTTTAAAGAAAATTGCCCCGACACCCGTAATTCCAAAGTAGATGATATTATTAAACGTTTAAATGAATATGGCATTGATCCAGTTGTAGTTGATCCATACGCGGATCCAATAGATGCAAAACGTGAGTATGAGGTTGATCTAGTTCCATTGGATATGGTAGATAATGCGGATTGTGTAGTATTTGCCGTTGGTCATAGTATGTTTAAGGATATGACATTAGAGAAGATAGATGAGTTATTCGGTGATTTTTCGAATGAAGAGAAGGTAATTGTTGATGTTAAAAGTATTTTGGATAAAGATCAGATTATAGAACGTGGATATAGTTATTGGAGGTTATAAAAAGTACGGTTAGTATAGATAGTATTCCCGGTTTATAGTGGGAGTGCATTAAGCATTGCCCCATCTATACGGATATTATCATACAGGGGCAATGAGAAGGTGATTAAGGAGTATACTTAAAAGAGACTCTACCTTCTCTAACCTCGAAAAGTCACAGAGTTAAAGAAAATGACAAAACAATACTTAGAATATTAAAATTCCGATAGATCATATAAGAGATGGTTAACAAAGTTCCGCGCAATTTCATCTTCTCGAAATTTTAGCTTGTTAGAAATAATGAAATTAGTATTGCTGTTAGTGCAGCTTTTTGGCGATTACTAGATGGAGTATCCCACACGGAACTTTCGAAAAGTGATTTCCATGGTATACCTGGGGAAAAATAGAAGTACCGGAGAAAAGCAATCAGGCTAAAAAACAGAAGGAGTTTATATTGAAATATTGCTTTTTTGTATCTTGGCAAAATGGAAATTACAGTTTCTTTAGATTTTTTTATGATAAATAGTTTTAAATATAATCTGTGTAGGGAGAAGAAATATGAGAGTATTACACATTTGCTCATACTATATAGGAAATAAACTTTATAATAATTTAGTTAAAAGTTTGTCTTTTAAAAATATTAATCAAATTATTTATATACCAATTAGAGAAAAAGTTCAATTTGGTAAAAATCAACTTCCGTCGACATTTGAAACCGTAAAGTATGAGTATAGTAATATATTAAAGAAAAGTGATAGATATTTTTTTATAAGAAAAATATCTAAACAGAAGAAAGATATTGAGTGTAATATTCTGAGTGAAGTTTTACCTGATGTAATACATGCACACACTGTTTTCAGTGATGGTGGCACTGCATATTTGCTTTATAAAAAATATAAGGTTAAATATACTGTGAATATCCGAAATACGGATATAAATTATTTCTATAAGTATGCCATTCATTTAAGGCCCTTGATGTATAAGATATTGTTAAATGCTGAATCTATTGTCTTCATTTCTTATGCATATCAAAGGAAGATGTTCTCATTATTACCGTCACAGGTGGTATCAAAAATTAAAAATAAATGTTTGGTCATACCAAATGGTATATCTGATTATTGGCACAATAATCTTGCCAAAAGGAAAAGTATTAAGGAATCGACTGATCTTACTTTATTATTTATAGGTACGCTAAATAAAAATAAAAATATAAAAACAGTTGTTTATTCTTGTCATGAACTTATTAAGAGAGGCTATAACATAAAGTTGAATATTATTGGAAATGGTCCAATGGAACAGGAAGTCAAGAATCTTTGTGAAAAACTAAATATTTATAGAGATACTGTATTTCACGGCTATATAAATGATAAAAGTTATATTTCATCAATAATGGACAAGAGTGATATATTTATAATGCCCTCAATTAAAGAAACATTTGGACTTACCTATATTGAAGCAATGTCTAGAGGGCTCCCTGTTCTATATTCAAGTGGGCAAGGAATAGATGGTTTTTTTGAAGAAGGTAAGATCGGATATTCAGTTGATCCGTATAATATAAATTCTATTGTTGATTCAATTCATAAGATAGTTAATGAGTATGATACTATGTCAGTTAACTGTATTGAACTATCTAAACAGTTTAATTGGAAGAGTATATCTGAAGATTATATTAAATTATATCAGAGATAATAGTTATTTAGAAATGCTATTTTTTAATTGGGAGTCGATTAGATGAGTATTAAGCAAAAGTTTTTTTCGAAAAATGCCTTTCAAGGTATCTTTTACTTGTTGACCTATGCAATCCCAATGTTTATATTATCACAATTATTACAATTCAACTCAAAATATAAGGATATTTGGATAGTTTGCGAACGATTTAATGAGGCAAGAGATAATGGTTATCATCTATTTAAATATATAAGGGAAAAACATAGCAAAATTAAGTGTTTTTACATTATTGATAGAAGTTCAGCTGATTTATCGAAAGTAGGATCATTTGAGAATGTTATTTACTTTGGAACTTTTAAACATTATTTATACTACTTTTTAGCTAAAAGACATATATCGACACATGGTGCTGGAAATGGATGTATGCCAAATATTTATGCTTGTAAATTGTTGGATTTTATTGTAAAGCCTAGAGCGAAAAATGTTTATTTAAAACATGGAATTATAAAAGATGATTTACCTTCACTCCATAAAAATAAATCTAGAATTGATTTATTTGTATGTGGTGCCTCATTAGAATATAAATTAGTAAAAGAAAAATTTGGTTTCAACAATAATGAAGTAAAATATCTTGGTTTAGCAAGATTTGACAATTTAATGAATTTTTCAGCGAAAAAGCAGATAATGTATATGCCTACTTGGAGAACGTTTCTTAGATATTCTAATTCTAAGGAGTTCAAAGAATCAAATTATTATAAAAAGATTAATGCTTTATTAAATAATAAAGAATTAATAGACTTTTTAGATCATAATGATGTATCTTTTGTTTTATGTTTACATCCTTTACTCAAAGAATACTCACATTTATTTAATAAAACAGGAAAGAATATTAAGATTAATAATACAGCAGAAAATGATATCCAGTTACTATTAAAGGAATCAGCTTTATTAATAACAGATCACTCAAGCATTTACTTTGATTTTGCATATATGAATAAACCGATTGTATATTATCAATTTGATAACGAGGAATTTTTTAAATCTCATTCAGGAATTCGAAAATTTGATTATTTAAAACAAGGTTTCGGTCCAGTTTTAAAAAATGAAGAGGAGTTAGTTAAACAAGTAATAAATATTTCTAATAATAATTTTAAGAATACAAGGTTATATGAAAAACGTATTGAAGATTGTTTTCCTTTAAGAGACAATAAAAATTGTGAAAGAAACTTTCTGAGTATCTTAAATTTGTAGTTGCATTTATTAGATTTATTATAGTGGCTTATTAAAGGAGTAGTAATGAATATAAAAAATAGATTAAATGCTTATAAAAACTCGTCATTTGTAAAGCAAGTAACGATAATGGTAACAGGGACTGCTGGTGCGCAGGCAATTACTTTAGTTACCTCTCCACTTATTACTAGACTGTATGGACCAGAAGCATATGGTTTAATGGGTGTCTTTATTGCGTTTATTGGTTTTATTATACCAATTTCCGCTTTAACATATCCTATTGCTATTGTCTTACCCGATAATAAAAAAGACGCTTTAGGGTTGGGCAGATTATCACTATATATATCATTAATTTTCGCTATTATCTTCACTCTTCTAATAATATTTTTTGGTGAAGAAATGGTAACTCTATTTCGAATAGACGAGATAAGTAGCTTTCTATATTTTATTCCAATTGTTATATTTTTCTCTGGTCTCTTACAAGTAATAGAGCAATGGTTAATTCGTACTAAACAATTTAAAATAACGTCAAAAGTAGTGTTATTTTATACAACAATATTTCAAGGGAGTAAAGTTGCACTTGGTTTATTCTATCCATTTGGTTGGATGCTCATATCATTAACAGCTTTTAGTAATGGTATGAAAGCTTTTTTAATGTTTATATTTAATAAGGAAAAGGAAAAATTACCAAAGGTTAATTTTAAAAAAGAGCTATTACTCATTAAGAATCTTGCGAAGAAATATAAGGACTTTCCAATTTATAGATCTCCCCAAGTATTTTTAAATGCGGCAACGCAAAGTATACCTATTTTAATGTTGGGAGCTTTTTTCGGTCCGGCATCAGCTGGATTTTATACGATAAGTCGTACTGCATTAAGTTTACCAGTTCAGCTAATCGGTAAATCCGTAGGGGATGTATTTTATCCAAGAATTTCAGAGGCTGCGATCAAAGGGGAAAATTTAAATTATCTTATAAAAAAAGCTACTATCTCTTTATTTTTCGTTGGAATCATTCCTTTTGGATTAATAATTTTATTTGGTCCGTGGCTGTTTAGTTTTGTATTTGGCGAGGAGTGGAAAGTGGCTGGTGAATATTCTCGTTGGTTGGCTTTAAGATCATTTTTAACATTTGTAACTAGACCTAGTATTATTTCAATGCCAGTGCTTTCTGCGCAGTCATTTCATCTTAAATACACAGTTCTATCATTAATAATAAATATACTTTCATTAGCAATAGGTAATTTCATATTTACAAATGATGTGATTTCGATTGCCTTATTCGGCTTTTCAAGTGCATTACTAAATATTATATTAATCCTAATAGTCTTGAAAAAAGCAAAGAGATATAGCTAACAAAATAGACTATAATAATAAGTACATTAAGAAATTACTAGGAGGTGATTTAATGAAGGGAGTTTCATTAGATAGATTCACTACAATTATTATCTTTTTTACTGTGCTTCTATATCCATTAGCAAAAATGACAACTATAGACAGTTTCACTCTTTTATCACGTTTATTAATCACCATTTTAATCACAATGATCTTTTTATGGCTTATCTTCTTTGTTACTTTTAATAAAAGGCAGTTACTTTTGATTACACCTTTTATAATTTTTGAAGTAATTTATATATTAAACATTGGTAATACTTTTAATATTGATACACTGTTTATCATTATTCACCACTTATTAATTTTAATGCTAGTAATTTTTCTAATTAATATCAAATGGACAGCAGGTCAAGCAAAAATATTTAGTGCAATTTACTTTATAGTTTTTCCATTTCTAATATTATATTCAATTTTAAATAATGGATTAGTTAATTCTAATACAATTGGCGGTTACACATATTTATTAGCTTTTTTTCCTTTACTATATTTAGTTGGTTATAATAAAAATAAAAGATATATCTTTGTGATTTTAATAATGTCAATTTCAGTGATATACCTATCTGGAACTCGATCAATTATGTTAGCTGTTGGATTCGGGATACTTACATATATACTATGGAAAGTAATAACACAAAATAGACTTCTCTTCTATGGTTACTTTATAGTAATGTTAATGATAATATTTTTAATTACAGTTGTGTATCCTAATATTAATAAATTTGGTAAGTTTATTGAGCTTAATGATCTCTCTATAAAATATACAGGAAAGTCTTTACTTAGTGGAAGGAATCAAATATGGGAGTTATTATTAGATTTTATAGCTCAGGAGCCCTTATTTGGATATGGTTCTGGAACTATACCAAACAATTTATTGCAAACTACTCTAACCAGCCATAACTTATATATTCAGATAGCATTACAAGTAGGTTTAATTGGTCTACTATTTCTATTACTATTCTTATTTGCTATTTGGAAAACGTTTTGGGAGGAACGTAACAACCCAATGATTATATTGGTGTCTTGTTATTTTATAGGGATAATCATCTATCAAGTTTTTGAAGTGACCTTAACACAAAATAACTTTGGATTCATGATTTTACAATGGATAATATTAGGAATAGGATTAAGTTATTGTTATGACAAGATAAACTCTAGAAAAAAAGGATTAAAATCCTCAGCTAAGGTGGATAGCGTTAATACATGACAATGTAATAAGAATGAACTACGAAGTTTTTTAAAATGAATGTTATACAAAATGAAAGGTTAACCCGGTACGCAACACTATTATGACCGCTATTGTGGACGCCAATCGAACTCGGAAAGACCATATTGCCGATAGGATTATTAACAGAAATCCTAAAATTGTTGGGATCTACAGACTTACAATGAAAACTGACTCAGATAATTTCCGGCAATCAGCCATCCAAGGTATCATGAAACGCATTAAAGCCAAAGGAATTGAAGTCGTTGTTTATGAACCAGCTCTATCTGAGGATGATTTCTATAAATCTAGAGTAGTCAATGATTTCGAGGAATTCAAGAAAATCTCTGATGTGATTGTTGCCAATCGCTTGTCTGAAGACTTGCAAGAAGTAAAGGATAAGGTCTACACAAGAGATTTGTTCAGTCGGGATTGAAGCGGACAGTAAAATTCAATGAGGAGGGTTAATAAATTATAACTCTTCCCTCTTTTTACCAATAAATGGAAGCGTTGTCATTATTTGTAATTAAATTTATATAGAGATAGATAAAGAAAAATAGATAAGGGAATCTACTATAGTTGTAGAGTGTATGAACTGGGGGATGGATATGGATATTTTATTTGGGCTTCTTTTTGGAATACTAATGGTTGTTGGAGGGATTGCGACTTTTATATTTGTCGGTTTATTATTAATTAGGGCAATTGGCAATAAAGGTCTTTCCATTAAAAGTGGAGCAATTGGGGCCGGGGCGTCATTGGCATTGTTTATTATTTCTTTTGTTACATTTTTTATGATTATCTTGAATTCACCTTCTTTTGAGAATGATGTAGAAGAGGCTAGCGTTACAGATGAGCAAGAAGTGAAGACGTTCATACCTGAAATGCAAATTCAAAGTGCAGTTAAGGATAATCAATTGGAGGTTACTGGTACAACTAATCTTCCAGATGCTACCGAGTTAGTTATTACATTACAAAATGATAAAGATGAAAGTTTTGATCAAGCTGTGTCGATAAAAGATGGCGGCTTCTCGATGGATGCCGTTCCGATTGAAGAATTAAAGCCAGGGGAGCAAGCGATAGAAGTCTCACTTGCAGATCAACAGCCTGATGCAGTATTAGAGGTCATTGGGGAGGAAGGTGAGCTCCTTGCTGGGTCTTTATTAGATGATGATCAACAATTATTCGTCTCAGCCAATGTTACGATTCCAGCGGAACGGTCTCCACCTAGTGATGTGGAAGGTGTCAAAGCTGATGTAACCAAAGTTATTGATGGCAATACGATCATCGTTCAACTAGATGGAAAAGAAGAAGAGGTAAGACTGAGTTCTGTGGCTGTTCCAGAGGCAAAGCATTCAAAAAAAGGTGAACAACCATTTGGAACAGATGCATTTAAATTCACCTCCAAAAGTTTAGAAGAAAAAGCCGTTACCTTAGAGTTTGATGACCAGGAAAAGGACAAGGATGGAAGACTCCTCGCATATGTTTGGATAGAGGATGTTCTATATAATAAGACTTTGATAGAAAAAGGGTTAGCAAAGCTAGAAGAATCCTCAGATAATACAAAATACCTTGATGATTTCAACAAGACTCAAGACAAAGCTAAAGATAAAGAACTTGGCATTTGGAGTATTAAAAATTACGTTCAAAAAAGTGGATTTAATGATCCAGAGAAAAAGCAGGAAAAAGAGAAAAGCAAAGAAAAGAAAGAGAGCAAGGACAAGAAATCAATTGCTTCAACACCTGCACCAAAAAAGGATTCGGAAAAGTTAGCGAAGGCGCCTAAAGAAGAGAAGCCGGCAAGTACAGAAACGAAACCAAAAGAAGAAGAGGAAACGAAGACAGAAACGCCTTCTGAGCCAAAGGCAGAAGAAAATTCGACTCCCGCACCGGCAAAAACCCCTGACCCACCTGCGGAAACGGCTAGTTGTGACATAAAAGGAAGTCAAAATGGTATCTATCATGTTCCGGGAAGCACTTATTACAGTCGTACCAAAAATGTCGCCCAATGGTTTTGTTCAGTAGAAGAGGCAGAGAATGCGGGGTATCGAGCTCCGAAGCGATGAAATTAAGGACACATTTATATGGTGCCCTAGCAGTTTGAGAACTGTTAGGGCATCCATTCATATATTAAAAAGCTTTGTATCTAACGTATGCAGTTTATTTTTATTAGTCTATTATTAGATTAAGAATGAGATACTAAAGTTTTTAGTGTGCGTACATAGACTAACGGTGGCTTTTGTTTAATATCTCGGCTGTCATTTAATGGAACAAAAACTTATCATGTTACATTGGAGATGACACTTTTACTATGTGTTTTCTGTGACATTTTACATGGTCCCATAACCTGATTCGGGTGTGAACACTTTCTGAAATCGCTGTTGTTTTGCATTGACTTTTTTAAATAGGCACGTTACAATATGTGTAACCGGTTACCTATTATTTCAGAAAATGGAGTGGGCATTTTGTCTTCTATTAAAGATGTGTCGAAACATGCAGGTGTTTCGGTTGCGACTGTATCCAGAGTTTTAAATAATAAGGGTTATGTGAGTGTGGAAACGCGGAAAAAGGTAGAGCAGGCGATTAAAACACTAGATTATAAACCAAATGAGGTCGCAAGGAGTTTGTTTAAAAAACAATCTAAGGCGATTGGTTTAATGGTGCCAACCATCATGAATCCATTTTTTCCAGAACTTGCTAGGGCTGTTGAGGATGTTGCCTCGACATTGGGTTACAATATTATATTATGCAATACAGATGATAATCAGGTAAAAGAACAACATTATTTAGATGTTCTTTTACAGAAATATGTGGATGGAATCATTGTTTCTTCTAATAATTTAAAAGCAGAACAAATTGAAAAGCTTTCAATTCCAGTTGTGTGTGTTGACCGGGAGATTAGTAAAGAAATCCCTACTGTTATTGTAGACAACAGTAAAGGGGCACAGATTGCAACCCAATTTCTACTAGATCAAAGTCGAAAGAGGATTGGACACATTAAAGGACCAAGCCATATTTTGAATGCAACAGAGAGATATAAAGGGTATCTGAATGTGGTAGGTGCCGTTGATTGGTTTGAAAGTAGCTATGTGGTGGAAGGACATTACAACATGGAATCAGCCATTGAGGGCACAAAAAAGCTTCTGCATTTCCACCCAGAAGTAGATGGTATTTTCGCGGCAAATGATACAATGGCGATTGGAGCAATTAAAGCTATTAACCAACTTGGATATCATACCCCAAGGGATATTGCGGTGATTGGTTTTGATGGCATTTCACTTGGAAAAGCAACCATACCTGAGTTAACAACCATCGCCCAACCGATCTATCAACTAGGGGAAAGGGCCGCTACTATGCTTGTGGAACTCATAGAAGGTCAATCAGCTATTGATCGTGTATATCATGTTCTTGGGGTACAGCTTGTAGAAAGACAATCAACATAAGGAGGGATCCATACTATGACCTTTAAACCTAAAATTACGGTGGTCGGAAGTATAAATATGGATTTGGTCACCATGACAGATAAACTTCCTAATAAAGGTGAAACTTTACTTGGACAACAATTTCAAATGAATCCTGGAGGGAAAGGGGCTAATCAAGCGATCGCAGCAGCTAGACTTGGGGCCCGCACTTCCATGATTGGTTGTGTTGGACAAGATGCTTTTGGGAAACAGCTACTTCACAATTTAGAAGAAAATGGTGTGAATGTAAGTAATGTGGAACCGGTTACCGATGTTGTGACGGGAACCGCTACGATTCTTGTTTCGGACCAAGATAACCGAATCATTGTTACTCCTGGAGCTAATGACTCTGTCACCGTAGACTTTATTGAATCGAAGCGAGAAGTGATTGCGAACAGTGATGTCGTTATTTTACAACTAGAAATTCCCTTAGACAGCGTTATAAGAGCAATCGAAATAGCTAAGGAACATCATGTAAAGGTGATTTTGAATCCTGCGCCAATCAGAGAATTACCGGATACTCTGATCAGACAGATTGATTATGTGACACCAAATGAGCATGAAGAAACACTTTTAATGAAGAACAGGGATTTAAACGAACTTCAGAAAAAGTTAATTGTGACAAGAGGAGAGTCGGGTGTTTCTTTTTATCAAAATGATAAAAGGATCGATGTTCCAGCTTTTAAGGTAGATGTAAAGGATACAACTGGTGCAGGTGATGCTTTTAATGGCGGATTGGCAGTGGCTCTAAGCAAGGGACTTTCTTTAAGAGAAGCATGCATTTTTAGTAGCGCTGTTGCGGCAATCTCGATCACGGAATTAGGGGCACAAACGGGAATGCCAACTGAGGAACAGGTAAAAACTTTTCTTACCAATAACTAATTTTAGGAGGAGAACGAAATGACAAAAAGGCCAATTATTATCGACACAGATCCTGGAATTGATGATGCAATTGCGATCGCGATCGCTCTATATAGTGAGAAGTTAGATGTGCGACTTATTACGACAGTTGCGGGAAATGTCAGTCTCGAAAAAGTAACGTATAATGCCCTTCGTTTACTTAAGTTCTTTAAAAAAGACATCCCTGTTGCGAAAGGGGCCGATCGACCACTGATTAAAGCACCAATTGACGCAAGTGGTATTCATGGATCAACGGGTATGGATGGTTTTGATTTCGAAGAGCCAACCAAGGACCTATTATTAAAAGAAAATGCAGTAGAAGCGATGCGGCGGATTATTACAACCAGTGCTGAACCAATCACCCTTGTTCCGATTGGACCCTTAACGAATATTGCCTTGTTATTTAAGGTTTATCCTGAAGTGAAGGAAAACATTCAAGAAATTGTGCTTATGGGAGGGTCTACGGCTAGAGGAAATGCCGGCGTCATGTCGGAATTTAATATCTATGCAGACCCAGAAGCCGCAAAGATTGTTTTCCATAGTGGTGTACCCATTGTGATGGCAGGACTCGATGTTGGCTTAAAAGCGCTTATTTATCCAGAAGATAGTGAACAATTAAAGGATATGAACGAAACTGGGAATATGGCTTATCAACTGTTTAGTAAATATCGTGGTGGTAGCATGAAAACGGGGTTGAAAATGTATGATGCTTTTGCCATTGCCTATTTATCAAAACCGGAAATATTCCAGGTAGCTGATACATTCGTTGATATTGAATTAACTGGAACCCTAACAAGTGGCTGTACAGTTGTAGATTTAAAGGGTTACCTAGGAAAACCCAATAATGCTAAAGTTTGTCTTGATGTTAATGAATCCGAGTTTAAAGAGTGGTTTTTTACAAGTTTAGAGAAATGTAATTAAATCTGACAAGTTATTCCTAACAATGGGGCTGATGAAAGCCCCGTTGTGTCCCTAACTAACAACACATTTCAGAGCAACAAGAGGAGGAAGAACAATGAACCTTGATATTGTCATGTATGCATCCGCTATTATTTCTGTTGCCGTTGTCATATTTATGTTAATCAAGAAAATGGATATTAAGATTACACTTTTTTTAATGGGAATCATTTTAATCCTGATCAGCATTGGGATGGGGAAGGAAATTGCGATTAAAGACTTTGTACCATCCGGGTCTTTTTTGTTAGATCCCATTCAAGTCATAGTGGATCAATTTAAAAGTACTTTAAACGCTGCCGGATTTATTATTCTCTTGTTAGGTGGATATACCGCCTATATGTCTAAAATTGGCGCGAATGATGTGACAGTAAATGTATTAACGAGACCTATTTCCAAAATTAAGTCGGTTTACTTTTTAGTCCCAGTTGTGTTTCTTTTAGGTAACCTATTGTCTCTCGTTATTCCTAGTGCCTCTAATTTGGCGATTATTTTGCTAGCTACTTTGTATCCGGTTTTAAGGAAAGCTGGAATGTCATCGCTCTCAGCTGCAGCTGTGATCGCAACATCTGCAACGATTGTTCCAACCCCTTTAGGAAGTGACAATGTCGCGATTGCAGAAGAATTAGCTAAGCAAGAAGCATTTAGTGGTTTAACGGTAACAGAGTATGTTTTTAATTATCATGCGCTAGTTTCAATTCCGACCCTGATTTTTATTGCGATTGTGCACTATTTTTGGCAAAAGCGGATGGATAAAAAGCTTGAACAAAGTGCTCAGGAGAGTGAAGGGAAGATTGAATCAGAAGAGATGTCTGAGAAGCAACCTAATGTTACAGGTGGAAAATTATATAAATTTGTTTATGCCATTTTACCAATTTTTCCGATTATCTTGTTGCTCATTGCCTATGGAATACAAATAGGAACAGGATCGGCGATTAATATTAGCGTAGAAGTCGCCACGATTGTATCTTTTATTTTAGCGATTATTTGTGAATTAGTTCGGCATAAAGGGAATAAAAGCGTGTTAAAAAGCACGGAGGAGTTTTTTAAAGGAATGGGTGGGGCTATGCCCATTGTTGCACTTCTAGTTGCCGCTTCTGTTTACGTGACGGGATTAAAATCGATTGGATTAATTGATGCTTTACAGGCATCAATGGAAAACGTTCAGGGACAAGGCTTTGACTTTGTTTTGCCACTTATCTTAGTTGCAATCACCATGCTGATTGTGTTATTAAGTGGTAGTGGACTCGCTCTTTTCTTCGCGATGGTACCATTAGTAGTGCCACTTGCAAATGCAGCGGGAATTAGCCCTATTGCATTATCGATTCCAATGGGACTAGCTGGAAACCTTATGCGTGCCATATCTCCAGTTGCGGCCGTCGTCTTAATTGTTGCCGGAACAACCAAAAAAGAACCACTTGAGATTGTTAAAAGAACTTCTGTCCCAATGCTTTCAGGGATTGTATTCATGTTTATCTTATCCATGATCGTATTCTTATGATTTAAGATGATGCCAGGTTCTGAAACAATTTAGAACCTGGCACTTATAATTAGGAGAAATCTTATGGGTTACGGGGAATCCCACTCACCCTAGCAGGAAACCCATATACATAACAGGGGACCCCCATTCTAGTATGCAAGAAGCCCATTTACATAAGGGTGACTACAGCCATCCAATTGCCCCACTTATGCCATCTTTTTGATCATCTATGACAAGGAGATGATCCAGTTATGACAATGATGATCCACTTACTAGGATACAACACTATCTTAACCACAGCTTTAGCTACTTGCCCTTCACTGTCGTGCCACTTCCGAATGACGCCCAATGGTTTTGTTCAGTAGAAGAGGCAGAGAATGCAGGATATAGAGCACCGAAGAGATGAAATTAAGGGTACATTTATATAATGCCCTAGCAGTTTGAGAACTGTTAGAGCATCTGCATAATGTAATAAAGCTATTTTATTTTTAAATTAGCTAGCTTAGTACTACGGATTCTGGCGGTATATAGTTATATTCAAGATTTTCCTTTACAACCGAGATCCCAAATTTTTCAAGTTCCTTATGAATCATTTGACTGTCTGCAAGCCCTTGACGATAACAATATTCAAGGAAAATCAGATACTTGCTGCTCCACGCCGTTTCTAATTCAAGGAGTAATTTTTTTTGCTCCTCAGACAGTGATTCCTTTAATTGGGAAAAGAGTTGATCTGAAACTTCGTCTACAGTACGGTACTCCGAATCAGCCATAACCTTTTTGTAGGCTACTCGATGAACTCGTTCAAAAAAGACAATATCGATAAAGGCCTTTTGAATAACGTCTTTACTAGACAATGGCTCATCCTGGTTGTTGTCAGATTCATAGGTATCACGATTCTCGTGGGTTTCTTGAGTAAAAGGAAAATCCATTAAACCTTTCACTAAGTTCTTATCATAAACCATTGAATTTTCTACATTATATAGATCGATCATTATTTAACTCCTCCTATTTTTTGTTATATGAATATTAATCCTCACTTATGTTCCCCTTGCTGATAGGAGGCAGCCCATATATAATAGAGTTGCAGCCTCTCAGGAGGGTGTGGCATGGAGGAATCCGTTTGACTTGTCATTAAGATGGGCGGATTCCTCTTTTACTTGCTCTTTTGTACGATATAATTGACTTCTTGTAATTACTAGTAAACGCTTCCAATATATCATTCATTTTTTCCAATGCATGATTTTTTAAAGCTTTTTGCAAGTCTTCATCAACTGTGGCAGTAAATGGTTTACTTGCCAATCTTCTAACACCCCCTTAGTATTATTATACATTTTTAAGAACATACGTTCAACTGCATTTTAAAGAAAAAAAGTGAATGATCATTAATATTGCCAGTTTCATAAGCTTTATGGCATTCGTGGATTTACTGAACATTTAATGCTAAAAAGTTAAATTCTATTGAGTTTTATTAATCTCCCATTAAATAGATTTAAAAGGATTGCCAATCTCTTTTATCATGTATTGGAGAAAAATACCGTTTATAAGTGTAAATGGAAGTGTTCTATAACATTAGTGCTCCTTTCCAAAATGGCAAATACTTATTGATAGATAAGTCGAGTCGAACATCCTCCAGATGAGTTTTAGAAGTTCTGTGCTGTGGTTTTGACATACAATCTCCTGAAAGGTAGCCAGCTCTAAATTGCAAAAACAGGAGAAGAAAAACATGTTGTTTTTCTTTCCCCCTGCTTGATTCGAGACCTATAATACAGGTATGTTACGCGCTTACAAAAAATGGGGTCTCTTTTCTGCAATGACTGAATCAAAACTCCACACAAATGGCTCTATTCATCTGCAATCTTCAGCCCATATTGCTCAAGTTGTTTATGAATCATTGGGCTATCCGCAATCCCTTGGCAATAACTAATTTCAAGGAAAATGCCATACATACTGTCCCAAGCAGATTTTAATTCATGAAGTAATTCTTTTTGCTCATTAGTCGAGAATGTTTCTTCTAATTGGGAAAGGAGATTGCTAGAAACTGCTTCTGCATCACGGTATTCTGAATCAGCCATGACCTTTTGAAATGCTACTTGATGGACTCGCTCAACAAAGACAATGTTTATAAAGGCTTTTCGAATAATATTGTTACTAGTCATAGGCCTCTCCTGTTTATGTAGGAATTATAGGTATCACGATTCTCGTAGATTTCTTGGACAACAATTGGCTTCGAAAAATAAATATGCATTAAATTTTTCTCAAAGTCTGTTTTACCTCCTATTAGTTTTTCTACTTTGTAAGCCTCGATATCCATTTAATTTCCTCCTATCATGGTTATATAACTAATATATTGTATATAACCATGATACGAATTTAGGAATAAATTGTCAACAATAGGTTATACAACCTATAATACTTTATATAGAAAGGGTGATTGTATGGCCATCGATAAGAAGAAAAATACGCAAGTCTTAGTCACTTTTCCAAATGAGCTTTTAGAAAAAGTGGAGGATTTCCAATTTGCGAATCGCGTTCAAAACCGAAGTGAGGCTATTCGGGAATTGATTAGAAGGGGATTGAGGGAAAATAGGAAAGGTAATTAGGCTGAAAACTAAATAGAGACTTTTTTGAATACTGAACACTGATATTGATATAGTTGGTGAACGTCAATGAATGTTTCGAAGACGTCGTATTTATCCATTCTAAACAAAACGTCACAGAAACCATTCATGTTTCTGTGACATTTCCAATTCAACCATAACAACAAAAATTTCACCTTATGCGTGGTGGATGGTAGGAGTGTCATCCAAATGTCTAATCCATATTTCTTTATTTCTTCCATTAGATTTTTTAGGAAACCATCTCTGTATCCACTTATAACAAGGGTACTCGACCGTCCTCTTGCGCGGTTATTGTACTAGTGAATTCACAAAAAAATACGGAAAATAATCCCATTAAAGGATAAAATACTTAAACTGAATATTTCCAAGAAAAGTTAACGATCAAACCATAAATGTCACCACCGACAAATAATTCAGTTTCAAACCGCAAAAGGACCAGTCATCAGAAATTGATCACTGGTCCTTTGTCAGAATGGTATATCGTCTTCATCAGTATTGATGTATGAATAATGGTCTTTACCGGGAAAACGACCGCACTCCAGATGAGTATTGATTTCTTTTATAGACGCTTGGAAAGCTTTATCGACCGGCTCATCTTCATACATACAGGAGATCATCATAAGCCGTTCTTGCAAATACAGCGGGCAGGCATTGTTGTAGTAATACACCGCCACTTCTTGAAATAAGTCTTTAGCCACCGGAATTTCCTCCATTAAGTCCATGGCGCTCACGAATCAAAATATTACCGTCCAGAATGATTTTAAAAGAGTTGTGGACGATGCGATCTAGGATGGCATCAGCAATTTGTTGTTGTTCAATGTTGGCGTGCCATCCTTCTGGTGCGAATTGCGAACAGAAAACAGTTGAGCGTTGGAACTGTCAATTCTCAATAATTTCAAGAAGAATGGTTGCTTGGTCTAAAGTTAAGCTGGTCAATAACCATTCATCTATAACCAATAAATCCACTTTTCTATACGTGTTGAGTAGCTTACGAAAACTCACGTCAACCAAATTCTTTGCTACCATCAGTTTATCAAGCTACTCCGGAAGACGAATATACGCAACGTGTAAGAAGTTACGACAAGCCGCGTTTCCTAGTGCATTTGATAGGTATGTCTTTCCAGATCCTGTGGCACCCATCAAAATGACGTTTTTACCGTCTCGGATATAGTTACAGGTGGCTAATTCTCCAATGAGATGTTTATCTAGCTTGCGGTCATCGTAATGAAAAGTAGGGTGACAGATTAAAAGATAAATTGGTATGCGTTCGTCACTAAGCTATTAATTAAAAAATTTCCAATATTATTCTTTGCTTGCAAAAAAGGTGATAAGTGAAGAAGATGAGTTTTTCCCGTATCCAAGTTGATACTCAATAGATATAAATCCTTCATGTTCTAGCAAAAGCTGAAATTCTTCGATTCCGTACCAATAGAGCTCAAAATTCGATATTTCCGTTTGTTGAATCTTGCCTTTTTTGAGTAGATCGTATCGATGAATGGAGCTAGTTTTTTGTTGATGCCAATCTATTCCCTGAGTCGTTGAGGTAAATAGAATGCCAGAATCATCATCAATCGAAAATGGACTTGTCGAAATTTTATATGGAATAAAACTTGTTGGTAATTCTAAATCAATAATAATTTTCCCTTGTTTATCAAGATGCTGATAAAAAAAATGTAGTACGTCTTTAACACGATTGCGCGGTAACAGACAGAAGCTGCCAGTCGGCATGATTATCGCTTCGTATTTCTCTGGCAGACGAAGATTCGTAAGATCTCCTTGATACAAAGTTCCTTTTACATTAGTAGCTACCATATTTGCTCTACATTGTTTTAACATATCCTCAGACACGTCTACACCCTCTACATTAAGTCCTTTCTGGAGAAGAGGGATCATCATTCTGCCAGTGCCAACACCGGCTTCCAGTATCTTCCCTTTGGTATTTTTCAAATGATCAAAATAATACTCTAAATCACCATCAATCGAATATCCGGCAGGCTTGGTTAATTGATATAGCTTGGTACTCAACTCACCATATTCAGTAAACATATCGTCAACTTCTTTCTATGCTTTTTTTTATTGGTACATAAATTTCCATGATTGAGTTCTCAGAGGCATGGCAACGTTCATCATAATATTCAAATGGAAAATGAGACTCATCCAGCTCATAATTGATCTGATCAAACCATTCTTTAAAAATATATCTCCAGGTCTCCTTAACGACTACGGATAATGGGTCTTTCTCGTATGTTGTGGCAGTTGCTAGATTGTTGATGGGCGGAGTAGTGAAAACGGCGTAAGTAGCGCCAGGGATTTCTGCAACCACCATATCAGAGGTTACTTGGCTGAAATCATTGACAATAACGCCAAATAGATAGATGGCATTTCCTTCGTTTTGATAAGGCAGCCATACTCCAACTTCACCATGTTTTGGTGGTCTCAATTGTTCATAAAGCTTTTCTTCTAAATTTGATTCATCACATGAGTCCCAATAAGCCGCAAATTGATGACTATAATTATCTGCCATGTTCGTATGCATTCCATATCCAGCTAACTTAAAAGCACCTTTTTTAGCAATTTTTGGGGGATTCAATACTTCTCGAATATTTTTAACGAATGCGTTATCGTTATCCGCCATTCTGATTTTATATGACGTTGGAGTATACCCAAATTCTTGACGAAATGATTTTGAAAATCCGCTTGCAGATTCAAATCCATAATGTAAGGCAACATCCAAGATTTTTTGGTTGTCAGTAAGTTCAATCCTTGCCGTTGACAAACGATATTTCCTTACATATTCCATTAACGGAATCCCTTTTACTAGTGAAAAAATCCTACAGAAATGAAAAGTTGAATATCCTACTTGATTTGCTATTTTTTCAGCGGAAAGCTCCTCGTTTATGTGGTCTTTTATATAAGTTATGCTCTGATCAACGACTTTGTTGTACTGCATACTACCACCTCCGAGCTTATTATACGGATAAAACAATCATTTTGCTGTTCCTAGCTTGCTATAATTTTTGAACTGCAAAGAGAGATCCGAGGAACGACAAATAGCATGTTTTGCAATTAGTATTAATGCAAATCATGTTATTTGTACAATTTTATGTCTTAGTGTGCCAACTGTTTCCATAACTGCAATTAATTGTTAGCTAATACGACTGGAGAAATCTAAAAGCTAGTCTCCATCTTGGATTATACCATTGGTTTTTAGTGTTAATACTGATGGTTTTCGGTGTTGACATCTTTGCAACTCGTGTTGTCTTTTCTTGGAAATATACATAAACAAATCAAACTCCCAAATGCGAGTGCCCATTTACCTTGGAATAAACGCATAATCAACTTTAATATTTTGATTAATCCCCCTTCAGCATAGCTTGATTTTGTCATCTACTTTGTCAATATTTGCTGAATCCATCCGCTTAGCGTCGCTTTGTCAACAAATGGTGCTAATTGCGCAATTGTTTCAGGTCCCATGTTGCTGATTTTTCTTTTATCTACAAGTTGTTTCAAAGAGTCTCTCCCAAGAAAAGGGGCTAGCGAGACGAGGAAGCTTGCGTCTAACTGGTCATCCACTGTCTGATCTATTAAGTTTATTAACTTTTCTCCACTGCAGAAAGGAGCCAATTGCATGATTGTTCCAGGGGCAATATCTTCGTCGAGTGCTTGCTCAATTAATTCATCCACCGTATCCTTCCCAATAAATGGGGCTAGTTGTGCAATGGATTTCCAATTCATTTCTTTCTTATTCGCTTTCTCAATTAACACCTTCAATCCATTTCTACTCATGAATGGGGCAAGTTTCTGAACAAACTCCATATCGACGCCGTCCTCCGTCACTCCTGCAACCAATCCATCCAACAATTCAGTCTCTACAAATGGAGCCAACCGTACTATCAAGTCCTGATTAAATAATTGTTTATCCACTCGTGCTGTCATCTCTGTCAATTCACTTGCTTTCAGTAAAGGGGCTACTTCAATCAAACCTTCCATATCCACTTCTCCCTCATTTATCATATCAGCAACGTCCTCTTGACGATTTTCAGTAACCCCTGTCATGATGTGACCAATATGTTGGATATATGTCGAGCTGTCCTTCGTTGCTCCTCCATTCATTATATCTTCGATGGATACCCCAAACGTTTGCCCAATCGTCATCAATGTTCCAATATCTGGCAATGAATCACCACGTTCCCATTTTGACACGGCTTGATGGCTCACATTTAACCGATCCGCTAGCTCCATTTGTGTCCAATCTCTTTCCTTCCTTAGCTTTGAGATATAGCTTCCAATCATACTTGTATCTAACATCCAAACTACCTCCCCAATAAGTTTCAATGCGCATTGTTAATGAAAGCGTAGCATATTGTGTACCTGATGCCTATCAACTGTTAGTTGAATACGAAATTCTACTATTGGTAGAATGTATCAACTTGGAAATTCTTCGAATGTTGCTATTTAGCTAATAATTTTCCATCATCCATCGCGATTGGGAAGAAAAAAACTAATTCTTCGGTAAGAATATAAGGAATGAACCTTTTTGTTTTTCAAAATCTATAAAATTGTAGCTCCGTATTTACCTGACGTTCCCCATTGGTAAATTCACTGACAATAAGTGGTAAATCTAGGGGGAGTAGATGGCATGTATATAGATAAAAAAGGAAAATATGAAGAAGAACATAATAAACTTCTTCATAAAAGAGGGTTACACTTCACCCTTAGATGGAAGGGATTGGAGGTATTATCAAGTAAAACAGATGCTTGATGATGATAGGAATAGCTAACAAGAGACAAATTTCCCTTCTTTAAAAGGGATTGAACAAATATTTCTGACCCCTTCTACAAAGGGACATGCTTATGAAAATTAAGGGGAGAATACAAAAATTCAGGGGAAAATAAGGTTGACTGAAAGGGATTTTAGTTTTAATATATATTCAACATGTGACCAAAAGTTAACCAATACATGATAGGCATGAGGAGGAAAGCCCATAAAAAGTTTTAGGTAATACCAAAATGTTTTAACTGAATGATCTTGACTTCAATGCAGCCAAGAAGATTAATAATGATGTGACTATAAAGGAGGAATAAGAAATGACCGAGGTAGTAACAAAGGCAAAAAAGCTAAAAAACTATATAAACGGCGAATGGGTAGACAGTAAAACGGCTTATTATGAGCATGTTTATAATCCTGCTACAAAAGAAATCATTGCTCAAGTTCCGATTTCAACACAGGAAGATCTTCATTATGCAGCAGAAGTTGCCGCTAAAGCATTTGAAAAATGGAAGATTGTCCCTGTTCAAAAAAGAGCTAGAATTCTATTTAACTTTCAACAATTGCTCCAAAAAAATAAAGAAGAATTAGCTCGCATTATTACAATTGAAAATGGTAAAAATCTTACTGAAGCCTTAGGTGAGGTTGGACGCGGGATTGAAAATGTTGAATTTGCTGCGGGTGCTCCTTCGCTCATGATGGGTGATTCATTGGCAACGATTGCAACAGATGTAGAAGTAACAAATTATCGCTATCCAATTGGAGTGGTTGGTGGTATCACACCATTTAACTTCCCAATGATGGTACCATGCTGGATGTTCCCGATGGCGCTAGCAGTAGGGAATACATTTATACTGAAGCCATCCGAAAAAACGCCGCTGTTGGCGCAGAAGTTGGCAGAGTTGTTAGAAGAGGCTGGTCTTCCTAGGGGCGTATTTAATATTGTTCATGGTGCTCATGATGTTGTGAATGGAATTTTAGATCACCCTGAAATTAAAGTTATTTCATTTGTTGGGTCACAGCCAGTTGGAGAATATATTTATAAGCGAGGAAGCTCGAACCTTAAGCGTGTGCAAGCTTTAACAGGTGCAAAAAATCATTCCATCGTTTTAAATGATGCTGATTTAGATCATGCAACAACCAATGTAATTTCTTCCGCATTTGGATCAGCTGGGGAACGTTGTATGGCTTGTGCTGTTGTGGCAGTTGAAGAAGATGTTGCAGATGCTTTCCTTGAAAGGTTAAAACAAAAAGCAACAGATGCGAAAATTGGTAACGGTTTAGATGATGGGGTCTTCCTTGGTCCAGTTATAAGAGAACAAAATCAGCAGCGTACATTGAGCTATATCCAAAAAGGGATAGAGGAGGGTGCAAAATTAGTTTGTGATGGCCGTCATCATGTACCTGAAGGAGGATATTTTATTGGACCAACGATTTTCGATGAGGTCACAACAGATATGACGATTTGGAAAGATGAAATTTTTGCTCCTGTACTATCCGTCGTTCGGGTAAAAAATTTAAAAGAGGCAGTTGATACAACGAATCAATCAGAATTTGCCAATGGTGCCTGTCTTTATACATCAAATGCCTCATCTATTCGTTACTTCCGTGAAAATATTGATGCAGGTATGCTAGGGATTAATTTGGGTGTTCCAGCACCGATGGCCTTCTTCCCGTTCTCTGGTTGGAAGTCTTCTTTTTATGGAACACTTCATGCCAATGGAAAAGATAGTGTTGACTTCTATACTCGTAAAAAAGTAGTTACAGCCAATTACAAAGCACCAGTATTTGAATAAAACATTAAAAGTATGTTTAAAAAGGAGTAGAAAAGGGACCCATCTGCCAAAGTGGAGACCAAAAGGATGTTGGTCAGAACAGCGTTGCGCCAGGACAGCGCGAATTTAGCTGTTCATCCATAGGCTTCACCTTTGGAATATCCTCTAAAGGTAAAGCTATCATCCTATCAATCTTCACTTTGGATAAAATAACTACATGGAGGGTGAAATAAAGTGAGTACATTACTTCGAAAACCTAATTCAGTAGAAGCGTCATCTGGAGTCAAAATCGTTCATGAGGTGTCAAGTGAGAATTCATCATTAATATATGTGGGAATGAAGGTAGTGGATTTAGCCCCAGGCTCCAATTTTAGTGAGAAATTAGAAAAAGTAGAATGCTGCATTGTTGCTTTAACTGGAAAAATAAACGTAACTGACCATACAGAAACATTCGAAAATATAGGTATGCGGGAGAGTGTCTTTGAAAAGAAACCAACTGACAGTGTTTATATCTCAAATGATCGTTCGTTTGAAGTTAAAGCGGTTACAGATGCACGGATCATTCTCTGTTATTCGCCATCTGAGAAACAATTACCTACTAGACTGATAAAGGCAGAAGACAACAGTATCGAACATAGGGGGAAATATAATAACAAACGTTTGGTACATAATATTCTTCCTGACTCTGATCCAAGTGCCAATTGTTTACTAGTGGTAGAAGTCTTTACAGAAAGCGGTAATTGGTCTAGCTACCCACCTCATAAACACGACCAAGACAATTTACCGAATGAATCTTTTTTAGAAGAAACCTATTATCATGAAATGAATCCCAATAGTGGATTTGTCTTTCAGCGGGTCTATTCAGATGACCGATCGCTTGATGAAACAATGGCCGTGGAAAATGGCGATGTTGTGTTAGTCCCGAAAGGGTACCATCCTGTAGCAGTTCCGGATGGGTATGAATCTTATTATTTAAACATTATGGCAGGACCGAAACGTATCTGGAAATTTCATAATGAACCTGCCCATGAGTGGATACTGGAACGAAAATAAAGGGGTGCGACAATATGAAAATTGAGTTCAACTCAGATCGAGAATTTGACCTTATCGCAATTGGCCGGGCGTGCATCGATTTAAATGCAGTGGAATATAACCGTCCAATGGAGGAAACGATGACATTCAAAAAGTATGTTGGGGGATCACCAGCTAATATCGCCATTGGTACATCTAGATTAGGCCTAAAAGCAGGATTTATCGGTAAATTATCAGATGATCAACATGGCCGTTTTATTGAGCAATATATGAAAAGTGTTGGAGTAGATACGGATCATATGGCGGTTGACCAAGATGGTCATAAATCAGGATTAACGTTTACGGAGATTAAAAGTCCGGAAGAATGTAGTATTTTAATGTATCGCGAAGAGGCCGCGGATCTATACTTACAACCAAGTGAAGTGAGTGAGGAATATATTAAGAAGTCCAAAATTCTGCTTGTCTCTGGTACCGCTTTAGCTACAAGCCCTTCCCGTGAAGCTGTGCTGAAGGCTATTCATTTCGCTAAGAAACATGATGTGAAGGTTATATTTGAATTAGATTATCGTCCATATACATGGGGATCACCTGAAGAAACAGCTGTTTACTATACTTTGATTGCCGAACAAGCGGACATAGTTGTAGGAACACGTGAAGAATTTGATGTCATGGAAAATAGCGAAGATGGCAACAACGAAGCTACCGTAAGCCATCTGTTTACACACTCTCCAGAATTAGTTGTTATTAAACATGGTGTAGAAGGGTCATATGCTTATGCAAAATCAGGGGAAGTTTTTAAGGGGCGTGCATACTTAACAAAAGTATTAAAAACCTTTGGTGCAGGTGATTCTTATGCTTCCGCGTTCCTATATGCTCTACTGAATAGGAAAGATATAGAAACAGCTCTCCAATACGGTAGTGCTTCTGCGGCTATTGTTGTTAGTAAGCATAGTAGTTCGGAAGCTATGCCTACAGTAGAAGAAATTGAGAAATTAATTGCTGAACAATCGAATAAAGGCATTACGAATTTATAAGGGGTGAAACGTTCATGGGGAAAATTAGATTAACAACTGCGCAAGCCTTAGTTAAATTTTTAAACCAGCAGTATCTCCATGTTGATGGAGAAGAATTTCCATTTGTTGAAGGTGTTTTCGCTGTATTTGGACACGGAAATGTTTTAGGAATGGGTCAAGCACTTGAACAAGATGCTGGTCACTTACAAGTCATCCAAGGGAAAAATGAACAAGGGATGGCGCATGCCGCCATTGCTTATAGTAAACAAAAGTTACGCCAAAAGATTTATGCTGTCACGACGTCTGTTGGACCCGGATCAGCTAACTTAACAGCAGCTGCCGGTACAGCTTTAGCTAACAATATTCCTGTGTTGTTTATACCAGGTGATACGTTTGCGACAAGACAGCCTGATCCTGTATTGCAACAAATCGAACAGGAATATAGCTTTACGGTTACGACAAATGATGCCTTAAAACCTGTATCTCGTTATTGGGATCGAATTACGCGTCCTGAGCAGTTAATGTCAAGTTTAATTCGCGCTTTTGAGGTCATGACAGACCCAGGAAAAGCTGGTCCTGCAACCATTTGTATTGCACAAGATGTAGAAGGTGAAAGTTATGATTATGATGAAGACTTCTTTAAAAAACGGATTCATTATTTAGATCGTAAAGTGCCGGTCGAGCGGGAACTAACAAGAGCGGTGCAACTGATAAAAGCGAGCAAAAGGCCTGTTATCCTTGTCGGTGGCGGTGCTAAGTATTCAGGAGCACGTGACATCTTAATGTCCCTATCGGAAAAATATAATATTCCATTAGTTGAAACACAGGCTGGTAAAGCAACGGTAGAATCTACATTTAAAAATAACTTGGGTGGATTGGGTGTTACGGGCACACTTGCGGCAAATAAAATAACACGTCAGGCTGATTTATTTATTGGGATCGGTACGAGATATACAGATTTCTCGACATCATCCAAAACTGCATTTAATAATGAAGCCAAGTTTTTAAATATAAATGTTAGCCGTTTACAAGCATATAAGATGGATGCCTTCCAAATAGTGGCAGATGCTAAAACGACATTAGATCAGCTGTTGCCTCTTTTAGAAGGATATGAGAGTGAGTTTGGCCACACAATTACTGAATTTAAAGAAGAATGGAATGCTGAGCGTGACCGCCTAAGCAAGGTAACATTTACTCGCGATAATTTTGAACCAGAAGTAAAAAATCACTTTACACAAGATAAACTAAATGAATATTCCGATGCTTTACATACAGAATTAGTGCAAACGACCGCATTAGTTGCTGTAAATGAAGTGATTGATCCAAACAGTATCATTATTGCTTCTTCAGGATCTCTTCCAGGAGATGTGCAGAGGATCTGGAATCCTATTGTCCCTAATACGTATAACGTGGAATATGGTTATTCTTGTATGGGGTACGAAATATCCGGTGCATTAGGCGTTAAATTGGCTGAGCCAACAAAAGAGGTATACTCACTTGTGGGTGATGGCAGTTTTCTAATGTTGCACTCTGAATTCATTACAGCTATTCAATATGGTTATAAAATAAATGTCATTCTTTTTGATAACTCCGGATTTGGTTGTATTAATAATTTGCAAATGGATAACGGCGGTGGTACGTACTTCACAGAATTTAGAACCCATGATAACAAAATCTTAAATATAGATTATGCAAAAGTGGCGGAAGGATATGGTGCGAAAACCTATCGTGCCAATACCATTGAGCAATTGAAAGAGTCGCTAGAGGATACGAAAAAGCAAGATGTATCTACATTAATTGAAATGAAAGTCCTGCCTAAAACCATGACAGATGGTTATGAAAGCTGGTGGAATGTTGGCGTGGCAGAAGTATCCAATAAGGAGAGTATTCAAAAAGTATCTGAGTTAAGAAAACAAAAACTTGAAACAGCTAAACAATATTAAAAGCTATTAATTAATTTGATTCCGTGGAAAGAGGTGAGGATGGAGTTGACATTAGTAACGACAAGATTAGTTTCGATGAAAAAGATACTTCTAAAAGCGAAACAAGAAAAATATGCCATTGGTGCATTTAACATCAATAGTTTTCAATGGGTTGAAGCCATTTTGGAAGGAGCTCAAGAGGAGAATTCTCCTGTTATTGTCGCATCTTCTGATCGATTAGTAGATTATTTAGGGGGATTTCAGACGATCGCTACAATGGTAAATAGGATTGTTGAACAAAAGAATATTACTGTACCAGTCGCTTTACATTTAGATCACGGACCCAGTGTGAAACGCTGTATAGAGGCTATACATGCTGGTTATACTTCCGTCATGATTGATGGATCCCATCAATCAATTGACAAAAATATTGAAATGACAAAGCAGGTCACGGATTACGCAGGACCTTACGGTGTGTCTGTTGAGGCAGAAGTTGGAACAGTCGGTGGTAACGAGGATGGACTGATTGGCGGTATTCAATATGCAGACCCAATGGAATGTTTGCGAATTGTAAACGAAACGGGGATAGATGCTCTAGCAGCCGCTCTAGGCTCTGTTCATGGGCCATATCAAGGTGAGCCAGTATTAGGATTCACAGAAATGAAGAGAATCTCAGAATTAACGAATGTCCCGCTTGTTTTACATGGGGGTTCAGGTATCCCTGATCATCAAATCAAAAAAACGATTAAGCTGGGACATGCGAAGATTAATGTAAATACGGAATGTTTGCAAGCTTGGACGCAAGCAATTCGCGAAATACTGGATAAAGATAGATCACTATATGATGCTCGTACCATTCTCTCCCATGGAAAAGAAGCAGTCAAACAAACAGTAAAAGATAAATTGAGAGAGTTTCAATCAAGTAATAAGGCTTGATTGAAACTAAATTTTGAGAGACCGGGAGGCAATGCCTAATGACTAACATTAGGATAGGAATTGTTGGATTGGGACGACTTGGGAAAATACATGCTATGAATATAGTCAAACATACACAAGGTGCAGAACTTTATGCCGCTTGCAGTCTTGAAGAAGAAGAATTAAAGTTTGCAAAAAGTAAATTAGGCGTAAAAGAAACGTACAAATCATATGAGGAAATGGTGAATAACCCAAATCTTGATGCAGTATGTATTGTGTCACCATCGGGATTTCATCCTAAGCAAATTTGTTTAGCGATGGAAAAGGGATTACATGTATTTAGTGAAAAACCCCTTGGATTAGATGTAAAGGAAATTGAAAGAACGATAAAAGTTATTAATGCCCATCCCCAACAGATTTTTCTGCTTGGTTTTATGAGGCGTTATGATGAATCCTATCAATACGCTAAGAAACTCGTGAATGAAGGTGAATTAGGTGAACTGACGGTTGTCCGTTGTTACGGGATAGATCCCCATTCTGGATTAGAAAGTTTTGTCAAATTTGCAGGAGCAAGCAATAGTGGTGGGTTATTTGCCGATATGTCTATTCATGATATTGATTTAGTTCGATGGTTTACAAAAAAAGAAATAAGTCGTGTTTGGGCAATGGGAAAAAATGCAGCCTATCCTGAATTAGATAAAGTGAATGAATTAGAAACGGGGGCGGCAATGATGCAATTGGAAGATCAAACGATGGCGATTCTAGTTGCAGGCCGGAATGCTGCTCATGGATATCATGTTGAGACAGAACTAATTGGTACAAAAGGAATGCTGCGAATCGCAACTGTACCTGAAAAGAATTTAGTGACCGTTTTTAATGAGCATGGCGCGATCAGACCAACATCGCAGAATTTCCCTGAACGTTTTCAGGAAGCATTCAAAAGTGAAATGAATGAATTTGTAGCATGTATTAAGGAAAAGCGCCAACCAGAAGTGAGTGCTGTTGATGGATTACAAAGCACTAAAGTGGCAATTGCCTGTCAAAAATCCATTGAAACAAAGGGAATTGTTGGAATAGATGTAAAATAGGCTTAAATATTGAATGATTTAATCATTGAAGAGAGAATTTGTCATGCAGATGAGTGATAGAATTAAATTTGCCTGTGCGCTGATCGCATGGACAAATGATGATATGCCAGAGCTTGGACAAGAAAATACATTTGAACAGTGTATAAGTAAAATGGCGCTAGCAAGCTATTCTGGAACAGAAATCGGTAATAAATACCCTAGGGCGCCAGAAGTGCTAAGAGAATTTTTGGAAATAAGAAATCTTGAAGTGGCAAGTGCCTTGGTTTAGTAGCTACTTAACCATAAAACCTTTCGAAAAGACAAAAAAGGCATTTATTTTTCATCGCGATTTTTTACATGCAATGGATACAAAAGGGATTGTTGTATCTGAACAGGGCCATAGCATTCAGGGACTCTTAAAGTAAGAAAATATATAGGTCGTTTGATGGAACCCAGTAATGCATGAAATAAAATAAAAGAGCTTTTCTCAGTGATCATGAGTAAAGGTCGCCTTTCACTTAATTAGCCATTATAAGTTGTATAGTGAGATTGATCAGGTAATTTTGTATAATATGAATTTAAAAAGTTAGTTGTAAATCTAAAAGTAAATTTGGAAAAAGAGGAGAAATAATATGGTTTTTCCCTTAATTACTGCTCACACTGGATGCATGAACCAACCCGATAATTCATGGCAATCTATTCTTTCAGCGTTTAAGTCGGATGCCGATATCCTTGAGGAGGATGTTCGAGCGACGAAGGATGGGGAGGCTGTGCTCTTTCATGATGATCATTTGATCGATACATCTGGACGTAGCTGGCAGATTTCTCAAATGACAATGGAAGAGCTTGAACAACTTGAAGTAATTACGCACCATGGTGCGAGAGAAAATGCTATGCGGATTGTTAGGTTGGAGCAATTATTAATTTTACTCAAAGGATCAGGGAAAAGGGCAAATCTTGATATTAAGGATAATCATTCACCTAAAAGAGTAGCTGAACTTGTAAAACATTATTCACTTTTTGGTCAAGTATTATTGTCAGGATGTGAGGAGAAAAGGGCCCGTTATGTGGCTGAAAAATATCCTGACTTAAAAATGCTACTTAATGTAAATGAAAAACTTTTTAAAACGCACTCTTATATCCGCGCTCTTGATCAAACATGTGAAGCGGCACTTTCTACAGGTTGTTTCGGTATCAATATTAATTATAAGCTTTGTCGCAAAGAATTAGTGACAAAGGCGCAGGAATTAGGATTGCATGTGTACGTTTGGACAGTTATGAATCAGGATGACATGCTTAGAATGGCAAAGCTTGAAGTAGATTCGATTACGACTAAAAATGTGCCCGAATTACTTCGCTTAAAACGCGATTGGATTAATTAGGAGAAAAGAGAAAGATTAAAATAGTTAAAGGGACTGGGACATAAGTATTTTCGTCAAAGAAAAGACCGAACTATTAGGGCGTATATACCCCCGCTTTGGAAATGCATTGTTCGTCTAAGTTTAACGTTTTAATTATGTCCCATCCTCGTTTTGGGTTATTCAGCAATAATGAGTTGAATATTGTATTTTTTTGCATAGCCTTGATAAACTTCACTTGGCATTATATCGGTTATTACGTAGTCGATATCTTCCAACTGGCTGTAAGTCATTAACCCATATTTGTCAAATTTATCATGATCTACTAGTAAAAACACTTCTGAGCTTCTGTTCACTATGGAAGTTTTTAATTCACTTTCAAGTGGTGATGCGTTCGTCACACCATTTAATAAGGAAACACCTGTTGATGCCATAAAAGATTTATTAATATTATAAGCATTTAAAACATCCATATATTTTAAGCTTCCAAACGAATTTGTTTTTCTTTCAAGGATGCCTCCAGCTGTAATCACATTTAAATTTTTGTATGGGAGTGCACGGATAATAAAATTAAGATTATTGGTTATCACCGTAATTTCCTTTTCTTTAATATATTCCGTCATCCCAATTGTTGTGGTTCCGGAGTCAATAAAAATGATATCTCCATCTTTAACGTAATCGGCTGCTGCTTTCCCAATCTTTTCCTTTTCTGATTGACTACGAACTTGGCGGTCATAGAAAGATTCTAACTTTGCACTTTTGTCATCATCTACAGTAACACCGCCATAAACCTTTTTTAGGTACCCTTTTTCAACAAGCTCTTGAATATCACGCCGAATCGTGTTTTTAGATACTTTAAATACATTTGTCAATTCATCTAACGATACAGACTTATGCTCAGTAACATACGCTTTAATTTTATTAATCCGTTGATCTTTAATCATTCCTATATTACCCCTTTATTGATTTAACGTTAATAGCCAGCTTTAGAGATATTTATAATATATATTACCAACAAATAACCAAAACTTCATCAAAAAAGTAAATAAAGGTATTGCTATTTTTCTAAATACTCCCTATAATGAAAACGTGATCATTCGTTAAACCGGTTTAATAAACATGTCTTACACTCGTAAACATTTTAAAAAAATTAAGTGGTTTTTTGCCATTATTTTATCAATAGAGATATACTTTGGTTGGTTAACTTTTAATTAAATTATTGTCAGTTAAAGGAGTTAATATGGTCACTATAGATGATGTTGCCAAAAGGGCTGGTGTTTCAAAGGGAACAGTTTCCAATGTGTTTAGTAAAAAACGACCTATCAGTACGGAAGTGACGGAACGTGTTTTGAATATCGCAAAAGAATTGAACTATGTACCAAACCATATTGCCAGAAGCTTAGCAATTAAAAAAACGATGGTTATTGGTTTGAAAATGCAAACGACAGATTTTGAGTTAAGTGGCTTTGATTTAAAAGTTATTAATGGTGTAGTAAAAAAGTGTACAGAAAATGGATACCGCGTACTGCTTGACAGGGTATTTGAGAGTGAAGAATCAGCCCTATATTCAAGGGATCCTGTGGATGGAATAATTTTATTAAATCCAAAAGATGATGACCCAAGAATACGCCAATATAAGAACAGTAATTTGCCATTTGTAGTAATAGGCAGGCCGGGAAAAAATGATCATGATACAAGATTTGTAGATAATAATAACATTAAAATAGCTAAAGAAGTCGGTGAATATTTAATTGACATCGGTCACCAAGAAATTCTTTTTCTAAATGCGGCCAAAGACATGACAGTGGCTACAGATAGAAGAGAAGGTTTTAAATTAGCATATGAAAATTATGATCTCCCATTTAAAGAGGCAAATATCGTATATAACAATCAGATAAAACACAAGAGCGCTTCAGATTTTGGATTTTATAGTCTTCTAGAAGTGTATGACAAAAAAGCACACACAGCTATTATAGCTGACACCGATCGAGTTGCTCTTGGGGTGTTGCGTGCTGCAAGGGAATTAAATCTTGAAATTCCCAATTACTTATCATTAATTGCACTTAGTAATAATGAAACCCTTGCAATGGAAACTACACCGAAGTTTACAAGTGTTGAATTGTACCCGGAAAAATTGGGGGAAGAGGCTACAGAGGTATTAATTAATGTATTAAATGGTAATTTAGCTCCTAAGAAAAAAATAATAGCAGCAAAATTAGTTATTAGAGAGTCTTGTAAAACATTAACGTGATAAAAAAGTAAAAAAATAACGTTCAATTCGGAAGGTACATACAATCTATACCTTCCTTATGCACTTCATTAAACCGCTTTAATGAAATTGGATGACTAGGGGGGGAGGGATTCGAGCGATAAGGTAATTGATCGAACAGGAAAATCTAGAATTACGAGACTCCGGAGGGAATTTTCGCATGATTTGTTGATTGTGTGGAGGTCACAAGCAACAAATTTCCATAAACAACCTTATAGAGTGGTTTCACAAAAGTGTTGCAGTTAATATTGCAATTTAGGTTTTTTATCGTATTAAGGTGTAAAAAGTGATTTTAAAGGCTTGACCGCTTTAAGCTATTTAGTCGACATATTTCGATATGTATTTACAAAAAAATTACCTACCTTTCATCTAGAACTAACAATAAGAGTATACATTGTAAGTGTAAGGCAAATTGAAAGGGGTGATGTGTTTAATATAACAGTTGAATATTTGCTTGAAGAAAGTGAAAAGGATGTCTCTTGGGAGGTCAATGATATGAACATAGTGGGGAGAGGTGGAAACAAATGAGGAGAAATAAATGGTATTTTCTTGTATTAATTCTATCCGTTTTTATGTTAATTGCCACAGCATGTGATTCCGGAAAAACATCAACTGGAGGTTCAGATAAAAACGATAAGCAGTCCGAAGAAAAAACATTACGAATAATGTCCAATGTTGTTGGTGGAAAAACGCCTGAGGAAAATAAGCTATTCCTTGAGGAGATTGAAAGATTAACAGGAATAAAAGTTGATATGGTAAAGCCACCATCAGATTATAGCCAGAAGTTATTGGCAAGTATGTCTTCTGGAGATAAGTTTGATTTGTTATTAGTAACAAAAGACTTAATGGACAGATTAGTTGACCAAAATATTTTAACTGAATTAAACGACAAAATCGAAGGATCACCTACCTTATCTGATCCAAGTGTAATTCCAACTGAAGAATGGGATCTAATTAAATATGATGAAGATAAAATTTATGGAGTATTTAATAAATTCGAAGGTGGAACCATGCCAGTTGTTCGCCAAGACTGGATGGAAAAGTTGAATTTAGAAGAACCGAAAACCTTGGATGATTTTTATAACGTGTTTAAAGCATTTAAAGAACAGGATCCAGATGGAAACGGTAAGGATGATACATATGGTCTTGCAACAGCAGGTCTATACGATATCCAACCGTTTTTGAGTGCAGAAGGTGTTAAGTATAAGTACGTCATTAATGATGATGGTAAAAGAACGATACCAATATCCACCGAAAAGGCTGTGCCTGTACTTGAATGGCTTGCAAAACTATATGATGAAGGTCTTTTAGACCCAGCTTTTGCAACAAATGGTGGGGGAGAAATGCAGCAACTATTTTTATCAGATAAAGTAGGTATGGTCACATACTGGGATGCATGGGTTGGGTTATTTAATCAGAAACGTCAATCAGAAGACCCTGATACCGAATTTGAAGCAAAAGGATTGCCTGGTGCAATTGGTCCTGATGGTGGAATGATCTTAAGGCGTGGTGACCCTAGTGTTTGGGTAATGCCGGTAAATGCCGAACATACTGAAACAGCCATGGAATTTTTAGAGTTTTGGCACTCAGAGGAAGGTAATATTTTAAGTACTTTAGGAATAAAAGACCATGACTATACAGTAGAAGATGGCCAATATGAATTAACCGACATAGGTGAGGAACACAGTATGGATCATGGAGTTGTTACCCCTAATAATACAAACTGGGAAAACCCGATTGAAGTAATGCCGGGAATTCAGGAAGCACAAGAAATCATTTTGGAAAATGCTACGCTAGAAGTTGCTACATCTGATTGGGTAGAAGCAGAAAAAATTGTTGAAAATTATGCATTTAAAGCAATTATGGGTGAATTGTCAGCAACAGATGCAGTCAAAAAAATGCATAGTGAATTATTATCTGCAAATTTGATTGATGAATAATATATGTGAAAAGTAATAGCTTGAATCTTGGAATTTAAGCTACTTTTGAAATATTTTTAAAAAGAGTCTTTCTCCAAAAATCAAATAGGTAAGTAGTAATATTAACTAACCTAAGATTGGGGAAAGGCCCTTTCTCTTTGGATGAGCTGTCAAAGAAACATGTTTTCATCCAAGTTCTATATAATTAGACATTCCCAATGCTTGGTTTTTTCCAGCAAATGAATTTTGGCTGTGCATGTTTAATGACATCTCTTTCCTCTTAATTACAAATTTAAAGGTGGTGACCTTCATTGAAGATACTTCGTGAAAAGGCTTGGCTCTATTTGATGATACTACCAGTCGTTATTTACTTTCTGTTATTTTCATATTATCCATTAATTAGGGGGTTTATAATTAGTCTCCAGGACTTTAAATTGATTGGTGACTCGCCGTTTATTGGATTTGAAAATTATGTAACTGTATTAAAAGACCCAGTATTCTGGAGAGCTATGGTAAACACATTAATTATAGGTGGAGGGATTTTATTTATCGGATTTGCTTTTCCGATTATAGTAGCAATATCGTTAAATGAGGTTATCAGTACGACGTTTAAAAAGATCACTCAAATGATCATTTATTTGCCTCATTTATTTTCATGGGTAATCGTTGGGGGAATATGGATATACATGTTGGCACCAGATGGTGGAGTTGTGAATGAAATTATTAAATACTTCGGTGGAGAACCAATCTACTTTTTTACAAGGGGATGGTTGGCACAACCGTTAATGATTTTCACCGCCATATGGAAGGACATGGGCTTTTTATGTATTTTATATTTAGCTGCTATTGTGGGAATTAGTCCAGAGCTTTATGAAGCGGCAAAAATAGATGGGGCCACAAGATGGCAAGAAATTCGCCATATTATGATTCCACAGTTATATCCTACTATGATCGTTGTTTTTCTATTAAATTTATTAGGTGTTTTAAAGATATTTGACCAAATTTTCATTATGAGAAACTCTTCAATTGCTAGCAAGGTTGATGTATTAATGATCTATACGTATGAAAAAGGGATTAATCAGTTCGACATGGGAATAGCAACGGCAGCCTCGTTTATTGTTATTGTTGCAACATTAGTTCTGGCTTTGATTGCAAGGAAAATCACAAGATATGGTGAGGAGGTTTAGTTATGGATTCATGGAATAATAGAGGCTGGAAATATAAGACTATTTACATTATTAATCTACTTTTCTTATTGCTACTAGTTGCAACAATGATTATCCCATTGCTATATACACTGACTGTTTCATTATCAAGTGATTTAGGTTCAATGGAACCTGGAATTAAACTATTCCCTAAGGAAATCGTTTTTGATGGTTTTGTCACAATTTGGAATAAAATGGATCTTTGGCTTCCTTTTTATAACAATGTTAAAGTCACAATAATCGGTACTTTCTTTCACGTATTTCTGTCAGCCATGGCGGCGTATGTATTAATTCAAAGGAAACTGCCAGGTAAAAATATCTTACTTATATTCATCTTAGCTACAATGACAATCCCAGGAGAGGCCATTATGATTCCTCTTTATATTGTTAATAAAGATCTTGGTTTGCTTAATACATTGTCTTCATTAGTAATTAATGGAATAGCGTCAGGCTTTAGTATTCTATTACTACGGAATTTTTTCCAAAGCATTTCATATGACTTGGCGGAATCTGCAAAGATAGATGGGGCTGGTGATCTAAGAATTTTCTTTACTATTTATTTACCGTTAGCAAAACCGGGTATAGCCACCATCACGTTATTTGAATTTGTTGGTAAATGGAATCATTTCTTGCCAGCATTACTTTATATAAATGATGATCATAAATACACATTGCAGATCGCATTACGCTCAATCATATTATCAAACGATGCAACGTCAAGTGGTGATTTACTCACACCGAATGTTTCGATGGCGGGGATTGTGATTGCGATTCTTCCATTGATCATTATCTACCCTTATGCCCAAAAGTATTTTGTGGAAGGTATTATGCTAGGTTCGACCAAAGAATAACCGCGAGGAGGAAATATTATGAATAATCATCCAAATGCAAAGTGGAAAGAAACTTTTATAAGGCAAATTGCACAGGAAGAGCAGGAGCAATATATTGAAGTGAAGTTTTCTGTTCCCGAGAATATTGAGAGTATTCATGTGAAAATGGAAGTAACGAGTGAAAATCCCTCCGAAACGGTCATAGATTTGGGTGTAAGAGACTCTAACCGTGTTCGAGGTTGGAGCGGTGGAGCACGCGCGCATTTTTATATTAGTGAGACTAGTGCAACTCCTGGATATTTACAAGGGACATTACAAAAAGGAGAATGGGCAGTCCTGCTTGGAAGCTATAAGGTGCAGCCAAATGGTTGTGAAGTAAAATTGGAAATTGAATATACTCCAAAAATCTATCGATGGTTAAGAGGCGATTTGCATCTTCATAGTGTTCACAGTGATGGTACATATACATTAAAGGAAAGCATTGAAATAGCTGAATCACTACAATTGGATTTTATCGCCTTAACGGATCATAATACATCAAGTCAAAATTATGCGCGACCACGAGATGCAAAGATAACCATCATACCAGGTATGGAACTAACGACGAATAAGGGTCATTTAAATCTTTTAGGAGTAGAAGATCCTTTGCAAGATTTCAGAGTAAATAGTGACCTGGAGCTTGCTCAACGTTTAAAAGAGGCAAGAAAAAATGGAGCTGCGATTACACTTAATCATCCATACTGTCGTTATACCGGTTGGAAATGGGACTGGAATTTTGATTACGATTTTGTAGAGATTTGGAATGGTCCGTGGAGAGAAGATAATCAAAAAGCCTTAAATTGGTGGCAACAGGAACTTTCTAATGGAAGAAAACTGGTCGCAATTGGCGGAAGTGATACCCATCGTCCAGATCCGTTTGTCAAACACGGGGGGCCAACAACTTGGGTATACAGTAAATCTAAAAGCCAGGAAGATATTTTGAATGAAGTTCATCAAGGCCATGTTCATATTAGTTATTCGCCAACCGGTCCTCTCATTGAAATGGAATGCGGGAATAGCATGATGGGTGACACTTGTGTCAAATCTAATGAAACAATTGATGTAAAGGCGAGTAGGATAAAAAATAAAGATATCATCAAAATTTATACCAATAAAGGTTTAGAGCTAGAGAAGATAATAACAAATGATGAACAAGTAGAATTAAAAATTAACAATGATAACCGTACCTTTTATAGAGGAGAAATTTGGCGATATTTTTCCGAAGTAGATGAATACTTATTGGCTGCATTATGTAACCCCATTTATTTTGATTAACATTGGTACAGTTAAAGAAAAGCAAGTTTAAAAAAAGAGACGAGGAAAATAGGTGAGATCTATTAAAACAAATATAGAAGTGGTACACGTTATTTTTAAAACACATCTAGACATAGGTTTCACGGATTTGGCTGAAACTGTGACGAATGAATATATCCATTCGTATATTCCAAAAGCGATTAAGTTAGCGAATAACCTGAAACAAGCAGGCGGGAACGCCGAATTTATATGGACAACGGGTTCTTGGTTAATAGATGAATATTTAAAAAGAACTGGTGGAGAACAACAACAGCTTTTAGAAGAAGCGATCAATCAAGGATTTATTACCTGGCACGGCTTGCCATTTACAACACATACTGAGCTTATGGATAGAAATTTGTTCAATTATGGTTTGTCGATTGCAAAAAAGCTAGATAAGCAATTTTCGAAGGAAACTATTTCTGCAAAAATGACTGATGTTCCAGGTCATACAAAGGCAATTATTCCTCTTATGGCGGAGCAAGGAATTAAGTATTTACACCTAGGTGTGAATCCAGCTTCTAAAGTTCCAGATGTTCCGAATATATTTCTATGGAAGGGAACGAATAATTCAGAGATTATCGTGAATTATGCTGATAATTACGGCGATATTCTCCAAGTTGAGGGATTAAATGAAGTGATGGTTTTTGCCCATACTGGTGATAACCTTGGCCCGCCAAGTGAAAAGGACATAGAGGGCATATTTGATAAACTACAAAGTTCTTTCCCCAATGCTAAAATTAAAGCATCTACAATGGATTGTTTTGCAAATAGGATTTTAAAATTTAAGCATAAATTACCTGTTGTCTATGAGGAAATAGGAGATAGCTGGATACATGGAGTAGGAACTGATCCTAAAAAGGTGTCAAAATACCGTGAGTTATTACGTCTGCGAAATAAATGGCTGGAACAAGGAGACTTTGATTTAGAGAGCAAAGAGTACACAGATTTTTCAGATTCTCTATTGATGATTCCGGAGCATACTTGGGGTTTGGATGAGAAGAAGTTCCTAAGTGATTATAAGAATTATACGAAAGAGGAATTTAGTAAAGCTAGGGCATTAGATCATGTGCAAAAGGATGCAATACCTGACAAATATAGCTATATTGGATTATTTGCAATGGATGAAGCGAATATATCACCAAAGACGGCCGGAGCTGCTTGGTTTAATAGAAGCTATCAATTTTTTGAAAAATCATGGAAAGAACAAAGAGAATTTATCGATAAAGCAATAGCGGCGTTATCTTTTGATAAACAAAAACAAGTTCAAGATGCATTTTTATCATTAAAACCAGTAAAACAGATGACAGGTCCATTTGAAAGTCTTACCTTTAATCAGTTGCATTCTTTAACTCATTTTACAGTTAGTTTTGCTGATGATGGATCGATTAATCAATTGATCGACAAAAATGGAAAAGAATGGGTAAATGTCGATAATTCCATTGGCGCATTTCGGTATGAATCTTTTGGGGTAGACAATTACAATAGATGGTTTGAGCAGTATGTTGAAAATATTAAAGATACGCATCACTGGTCAGATGCTGATCAAGGGAAACCTGGAATGGAATTAATCAACCCAATTCCGAAGTATAGGGAGGATAAGGGAAAATTAGTCGCTTTAAAAAAGAAGGAAACTCCATCTAAAGAGATCATCCAAGTAGAATTATCTATGGCAGATGATGCGGTGGAGTTATTGGGAGCTCCAAAAGAGGTTGTTATTTTATATGAGTTTAGTAAAGAAAAACCAAAAATTGATATAGAGTTAAGCTGGTTTCATAAACAAGCGAACCGTTTGCCAGAAGCAATTTGGCTTTCATTTACCATTAATGTAGCAAATGAAAATATTTGGGAAATGGAAAAAGTAGGGGAACGCATATCACCTCTTCATGTTGTTCAAAATGGAAATAGGAATTTACATGCTATTGGATCTGGAGTGTATTATAAAGGGTCAGATGGCAGTGTTGAACTTAAAACAAAAGATGCACCATTAATATCTATAGGAGAAAAAAGGTTATTACAGTTTGACAATACATTTGCTAGTATGAATGGTGGTTTCCATTTTAATTTATATAATAACATTTGGGGTACGAACTTTCCGATGTGGTATGAAGAAGATGCAAAGTTCAGGTTTTCGCTAGATTTAACATCTTATAAGTAAATATAAGGGGTTTTATAACGACTAAAAGACTATTTAAGACTATATTTCAGATGAAAAACAGCGGGAAACTTATGTTCTTAGTACTTTTACATGAATCTCCTCAGATATAGGAATTTTCCTCTTAAGGTGTAGAGTTATATCAAAATTTTTAAAAATTCTGGGTGTGGATTAACGTATATTAAGGATTTAAGTAAGTTTGACGATAATTTATCGAATACTTGATTATATTATTTTTAAGTTTTTACGTAGGTGAATATTCTTTGACTGTTAAATAGAATAAATAAAATATTGATTTAATCAAAATAAGGGAATTTGGATTGGTGGTTAATATATGAAAAAAACATGTATTGGTATCATTGGAATTGGACGGATTGGTCAACTGCATGCGGATAATATTCTTAGAGCCAGTAACGTTAAATTGAAGGCGATTTCAGACGTTTGCTTGGCAGAGATTAAAGGCACATACCTAGAAAAATCAGTTGATTATATAACCGATGATTTTCGAAAAATTATTGCGGATCCGGAAATTGATGCCATATTTATCTGCTCTAGTACCGATACACATGTTGAAATTATTAAAGCAGCGGCTACTTCCGGAAAGCATGTTTTTTGTGAAAAGCCAATCAGTTTTAACTATCATGAAACAGAAGAAGCTCTACAAGTTGTTAGGGAAAATAACGTTAAGTTACAAGTAGGGTTTAATCGGCGATTTGACCAACACTTTCGTAAAGTCTATGAATCTGTGCAAAAAGGAATCATCGGAGAACCTCAGATCATTAGAGTGACATCCCGAGACCCTGAGCCACCTCCAGCAAGTTATATTCAGCGTTCTGGAGGGCTGTTTATTGACATGGCCATTCATGACTTTGATATGATGCGTTTTCTCTCAGGATCTAACGTGACAGAAGTACATGTATATGCCGCTAATTTAGTAGATCCAATGATTGGAGAATTAGAAGACATTGATACAGCTATAATTAGTTTGAAATTTGCGAATGGTGCACTTGGCGTCATTGATAATAGTCGAAAAGCGACTTATGGCTATGACCAAAGGGTTGAAGTTTTCGGTGACAAAGGTGCTGTTTCCGCTGGTAATGAAAGGATAACCAATATAGAAATCAGTACAGGTGAATCGGTATCCATTGATAAGCCTAAACATTTCTTCTTGGAAAGATATCAAGAGGCATATGTTGAAGAGGTTCAGTCATTTATTCGTTCCATACAAGAAAATCAACCCATTGAATGTGCAGGTGAAGATGGATTAGAGGCTGAGATACTCGCATATGCGGCTCGTCAATCATGGTTAGAAAAACGGACGGTTACGATTTCGGAAATAAAGAAAAGCAGAAAGATATTAAGCTCTAAATAATAGGCTATAGAGTCCTCAAATTTGGCACATGTAGTCATTGTTAGTAAGACTTTAAAGGTAGCCCTTCATCCATTTTCTTGAATCTCATATACTATTTTAAATGATTGGATCATAATTTTGCTCATCTAAGTGCATAACATCTCCTGATTTATAAAAAGGAATCATAGCTAAATGGATTTGAATGGATAAAGCACCATACTGGGATGTTGCTTTATCCATCTGAAAAATAAATCAATTTGTCAGCATTAGTAAATTCCAGCTTTCCTGAGATACCACCCGAGATTATATCAAGATATTTAATAAGTAAAAGGCAGTAAAGGCGACTATTTTATCAGCCTCTACTGCCTTTTAAATAGAATTGCTGAATAAAAGTTTGTCTGGGATGATTCTCAGAAGCTAGAAATCCATACTTTTCCCCGGATTTTTTTATGCACATCATTTACAGCAACTGCACTTTTTCTAGTTGTGCAAGTGTGATGGTTAATTCATGTTTCTCCGCACTATGTCTTTAACTTTAATTGTGAAGATATGATTTGGTAATCATTTGGGATATTATGACTTCTTATTTCTCTAGATAACATCGTTAACACCAAAAGAATACAAGGAAATGGGGATGAAAAGGGAAGCGAAATCTTTTAATTATACTTTTAAAATAGAAGACTATTTTAAAAGTGTTATGTATATAGCCATCCAATTAGACGTCGGATTTGATCCGTTCTGAACAAAACGTCACAGAAACCATTCGTGTTTCTGTGACGTACCCATAGTTATCCCACCTTTCCACTACCAAGTAAAGAAACAGGCTAATTCGCGACAACAATCGCCACGTCTGCTTGGCAAATCCTATGCGTTGAAAAACTCCCACTGATTGAAGTTTCACTTTATCTCATCAGGACTAAACATCAAAAATTTCACTTTTTGCTTGGTAGATGGTCGGGTTGTTGTCCAAATGTCCAGTCCATGTTCCTTTATCTCTTCCATTAGATTTTCTAGGGAATCAGCTATGGCTATATGCAAGACGTGGTGTTTCCCGCAGCCGTCAATGCTTTCCTCTTCCCAGTAATAATAACTGGCAAACGCCTCATATTGCTCTTCAAATTGCGTGTACAAGACTTGAATACGTAATTCCTTATGTGTCGTCCAAAACGTGCCTCCATCCTTTGGTAGTGGATGCATTTTATCACTCTCCCATTTTCATGTTTACAGTTTTCCGTTTAAACAACAAAATTCATCTGAAAGAATCTTAGGAAAGGGAGCAATCTGTTTCATATGACATTATATGATAGCGCATACAAACTGTATCTACTGATTAACCCTAAAATCTTCTTCCTACTCTTGAAGCAAATTTAATTTTGTAAAAAGAATATCTTTTGCTTTCCCTTTTTTTCGTTATGTGGCTTCGGCCCAACCTGTGCATAATAATAGTATGGATGTTGATATTCTTTGATGATTTGGGTATTGGTCTCGATGGGGGTATCTTCGTCTATTTCTTGAAACCGATCATGGTGTATTTTCTCGAGGGTTCTTGCTTTTATTAACTTACTTTCATAGGCTCTGAGGCTAAGTTTTAGGGTAATGATATATCTTTTACCGATGTACAAGTTGGTTTCCTTCTTATTCTCCGCCTTATAACGGTCCCCGTAATGGGAAGCAATCCAAATATTATGTTCCTTTCGCTTTGAATAAAGGGGGAACCAATAAATATTGTTATAGACTTTTACAGGAGGCATATTGATATTGCCTAAGATCTGCTTGCTTGCCTGCGAAGCACCTTCTAAATCATGCCCATAATAAAGCAGGCTATCTTGCATAATTTGTAATGGGCTTTTCCGGACTGTAAAACTATCATTTTCTTCAACGACTCGTGTCATCAAGTATCCATAGTTAACGATCAATGGCAATAAACAAGATGTACAAGACTTAATGATATAGTTCTCACGCACTTCTTCACTTTTAATATCTCCTAATCGATTGATCACTTTCACTCTCCCTTAAGTTAAATTTAAGATATTTATAAATACCTACGTCTATTATCCTATAAAAGAAGAAAAATTCCAAATAATATGATTACCAATTTTACCCCTTTTCGAATCTTCTTCTTTTATTCCTCGTCACTTAACAAACGAATGGACCAAACTACTTTATATGGTGTTTGTTTGGCTCTTTATCATTTTTCCCTTTAAAAAAATTTGCTTGAAAATGATTTTTTGCTAGATAGGACAAATCTCCCTTATTGAAATTGTAAAATGGAGTTCATTATTCAATAAATTGGCAGAAATGAACCTCATTTTTGGCAATAGATCCATTAGCTTTGAATGTAGATTTTTCTTAAGGTAGAGATACCCGGGAATACACAGAAAGCGCGCTTTCCAAAAGGAACGACAAATGGAAAGTTTTGACCAAATTGTTGAGAACTATCAACCGATGATTTACCATGCGATGAAATCTTTAGCGATTTATAAAAACAAGGATGAATTTTTTCAAACTGGCTTGATTGCCTTGTGGGATGCTCACCAACGATTTGATCATGAAAAGGGAGAATTCTCTTCCTACGCCTATTCCTACATAAAAGGGCGGATGATGACTAACCTCACAAAGCACAGGCAAAACGAAGAACAAAACGTCTATCCAGATGACAATTTCTGGGGAAACATAATGGAAGAAGAGAAACAATGGCTGGAACAGGAACATCTACAAAACTATTGCATAGGCCTTTCCGACAAACAAACCCAATGGGTCATCGACACATTCTACAAAGGCATGACCACCCGTGACATCGCCGAAAAAGAACAACTCTCCCTCTCAGCCATCAAAAAACGCAAGACTGTCACCTTAGCGAAAATACGAGAGAATATTGAGAGAGGGGTGGTGTGAATTTGGGAACAAATTTGGGGTCAGTCCCCCAGTCAGGTATAGCGTTAATGTAGTAAAGGAAAATCGTTGTGTTGGATGTGACCGATAGTCCCGTAGAGATAATACTCTTTATGCAATAAATTAGCAGAACGGACCCAGAAAATATTTGTCATAGAGAGCCATTCTTCATTGTTTTTTATACATCATTAAGATAAAGTTAAATTAATAATTTGTTCGGATGGATGTGGGCTTTTTCTGAGGAATTTGAAAAACAATTGGTTGATAAGTTATCAACTTCAACTACAAGAAATGCAATTTACAAAGATTTTAAAGAATGGCTAAAGTTAGGCGGAAGCTATTTGACAACCAGGTAGAGCCGAACGACGGCTAGAGGATATTGTGGAACTTGGAGAAGATGAAATCAAGAAGTTAGACAAGCTCATCACTCAATTATCGGTAGAGTACGACTGTGAGACGTAGAATTTAATAAAGAAGTGTTAGGAAACTGAGACGGTTATTAAGGTTACCAATGAAATCTTTAATAATTAATCTATTAAAAGGGTGGTATGAAAAATGACGAATGATCACATTCCAAGAAATGAATATCCGAGGCCGCAACTGGTCAGAAAAGACTGGATAAATTTAAATGGAGAATGGGAATTTGAAATTGATGCGAGTGATAGTGGAAAGGAACGCAAGCTTTATAATAAGAAACACCTGTCACGGAAAATAGTAGTTCCTTTTTGCCCAGAAAGTAAATTATCTCGAATTGAAAATAGGGATTTTATGAATGCTGTATGGTATAAAAGGGAATTTTCTATCCCTAGTAATTGGAGAGATAAAAAGATACTCCTTCATTTTGGAGCAGTGGATTATGAAACGGAAGTGTGGATTAACGGGCATTCCGTGGGGACACATGTTGGCGGGTATACACCGTTTACATTTGATATAACAGAAACATTAAATGCTGATGGTGGTAATACAGTGACTGTTTATGCAAAGGATGATATAAAAAGTAGATTGCAGCCATGTGGTAAGCAGGCACTTGAATATCATTCGAATAAATGCAGATATACTAGAACGACGGGTATTTGGCAAACGGTCTGGCTTGAGGCTGTTCCATTAAGTTCGATTGACACATTTAAGATTATTTCGGACATCGATAATAATCGCGTTACTATTGATACCAGTTTTCAGGGAGATACTTTAGGGTATTCCTTTAAAACGCTCGCAAGTTACGAAGGTAGAGTTATGGGCGAAACTGAGTTGTTGTTATCTTATAAAGAGAATATTATAGCATCGATTGATTTATCCGAATTATATTTATGGGAACCTGGGGACGGAAAATTGTATGATTTACAACTTTTCTTATTACGGGACAATGAAGTGATAGATGAAGTGACAAGCTACTTTGGAATGAGAGAAATAGCGATTAACAAGCAAAAGGTGCTTATAAACGGTAAATCGGTATTCCAAAGGTTAGTACTAGATCAGGGTTATTATCCCGATGGTGTTTATACAGCTCCTACAGAAGCTGATTTAAAAAAAGATATAGAATTGGCTATAGAGTTGGGGTTCAATGGTGCGAGATTACATGAAAAAGTTTTTGAACCGCGGTATCTATATTGGGCTGATCGGTTAGGATTCATGGTTTGGGGAGAATATGCGGACTGGGGATTTGATTTTAGTAACTTAGATGCCTTCGCAAGATTCCTTCCTGAATGGTTAGAGTCGGTTGATCGAGATTTTAATCATCCGTCAATTGTGGGATGGTGCCCTTTAAATGAAATTCAAGGTGCAAAATTTAAAACGGAGAGTGGTGACTCTGTATTATTACCTGATCAAAACGATCATGTCGTTAGCATGATTTATCGATCAACGAAACGTATGGATAACACGCGACCTGTGATTGATGTTAGTGGATTTTTCCACGTTGAAACTGATATTTTTGATGCCCATTTGTACGATCAAGACCCTGAATCTTTTGCCGAAAAGTTTGAAGACTTCAAACATGGCGGAAAGCCGTATATTAGTTTTAATTATTCGGATGAAAAACAGAAATATGAGGGTCAGCCCTATATGCTTAGTGAGTATGGTGGGATTTTTTGGGCACCTGGTGAAACCTTGGAACTTGAAGATTGGGAAGCCGGGAAACCTAAGACAAAAGAAGAGTTTATGTATCGTTATGATGGGATTACAAAAGCTTTATTGGAACATCCTAATATTTTTGGTTTTTGTTATACACAACTTTACGATATTGAACAAGAGAAGAATGGTTTATACACTTACGATCGCCGTTTGAAATTTGATAAGGAAGCTATTAAAAGAATCAATAGTGGAAAAGCGGCTATTGAAGAGAATACAGATGTAAACAAATGAAGCCTCTAGTCAGAAATATGCGAGGTTAGGGCTTATTAAAGTAGACTAAATTGGCTACTAGTCAGGATGAAATGAACAAATCAGATCATGTTAAAATAAATAGACCGTCACAGAATTCATTTGGAGTTCTGTGACGGTCTATTTCAATCGCGATCGCCTGGTTTAAACATCAAAAATTCATTTGCCTTAGTTTGATTTAATCTGCCTATCTCACTAAATATTAATTTTACTGCTTCTTCTTCCGTTCCAATTAAAGGAGGAAGCTAATAAATATAGGGGTTCCCCAGTTTTTTTATTTAATGTCAACGGAACTTCTTATCCGTTTTTCTGAAACAAAAAAGTCTTAAGTCAATTACTCACCTGAATCGTATTTGCGCATCCTCGCTTTTTCGACAATCCACTCAAAATGATCGTTCAATTCCTTAACATCTTCTTCAGAGAGGATCGCCCATTTTTGAGACTGCAAAAAATAAGCCGATTTTATTCCTTTATTTGCAAGGTCGTTTGTAATGTCTTTTACTGCTTTTTCATATTGAGTTAAGTTACTATCTTCTTTATATTCTGTTCCACGAATCAGGAAATCAAGGGAGACATCGAAAATATCCGCTAGTTTTATGAGTGCTTCAAATGAAGGACGTCTTTCCCCTCTTTCGTAAGATCCATACACATTATCTGTAAAACCTAGCTTATGACTCATTTCCTTTTTTGAATAGCCCTTCTTATCACGAAGATTTTCTAGTCGCTGTTCAAAGCTCTCCATCCTGAACACCTCTCTTCATTTGGCAAAAACTTAACACAATTTGTGTGTTTGTATTGATTAAACACACGAAATGAGTTGACAATTCGACAAATTCTGCTTAATATAGATTTATGGCACACAGAACGTGTGTTGTGTAGATGGTTTTTAGTGTTACTCAAGTTGAGTGGAAAGATTACTACATTCAACTTGGAAATTCAGAAAGTTGAATTCCCAAATGGGGGGGGATGTCTCAAATAAACCTAGATTTAAAGATCAGTTGTACATTGTGAAGGTATGTGATAATCAACTATCACTATCATTACATTAGTAACGTATTATATTGAGGGTCAATAAAGAAAAATTTAATACAAGGAGGATTTTTTTATGTTTACGTACAGTTTTGATTCACTTGTTTATTATGGGGAGGATGTATCGAAAAGTATTGAGAGAGTCGCACGGTTTGGTTATGACGCAATTGAATTAATTGGAGAGCCGGATGCTTATGATACCCAAAAGGTAAGGAAACTTGTAAATGATTATGGCATTACTGTTTCTTCGATATGTTCCATTTATAATGCTGAACGTGATTTGGCCCACCCTGATCCCGTGAAACGCAGAAATGCAATAGATTATGTGAAAAGAGTAGCAGATATGTCTGTTGAAGTTGGGGCGCCGGTGATGATTGTCGCTCCGACAGCAAATGGGAAAACGACATCTTTAGCTCATTACGAGGATGAGGTAAATTGGGCGATTGAAGGAATACGAGAGGGAGCGGAATATGCGGCTACTTTAAATGTGGATTTGTGTATTGAAGCTTGGAATCGCTATGAAACGTATATGTTAAATCGTTTAGATCAGGCTCTAGACATGTGGAAAAAAGTCAATCTACCGAATGTCGGGATTATGGGGGATACCTTTCACATGAATATTGAGGAGGATGATATAGCGGAAGCGATTCGAAAAAGTAGTGATGCATTGATTCATATCCATCTTGCTGATAACAATCGCAAGGCACCTGGATTAGGGACGATTGATTTTGTGCCCATATTAAAAGCGTTAAAAGAAATTGATTATCAACGACCTCTAACATTTGAAATTTTGCCAGCAGCTGCCGATCCATTTGCTGTAATGGAAACAGGTGGGGGGCGAGAATTCTTTGATGAATATACGGAAAAATCGATTGATTACATGAGGGCGATTGAAAAATCAATTTAAGAAGGGGGAGGAACTACCATGAAATTTGGTGCAAGTACATTTATATGGGTGTCCCCATTTTCGAATCATACATTAGATCTGATCGGAAAAGTGAAGAAGATGGGTTTTGATTATATCGAAATTTGCATTGAAGATCCAGAAACCATTGATGTTAACGCGATTAAACGACGACTTAAAGCGACCGATCTTGAAGCACTCGTTTGTGGTGCCTTTGGACCAATGCGTGATATCAGTTCTGAGGATGAAAGTATTCGGGAAGGTGGAGTTGAATACATTAAGCAATGCATTGATATAGCAGCAGAGATTGGTTCCCCACTGGTTTCAGGTCCGATGTACTCTGCAACAGGAAAAACGAGATTACTTTCAAGTACTGAAAAGGAACAACAGATTGAGTGGGCAGTCATAAACATGAAAAGGGTTGCGGAGTATGCGCAAGCAAAAGATATAAAACTAGCAGTTGAACCGTTAAATCGCTATGAAACAGATTTTATGAATACAGTACAGCAAGGATTAGAATTCTTCGAAAAAGTGGAATACGACAATGTTGGATTTCTACTAGATACTTTCCATATGAATCTTGAAGAAAAAAGTATACCTGAAGCGATAAAACTTGCCAATGATAAGATTTTTAACTTTCATTCTTGTGAAAACGATAGAGGAACACCGGGAACTGGAAACATACCGTGGAACGAAGTTGCGCAGGCTTTAAAAGACATTAATTATATGGGTCCTAATGTAATCGAATCTTTTACTTCCGAGATTAAAGAAATTGCAAGAGCCGTTTCGCAATGGAGGCCACTGGCACCGACACAAAATTCTATAGGAGAAGATGGATTGGTGTTTTTAAAGAAGGTTATGAACGAATGATTCATACAATCCAAATTCAGAATATCCAAAAAAGTTTTCATGGTGTTCAGGCACTAAAGGATGTCAGTTTTACTATTCGTGGTAGCCAGATTCAATGCCTCGTTGGTGAAAATGGAGCCGGGAAATCAACCATTATTAAGATTCTGGCAGGTTATTATCAACCAGACCAGGGTGATCTCATAATGGACGGTGAAAAGATTGTTTTCTCTAATCCAAAGGATTCAAAAAAATACGGAATATCCGTTATTCATCAAGAGTTGCTTCTTATTCCACATTTAACAGTCGCAGAAAATATATCTCTAGGACAATGGCCAAAAAAACAAAGAAGTCTAGTGGATTGGGAAGAAATGAAGCACCGTGCGAAGGAAGCGTTAAATAAGTTAGGTGCAAATATAGATGTAGAAGCGGTTGTCTCTACATTGTCAACTGGAGAACAGCAATTAGTTGAAATTGCTCGTTCTCTCTCAATGGAAACAAAAGTGCTTATATTAGATGAACCTACGGCGTCTCTTTCAGAAACGGAAACCCAGCAATTACTGAAAGTTGTTAAACATTTAAAAGAAAAAGGATTAGCTATCCTTTACGTCTCTCACCGATTGGAAGAGGTGTTTGAATTAGCAGATTATATCACAGTATTCCGCGATGGAAAGTTGGTAAAATCTGCATCACCGAAAGATATAACGCCAAATAATATTGTCCGGTTGATGGTCGGGAAAGATGTAACGTTAGAAAGAATTAAAAAGCATCAACATGGTCAAAAAGTGATGGAAGTGAAAGGGTTAACACGTAAAGGGGCACTGGCTAATGTTTCTTTTGATGTGCATGAAGGTGAAATAGTAGGCTTAGGTGGTCTTGTTGGAGCGGGAAGGACGGAAATATTCAGATGCCTATTTGGAGTGGATCCAATAGACAGCGGCGAAATTTTTATCGAAGGAAAGGAAGTTCCCATTAAAAGTCCAACAGATGCAATTCAGCATAAAATTGGATTGGTCCCTGAAGACAGAAAGACCCAAGGGCTAGTTTTATCTAGTAGTGTGAGAGAAAATACATCCCTATCGATCCTCAATCGCATTATGAAATTCGGATGGATTAACAAAAGTAAGGAAAGAGAGGTCGTAGAGAATTACAGGAAACGGCTGCAGATTAAGACCCACAGACTAGAAACAATCGTCATGACATTAAGTGGTGGAAATCAGCAGAAAGTATTATTAGCTAGATGGTTAGCGACACATCCAAAAATTTTACTATTAGATGAACCAACAAGAGGAGTAGATGTCGGAGCGAGAGCAGAGATTCAACGGCTAATTGAGGAACTTGTTGCTGATGGATTAGCGGTCGTCATCATTTCCTCTGACATTATGGAGCTATTGGCATTGAGTGACAGAATCGTTGTCATAAGAGAAGGAAGAAGTGTTGTGGAACTAAAAGGAGACAACGTGACGAAGGAAGAGGTGTTGAAATATGCAACAGGAGCAAGCGAAGACGAATCCTGAGCAAATAAAGCTAGAGAAAAAGGATGTAATGAAAAATTCCCGGTTTGATATCAAAAAATATATAGGTAGCCTCGGGCTTTTACTTGTGATCGTCGCATTTTGCATTGCACTTAGTATTTTGTCTCCTGTCTTTTTAACAAAGGCTAATTTAGTCAATTTACTTATGCAGTCGACGATCCTAGCAACATTAGCATTGGGAGTTACGTTTGTGATCATTACAGGAGGTATCGACTTATCTGTTGGCTCTGTCATGGCGGTATCTTCAGCTATTGGCCTAGGTTTAATCGTTTATAATGATGTTCCTGTTTTTATAGGGGTACTTGTCATGATTTTAATTGGAGCTGCTTTTGGGCTTTTAAATGGATTGTTAGTTACAAAATTACAATTATCCCCATTAATTGTCACACTTGCGACGATGGGAATTGCACGTGGAATCGTGTTAATTTACACGAATAGTGCGAATGTTAATCCAGTCCCTGAAAGCTTTGTGAAATTAGCGTCCGGTCATTTTTTAACAATCCCTTATTTAATCGTTGTTGTAGCGATTCTTACTGTTATCGCCCATGTGCTTCTAAAACATACTGTATTTGGAAGGTCCGTCTATGCAAGTGGTGGGAATGAACTAGCTGCACAATTATCAGGAATTCGAACAAAAACAATCATTACCTTAACGTATGTTTTAGCAGGAGTAGCTGCTGCAATAGGAGGTTTATTGCTAACGGCACGGTTAGAATCGGCGGGTCCTTCCGCAGGAACTGGTATTGAATTAACTGTTATAGCCGCAGTTGTTATTGGTGGGACAAGCTTATTCGGTGGGCAAGGGAATATTCTCGGCACCATCTTAGGGGTCATATTGCTGTCTCTTGTATCAAATGCTATTAATCTACTTGGTGTACCACCAGCATGGGATGCCCTTGTAACAGGAAGTGTCATTCTTGTTGCGGCCATTTTAGATGTATATCGACGTAAATTTTCTTTAGGTACGTAAACGAATTAGTTGAGGTGAAGAAAAAGATGAAGATGAAACGAATAAATAGTCTAGTTGTATTTCTTATGGTTTTAGTGTTAGTGGGGTGTAGCTCGAATAATCCATCTGCTACCAATAAGGAATCAGAAGAAAACAATCATAATGAAGAAACAATCGATATTGCTGTTTTGTTATGGAGTCGTGGGTTTGAATTTATGGTCGCGCTGGATGAGGGGATTAAAGAGGAGGCTGAAAAATTAGGAGCAAATGTAACGGTTCTTGATGGGCAAGAAGATAGTCAAGTACAGCTTCGACAAATTGAGGATAATATTGCGAAGGGAGTCGATTTAATCATCCTGGCACCAAATAATTCAGATGAATTGGTTCCCGGTGTAAAAAAGGCAAACGATGCAGGGATTCCGGTTGTCACCGTAGATAGTATTGTCGCAGAAGGTGCAGAAATTGTCAGTAGTATTTCTTTTAATAATGCAGAGGCTGGGCAGGTAGCTGCCCAATATATTAGGACAGCTTTGGGAGAGGGAACGGTTCTAGAGCTGACTGGGTCTCCAGCAGCGTATCATGCCATTTTCCGTGGTGGCGGGTTTAACCAAGGGATGGAGGAATCCACCGATTTCGAAGTGATTTCACAGAATGCGGAATGGTCTGCTGAGGAATCACAAAGCATTACCGCAGATTCATTAACGGCCAATTCGGAAATTAACGCCATCTTCACCCATAATGATGATATGCAACGCGGTGTACTAAGTGGACTTAGACAGGTGGATAAATTAAAGACAGCAGAAGAAGATGGATATATTGTGTCGGTTGGTGTAGATGGAACGCCAGAGGCATTGGAACGAATTAGAAAAGGTGAGCAAGCAGCGACTGTGAATCAAGATCCTTTTGAGATGGGGGCACTTGCTGTACAAACGGCAATAAAATATATAAAAGGTGAGGATGTACCAAAAGAACAGTTTACTCCACCAGTGCTAATTACGAAGGAAAATGTAGATGATCCTGATTTATGGGGAAATGTTATGAAGAATAAATAACGCGAGGCTTATCAAGTTGTTGTTCGTGATCCCTCACTTAGGCTTTTTGAAAATTCCTAGCTTGAAGTGGGGCGTATGGACGGTTGCACAGGGATAAACTTTTGAAATGAATTATATTCAGAATATTCTTTTTTGAATACAGAGTTAACTGGCAGTAAAATCCCCATTTCAAGAATTCAAGATGAAAACGAGAATTGCAAGTGGGAGACAACTGCCAGTAAATACCCGATTGGTTCAGGCCAGGAGGACGCAGGTCACAATTGCGTTGCAACGTACAGGACGTACTAGTGAGGGCGAAACGACAGGATGTTGCGAATTTAGTTTGATCCTTAACATTCAGTGGGGATGAAAAAAACCACTGAATGAAGTTTCACTTTATAGGCTGTCAAAAAAATTAATTAGCGACAGCTTATTCTTGAAAAAATTTTTAAAGAGAGGAAGTCGTGTAATGAAACCATTGAAGCTGATTCAAGTCGGTATAGGAGGATGGGGCTGGAGCTGGGTACAAGTTGTGTTAAGCTCTCCTCACTGGGAGCTAGCCGCGATTGTCGATTTGAATCATGATTTATTGAATAAGGCTTGCCAATACTATCAGCTTAGTCCTGAATCTGCTTTTACAACATTATCGGAAGCGATACAGGAAACAGAGGCAGATGCCGTTCTTGCGGTTGTTCCGCCTGATTTTCATAAAGAGGTGGCTTTGGAGGCATTTGCGCATAATCTTCATTGTATCATTGAAAAACCGTTGGCTGGCAACGTGGAAGATTCTTTAGCAATAATTGAAACGGCAGAGCGAAGCGAACGTAAACTGATGGTCAGCCAAAATTATCGCTATAAGCGTGCTCCGCAAACCGTTAAAAATGTCATTCAACAAAATATAATTGGAGAACTAGGAAGTGTGTACATTTATTTTCAAAAGGCACCTAAATTCTCAGGTTTTCGGACTGAAATGGAAGAACCACTTATCACCGATATGGCGATTCATCACTTTGACCAAATTAGAGGGATATTAGACTTAGAGCCTATCTCTGTGCATGCTATCTCTTGGAACCCTCAATGGAGTTGGTTTAAAGGAAATGCGATTTCTTCCGTTTTATTCGAAACAACCAGCGGAGCGGTCGTTTCATATACAGGTAGCTGGGTTTCGCGTGGGTGGGACACCAGTTGGGATGGTGATTGGCGTATTCAAGGGGAAGAAGGAGAAATTCATTGGGCTAACAATCAAGTCATTATAAAACCAAATGACATCTTTACCTCTGTCTTTATGAAAGACGCTTTGGAATCAAATGGTCACCTGCATGTAAATTTACGATCATTGGAAACGGAAGAAAGATGGGCAAGTCTTCAAGAATTCTATGAATCAATCATTGATAACCGAGAGCCTGATTCCTCTGGGAGGGATAACTTAAATAGTCTTGCAATGGTGTTAGGAGCAGTTAAGTCCGTAAAGACAGGGAAAAAGGTATATATCAAAGATGTTTTAGGAATTCGAGAGGAAGTTTAAAGTTTGGAAGCTAGGATAATGGATGTACTTTTTTGCGGTATGGAGTTCAATAAGAAGGTAAGGTGAAACAAGTAATGAAGAAAATAAAAGTGGGAATTATCGGCTCTGGCTTTTCTGCGTTGGCCCATGTGGAGGCGCTAAGACGTCTACCCGATATTGAAGTTGTTGCAATCTCATCAAGGAATAAGGAAAAAGTAGACAAGATTGCGGCTGAATTTCACATTCGACAAGCATATGCTGATCCGCATGAATTGATCCATGATCCTCATGTGGAGGTCGTTCATAATTGCACGCCAAATCATCTTCACTATGAGTTTAATCGTGATACTTTATTGGCTGGAAAGCATTTATTATCAGAAAAACCTTTGGGCATGAATAGTAAACAAACCAAAGAACTTGTAGAATTGTCCAATAAAAGTCCAGTGGTAAGCGGTGTTTGTTTTAATTATCGTCATTTTCCATTGGTTCGACAATTAAGAGATGAGATTCATTCTAACAAGCATGGAGGTGTTTATCATGTCCATGGTGGTTATTTGCAAGATTGGTGTTTGTATGACACGGATTATAGCTGGAGAATGGAGCAAGAGAAAAATGGCCCTTCCAGAGCAATGGCAGATATCGGTTCTCATTGGTGCGATATTACCCAGTATATATTAGGTAAAAGGATTGTAGAAGTGCTGGCGGATTTGAAAACCGTACACAATGTCCGAAAGAAAACGAAAAATCAAGTGAGTACATTTGAAAAAGGAGACATGTTTGAAACTCAGGATGTTCCTATTAATACAGAAGATTATGGAAGTGTATTGATTCGTTTTGAGGATGGGGTACAAGGCGTTTTTATGGTTTCTCAAGTTGCTGCCGGAAGGAAAAATCATTTGTTTTTGGAGATTGCAACTGAACATTTATCTTTTTCGTGGAAGCAGGAAGAACCTAATAAATTATGGCTAGGTAAAAGAAATAGAGCTAATCAGGAATTAGTTAGGGATCCCAATTTGTTGTCAGTGGAAGCTAGTCAACTTACACATGTTCCTGCTGGACACCAAGAAGGTTGGCCAGACGGGTTGAAAAATTTAATGATTGATTTCTATGGAACGATAAAAGGTGAAGTGAAAAATCCAAGCTTTGCAACCTTTCAAGATGGGCATCAAATTGTGTTATTAATTGAAGCGATTTTAAGAAGTCATAGGAATAAGCAGTGGGTGAAGGTAGATAACAAGAGGATGGATAGTGAAATTTTGTTGGGGGAATTGCATTGAAAGGAATATGGTTTTATTCATAATAGTAGTGTCTTAACTACACCATGGGAAGGAGCGGGGATTATCTGAAGCTAAATATTTTATTTGTGGGAGGAGTGGAACTATATGTTTCACTCCTTTTTGTGGTTAAGAAAAAAGGAGGTAGATCCCCGCTTGGCTATGCAAACTCTAGGTAATTATGTAGAAGTTCCAAAACTAAGAGACATGAAATAATGAATAAGAGGTTAATATTTGCCTCGTGTAGTAATAGTGAGTCTTCCAAAGAAACAATTGATAACGACAACGTTAATGAAAAGGGGATGCCGATTGTGAATGATCCTATTACGATAAATATGATGGTGGGGAAAGGTAGCCATTATGCATCAATAGATTGAAATGATCTCCTTGTGTGGCAGGAATACGAAAAAATGACGAATATTCATGTCGAATGGGAACAGGTAGTAGGTGATTCAATAACAGAAAAGAGAAATCTTGCTTTGGCAAGTGGGAATTTACCAGACGTTTTTTATCATACCAGCTTGACCAATGTAAACCTATATGAACATGGTAAACAAGGGACATTTATTGCACTCAATGATTTAATTGATGACTATGCACCTAATTTTAAAAAGATTTTAGATGAAATTCCTGAAATTAGGAAAGCAATTACTTTTCCAGATGGAAATATATATTCATTTCCAACAATCGTATCTGAAGATTTTTTATCCTTACGTGTCCAAGCTGCTCTTTGGGTAAATCAAACCTGGCTTGATAAATTAGGAATGGATGTGCCAGAAACAACTGATGAATTTTATAAGTATCTTAAAGCTGTTAAAGAACAAGATCCTAGTGGGGGAGAGGTTGATGTAATTCCATATGAAGGACCTGAAATAGATAATCTTATTGGTTACCTATTAGGTTCCTTTGGGATAGCTAATAAGGGGCGGGCTAATCCTAATATCGACCTGGATCCTGATGAAGATAAAGTGCGTTTTTATGCTAATACAGATAGATATAAAGCGATGCTTGAATATTTGCATAAATTATATAGTGAAGAGCTTATCGCACAAAATATATTTAATATGGAACCTAACCAATTTTTAGCTAACGCATCGGAAGGTGTATATGGTAGCTCGGTTCATTATAATCCTATTACTGTTTGGGATGAAGAAATAGGAAAAAACTATGTTAGTGGTATAGCTTTAGAAGGTCCTTATGGGGATCAGAACTTTGTGAAGCTTTCCCCTATAACGTATAGTATGGGAAATTTTGCGATTACAAAAGAGAATGAAAACCCCGCCGCAACAGTTAGATGGTTGGATCATTTCTACAGTGAGGAAGGAATCAAGCTCTTTTATATGGGAATAGAAGGTGAAACTTATCAAGAAGCCTCTGATGGGAGTTATGAATATGTAGAAAAAATTACAGACAGTCCAAATGGCTTAACGTTTGAACAAGAAGCATCAAAATATGTTCCTTGGTTCGGGATGCCTATGGGAACAATCAAGGAAGAGTTTTTCTTAGGAACAGCAAGTTCAGAAGGAGCGATAGAGGCGGCAAAAAAAGTTGAACCATATACACCTGAAGAAATATGGCCCCAATTTACGTATAAAGATGATGAAAGTAGGGATTTAGCATCAGTAGGAACTGATATTGATAAATACGTTGAAGAGATGCGTGACAAATTTATTACGGGAAATGTTCCGTTTTCAAAATGGGATGATTATGTAAAGACACTAGATGAAATGGGATTAGATAAATACATGGAAATTAAACAAGCAGCTTATGAGAGATATAAAAATAATTAATATAACCGTTTAAATCACTATGATTTGGTCCTTTTGGGACAATAATTATTTCCCAAAAGGACCAGAAAGTAATTATGAGTCATTCTGAAGTAAGGATAGAGGGGCATGTACGAGGTGCAAGAAGATGTTGCTAACCTATGATGCACGGCTATAGTTGAATGACTAAAAGCACGACGACGAGTATCGCTCTATCTTTGCCCTTCTCCACCTCCACCTCCACCTTTTACCAATTGTCGGAGATAACACTACGTGTGAAATCTACACTTGTCTTAAAATCCTCTTCATTATGAATGCCATGCAAAAGCATCCCACCTGTATAATTGTACTCTTTTAACTTTTCAAGGTAGTAGGGAAAGTCGACAATCCCGTTGCCAGCATGGGTAAAATCAAGCTCGCTTCCCTCTTTAATGTCCTTCCCATGCGCGATATAGATATCATTTCCTAGTAAATCAAATGCTTCGTCGATAATGGGCCGAACATACTCCTTTTTTGCTTGCCCCTTCTGAAATAAATTGGCCACATCCATGATGATTTTTAGCCGTTTAGACTGAAATTCGTCTAATAGCCAGCGTGCTTTTTTTGCGGAATTGACGCAATTGCTTGCTTCACATTCGATCCCCAAAATCAGATCGTGACGTTCAGCTATCTCCAACACCTTTTCCATGGAATCCATCATATCATCCCAAGCGGCTTGCGTATTGTTATCCTCATGAAAACGCCACATGTTCTGTGGATCCCTGCTACCTGTGCATAGTGTGATAAAACGGCAATGGAGGTCTTTACATGCTTGTGCAATGACTTCAAATCCTTGGAGCCCAATATTTCTTTGTTCTCTATCAGGATGGATCATATTATAAGTGCCATTAATCGCCACGATATCGACGCCATTGCGTTGCGCAGTTCGATAGATTTCTCGTGAGAGTGCTGGATCAATGGAGGCAGGCAGCTGTTCCTCGCCTACCGACAAAAAGTCAAATTGAACTTCTGTAAAGCCTTTTTCAAGGATTGCCGAAAACAACTCCTCGATGGAAGACCGCTTAATCTCAATTGAATACATACCTAGCTTCATCTTTTATCATTCCTAACTAGTATGATTTTTCTTTTAAATCGCTTTCCGTTTTCTCGTCGTGGCCCCTTTAGAATCCAGGGTTAACTCTCTTAATCTCAAATATTAAATAGCCATACAACGATTGGACCTAAAACAGATCCAATGATGGCACATAATGTCATTGTAACAGAACTCATAGAAAAGGTGGGTTCCCCGTATTCTGCTGCTTTTGCGGTGCCGATGCCATGTGACGCACTACCGAGGGCAATGCCTCTTCCAATCGGGCTATGCACTCGCGCAATCTTAAAGAGGGTAGGGGCAATGATGGCGCCAAAAATCCCTGCGATCATCACACCAACAACCGCCAGGGAAGGATTTCCTCCGAGTCCTCTAGCGACATCTATAGCAACAGGGGTTGTAAGGGATTTAGGGATAATGGAGAGAATGAGTATTTGATTGATTCCGAGTATCTTCGTTAAGAGGGCGATACTGATCATTCCGGAAACGGCACCGACCAAAACGCCTCCTAATACAGGGAATAAATGGCTCATCAAAAAATGACGTTGTTTATACAAGGGATAGGCAAGGGCTACAACGGATGGTCCTAAAAGAAAATGAATCCATTGTCCTCCGATCATATAACGTTCGTAAGGAATATGGAAAAGCAAAAGAATCACGATAATAAGTGTAGTGGCTGTTAAAACAGGAATGAAAACTGAAAAGGAATAGCGTTTGTATATTTTTGTCATAACAAGAAAAGCGATGACGGTTAATAAAATCATGCAGAACCCGAAGAAACCTTGCTGCATTCCTCTTCATCCTCTCCTTTTTGTGCCTTTTTCTCAAAAAACTGGCCGGCCATCCCTGTGATGATAATGGAAATGATGGTACTTAAAAGAATGGCTATAACGAGCAATGCGCCATGTAACGAAAGTAAGGATGGGTAGTCCATGATCCCAACTGTAGCTGGTATAAACAGTAACATTAAAATACCCAATAAAAAACCAGCTCCACTTTCAATAAACTTTACTGGGATTATTTTTAAACACAAACAAATGAAAAGTAAGATAAGTCCAATAATACTGCCTGGAATGACCAAGTGGAAGAAATTTTGAATAACGGTTCCAACAAAATGAAAAAGATATAAAATACATATTTGCAAAATGATGACAAAGATTTTCATGATGGCATCGCTCCTTTCGGAACCGACCATGAAGTCTACATGGGAAGCGAACTCAATCAGGCCATGATCCCGTATAATATGCGGATTATCCTTATTATATAAGTATAGATGGAAACGGGATTGACATGCAAATGGATAGAAATATTTGGAGCCCCTTCACCTCATTTTTTTAAGTCTCCCCAATGAACTGGAGTGAAAATTCCTATGATATAAAATATATGCAAAATAGCTTAGCTAAAAACATAACACGCCAATAGTCACTAATGGTAGATTTCGCTAAACGGGTACTTATGCTTTTAAGGAATCATGAACATTCTTGGAAAATTTTACTCGATAATCTTTTGGAGAATAACCTGTGTTTTTTTTGAAGAGTCTTGAAAAATAATAGGGATCTTGATAACCAACTTTTTTTGCTATCTCATAGATTTTAAGATTGGATAATTTTAAATACTTACAGGCTTGTTCGATGCGCATTTCAATAAAATATTCAATTGGGGACTTGTTCGTATAGTTTTTAAAAAGAGAATTTAGATAACTTGAAGAGATTTCTAAATGTCTAGCAAATTCGGTTAAATTGATATCCTGATCAATGTTTTCACTCATAAAACTAATGCACTTTGCTAGATAAAGATTTTTCTGATGAGAAATACTTTCATCAGTTAAAACGAATATTTCTGATAAAACCAGTCTTAGAAGTTGGGAAGTACAAGTAATCATTTCATCGGAATTGACATTTCCAGCCAACTCAAAAATATCAATAAAATGACCCTGTAAAATAACATATCTTTCTTTGGCTAGAACTTTTATTACCAATTTTTTATGTAAGCCCAAAAAATGGTCAAGGTTTGTATGAAAATGCATCCATAGAATCGACCAAGGATTGTTTTCGTTCGCATAGTATCGATGGGCTGCTTTTTTAGGAATACAAAAAATATCGCCACGACTCATGGATATGATCGAGTCGGGAATTTCAATGGTTCCTTGCCCTTCTAGACAATAGATCAGAACGAATTCATCAACGCCATTCATTCGTTCACGATAATGATATTTAGCATTTGGATAATAGCCGATTTCTAATATGTAAGTATGATCAACTAAAGGAGATTTTTTAATGAAATCATTTATGTTTGAAGGGAAGATAATATGTCGTTCATTACGAAATCCATCTTTTTTCTTTATTATGTCCATAACATTGCCTCCTATCCAAAAAAATTATAGCACCAAAAAGTAAAATAATCCATCTTTGATTGATTTATCCCATTCTTTCGAAAGCCTTAACATTGTAAAATTTGATTAACTTAAACATAAGGAGGACTAAAAAGTGAGTATGATTAGTGTAGAGGAGAAAAAACTTGTCATTCCAACTTATTTAACTTCGGAACCTGACAAAAACCCATTATTTTTTAAGAATCGGGTATATCAGGGGAGTAGTGGTAAAGTCTACCCTTTGCCCATTACCGAAAAAATATTCGATGAAAAAACGGATGTTGAATATTTAGCGGTCATCCTAGAGAACGATTACTTAGAAGTGACCATTTTGCCAAGCCTTGGTGGCCGTATTTATCGAGCAAAAGATAAAACAAACAATTATGATTTTGTCTATTACAATCAAGTGATAAAACCAGCGCTTGTTGGGTTGGTTGGACCATGGATTTCAGGTGGAATCGAGTTCAACTGGCCGCAACATCACCGTCCTACGACATTTATGCCAACTGAATATACCATTGAAGAGCATGAAGACAGCAGCGTCACTGTTTGGGTGAGTGAAATTGATCGCATGTATGGTACTAAAGGAATGGCTGGTTTTACGTTATACCCAGATAAAGCATACATTGAAATCACAGGGAAGGTGTATAACCGGACAGATATTCCACAAACTTTCTTGTGGTGGGCCAATCCAGCTGTACCCGCCAACGATCATACTATGTCAATCTTTCCACCTGATGTTCATGCGGTAATGGACCATGGGAAACGAGCGGTCTCTGATTTTCCGATTGCGACAGGAACTTACTACAAATATGATTACTCTGCAGGTGTTGATATTTCTCGCTACAAAAATGTTAAAGTGCCAACTTCTTATATGGCCTATCATTCCGATTATGATTTTATCGGAAACTATGATGAAAAGTTGCAATCAGGCTTACTTCATGTGGCAGATCACAATATCTCTCCAGGAAAAAAACAATGGGTTTGGGGCAATAGTGATTTCGGTCAAGCATGGGATCGTAACCTTACTGATGAAGATGGTCCGTATGTAGAATTGATGACAGGTGTTTTTACTGACAACCAACCAGATTTCACTTGGTTAAAACCTTATGAAGCAAAGCAATTTAAGCAATATTTTATGCCATACAAAGGGGTAGGGCGAGTTAAGAATGCCACAATTGACGGTGCGATTAATGTCGAGGCATATAATAATCAAATTGAATACACGCTCTATACTACGGAAAAACATGAATATGTGACAGTTATCGTTTTAAAAGATGGTAAGCAAATTCATTCGAATAAGGTGGCAACATCACCTAAGGATTTTGTTAAAGATTGTTTTGATTTTGAAACGGATGAATTTGATGAACATTTTGAGATTCAGGCATGGGGTGAAAAAGACAATCTTTTGGTAGCTTATCAAGGCTTTACAAAAGTGGAACAACCATTGCCAGATCCAGCTGAAGAAATTCCAGCTCCAGATAAGCTTAAATCAACAGAAGAACTCTTTTTGGCAGCTACACATATTGAACAATATCGTCATGCAACCTCCAATCCGGAAGATTATTACCTTGAAGGCCTCAGACGTGATGCATCAGATATTCGTTTGAATAATGGCTATGGAATGTATCTGTATAAAAATGGTGAATTTAAAAAGAGCTTTAAATACTTTGATCAAGCCGTTCAAAAACAAAAATGGAAAACACCCAATCCATTGTATGGAGAACCGCTCTTTAATCTTGGTTTAGTTCATCTACGTTTAGGTAATCAATCAGAAGCCTTCGATTGTTTCTATAAGGCAACATGGAATGAAGATACTCAAGGGGCGGCCTTCTATCAAATGGCCTGTATGTCACTAAGCAAGGGGAAAAGCAATGAGGCATTAGACTTTATCGAAAAGTCATTAATTAAAAATACTCATCATATGAAAGCTCGTGCCCTGAAAGCAATAATTGATCGCTTGCTAGGAAAAGACAATCGTTCATGGTTGGAAGAATCATTAGTGATAGATCACCTTGATTTGGCAAGTTATTATGAAAATTATTTGCTGACTGGCGATAAAGCGTCTTGGAAAAAAGTAATGCGTAACTGCTTGAACAACTATTTAGAATTAGCATTGGACTATATCCATTTTGGACAGTATACAGATGCTCTTGATATTCTAAATGAATGTTCAGTAGCTTCTCCGCTAGTTCACTATTACAAAGCCTATATCTACTGTTTGAAAGATCAAAAGGAGGAGGCTTGTGCAGAAATTTGTGAGGCAGAGAAGCAAGCTCCCGATTACTGTTTTCCTAACAAATTAGATGAAATTCTTATCTTAGAAAACGCCATTCACTTGCTACCAGAATCAACTGGTTTTGCGAGATATTATTTAGGTAATCTATTTTATGATAAGAACCGTTATGAAGATGCGATAAAATTATGGGAGGAAAGTGCTCAACAAAAATCAGATTTTCCAATCGTTTTTAGAAATCTATCTTTTGCTTACTTTAATCAATATGATGATGTTGAAAAAGCACAAGAAATGATCACGATTGCTTCGGATTTGGATCCAACAGATGCGAGGATTCTGCTTGAAAGAGATCTGCTCTCCGCTAAAGCGGGAAAATCATTAACGGAACGTATGGCGTTACTTGAAGAACGGATGGACACCACCCAATATCGAGACGATCTATATATTGTTTATATTGAATTGCTAAATAGTTTAGGAAAGTATAATGAAGCATTTAATAGAATATCTAAACGCAAATTCCATCCTTGGGAGGGTGGCGAAGGAAAAGTAAGCAATCAATACATGTACGCCTTGATTGAACAGGCCAAAAAGTTGCTGAGGGAAAACCCTGAAGGGGCAATCAAAAAACTTATCGCTTCGCAAAGCTTCCCTGTCAATCTAGGTGAAGGGAAACTACCCAATGTAGAGGATAATATTTCTAATTATTATATTGCAAAAGCCTATGAGATTCTAGGTGACCAAAAACAGGTGGAGCTCTTTTTCAAAAAAGCAGCCTCAGGAACCAGTAAACCCGAAAGTGTTTTGTATTACTACGATCAACCAGCGGATACGATTCTTTATCGGGGAATGGCGCATGAAGCTTTAGGCAAACTTGAGACAGCTAGAAGCTGCTACTATCAGTTAATCAGCTATGGGAAAAAGCATCTATTTGATGAAGTGTCATATGATTTCTTTGCAGTATCATTACCAGCTACCGTTGTGTTTAAAGATGATTTAAACAAAAATAATCAAATTTATTGTCGCTATCTAATGGCCTTAGGGAATATTGGCTTGAAAAACTTTGCCGAAGCCAAAAAAGAACTTGAACATATTCTTTCAATAGTGCCGAGTCACCAAGGAGCCATTCGTCATTTGGCGTTGATTAGTGAAGATGAGATGGTCTCATTGAATAATTAAAGTTAGTTCCAAGCAGAAGATGAAAAACTATGAATGAACAGTTTTTCATCTTCTGCTTGAATGTTGAGGGACAAGTATGAACCCTCTAAAAAATAACTAACAGTTTATGAAATAACAAATAATGAACTTTCATAATAGTTGTTCAGTCAACCACTTCTAATAAAGGAAATCATTTTGGTTTTTCTTTTTCCCTAAGGGGAAAGTTTCTAACTGCTATAAATCAACCAAAAAATGAACTAAATCATCGTCTTTTGAATGAATATAATGATCTTATTTGAGTGGCAGAATCTCATAAAGTCGATTTTTGAAAAGACAGTAATATAATCCATGAATCAATATTTTTTTCCATTTTAAACTTGAAAACGCTATATTATATTGAAAATAATAGGAAAGTAAGATTTTCTAGCTATTTAAAGAAAATATGAGGAGGGGAAAAATGTGAAATTGAAGAAAGGTTTTATGATTTTATCAATAATGGTGGGTTTGATTACGTTAACTGCATGCAGTGATAAAGGGAACGCTGGTCAATCCGCCTCTCAAACCAAGGATGGCAAGAAAGTAGTTACTGTCTGGGCTTGGGACCCTGCATATAATATTGCAGCCTTAGAAGAAGCGAAAGCAATATATGAAAAGGAACATGATGATGTAAAAATTGAAATCGTTGATTATGCAAAAGCTGACTTGGAGCAAAAACTACACACCAATTTGGCTTCCGGTCAAAAAGAAGGTCTTCCTGATATCGTTCTTATGGAAAATTTGAACGCTAACAAATATTTAACTTCTTATCCTGGAGCATTTGCGCCATTAAATGACAGTCTAAATTATGATGATTTTGCTACACCAGTGGATTTTATGACAATCGATAAGGAAACCTACGGTCTACCATTTGGATCGGCAGTTTCAGGAATGTATTTCCGCCGAGATTATTTTGAAGAAGCTGGATTCAAGGAAGAAGACCTAAATGATATCACATGGGATGAATTTATTGAAATAGGTAAAAAAGTAAATGAAAAAACAGGTCATCAAATTTTGACCCAAGATCCGGGAGATGGCGGATTACTACGTATGATGGTGCAATCTGCTGGTTCATGGTTCTTTGATCAGGATGGTAATGTTGATATTAAAAATAATAAGGTGTTAAAAGAAGTAGTTGAACAGTATAAACGTTTAATGGATTCAGGAATTGTTAAAGTAAATAGCGGCTGGAGTGAGTTTGTCGCAGCATTCAATAGTGGAGAGGTAGCAACTGTTCCAACTGGTTCCTGGATTACGCCTTCCATTGTTGCCGAGGAATCGCAAAGTGGCAAGTGGGGAGTAGCTAAAATGCCTCGCCTTAATTTAAAGGAATCAGTAAACGCCACTGAACTCGGCGGTTCAAGCTGGTTTGTATTGTCAGCCAGCGACAATCAAAAAGAAGCAATTAGTTTTTTATCCAAAACCTTTGGTGGCAGTGTAGAACTCTATGATAAACTCCTTTCAAAACATGGTATTAGTTCTATGTATGCGCCAGCATTCACAAGTGAAGCGTATACCGAGCCGCAGGACTACTTTGGTGGGCAAAAGATTTATGAAGACTTTTCAAAATGGTCAGAAGAAGTTAAGGGTGTGAATTTTGGTATGTACACTTGGGAGGCAGACGCTGCTCTGATGAACGAGTTACAAAATATATTAAATGGTGAAGATGTTCAAGAGGGTTTAAACAAAGTTCAAGAACAAGTTGAGCAACAAATTCAATAAAAGATGAATTCGTAGGAAAGTATTCAGATTACCTTTTTTAGACAATTAGGAGGTATTATCAAATGATTTTGATAGTATTCTGATGTTTTCTGAATGGGCCTGGATACTTTCTTTTCCATCGGAATCTAGTACTCCTTATGAGGAGATAAAAGACTATCCTAAAAATAGGAGGAAAAATAGTGCACAATACCAAAAAATTGGACATCTTAAGCATGAAGTTTATCTTACCAGCAATCTTAGTGATTACCTTATTTTCCTTCTTACCGATGATTCAATCGTTTATACTTTCATTTCAAACAGGAAAAGGGATAGTGACAGAATTTGGAGGGTTAGCAAATTATCAGCGATTATTCAAAGATCCAGTGTTTCTGCAAGCCCTTAAAAACACTTTATTATTTTTAATTATACAAGTACCTTTGATGACGTTATTAGCATTGATTGCTGCAGCAATTTTGAATGATAAAAAATTGAAGTTTCGCAGTTTTTTTAGAATATGCATCTTTTTACCTTGTGTCACTTCATTGGTTTCCTACTCTGTATTACTCAAATCATTATTTTCCACGAGTGGGTTAATCAACGATATTCTATTAAATCTAAATTTGGCCCCAATCGATTGGTTACTTGATCCATTCTGGGCAAAGGTAACCATCATTATTGCCTTGACTTGGCGCTGGACTGGCTACGATATGATCTTCTTTCTGGCAGCAATGCAAAATATAGATAACTCAATTTATGAGGCTGCTAGATTAGATGGAGCGGGTCCTTTTAAACAATTTACATCCATTACTGTTCCGATGTTAAAACCAATTATCTTATTGACCAGTATCATGTCAACAAACGGTACTTTGCAATTATTTGATGAAGTCATGAATTTGACTAATGGTGGTCCTAATAATGCAACAATTACGATCTCCAAATATATTTATGATTTGTCGTTTAAATTCACACCGAACTTTGGGTATGCAGCGACAGTCTCCTACACGATTGTAGTCTTGGTTGCCATACTAAGTTTTATCCAGTTTAAATTCACAAATAAGAAAGATTAGGTGATTATAGTGAGACCAGCAACTATCCTTAAATATACCTATTTAGTAGTCGTTTCCTTTGTATCAATTTTTCCTTTTGCGTGGATGATTATTAGTGCTACCAATTCTTCGAAAGATGTATCAATGGGAAAAATGACATTCGGTTCTGAATTTATGAATAATTTAGCTAAGTTGAATCAAACCGTTGATTTGCCAACAGTAATTGGTAATTCCTTTAAAATCGCAATTATCTCGACGATTTTGGCACTAGTTTTTTCCTCAATGGCCGGCTACGCTTTTGATATCTATAAAACTCGAGTAACCAATATGATTTTTACCATATTACTTTTAGCGATGATGATTCCTTTTGTTGCGATAATGATTCCGCTTTTTCGAATGATGACCTCAGTCGGATTACTTAATAGTTATACCGCTGTGATCATTCCTGCAATCGCCACACCATTTTTAATATTCTTTTTCAGGCAAAATACACAATCCTTTCCGAGAGAGTTAATTGAAGCCGCTAGAGTGGATGGTCTCAATGAATTTCAGATTTTTCTAAGGGTATACATTCCTAGTATGAAATCAACTTATGCGGCAGCAGCGATTATTACCTTTATGGGAGCGTGGAATAACTACTTGTGGCCGTTAATCATGTTGCAAACAAATGAAACGAAGACTTTACCATTGGTTATTTCGTCACTTTCATCAGCTTATCAACCTGACTTCGGCATGATCATGGTAGGTATCATCATTGCAACGTTGCCAATGGTGATTGTATTTTTCGCAATGCAAAAGTATTTTGTTAGCGGTATGGTTGGTTCAGTAAAATAACATAAAAAAATGAGGGAGTAATATGATGATTGATTTATCTGGGAAATGGTCGTACAAAGTAGACATTGAAGATATTGGAGCTCAAGATGATTGGTTTTTAGCCAAATTCACTGATTCGGGCTTTCAAATTCCTGGTAGCACTACTGATAATAATGTTGGAACTATTTACGAGTTTGATGGTTCGTTGACTAAAGAAAATATTCGCCATTTACGGCAAAGAAAACAATATGTAGGGAAAATCTGGTTAAAAAAAGTGATTGAAATACCAGATTTTCAACCCGAAAAAATTTATGAGTTCATCTTAGAAAGAGTGATGTGGCAATCAGAGCTTTGGATTAATGGACAGTATGTCGGTTCCAGAGATTCATTAAGTACTGCCCATCGCTATGATATTACTAACTTTATTGCGTCCAAAATAGAAATCGTTTTGTGTATTGATAATCGCGACATTCATCAGATCAATACAACACCAAGTGCTTATACTGAGGAGACGCAATCCATCTGGAATGGTATGATTGGCAACTGTCGAATTGAAACACATCACTTTTTGTTTCGTCAAATGAAGGTATTAACGAATTACGACCAACAATCGATTGAGCTAACCTATTCTTATGAATCAATAAATCCAAACGCCAAAACATTATATATCACTGTTGAAAAAGAGGGGAAAGTAGTTAAAGAGACAACTCAACCTATATATGGTAATAGCGGTAGTGGAAAACTTACTATCTCTTTACCAAACATAGTTTCTTGGGATGAATTTCATCCAGAGCTTTATGATCTCATATGTACAGTAGAGATGAATGATGAATGTATTGCCTGTGAAAAGCAGAGAATTGGTTTTAGAAAATGGTCAACAAATGGCAAGCAGCTACAACTAAATGATCGCCCCGCCTTTTTAAGAGGAACGATCGATTGTTGTATATTTCCATTAACTGGATATCCACCAATGGATGAAGCATCGTGGTCAAAGATTTTCCAAACGATCAAAGAGCATGGACTCAATCATGTGCGTTTTCATTCATGGTGCCCACCGGAGGCGGCATTTGCTGTTGCAGATCAAATCGGCTTATATCTGCAAGTAGAAGGACCAATTTGGTTGGATGCTTGGATGCCTTTCATACTAGGGGATAGGGCTGATCATTATACATTCTTCCAAGCCGAAAGTGAAGCAATTGTAAATACTTATGGTAATCATCCGTCTTTTTGTTTCTTTAGCTGTGGCAATGAAATTCGTGGTGAGTTTGCTATTCTTCGTAAGATAGTAAAAAGCTTGAAGCAAATGAACAGTAATATTTTATATACTTTAACATCAAATTGGGATCGGAAAATTGATTCCGAGGATGACCTGTTCATCGCGCAAACTGTTGATAAAGTACCAGTTAGAGGACAGTATGATTTAGATAAAATGGTTGAGGAAACGACTATTGAATTTTCGAATGCAATTGCACTACGTCAAGTTCCAGTGATTTCTCATGAAGTCGGTCAATACAGTGTATATCCATCAATTCGTGAAATAGATAAATATTCTGGGAATCTTCTACCAGTAAATTTTCAAGCCATTAAAAATGATTTAGAAAGTAAAAACATGTTGAAATACGCCGATGATTTTACTTATGCTTCAGGGAAACTCGCGTTTGAGTTATATAAAGAGGAAATTGAAGCGAGTCTGCGAACTGAAAAAATGGGCGGTTATCAATTGCTCGGATTGAACGATTTTACTGGACAGAGTACAGCAACGGTTGGCTTGTTAGACGCTTTTTGGGAAAGTAAGAATCTAATGAGAGTAGAAGAATACAGGCAATTTTCAGCACCACTAGTTCCTTTAGCAGTAATGAAAAAAAGAATTTTTTCTGCTGATGAGACCATAAGCATAGATTTGGAGATTGCAAATTACTACCAATTTTTAGATTCACCAAAAGTTATTTGGTCACTTTCTTCTGAAACGGATTGTATTTTTTCTAAAGAATTTAATTTGCCTAAGCTAGATTTGGGCTTGAATCACATAACTGAAAGAGTTGTTTTTTGCTTAAAGAATAAAGTAAAGCAAAACTCGCAAATGGTTTTAGAGGTACAGGTAGAACTTGAACATGCCATCAAGTTTAAAAATTCGTGGAAATTATGGTGTTACGTCAAAGAAGATTCCGTACCTAACGTTATCGAAAGTACAACGATAACCGAACCGATTCTAAAAGAGGTGGAAAATGGCGCTTCCTTGCTCTTAACGCCGGAAAAGGCAACAGTCAAAGAGGCCGAAAAGACAACTTTTTTCCCTGTTTTTTGGAGTCCAGTTCACTTTAAATCCAAAGATAATTGTGGATTAATCGTAGATAATGAGCATCCATTGTTTAAACTATTCCCAACGGAAAAATATGCGAACTATCAATGGAAATCATTGATTGAAAATGCGTTTTCCATACCGTTTCATGAATTGGCGGAATCCTTCAATCCAATGGTGCAGGTAGTGCCGAATTTCTTTAATAATAAGAAAATGTTTGTATTGAGTGAATTTGTTTATGGTGACGGACGGATTGTAGTGACATCTCTAAACATCCATGATGAATCTTTACCGGCAATAGCATTGAAAAATGCGCTGAAATTCTACATGAACTCGAAACAATTTGAGCCAGCCAATAGAATCTTTAAAGATCAATTAGCAAGTCTTTTTTATGCAGAAGGCACCCAGAAAGAGGAAATAGATTTAGCCGAATTGGGTGTTTGTACGGCTGACAGTGTTTACAGTGCTGATTTTGCACCAGAAAATGCCATCAATAACAAATCCTCAAGCTACTGGAAACCGAAAAATAATAGTCCGGGTCACTGGTGGTGTATTGACTTAAAAGCAGTTCATAGGATTAAAGAAATCGAAATCGAACTCTTGTCTAAAGGAACTTATTACTACGATGTGAGCGTGTCAGAAGATAATCACAAATATCAAAAGTTGATTAGTAAAACCATCAGCCCTAAAAATAGCTTAATTATCTCTGATGAAGTGGAGACGTCCGCTAGATATCTAAGGATTACTTATGGAGATGTTAGCAAGGGCGTAGAAGTAGGTCATCGCAGTGTTAGGATATTCTGAATAAGGGAAATGATGAATGCTAATAAATTTCGATTTGAATGAATGACTACAATAGCGTTGTGATGGGGAGATATAGTGTTGGGCAATGTCTCTGTCATAGCGCTTCTTATATATGGAAACCTTGAGCAATAAATATAAAGAGTGAGAGAAAGCTATTGGTTTTACTAGAAAACGCAAAGCAAATAAACGGATTACACAAATGTTATTGAGGAAATTAAAGAATATCCAGATTATTTACATTGACAAACGGGTACATCATGAGCTTTATCCCGGTAATTTGGCTAAAACCTGTAAGCACATTATACAGCTTGCAGGTTATGACCTCTTCATATAGATAGACAAATTGTTTCTGGTAGTCAGTCTGGCGGCTTCTCTGCATACAAAGTGATCTCAAGAAATTTTTAGTCGCTGAACTAGAATGTAATGGTGTAGGGGGATAAATCTAATATGAAAGTTATTAAAAAATACATAGTTCTTTTCACGTTTGCACTAATGTTTCTCTTTTTTAATGTTATACCATCTGTCCAGGCTTCTAATTCAAATGATACTTCAAAAGAACCGATGAACACAGAGATTAGAAACATCGACGGGACTAAAGTTCTGTTTCAGTATGGTAAACCGGTCCCTTCCTTTGATAACTGGAATAAGGAAGAAAATAATAGAAAGAAAAAATCGCTTAACGGTAATTGGAAATTTTCTTATGATCCTAAGAATCAAGGGTTAGAAAAAGGTTGGCATACACCGGGTTTTGATGATAAAAACTGGGAAGGAAAAAAGGTTCCTTCAAGCTGGGATTTATATGATGCCCCCAGTTTTGACTCATATGATGGAGAAAAATACGGTCTAGGTAGTGCCTTTTATGATGGATATGCTTGGTACAGGGCTACTTTTCATGCGGGTGCAGATTGGAAGAATAAGTTCATTAAGATGAACTTATTGGGCGTCAACTATAAGGCGGAAATCTTTTTTAATGGACATTTTATAGCTGCTCATGAAGGAGGACATACTCCTTTCTCGGTTGATCTTGGACATTTTATTAAAACAGGAAATGAGAACACTATTGCCATAAGAGTATATAGAAGACCTTGGTATGATTCTTATACAGCTAAAAAGCAGAATCCAATAACTGATGATAAAGAATTACCTTATAAACCAGTAGATTTTTGGCCGTATGCTGGGATAACGAGGGATGTTTATATTGAAGTGACTTCACCGGTTACTGTTAGCAAGGTCATTACAGAAGCCAAACATCATACGTTACAGGTTTCTTCAGTTATTTTTAACAACAGCAATCGAAAGGTTACGAAGAAAGTAATCACTACTCCTGGTAAGAAAACAGGTGGAAAGGCAACTATAAGTAATGTTCAACTAAAAGCAAATGAAGTAAGAGTCGTGAAACACACGATTGATATTCCACTTGCAAAGGCGTGGGACGTTCATAACCCTCACCTTTATATGGCGACCGTAAAAATTAGCGATATTAATGGTAAAACCGAGGATCAATTGACTGCAAGTTTCGGAATGAGGACAATCGAGGTAAAAGGTGGAAAACTTTTGCTAAATGGTAAACAGGCATTCCTTAAAGGCTTAAACTGGCATGAAGAAACAGCAAGGAGTGGCAGATCTCTTTCTGTTAAAGAATATAATAAAGAACTCAATATGGTTTTAGATACGGGAGCTAATTTTATTCGTAACAGCGTTTACAATCGACACCCATATGTATATGAGTTCGCAGACAAATATGGGCTACTTGTGATGGATGATATCGATAATATGTGGCTTGACATCAAGCAACAAGAATATCAAACTAAAACCTATGGATTATCGAAGGCATTAGCTTCCACCATGGCCTGGAACCAAATCAACAATCCATCTGTCATTTTATGGGGGTTACAAAACGAATCCGAAACTTCAAGTGCTACTGTGTATAGAGAGTGGATTGGAGATATGAAGGCTGCTATAAAGGACCTAGACCCTCAAGACAGACCAGTTACCTGGGCAAGCTCTACTAGTTGGGATCCAGCGTTTGATCTAGCGGACGTGATCGGGTTTAATGAATATTTTGGTTACTTCTATGGAGAGGATAGTGACTTAGGTAGTACATTAGACCAAGTACATGAACAGTATCCGTCTAAGCCCATCTTAATTACAGAAAACGGAACATGGTCTATATATGGTAATCACGGATCTCCATTGATACAAGGTACAGAAGAATGGCAGGTAAAAAAATTTGAAAGCCATTGGGAACAAGTGGTGAATCGCAGTGAATACATGGCGGGATATACATTCTGGGTTCTAAAGGATTATAAACAAAGAGTGGATTATAATCATAATTATAATGGTATTTCCGCAATGGGCTTAATGACATTCGGTCGCCAAGAGAAAAAACAGGTTTACTATGCATTTAAGAACGCTGTAAACCCTTTTAAATAAAAGGATGTATTATTCTGGTTATTCATTTTATTTACAAAATCTTATAGACAAACCCATTCCTAGATTGTTTAAAATGAGTTTGTCTATTTACATAGACTTTTTTAAGTGTCTATTATATAGGGTACTTTTTTAGTATTTACTACTAGATAGTTTTTTCCCGATCAGAAGCGCCTTAGGTATAGTGCTAAGTTCATCACTGTGTGCCAGTTTCTAATACAATTCAGACAGGGTGATAATCGCTCTTTTAAGATAATCCGGCTATGAGGTTCCAAGCCCCTTTGTCATCGTTTGTAATTCACAATCGATGGTGAAGGAATGATTGAGATCTTCAATTTCATTTAATTAGTTATTGGTGTAACTAACCAGCGCTCTAAAACAAAGCTGAATCTTTAACTGCAGTCTCAGTTTTCAGCTCTGCCCCTATCTGTTCTTCTTTCTTCTGTGAGGGTATTTTTAAATGTGAATTAGGATAAATAGATACTTTTTTACGTTTAAAAAATCATATCATTTCCTGAAATTCTCAGAGTGAAAATTTAGTCTATCTTGCGTCTGCTTTGCCTTCTTACTAATAGATAGGTCCCCCCTAAAGTAATGCCTCCGAGTGGAAGCCCAATGCCGATAGTGGTGACTGCCTTTTTACGTTGTTCTTGCTTTCTTAAGGCCTGACCATCTTCGAATAATGTGTTATAGAGAGCAACTGATTCTTTGTTTTCCTTATATTCTTCTGGGATAAAATAATCTGCATTTGTATGTCCGTTTTCAAAAGCTGTTTCTTTAATGTTAACTGCTGTATTGTTAGAATCATATCCTTCTTTATGCCATGCTAGTAAGTCCTTCTGATTATAGCTTTCTGGTACTTCATAATTCATTAGAAGGTAAGCATCTTGATACCCTTCTTTTAAAACTTCCTTTTTTCTAGATAATTTCCCTTCCTCATAGCCTTGTTCATATGATGAGATAAATTTCTTGTTAATGGAAGTTGTATCAGGCTTAGCTAGTTCGTATCCATTCTTTTTTCCCTGCTCTAATTGTTTTGCTTTTTCTTCATTGCTTCTGGTCTCATATCCCTTTTCATAATGGGTCTTAAAAGATGTCATTAAAGTTTCGTCGTCTAGATAGTTTTTCGGAATCACCAGTTTCTCAAGAGAATAACCTAAATCGTACCCTTTTTCTTCAGATTGATGGATGGATTGTTCCCTAGTAAATGCTTTAATATAGGCTTCTTGATAGCTAGAATTCCATTCTTGTGATTTGGCACTATCCTCTCTAACTGCTTGTTCCCCATTTTCACGGTAATCACTTTGACCGTCTTTTTTTCCTTGCTTCGCTCCTTCTTTTTTATCCTTTTCCTGAATTGCTTTTAAACCGTCAAGATATCCAGCATCGTACCCAGTGGTGAATCCTTGTTCGTACCCTTCGTTTCCAGAGTTACTTTCAGAAGCTTTTTCTTTTCTGTTGTAACCATCCTCATATCCCTGTTCTTTTCCTGCAGCTTTCCCTTCCTCAACGTCGGCCTGAGTGTAACTAGGTGTTGGTGGAGATCCAGAGTTCGAATTAGGAGTTGTTGCATCTGAACTGCCACCATTGTGATAATGATACTCTCCATATTCAAGGCCCCATTTCTCACAATTCGTTCTACATGTATGCCCACCATTCGCATCTGTTCTTCCTGGATGTGCCTCTGCTTTTATTATAGGAAATAAGATACACACTGCTAGTAAAATAGATAGATAATTCTTGTTCATATTGATCCCTTAGCCCTTTCTGTAATATAGGAAAATATTCCCTCTATCATTATAATGGAGATGTTATCGAGAACAATTTGTTTTTATATAAAGTAATCAATATTTTCATACCAATTTTTAGAGAATTAGATAATTAGTTTACAATTAGCGAAAGGGAGTATCCAAAAATGAACAGATAAAAGAGAGCAGGGGTGAGCCTTGTTATTAAGACAGAGGCTTGTGCCTCTGCTCTTCTGAAACTGCTACCTATGGTCTATTGCCTAGCATATTAATGCCGTATATTGCTTATCGAGTTATATTATATTAAAATAAAAAATAGAGCTTCCCTTTCCAAAGGGATCCTTCAGCTCTTTGAGGGATAATAATTCAATGAAAGGCATTGTTAAAGTAGTTTTCTTTAAAAAAACTACTTTAATAATGCCTTTTTCTTTGCATAGGAAACTATAAAAGTGTCGCTTGTGGATAACTGTTTACCTTGCAGTTGGTGTCTAGCTACAGGCGCCATCGGCTCGAGGCTCGCAGGAGCGAGTCCATCGGCGTTGCGCCAGGACGGCGCGAATTTAGCCGATGTTCTGCATAATAACCTGAGCCAATGAAAGGCAAAGAACGCCTTTCTTTGTCTCAGAACATTTGCTTGTCGCCGATAGGCGGGCGCCTTGCGCTTTTCTTGTTAGGTAATAAAAGAAAACAAAAAGTTTCGAAAAAAAGTAAGTAATGCTTGGATGATTTATAGAACGTTTGAGACATTCATATAGATGAATCAGAAGGAGAGATGGAGATGAAGTTTGATACAAATACCGTTGTCATTAAGGTAATCGGTGTTGGCGGCGGCGGAAACAATACCGTAAACCGAATGATCGAGTATGGGGTTCAGGGTGTGGAATTTATTGCTGTTAATACAGATGCGCAAGCGATCAGGTTATCACAAGCTGAAAGTAAGATGCAAATCGGTACAACATTGACAAAAGGCTTAGGAGCGGGAGCTAATCCGGAGATAGGTAAAAAGGCAGTTAAAGAAAGTAAAGAAAAGCTCCAAAGGATCATTAAGGGTGCAGACATGATAATTGTCACTGCCGGAATGGGAGGCGGCACAGGAACAGGTGCCGCCCCTGCAATTGCCGAAATTGCTCGTGAGTTTGGCATACTCACCATTGGTGTTGTAACATATCCCTTTACGTTCGAAGGTCGTAAGCGTGCAATACAAGCGGAAGTTGGAATCGCTACAATGAAGAAAGCAGTAGACAGTTTAATTGTTATCCCAAACGATCGTTTATTGGAGATAATACATAAAAATACACCTATGATTGAAGCCTTTCGTGAAGCGGATCATGTCCTACGTCAAAGTATCCAAGGAATCACCGATTTAATTACTGTACCTGGATTAATCAATGTCGATTTTGCCGATATCAAAACAATCATGTCCAATAAAGGTTCGGCTTTAATAGGCCTTGGCAGTGCAACAGGTAAAGACCGTGCAATTGAAGCTACCAAAAAGGCTATTTCTAGTCCGTTACTTGGAACCTCCCTAGATGGCGCCCGAGGTCTGCTTATGAAACTCACAGGCGGAACAAATTTAAGTCTATATGAGATACAAGAGGCTGCAAATATTATTACTTCTAAGACAAACAACGAGCTAAATATGATTTTCGGTTCTTCCATTAATGAAGACTTACAGGACGAGGTTATTATCACTGTTATTGCTACTGGCTTTAATGACCCGAAGGATAGAATTTAATAACATAAGGGAAAACGGACAACTAATCGGCAGGCCAAATAGAGCACGGATAACGAAACTATTCAGATTTTATATAAATTTTATATTTTGTTCATTTGGGTTTCATTTATTGTTTATATGGATTTTATACTCATTGCTTACTATTAGTTTATACAAAAGTTAAGGGAGATGTAAAATCTATGTTTACAAAGAAAAGTTTATTCATGTTCATTTTGAGTAGTGGTCTTATTCTTACTGGTTGCGGTGCAAATGATAGTGTTAGTAAAGAAGAAGAGCAAGGAACAACACAGGAAGAAACAAGTGAGGTCGAGGATATATCGAATGGTGAAGAACTATCCAACATCCTTACCTCTACGGATTGGCAAGGTACCGAGGTACATGATGAAGAGGGAAAAGATCTAACAGAAGAAAATAGTGATTTTATTGGATTGGCAAAATATGATCAAGAATCCAATCGCTATGAATTTTTTGATAAAGACACAGGTGAAACACGTGGAGATGAAGGAGTATTTTTCATCACGAACGATAGAGGAAAACGGATATTAATATCTGAAAGTATGGGGTATCAAGCGGTTGTCGATATTACAGAACTGAGTGATGAAAAGTTTACCTATAAACGAATGGGTGAAGATGAAAATGGTAATGAAACAGAAGTATATGTTGAACATGTACCGTATAATGAAAATGACCTAGAGTTTACCAATGGAGGTAAAGAATTAACAAGTGAAACAGGTGAAATGATTAAAGACATACAGGGTGATCACATTTTAGGGGAAACCTTATGGAACGGTACAAAAGTGGTGGATAACGATGACAATGATGTGACAGAATACAATGAAAACTTTATTAGTCTCGCTAAATTTGATGCGGAGACAAACAAATATGAATTTTTTGATTTAACTAGTGGTGAAAGCCGTGGAGATTTTGGATATTTTGCTGTGATTAACAATAATAAAATTCGTGCACATGTATCGATCGGAGAAAATCAATATGGTGCTGCATTAGAGATCACTGAGCTAAACGATGATCGTTTCACCTATAAGCGAATGGGACAAGATGCTGATGGGAATGAAATCGAAATCTATGTGGAGCATGAGCCTTATGAAGGTAATTTTGATCCTTCCTTTGATTTTTAAAAAAGCTTTTAGTTAATATAATCTTATCTAGTTAACCAAGGTGGGGAGGAAACAGGTATGAATATACGCACACAATTTTTAATCACGTTTTTTGGAAGTTTAATGGTTATTATCTGTTCAATGGTAGCTATATTCTGGTTACTGCTGTTTGCCATCAATGGGGAAGCCTCCTCACCTGTTAAGCTTTATAAATCCGTTACCCAACAAAAACAAATTACCTATGATGAGCAAGAAGCTTTGGTTACCTTCCGAAATATCGCTAAGGAAAATCCAGATGATTTATTGAAAGCTAATATTCAACAAAGTATTGATGCTTATGAAACGAAAGATTTAAATATTGTTATCCGGAAACAAGATGAAATAATGTATCATTCTCCTGACCTTGTTGTAAAATCATTAATCGTTCACGCCCCTAAATTTGATACTGAGAATATTTATACACAAGGCACTATCGACAATAAAGGTAGCCTTTATCGTTATCTCAAGTTTGACTTTCACTTTTCTGATAATGACAAAGGCAGTGTGATGATTTTAAGGCAAGAAAATAGTTTTTCTGAATTTTTACAGAGGTGGGGGCTAATTATTATTACTTTAATTCTAGCCATTGCTATTTTTCTTGTCTTTATGTTTAACCGTTCCCTAAATAAAGCGATTATTGTTCCTTTGCGTGAATTAAATAGGAAAGTGCAGAAATTAAAAGAAGGAAAGTTAGAAGGGAAAATTGAAGTTTCAACTAGCAAAAAAGGGGAAGTGAATGAGCTTGCTCAAGAATTTGAGAAACTGCGTGAGGCGTTAAACATAGTCAGTAAAGAAAATAAAAAATACGAAGAAAATAGAAAAGAATTACTTTCTAATATTTCACATGACTTGAAAACACCGATTACTTCGATTGTTGGCTATGTAGAGGGATTAAAAGATGGTGTTGCAGATACACCAGCAAAACAAGATAAATACTTAAATATCGTCTATAATAAAGCCAAAAATTTGAACTTTTTAATTGATGACTTGCTTGTATTTTCTAAATTAGATGTGCAAAAATGGCCTTTTTCCTTTGAGTATATTGACCTCAAAAGGTTTCTTGTCCATTTTGTTGAAGAATACCAATTAGATCTCGAACAAAAATATATTAACCTTACCTTAGAAGATATTTATTTAAACAAAGCTATTGTGCGAATGGATGTCCAGAAAATTCGCCGTGTGTTAGATAATATTATACAAAACAGTATAAGGTATATGAATAAAGATAAAAAGCAGATTATGATTTTTGCAAAACAAGAGATCGATGAAGTAAGGATAACCATACAAGATAATGGTTCCGGGATAGCTATGGAAAATTTGGAGATGATTTTTGATCGATTTTATCGTGTGGAGAACTCCAGAAATAGTGATAAAGGCGGCAGTGGATTAGGTCTTGCTATTGCTAGACAAATCATTTTAGAGCATGGTGGAAACATAAAAGCGGACAGTGAACTAGGTGAGGGTACTAGTATCACTTTTACCCTACCTTTAAAGGAGAATGGATATAATGAAGGAAATTCTATTAGTGGAGGATGATCAGGATATAGCAGAATTGCAAAGAGATTATCTTGAATTAAATGAAATAAATGTCAATATCGTTTCTGATGGCTTAGTAGGCTTAGAAGAAGGGCTCACTGGGAGATATGACTTAATCATATTGGATATCATGATACCAAGCATGTCGGGATTTGAGATTTGCAAAAAGTTGCGCGATAAAGTGAATACACCTATTTTAATGGTGTCTGCAAAAAAGGAAGATATCGATAAAATACGTGCGCTCGGGTTTGGTGCGGATGATTATATTACAAAACCCTTTAGTCCTAATGAGTTAGTTGCACGTGTAAAATCGCACTTAAACCGTTTTGAGCGTTTAACAAAAGGACAACAATCAACCTCCGATGAAATCTTAGAAGCCAATGATATTCGTTTGAATACAAAGTCACATAAAGTTTTTTCCTCCGATCAAGAAATCAATTTTACGACAAAAGAATTTGAGCTATTGAAATTTCTCATGAAGAATCCGAATCAAGTGTTTAGTAAAGAAGATTTATTTGAACGAGTTTGGGGATTGGATTCATTTGGTGATACGTCGACCGTTGTTGTTCATATTAAAAGATTGCGGGAAAAGATAGAATTTGATCCCAAAAACCCAGTATTCTTAGAAACAATCTGGGGTTCCGGTTATAGATTTAATCACAATTAAAATATGCCAAGGAGATATTAATATTTATGAATTTTAAGCATATAAACAGACTGTTTATTTTTCTTATGTTTATTTTAATAATGGCAGCTTGTCAAGATCAGGATAGAACAGTGCTAACAAATGTAGATAAAGAGGAAAAGAGTGGAGAAGAGCAAACGGCTGAGATTATTGATGAAGACACACTATCACCAGAAGAAACGAATGAAAATGAAGAGGTTGCACAAGAAGTGAAGAACGAAACGAGTCATTTTGAAGATGGAAGTTTACTAAAAGCGGTGGAAGAAGACGATCAAGAATTAGTGCTATCGATACTAGAAAATTCCGATTATCAAGTAGAGGAAATGAACGACAATAGTGAGACGCCACTGATGCTTGCTGTGCATAACAATTTCATTGAGATCAGTAAAATGCTTATTGATCACGGTGCAGATATTAATAAACAAGATGAGATTTCAGATAGTCCTTATCTATATGCAGGTGCTCAAGGCAGATCCGAAATATTAAAGTATATGTTGGAAAATGCTACACCTAACGAGAAGATATTTAACCGTTTTGGAGGGAATGCACTTATTCCTGCTGCGGAAAAGGGGCACTTAGAAAATGTTAAATTGCTTCTAGAAAAAAGCAAAATTGATATTAACCATCAAAACAACTATGGTTATACAGCGCTTATCGAAGCAGTGGCTCTAGCATACGGTTCTAGAACATACCAGGACATTATTCGAATTTTGCTGGAGAATGGGGCAAATCCCAATTTAAAAGATCACCACGGAAAAACAGCCCTAGATTATGCACAAGAATTAAATTATGTTGAAATGAAAAACATTTTAAAAGAGTATAATTAAGTTTTTTTAAAATGTTAAATCGCTCTGGGAAACTTCAAAAAATCCACAAAGCTTAGTGGATTTTTCTTTTCACAATTGAACATCAATCCATTGAATGATCAGCTTTGATATAGCTTTCTACTGTTTACTACAAAGCTAAATATTATAATGACTTTTCAATAAGTAAAAACTTCAGCAAGTAAGTCATTTTGTGGAACAATCCTAAAAAACCCATGTCAAAGTATAGAAGAGGCTGCCCATTTATTCCTTTACCGCGTCCGTTATTTCTGTTTGGTTTCTTCCATCAATTGAGGTGATTTTTGTAAAGTGCGTTTTTATATAGACTTTTTCTCGCGTCCGTCATTTCTAATAATTTACCATTTCTCTTGACTAAATTTTTTAAAAAACTAAATTTCCTCATTGCTTTTAATGTTGGGACATATGAAACTTTTTGTAGCAATAGAAAATTCCCCCTCTTCTTTAATCAAAATAATAGAGTGTAGCATATCCAATACTCTGTATATGGAAAACATAAGTAAAACTAACTTTATTGATATTTTTAATATAGCTAACCTCGTGATAATATATTTAATATTATTGTATTAACCGATTAAAGGAGTTGTAGATGACAGATAATGTCTGATAATCAAAGTCAAGTGAAAATTGTACCACTAATGATATCCTTACTCATGTGTGGTTTTATGGGCATGTTTAGTGAAACGGCCCTTAATATTGCCTTACATCATTTAATGATAGAATTTGATGTTTCCGCTGCTACTGTCCAGTGGTTAACAACAAGCTATCTGCTCGTTTTAGGTATTCTTATTCCTATTTCGGGTTTGTTAATTAGACGATTTAAAACTAAAAAAATATTTATTACTGCTATCCTTTTTTCTATTACTGGTTTAGTGCTTGCAGCCAATTCTCCTAACTTTTCTATATTGTTACTTGGTCGAATTATCCAAGCATGTGGAACGGGTCTTGTAACACCATTATTATTTAATACTATTTTGGTTGTTTTTCCTCCGAATAGACGTGGAGTGGCCATGGGGATTGTTGGTTTGGTTATGATGTTTGCACCGGCAATCGGTCCAGCTGTTTCTGGATTTATTATTGAACATCTAAGTTGGCATTGGGTATTTTGGATACCGATCCCCTTTTTAATCATTTCCTTATACTTGGGTCTAATCTATTTAATTGATCTATCTATTAAAGACAAACCAGCAATTGATTACGTTTCTATTATTTTATCAACCTTGGGATTTAGCGGGCTTGTTATGGGGTTCAGTCTTGCGGGGGAAGAGCATGTAGGATGGACAAGTGTGCCAGTTCTTGTTTCTCTCTCAACGGGGTTAATATCTTTGATCTTGTTTGGCTGGCGTCAATTAATACTTGAGGAGCCAATCCTTAATATACGGGTTTTTAAACATCCTATGTTTGTGATGGGAATAGGATTAACAGTTTTAAGTAACATGATAATATTTTCAAGTAATTTACTACTACCTATGTACATACAAGGAGGGCTGGGTTTATCTTCAGCAGCGGCAGGCTTACTATTGCTGCCAGGAGGGGTTATTAATGGAATTATGTCACTTGTTAACGGACATTTATTTGATAAATATGGTCCTAGATGGTTAGTGATTCCTGGTTTTATATTAGGGCTTACTTCGGTGCTTGTCTTTTCAAAGATATCAACTACTACTCATGGGCTAACGATTATCGTCTTCTATACCCTTTTAATGGTAGGGATGTCTATGATTACAACACCGTCGCAAACAAATGGATTAAATCAATTGGAACGAGGTAATTATCCTGATGGGACAGCAATTGTGAATACCACCATTCAGACTTCTGGTGCAATTGGTACGGCTATCGCTGTCAGTATACTCAATAGAAGTCAAAATGCTTTTTTAACTCAAGTAAATAATCCTCAGAATGCTACTGCTCAGATAGGGGCCTTGGTTCAGGGGATTCAGCATGCATATAACTTTGCCGTAATTGTAGCTATTATCGGCTTAATATGTTCCCTATTTGTTAAACGTGCTCAGTATGCCCATAGACTTTTTAAAAATGTCTAACACATCCTGTGAATCTCGTAATTCCTTCTTTAAACACGTAATCTCTTTTTCAACATCGGAATTATAATCACCGTCACTACTGATGCAAAATGTCCCACCACATTACGAGATTCTATTGCATCCAAAAAATTTCTCCCTTTGTATATTTTTCAATTACCTGTACTCTTTAATTAAGTTCGCACTGTTTCTTTTGCAATAAAATTTTATATTAAAAATGTGTTCGGTTCTTGCTCTGCTAAGTTTCTTCCATACAATTCAAGGCCTGTTGTTGGTGTGATTAACCCATGTTGGGGAGGAGTTTTTGCATCTTTCATGATTTTGGATAGTAAGTTTGAATCTGAAATTTCACTCCCTCCAGCAATTGAAAAAAGAAGATCTACTGCTTCACAGTTCAATCTATTAGCGTAACTACAGTCTACACGTGCTTGTACACGACTATCAAATGGCATATATTCTCCAGAAGCTGCCCAGCTATCAATTTCATCTGCTACACGATATGCTAGTAAACTAGCTGTTTCCATTTTCATAACAGACTCTGCTAATTGTATATGTGTCACTCCTGCTTCTGCCTGTTTGGTATGGAATGTGTATTGGATTCTTCTGTCTGGTAATTTTTCTAAAAAGATTTCCTTCGCTGCTGCACTCAGGCCTATTCCTGGAGCTAGTATAACAAGTGCAGCTGCTGGAATTAAGGCTGATCTATATAGGTCTTGATCGTGTAAATGTACTGATGGATATTCCCCAACAATAGCTTTTGATAAAGATACTGTCCATTTATCCGGTACAAATACATTTTCTACTGTAAGGCTATTACTTCCTGTTCCTCGCATGCTCATTGTATGCCAATCGTCTAAGACATTAACATCCTTACGAGGAATAAGTGCAGCACCAGGACCTACAACTTCTCCATTATCATCGACTAGTGGGAAACCTAATAGGAAGTAATCTGAATGATTTGAACCAGATGCAAATCCCCACATGCCTTCTTTAATAAGATATCCTCCTTCAACTTTCTCTACCTTACTTTTTCTCGCCTCAAATACACCACAACAATTAGCAAGGGCACCATCTTTAAAAACTACATCATGAACTTCCTTAGTAAAACTTACAGAAACCATCCAGTTTGCAAAGTTTATTGTAGCCACTACCCAGGCAGTAGAGCCGCATCCCTTACCAATCTGTGATACAATATCAAGACACTGTCGAAATTTCAGTTGATAACCTCCATACTTTTTAGGTGTTAGCAATTTTAGGAGCCCAGCATCTATTAATTCGTTTATAGTAGATTGGGGAATACTTCTTAGATTTTCTGTTTCATTAATTCTCGCCCGTAGATTTGGTATCATTACCTCAGCTTTTTCTAGTAATCCTTCATAATATGTGGATCCAACTGCCATTTGTTTATTTACCATATAAATCCTCCTCGTTATAATCCTAATCCCATTCTTAAAACCCTAGTTTCTCTATACAAATTATTTTCAGTTAACAACTAATTTTTAAGACTTTGTATTCAATTAAATCCCCATGCTATATTCTAAACAGTTATCTCGGAGTCCCCCCTGAAAGCACTGATCATATCTAAAGATAATTCTGGTTGGGTGTGATAACTAGAAGATTAAAGAAAAAGAGGACCCATCATTAGTAAAACAGAAAGTGCGGTGTATAACTTATACGTCATATCGTCTGCATCCTTAGTACGGAGATGGAGAATACGCCATACAAGATACCAAGAGCTAATTGTAAATATTAATATTCCTATACTACTTTTGACTGAAAGTTCTCCCCAAATATAAATAGGTACAATAAATAAGAGAGGCTGAAATGTTAAAGCAATGGCAGATGTTTTTCGGCTTAAAGTATCCCCAAGTATCATCGGTAATGTGCGTCTTCCATTTAATTTATCCCCTTTTATATCGCGAAGATCTTGAAGAATACTACAGGTAAACCAATATATAAAAAAAACAGTAAACCACGTGATTGCCATTGGACCTATATCTCCGTTTATAAAAATCCATAAAGGAATAGTAACTACTAAAGTGCTAACATTCGCTAATAGGGTTTTTATAAACCATTGACGGGCCCCACCCCAATAATTATATGCTACTGAATAAATAATCCAAATGGCAATCCATAGCATTCCTCCTATAATATAGATAAGGAAAAGATGGACTAACAATACAATAGGTATTCGTCTTTCTATTTGTTTTGGGGTACATAACCCACTTGGAATTGGACGATGAGGTTTGTTTACTTTATCCTCCTCTATACCAATTAATTGATTCATGGCATCAAAAGAATATGCCGTGAGCAAACCATGGATTGCTCCTACTAATATTATGATAGGCAAGGGCAACGCTGGTTCGCTTGACACACTCCAGGCAGCTATACTGAAACCTCCACCAGCGATTACACTTGGGACAAAATTAGATCTAACAACTCTCCAACTAAGATAAATTTCAAACCATATAGCATTCATTGCAACAATCATAAATTTAAACACCTCGTTCAGTAACTTTTTGTTTAGAAAAGTTTTATATTTATACAGCTGAATCAAATTCATAATGTTTTATCTTAAAAATGCTCGTAAGAGCAGAATTTCTAAAATATGTTTTTTTAAGTTTTATGTAGCGTCTTGAACAGCTTTAAAATAATCCAGATTGATGCGATCACAAGCTGAGTTTGCATCATAAATCAATCCATCAGGATGAAGTGTAAGGTCAAGCGGCTTGATTCCTGCTTTTCCCAGGCATTTTTTAATTGTTCCACCTTTTCTTCAGATGGGAGAAAAGCAATTCCACAGTCGCCACTGCCTGCCCCGGAAGGCTTTCCGACACCACCGTGCTGTTCCGCTAAATCGTACAGGGTGGTCAGTGCCGGTGTTTCAATATCAACACCGGCGTTTCTGCCTAATTCTGCAAGTGCTCGGCGGTTTAACCTGACTCCTTCAATTACCTGTACAGGATCGGCATGCGTGACCCCATCGAGAAAGCTGCTAACTGCCACGCTACTGTTAGAGAGAAATTGTTCGTACTGTGATGAATTCGAATCCTTCAAATCTCTGATTTTCCTAATAAGCGAAGAAGTAAGTGCAGGTGAACCGGTCCAGCCTATACACATATGTATAGTTTCCGGTAGCTTGATCGGTTTAACTGTAAAATACGGCCAATCCGATTCAGCAAGTTTCGTAATTGTATTCGCATCGTTATAAGCACGTAACAGCCAGTCAGCCTGAAATGATGAATATCGCAGTAATCCGCCGTGAGAGGATGCGGCAACATCAGCACCGGATCCGTTCCCTTGCGTGATAACATGGGAAATGGAAGCATGCTTAAAAATCAGCTGTTTAGATGGTTCATGCGGCAAAAACCGCTTTAAAATTGCAGAAACTACTGCAGTGGCCACAGCTGCGCTCGAACCGAGGCCGTATTTACGCCCACCTGTATCATCAAGTTCGCTGCGAACCGACAAATGACATGGCTTCGGTAAAATATTATGTTCCAGCAGATATATATACGGCTGACATGGGATTCTCCACAAATCGTATCCGATTGTCATCCGACTTGACAGAGACTTTGTCCCCGGTCCATTAATTTTATAAAAAATTATATATTCTAAAACTTTGTCTTTAAATCTTTTGTTCCCATAACCATAATTTTAGGAGACAAACTTTCAATATTTCTCTTTATGTGATTCGCTGTCCTGCTTTTAGAAAGAACAATCACACAATCGCCCCGCACCTGTTAATTTAGCCCCCAGTCCTCCATTTTTTAAAGCAATTTTTACAATGTCATCTAAGATTGGAAGGCTCGAACCCATTTTTTTCAAAACCACGTGACTCGAATTCATTAATTTCCATAATTCATTCAGCGCACCCTTAGTTAGGAGTTGAAAAAACTTTTCAGTATTATATACCTAACTGGTTTAGGTATCTTGTGGTGTCATCTGTTGCTGTTCCCATCATCTTATGAAGAAAATCGAGATTTTTTGGATAGCCATACTTTTGGAAATATGTAAGTTGCCCACTAACAACAGTTGCTGCATCCAAACCACTGGGCTTCCCGTACGCAATCGTTTCACCTATAGAAACGAATTCTAATATTTCTGTTTTAGATAAATTCAACGACTATAAATCATTTAATGCAAGTACAATCGAATGGAATAAGGCAGCAGAAGAGCCCATTCCCCTAGCTAAAGATATATTACTTTCAATTTTTAAAGATAATGGATCAAAAATATTTAAGCGCTTTCGAATCTTTTTTAAAATGAATCTGGAACACTATCTAATACTTTTTCCAAAACCAATTCTTTTCATATTCCTTTATACTTCATTTCCGAATTCACAATAAAAAGTCGGACGCTAGTTTTAGACGCTTAAACATTATTTACGTTAAACCATTTATTTACATTTAAGGTGATTAAAATAATGTTTTAATAGAGAAAACTGTCTTATCTTGGGTTTTCTGTTACTGATTCCACCTTTAAGTAAGTACTCCATTTTAGGTATCTTTTTAACACTATCCGTCAAACTCTCTCCTCCATTTTTAATTTTTATGTAGTCTAACCAGCGCACAATTTTTTCTACACCACCGTAATGACATACCAGGACTTTTCTATAAGTTTTCAAAACTGATAGACTAGCATGTATAAAATTCACAATGAATAGATTTTAAATTTGATATTTTCTGCATTAAAAATATTGATTTCCCCCTAAGATATCAAGTGGTGGTAGTAGGTCATTCATGGTAAAACTATATACTCAACTCTTGATGACAGTCTATGGTGTGTAATAGTATATTACCAAAAAATGACAAAAATTCAAATAAATTACATTCCTTTATCATTTTCTTTACGAAGATGGAAAGAGTTACACAAAACACAATATTAATATTGATAGGTATAACGTTAGATTAAACCCATTAATTCAAACTTTAACTTGAAGAGATACAAAAATTATTATTTTTACCAATCGGGGCATTATTGTTCATTTTAGGTACACCCAAATTGAACAAAAATAAAGGAGAAATCATAAAATCATTACGTTGTCCTATTCATCCATTTCCCGAATAGAGTAGACATTAAAAAGGAAGAAGAAAACAATGAAAAAATTCATCCCATTACTATTATTGTTCGCAATGTTGGCTGGTTGCGGAAGTAAAAATATAGCTAATGATTTACAAGCGGAAAAGTGGAATGTTGTTGCTACTAATGGCGAAAGTTACACTGGGGAATTTCGCCAAGATACAGTTTCTTTTAAAATGGGGTTTGTTTAATGTTGTTATGTCTTATCAAGTTGATAGGGAGATAATTAGACTAAGAAGATACTGAAGATACTTATGAATATGAGATCAAAAACCTATTGGCGTTAAGGAAGTAGGATGGGGAATTGATGGGACGGTGGCCAAAAAGCTAACCGATGTCGGAATTGCCTTCATTGGTGTAGCGGGAGCTGACGGTACTTCATGGAGTCAGGTCGAGAAATTCCGGGCGAAGGACAAGGTAAAGGCCGAAGCAGCTGAGGCCTTTAGCGAATGGGGAATCCCACCAGCCAAGTGTGTATTGTCCGTGCGAAAGCAAATTGAGAAACAACCGATTGTGGCTAGTGTCGGGATGAGAACAGGCTTAGACGCAGCCAAAGCCATTGCCATTGGAGCAGATATGCTTGGATTTGGACGATCAATCTTGAAAGAAGCAACCCAATCAAGAAGCAACCCAATCGACAGAAGATGTTATGCGTGTGATGGAAACGCGAGAATTGGAACTAAAAATGGCCATGTTCGGAATCGGCTGTTCATCTTTAGCAGCTAAAACAGACGGATAGGGTGAAGATCTGATGAGGAAGGGTCCCTCGAGAAGGAGGCCCTTTTTCCTGTAAAATCGTATATAATAATCCCAAGACTAAATGTGTATTTTACATTATATTTTCCAAATGCTTATTCCGGTAGTATCAAAAATTCTATGAAAACAAAAGTCTAAAAGTAGCTCTAAGGTCTAAATGTGGTGATAAGCAGTCGCAATCGAATGGAATTATGTCACTTGTTAACGGACATTTATTTGATAAATATGGTCCTAGATGGTTAGTGATCCCTGGTTTTATATTAGGGCTTACTTCGGTGCTTGTCTTTTCCAAGATATCAACTACTACTCATGGGCTAACGATTATCGTCTTCTATACCCTTTTAATGGTAGGGATGTCTATGATTACAACACCGTCGCAAACAAATGGATTAAATCAATTGGAACGAGGTAATTATCCTGATGGGACAGCAATTGTGAATACCACCATTCAGACTTCTGGTGCAATTGGTACGCCTATCGCTGTCAGTATACTCAATAGAAGTCAAAATGCTTTTTTAGCTCAAGTAAATAATCCTCAGAATGCTACTGCTCAGATAGGGGCCTTGGTTCAGGGGATTCAGCATGCATATAACTTTGCCATAATTGTAGCTATTATTGGCTTAATATGTTCCCTATTTATTAAACGTGTACTGGTTACTCAGTTAACACTAAAGAAATTCCCTCAATAAAAACAAGTAGCATAACGATGCATAAAGGCGCACATAAGGTCTTTTAAAAATACCGAACGTCGCTAAACGAGCGTCCCGCGTCTTTGCTCTTACACTTTACGCAAAAGTCGTAGGGATTTGGAACTGTATTTTGAAAGAGTCAATCAGTGAACCATTAATTTTAGAACGATTCACTCGAAAATACAGTCCCTAATGAAATTCAAAATGCTACTTGGTATTGTAAAATTCCCTGTTTATTTCCTTATCTAGAGAAACAAGCTATTGAGAACGGGGACTTGGGGAAGGGGCTTTGCAATGGCTAAAATAAATTTGGGAGTTTCGCTGAGATCCATACTTCGGCAGAATAACTATTTTTTAAACTGCTACTAATTCTATCATCTTTTTAAACACATATATCTTCCTATTGTTATTTTTATAGATACTCCTTATACTGTTAAAGGTGAACATTATAAAATTATAATAATTAAATGTTCGGTTTTTACTTCGATAGGGGGATCATAATGACAAAAAGTATCAAAGTATTGGCGATTCTAGCTATTTCCATTTTGATGTTAATGGGTTGTGCATCGGCACAAGAAACATCAAAGAAAACAAATGAACAATCTGTAAAGACGGAACCTATTGCTGTACAAGGTGCGATGGATGTTGAAGTTTCCGCATTACTTGATGCAATGGGGGACTATAAAGAAGAAAAATATGGCAATTATTCATTTTATGTTGGAGAAATTGAAGAGCTTCCTGTTGTTGTTTCAAGAACAGAGGTGGGCATGGTCAATGCCGCTGCATCCACTGCACTTTTGATTGAGAAATATCATCCTAAAGCGATTATCAACCAAGGAACAGCAGGTGGACATGATCCGGATGTTCATGTATTTGATACAGTCATTGGTACAGAGGTTATGAATATTGGTAGCTTCCGCTCTGATCATTTAGATGAAGGACAAGGAATGAAGCCGGAAAAATGGCTGCATATGACCACTGATATTAGAGAAGCAGATGGAGAAACGAAAGAGTATGCATCGCTTCCAAGTGATGAAAAGTTAGTAGAAGCAGCTTTAAGTGTGGTAGATCAATACGAATATGGTGATGTAGTAGAGGGGAAAATTGGAAGTGGAGACTGGTGGAACAGAGAAATTGATCGAATCCAATGGTTCCACGAAAACTTCGGAACAAGTGCCGAAGAAATGGAGGCTTTTGCTGTCGCTCAAGTCGCTCATGTACAAGATGTACCTTTTCTATCTATACGCACTATCTCAAACTCTGAAGTAACAGATGATAATATTGAAGATTTAGAAAAAGCAGGACAATACGGCGCTGAATTTTCTGTTGAAGTCGTGAAGGCAATTGGGAAATAGAAGAAGACCACGAGAACTTGGTTAAACAAAAGCGGACCCATGCTGGATCCGCTTTTGTTTTTCTAGCGTGGCAATTGATTAGAACCTAACCCCAATAATAAATTTATTGAACGGGTACTTTTCCCCAAACCACTTCAGCTATTTCAATCACATGTTTTATTTTATTCCACTGTTCTTCTTCTGTTAGGTTATTCGCTCCCTCTTCGGTGCTTGAGAATCCACATTGTGGACTTAGAGCTAATTGGTCTAGGGAGATGGATTGACTTGCTTCTTTTATACGTTGGATAATGGCTTCTTTATCCTCAAGCTCACCATTTTTACTTGAGATAAGTCCTAGTACAACTGTTATATCTTTATTAATAATCTCTTGTAATGGTTCAAATCCACCAGAACGTTCATCATCATATTCCAAGAAGTAACTGTCATAAGGCAGTTGATCGAAAAATTTAGCCACCTGTTCATAGCCACCTTCATAAAGATAGGTTGATTTGAAATTTCCTTTGCACATATGGGTCGCGACAATCATATCCTCTGGTTTATCCTTTAATGCGACCTGAATGGTCTTCACCAGCAAAGCGACAAGCTCATCAATTTTTAGCCCGCTAATTTTCTCCAAGAAATGAGGAAATTCAGGGTCTGCCAGGGCTGATAGGACCGTATCATCAAGTTGTAGATATCGGCAGCCTGCCTCATAAAATTTCTGAACAGTCTCCTGATAAGCAATTGCCAAATCTTCAAACAAATCATGAAGATTAGGGTAGAGCTCCTTTTCTTGATCACTTGGGATTCGATATAACATTTGACTTGGAGAAGGAATCGTTACCTTGGCTAGTTGTGAACCATCTCCATGTTCATCCACTTTCCTTTTCAAATACGCAAAATCTTGGATCATATAATGTGCTCCGAAGCGGATTTTACCCGTCACCTTGTAAGAATCGGCACTGGTCGTTTCCCCTTTAAATGCAATCCCGCCTTCTCGTTTGGTATACTCCACACCTTCTAATCCCCAGAAAAAATCATGCATAAACCAAGCTCTTCTGAATTCGCCATCTGTGATCGCTTTTAAACCAACGTCTATTTGCTTCTTTATTAACTTTTCAATTTCTTGATCCTCAACTAATCTTAAAGCCACTTGACTTAAATTCCCAGCTCGATAAGAAGCTCTGGCTTCTTTCAAAGGCCCCGTTCTTAAAAAACTCCCAACATGATCCGCTTTCAAAGGTAAATGACGTGCCATATTATCTCAGTTCCTTTCCTAAAAAAATAAACTTCTACTGAAACTAAATTCTGCTGTATCACAAGCATAGCAGAAAAAGGTGGTATAGTATAAAACTTAATATTTATGAGGAGTGATAGCCAGAGGTTATATCAAAGTGTGTGCTGGGTTAAGGAATTATTCAAAATTCCCTAGAATCTCTTTATTGGTGGATAAGGAAGGTGCTCCCCTGAAAGAATTAACATATAAAGAAGTTATTAAGAATAATCTTGATAACAGATAGTACTTAACTGTGCTTTCCATTTTAATAAGGATGCTATTACTTAACTAGGAAGGAGAATATCATGATTAATAGCCAGACGGAAACAAACATTAAAACAAGTACACAAAAAGCAGGAAAAAAAAGAACGGATTCAAGTTATGTTTGGTATCTTTTTCTTATTCCTAGTTTTTTAGGAATTTTTCTATTTATGGTCTATCCTATTCTTGAATCGCTACGATTGAGTTTCTATCAATCTAATGGGACACTTGAAAAGTTTATCGGTCTCTCTAATTTTAAAAATGTATTAACTTCAGGTCCTTTTTGGAACTCCGTTTGGAATACCTTTTTCATTGGTATTTTTCAAGTAATGATTACGATTCCTTTAGGATTTATCTTTGCGTCCTTAATCAATTCTACGAAAAGATGGCAGAACCTTTTTAAAGTTGTCTATTTTTTACCTAATGTTACATCCATTGTTGCAGCTTCCATGATATTTGCTTTTGTTTTGCATCCAGATATGGGGATTGTCAACTATGCACTTGATTCATTAGGTTTGCCAACACTCGGATGGTTTTCATCTCCATCTACATCAAAGTGGGGAGTGATTTTGCTATCTGTTTGGCATTGGATCGGCTTTGTAATTATAATCTGCCTGGCAAATTTGCAGGCGCTATCTACCGAAATGTATGAAGCGGCTAAAATAGATGGAGCAAGTGGCATGCAACAGTGGGTTTTTATTACTGTACCCAATATGGCTCCTACTTTTGCGTTTTTGCTTATCACAGGATGGATTGGTGCTTTACAACGTTTTAACGAAGTTTTTGTTTTAGGTGGACCCAGTGGAAGCCCGGCACGCTCTATTCAAACGATGGGGGCATTTATTTATGAAAGGGGATTCACGGGCTTTGAGTTTGGAATTGCTTCAGCAGCCACATATATTATGTTCATTATTATATTGATCTTTACTTTTATTAATCTTAAAGTCTCGAATATGAAATTATAAACGAGGGAGGGGAGAATAGATGATCAATGCAATGTCTAATAAGAAATTGGGAAACATATCAGATTGGGTAAAATTTGTGATTTTATTAATCTTTGGTGTTTTATTAATGACTCCATTTATATGGATGGTGAGTGTTGGATTTGACCGAACGGCAAACGTTACAATGCCGTTTCCACCACGATTAATCGCAGAAGAAGTATCACCATTTAACTATGGAATTGTATTTGAAAACGGAAGATTGATTCAATCCTATATAAACTCTGGAATCGTAACAATTAGTTCGGTGTTTATAGGTGTAGCTTCCTCCCTTTTAGCGGGATATGCCTTTTCAAAGGGGAATTTTAAAGGAAAGAAAGTTCTATTTATTATCGTGCTCTGTACATTAATGATCCCAATAGAGCCACGTTTAATTCCGTTATATACATTGTTTAATAAAGTGGGGTTATTAAATACTTTTTGGCCATTGATTCTGCCAACTTTAATTAATGGGATGCTTATTTTTCTCTGTAAGCAGTTTTTCGATCAGCTACCAGACACATTGCGGGAGGCCGCCCAAATTGACGGTGCAGGTGAATTCAAAGTTTTCTTTCGAGTGTATCTCCCTCTCGCGGGTCCAATTGCAGCAACAATGGTCATTTTGGCCTTTATTTGGAGTTGGAACGACTTTATGTGGCCGTTAGTTGTCCTAAACAATCAAAATTTACACACTGTACCCCTTTATCTAGCAAGTTTCTCTTTAGAAAATGGAACAAGTTTAGGAGGACTAACCATGGCATTAGCGACTGTTAGTATTCTTCCAATCGTCATATTGTATCTATTTTTACAAAGATATGTAATTCAAAGTATTGCTTTAAGTGGGGTAAAAGGGGAATAGTTTTTTACATTTATTAAAATATGAGGGGGAAGTAATGTGATTAGACCTGTGTTTAGAAGAGGAACCTTTTTAACGCCATTATTTATGGTGTTATTGTCGGTTGTGATAGTTGGTTGTAGTACGAATCCGGGCGGCTCATCCACTGATTCCGAACAAAAGGCAACAAATACAGTAGATGGAGAATGGGCAGGTCAAACGATTAAGGTACAGTTGATTGGCGATTTCGATATGGAATCTTCGACAGACCCAATCACAGGTGAAAAAACGAAAGGATTAACGGTATTAAAAGAGGAATTTGAGAAACAATATCCTGGTGCAAAAGTCGAGTTCATTCTTATGCCATGGGAAGGGTACACAGAGAAAACACAAGCAATGATCACCTCGGGTGAAGCGGATGTCTATCAAATGCCCGGCGTAGCGGACTATGCCCCTCAAGATGTCTTAGAACCATTACAACCTTATATTGATAAAGATGATGACTTTAGTCTAGATATTTTTATTGATAACCAAGTGGACGGTTGGAAAGTGTTAGGGCCAGATAGTGATGAACTGCAAATTTGGGGATTACCATTTTTAGGGGATGCACGGTTTATTGCTTATGATAAAGAGCTTTTTGATCAATGGGGTGTAGAATATTTGTCTGAATTTCCAACGATGGAAGAAATTGAGGAAAAGGCAAAAAAGATGACTGGTACTAATCCTGAAACGGGGGAACAAAACTATGGGATATGGTTTAGAGGAGATTATGATTCCGCCTTTAGACTTGTGAATATAGCTGAAGGGCAAAACGGACAATGGGGAACAGGCTTTGCTTGGGATGAAATTGAATTTGAATTTGATTCACCAGAAATGGTGAATGGATTAAATTGGTTATTGGATCTGCAAGAATATGCACCAAAAGGGATTGTAAGTAATCAAGGAAATGAAAAATGGTTAACAAAAGACAATAATATTGCAATTTTGTTAAATCAGGGACCTGGAGATATAGTTAAAAAATCGTATGCGCAGGGGCTGGAGGATCGAATTGGAATCGCACAAGAATTTAAAAATGATGAAGGGATAGGCGGAATGTTTGCCGGTAGTCCAATCGCGATTGCCAAAAACAGTAAAAATAAAGATTTGGCGTGGGAATGGCTTAAATTTGCTACCAGTGATTTCGCACAAAAATATGTATTTGAAGAAGCTGGCGGAATTCCGGCTGTGAAATCTGCCAACGACTGGGATAGTGTGAAAGAAAAGGATAAGTTAATGTTACCGGTTCTTGAAGCAATGGGTACCCCGTGGACACCAAGATATCCATGGGCATCATCACAACCAAGGTATATCTTATCTTCAGAGATTGAAGCAGCTTTAACAGGAGAAAGAAGTACCGAAAAAGCGCTAGAGAAAGCACAGAAGGAAAGTACCGAGTGGTTGGAAAATCGATAGTAGATGATAAAAACGGGGGTTTTTCCAGAGGGAACTCATTTCTCTGGAAGAATCCCCATTTTCTATGTAGAAAATCCCATATCTCTGGAACAGTTGCGCATTTTCCATGTAGGAACCCCATTTCATTTAAAAAGAAACCCATTTCCTAAAGAATGTGCTAGGCTTATGGACAATGCTTATTGAATTGGTGAAGAATACTGGGGAAAGGGTTACGGGACAGAAGCCGCAAAAGCAATGATCGATTTTGCATTTATGGAGAAGAAAATACCATAAAGTATTCGCGCGTTATTTCAAATCCAATCCTGCTTCTGGAAGAATTATGCAAAAAGTTGGGATGGTTCAAGATAGCTTATTGAAAGACCATTTAGTTAAAGATGATAAGTATGAAGACTTAATTTATTACGGATTAATCAATCCTGATGATATACCTAAATAAGGAACAGAACGAAAAAGTCTAAAATTTGCAGGTTTTGCTGCCTTACTTGCGTATTTAAGGCTTTTTCAATTTGTTGTTCCTCTACATATTCTCTAGCCCCTGCATCTTATGAATTGTATGATGAAAGTCCGCTTAGTATAATGAGAGATAATTCAACCATAGAAAATTTCAAGTGTATTTCCGTTCAGGACCAGTACAATAATAATTTGGAGGTCGATAGTATGGTAAAACCAAATATTTTAATGATTATTTCCCATGATACAGGTAGATATCTGGGAAGCTACGGTAAGAAGATTGAGACGCCAGCATTAAATCAACTTGCTGAGGAAGGAATTCAATTTAATCATTACTTTTGTTCTCAACCACAATGTAGCCCGAGTCGCGGTAGTATTTTAACCGGTATGTATGGACACAATCACGGTATGTTAGGATTGGCACATTTGGGACATTCAATGAACAGTCAAGTAAAAACAATTCCATCCGAGGTTAAAAAAGTAGGTTATAGTACTTGGCTGTTTGGTTTTCATCATGAATCAATTGCTGGAAATCAGGATGCCGAAAAATTAGGATATGATCATGTGATAAAAATACCTACTAATGCAGCTAGCAAAGTAACGGATAAGCTAGAAGACTTTTTGACGGAGAAAGCCAATAATGATGACATACCGTTTTATGCATCTGTTGGTTTTGAAGAAACACATCTACCAGTAGATCACTTTGAACCAGATCCTATTGATTCAGTAGAAGTTCCACCTTATCTGCCTGATACTGCTGGTGTAAAAAATGACATTGCTCATTTTCACGGTTCTGTGAAAGCGTTAGACTCTGCAGTTGGTAGAATTATGAAAAAGTTAAAAGAAACCGGACTGGATAAAAACACAATTCTTATTTATACAACAGATCACGGTATACCTTTCCCTAGAGCGAAGGGGACCTTATTAGATTCGGGTTTAGAAACTGCATTAATAATGAGATTTCCGGAAGACATGTATAACCAAGGTGGTCTTATGAAAGAGGAACTTCTATGTAATATTGATTTAATGCCTACATTATTGGAAGCAGCGGGTGCTGATATTCCTGAAGAAATAGATGGACACAGCTTTTTACCGCTAATAGCAGGGGATGATTATCAGCCCCGTGAAAGCTTCTTCTGTGAGCTAACTTGGCATGATCGATACCATCCTATGCGGGGAATACGTACGAACAAATATAAATATATACGTAATTTTGAAAAGGGACCAAAAGTGTACCTTCCATTGGATATACATCAAACTCTTGCCGGACAAGATGTTAGGGATGAATATTATGTTCCCAATACGGAAGAGGAATTGTATGATCTGCACAATGACCCTCTAGAACAAATTAATTTGGCAGATGATGAACAATTTATGGAAGTTGTGAAAGGGCTTCGGTCCAAAGTGGAAGAATGGATGAAAGCCACGAATGATCCATTATTACACGGACCAGTACCAGGTGAGGAAGCCCCGGGCTGGAAAGAGGAAGTGGAAAAAGGTAATTTTAAGAGGGAATTTATCAAATAGAAATTGATGCTTGCTAATGATGAAGGGAATACAACGCTTATCTCGTGTCTGGGGAAGACAGGAGATCATGCTTCCGAAGTTATCATGGATGGGAGGACTGCGCATTAAAGTTAAAGGAGGGAAAGCTGTAATGGATAGCTCAGTTATGAAGAATAAATTACAAGAATATGTAGATGTGTTTAATGCGGGCGATCTTAAACGTTTGATCGCACTATTCGCGGATGATGCGAAAGTGGAGGATCCCGTTGGGCAGCCGCCAAAGATAGGACGTCAAGAAATTGAAAAATTTTATCGTGAAAGTATGCTAGGAGGGGCCCAACTCGAATTATTAACATCACCCCGCGGTTCCTTCGGTAATGCAGCATCGATTACCTTTGCCGTTCATTCCAAAACGGAAGGTCGATCAATTCGTATCGATGTCACAGATGTAATGACCTTTGACGAAAACGGTAAAATAGTCACCATGCAAGCCTTTTGGGGACCAGACGATGTGCAACAGCTTTAGTTTAACGCCGAATTTATGATGAAAACATTTTGTGGCAGTCGGGTACGAAGGGTACCCCCCTGAAGTTTCGCTTTATCCAAATATATTCAAACTGAAATAAAGTGAACAGAAAGCACATTATTCCAGAATCATTCCAAAGTTAAGTGGAAATGGTTTACTGGAATAATGTGCTGATGTATTAACCATACAATTACTTTTTATGCTTCGTATCTAAGCCTATTCTTTCATACTGTTCATCTGGAGCTTCATTTTCTTCCATTAAGGTTAAAAGTTTAGTAATCATTTGCTCTTCTATTTCTTTATCTTCCATAGTGTGTAATTGTTTAGGATCCTTCTCTAAGTCAAACAGTAGATTGCCGAAATCATTGACCTTGTATTTGTCTTTTGCAGGCACTTTCAATACATTAAGACCCTTTGTAAATGAGAAACCTTCGACAAACTGGGCCTTAGCTAATTCCGATACTGTAAATAGGTTGTGCATGTGCATAGGCATTAATGTATAGTTAAACAAGTCATTCGTTTTATCTTTTAATGCCGCGCGCATATAAACATGTTTTCCATCCGTAACATTCACATGACCGCTAAATACCCCGAATAGGGCGGCTTCTCTTATCGGTGTGTCATCTTCAATTACATGTCGTAATGGTTTTCCTTCCATGTCCTCTGGTATTTCTAATCCAAAGAAGTCTAATAAAGTTGGTGCCCAGTCTATCAATTGAACAATTGAGCTTCTTTTCTCATTTTGAACTTTTAGCCTAGGGTCATAAATAAATAAGGGAGTATTCGCAACTTCATTATAATAGGGAACTTGGTTTTTACCCCAATATTGATGTTCTCCTAACATAAAACCATGATCTGTTCCTACAATTAACATTGTGTCTTCCCACATATTATAACGATCCATTAAATCTAATACCTTACCTAAGTTATGATCACACATCGTGACCAATGATTGATAAACTTTGCGTACTTGTTCAATTTCTTCGGATGTTTCACCTTCTACTTTTCCACGAGGCCAATCATAATGTTTTCCGTCATAATCTTTTTCATTGTACATATCAAGATAGTGATCCATAACTTGGAAAGGTTCATGAGGATCGAAAGTTTCAATTTGCAGCATCCAATTATCTTCTTTCCAGTTGTTATTAATAAATTCACAGCCTAGGTTAAAAACTTTTGTTTGCGGTTGATCTTCTTCCCGTTTGATATACTGTCTGTTTACCCAGTCATAACGCCATAGACTAGAAGTGTCGGTTCCTTGTTGATTTTTGGGAACGCGTACAACATCTGGAATATGTGGATCTTTCTTTTGACCTTTCCAATGATCGCCCTCTTGTCCACGTACAATTTCCCATGAAGAATATCGATTATGATAAGTAGATCCACCATCTTCCCAATAGTGTAAATGATCACTAATAAGATGAGAATAGACACCGGATTTTTTTAAAAGCTCGGGCATTGAATCATCGAAAGGCTCAAGTGGCCCCCATTCCCTATGAAGGAAATTTTTCCTTCCTGTGTGCAGCTCTCGACGAGCTGGCACACAGGGCATGCTTGAGACATAACTATTTTCAAAAGTAACAGCTTTTTGACTTAAACGTTCAAAATTAGGTGCGTATGTCTCGGTTCCTCCATATGGGGGGAGATAGTGTCGATTCAAGCTATCAAATAAGATAAATATTGCTTTCAAAAAAATCTACTCCTTTATAGCATTTTTATAACTGGTTTCTACAATATCCTGTATCTTATTCCCAATATCTTGACCATCCATCATATTGATTACTTCAATTACATGCTTATTTTTATTTTTCAGATCATCGACATCAACCATATCCATCAATTTCTTATTCACAGCAATAATATCAGCCCAACTAACATATCCCCCTAGTTCGCCAGCAGAGGTATGATCTAAATTCGCTTCAATATTTCTTTCTTTTAAGGCTTTTGCTGTGACTGTCTCTAACATTGCACTACTTCCTACACCATAACCGCAAACTAACAGTACATTAACTGAGTTTTTCATCATAATTCCTCCATTAAAATTTATATTTTTTAGATTTATGCATAAGGTCCCATAGATAGAGCTTTTGCAATCGCTTTTAGAATTTCAAGGAAAGCCGGCCACACGGTTGAAAAGTCAAACATACCCGACCAACCTACACCATCTGGTATACCAAGGAGTGGCAATGTCCAAACTGTACCAAATGACTGAATCATTCCTAATAATATGCCACAAATCATTACGGATTTATATCCACCATATTTATTGGCAAGCACCCCAATCGGCCCCCCACTAAAGAATAGTGGTATAAAACCAGGGATAACCATTACTGGACTTTTAAAAAATAGTAATAAAAGCATTGAAATGATTGTACCGAAAGTTGTGAAGATAAAGCCTAGTGTTGCAGCATTTGCTGAAAATGGGAGTAATGCAGCAACGTCTATTGCAGGAATCGCGTTTGGGATAAGTTTTTCTTGAATTCCCTTAAAAGATGCTGTGATTTCTCCAACCATCATCCGCACACCCTGTAATAGGATAACCATATACATAGAGAATTCTAACCCTAAGGTAAGAATGTAAATATACCAAGGTTGTCCACCTGATAATACTTCAATGTTTTTAATCCCGATTGTTAATAGAAAACCACCTGTGAAAACAATCATAGTAATGGCGATAGCGGTTACGTTATGGTTAAAAATCCCTAACCAGCCTGGTAAATTTAAGTTTTCTGCATCGTCTTTTTCTGGATCTCCAAACTTATGGGCGAACTTTGAGAAAAACCAAATAGCGAAGTTTTGATTATGCCCAATTGTAAAACCAGCATTGTTTGTTATCTTATTAATCGCTTTTATTGGTATGGTTGTTGCAATTGCCCAATAAATACCTAGTAAAACACCAGAAATTATGATCGTAGGTATCCAAGGCATATCAAGCCAATATGCCAGTAACCATAACATAGCTTGAGCATGAGCTACGCCACTATTACCAGTTAAAAATATTCCTTTCGCTTTTGTATATTTTCCAAAGTAAACAAGGACCAAGTTTACAAAAAAGGCTATTAGGAATACATATCCAACAAATCCAAAGTTATTACCTAACGCCTCTTGAGTGGCTGCTTTCATTGCGTATGAATCCATTAAATATCCTTTAATGCCATAAACATCACTTACCGCTGCAACTACTGGTTTAAACCCATCTGAAAACTGTTTTCCGCCAAATAGCACTAACATTAAACCAACCGCTGCGCTTACAGAACCTGTAATGACTTGGATGCGTGATTTCCCATTTAATGCATAACCTACACCAACTAATAACCCTATGATAATAGCAGGCTGGGTTAATAGTTCGTAGATTACGTTGAATATTGCGCTAAACATGTTTTCACCCCCACCATTCAGCCTTCTTTTAAAAGAAGAAATTTTTAAATCTCCCTCTAATAGTTCTTTCTATCACCCACCAAAAATGATTCATTAATTCGAAAGCGTATTCAAATAGTTTTAAAAAATGAATGAATTGAACGTATTCATGTTCGATTTGATTGTTGTGATAATATTAAATTATAAAAAAATAAATGTCAATACTTTTTTATAAATCTAAAACACCATTGAATTTACCGCTTCAACCATCGAATTGATCGTTTTAGTCTGCTAGAAAAAGTAATTGACATTCTTTCGTTTATAGATTAAAGTAGCTGTATGTTCGAATTGATCGTATTAGTGTTTGTTTTGATTTAAAAAATGTTCGATTTGATTGTGAGGGTATGAAAATGGAGAAAAAATTAAATATTGTTGACCAAAGAAAGCAAAGAATAATCAATTATTTAAGGAAACATAAAGTAGCAAAAACCGCTGATTTAAGTAAATCTTTAAATGTATCTGAGGTAACCATTAGGAGAGATATAAAGGAATTTGAAGATAGTAATCATATTGAGCGATTTCATGGCGGTATTAGACTGATTCAAGATATTACAGATAATGAAGTCCTCTACGAAGAAAAAGGAGGCAAATATACCAAAGAGAAAAAGGAAATCGCTAAAGAAACAGTTAAGCATATTGAAGATGGTGATACTATCTTTATTAATTCCGGATCCACAACACTATACGTTCTAAAAGAGATCAATGACTCGGGGAAAATCGTAAAAATTATTACAAATAACGCTTTAGCTCCCACTGTTATAGATAGGGATTCTGTAGAGCTGCTTATCACTGGTGGGGAATATAGAGCGAAATCTAAATCATTAATTGGTGAAAATGCGATTCAGATGATATCAAATATTGTGGCTAACAAATGTATATTAGGTATTAATGGTATTAGCGCAGAAGATGGGATCTTCACTTCTGTTTATCAGGAGGCAGGGGTGAATGAACAAATGATTGAATCTTGTTTTGGTGAAGTGATCGTTGTAGCAGATCATTCAAAAATTGGTAAGGTTTATAACTTTAGAAGCGCTGCCATAGAAAAAATAGACGTTCTTGTAGTGAACAACGATTCTAATATAGATGAAATAAACAACTTAAAAGAAAAAGGAGTAAACGTAATTATCCCTTGAAATGGAGGTATATAAAGTGGACTTTTTAGACTCCTTAATTGAAAACGATTCAGTTCTATTGAATGTAGAAGCAAGCAGTTGGGAAGAAGCGATCCAAAAAACTGTACAACCTTTAATTAATTCAGAGGCAGTATCTCAACAATATGTTGAGGAAATTATTAAATCCACAAATGAAATGGGACCGTATTATATTCTCATAGAAAATTTTGCAATGCCGCATGCCCGTCCAGGTAGTTATGTGATGAAAGATTCTTTTAGTTTCGTAACATTAAAAGAACCAGTCCTTTTTCCAGAAGATCAATCTGTTAAAGTACTTGTTTGCTTGGCCGCAACTAGTAATGAAAATCATCTTGGGAGTGCTCTACCACAAATTGCTGCAATTTTTTCCGATAGTAGTATCTTTGAGGAAATTAATCAAGCTAAAACAAAAACAGATATAGTAGATCTTTTTAAAGAAAGGAAGGATTAAAATGACTGAAATAAGCAAAATTACAAGAGATTCATGGGTATTAAGCACATTTCCAGAGTGGGGAACATGGCTAAATGAAGAAATTGAAGAAACAGTCGTCGAAAAAAATACTTTTGCTGCATGGTGGTTAGGCTGCACAGGTATATGGTTGAAGAGTGAAGGAAATGCAAATATTCTAGTTGATTTATGGTGTGGATCCGGAAAACGCACTAAAAAAACAAGCAAAATGAAGAAAGGGCATCAAATGATGCGTATGAGCGGGGTTGAAAATTTACAACCAAATTTACGAAACGCTCCATTTGTTATCGATCCTTTCGCAATTAAAGAGTTAGATGCACTTGTTGTCACCCATATTCATTCTGATCATCTCGATATTAATACAGCGGCAGCCGTATTACAGAACTGTGATGAATCGGTTCCTTTTATTGGACCGCAGGCGGTAGTGGATATTTGGAAAGGGTGGGGTGTACCGGAAGACCGTTGTATCATCGTTAAACCTGGTGACAAAATGAATATAAAAGATGTCGAATTAGTAGTCTTAGAATCATTTGATAGAACGGCGTTAATTACAGCTCCGCAGGAACTTGAATTAAAAGGGAAGCTACCTCAAGATATGGACGAGCTTTCAGTTAACTACTTATTTAATACTACAGGTGGAAGTTTGTATCATGCTGGTGATTCCCATTATTCAAACATGTTTGCTAAGCATGGAAATGAACATAAAATTGATGTTGTCTTAGGTGCGTATGGAGAAAACCCTCGTGGGATAACCGATAAAGTAACATCAGTCGATATGCTGCGTATGGCAGAAGCACTTAAAGCAAAAGTGGTGATTCCAGTCCATTATGATATTTGGACAAACTTTCAAGCAGATCCGAAAGAATTACAATTAATTTGGGAATCTAAAAAAGACCGTTTAAAATACCAATTCAAACCATATGTATGGCAAGTCGGCGGGAAATTTGTCTACCCTGATAACAAAGATGATCTGGAATATCATTTCCCAAGAGGATTTGATGACGTCTTTGTAAAAGAAAACGATCTACCATATCCTTCGTTCCTATAAAAAAATTAAGAGGGAGGCTGGGACCTAGCACAACACCGACGAACAATGCTTACTTTCCCGGGCGAATTATATGTACCATAACAGTTCGGTTTCCCTTTGATAAAAACACTTTCGTCCCAGTCTCTTTAGAAAAGGATGAGAAATTATGAATACTCCTAACTTACAAATAGCTTTAGATAATTCATCATTAGATGATGCTTTAAGGACTATAAAAGAAGCAGGTTCCATTGTCGATATTGTTGAAGCCGGCACGATTCTATGTCTAGCAGAAGGAATGCAAGCAGTGAAATGCCTTCGTGCATTATATCCAGATAAGATCGTTGTTGCAGATACAAAATGTGCTGATGCAGGAGCAACAGTCGCAAAAAATTGCAAGGATGCAGGTGCAGACTGGATGACCGTTATTTGTTCCGCAACAATCGCAACAATGAAAGCGGCGATGAAAGAAATCGATGAACTACAGGTAGAGTTATATGGGGATTGGACTTACGAGCAAGCACAGCAATGGTTAGATGCTGGTATTTCCCAGGTGGTATACCATCAAAGCCGAGATGCTCTGTTAGCTGGCGAAACCTGGGGGGAAAAAGATTTAATTAAAGTGAAGAAGTTAGTTGATATGGGCTTTAAGGTATCTGTTACAGGAGGGCTTAAATTAGAAACAATAAAGTTGTTTAAGGGTATTGATGTGTATACATTTATTGCCGGGAGGAGTATTACAGGCACGGAAGATCCAGCACAAGCAGCTAAAGACTTTCAAGATGAAATTAGACGAATTTGGGGCTGATCATATTGAATCCATTAGGAATATATGAAAAGGCGTTGCCAGCTAATATTTCCTGGTTAGAAAGGCTTGAATTGGCGAAAGAACTCAATTTTGATTATGTTGAGATGTCAATTGATGAAACGGATAAACGTTTAGCACGTCTAGATTGGACCCAAGAGGAAAGAAAGGCAGTGATTGATGGTGTTCTGAAAACAGGCATAAAAATACCGTCAATTTGTTTAAGTGGACATCGTCGCTTCCCACTTGGATCAACTAATGAACAGGTTAGAAAACAAGCTCTAGAAGTGATGCAAAAGGCAATTAATCTAGCATCTGATATTGGTGTACGTGTCATTCAATTGGCTGGTTATGATGTATATTATGAAGAAAAATCTATTCAGACCAGACATTATTATATAGAAGGAATGAAAAAGTGTTTAGAACTGGCCGCAGAAAAACAAATTACTTTAGCTATTGAAATAATGGATGACCCTTTTATAAATTCTGTTACTGAATACTATAAGGTAAAAAAACAATTACCATCTCCGTGGCTTAAAGTCTACCCTGATTTAGGTAACTTATCTGCATGGATTGAAAATGATGTAGGCTATGAGCTTGAGATAGGGATGCCGCAAATTGTTGGTGTCCATTTAAAGGATACGTTAGCAGTGGCGAATGGATTCCCGGGAAAATTCAAAGAAGTTCCCTTTGGGGAAGGCTGTGTTGATTTTGAAGGCTGTTTGAAAATATTAAAAGCTAATCATTATTCAGGACCATTCTTAATTGAAATGTGGAGTGAAAAGAGCGATCGTCCTGAAGAGGAAATTAAACAAGCGCTTTCCTTCTTATTACCAAAGTTTAAGGAGGCAGGTTATGACTACAAGAGATGAACGCATAAAAGAAATGCAACAAAATGTTTGTAAAGCTAATCTACGTCTACCTGATGAGGGGCTTATTAAACTAACTTGGGGGAATGTAAGCGAGGTAGATTATGACTATAACATAATTGTTATTAAGCCAAGTGGTGTTTCTTATTCCTTAATGAAATCGGAACATATGGTTGTTACAGATCTCGATGGAAATATCCTACAAGGTACTTACAAAGCCTCATCTGATTTAGCAACCCATGTTACACTATACAAAAATTTTAAGGATATTCGCTCGGTTGTGCATACACATTCAAAATATGCGGTTATGTGGGCACAGGCAAATAGAGATATACCCGTTTATGGAACAACCCATGCGGATGCTTTCTATGGACCCATTCCATGTACACGTGATTTAACAGCAGAGGAAATAAAAAAGGCATATGAAGCCGAAACAGGAAATGTGATTGTCGAGACTTTTAAGCAAAGATTTATTGATCCAAATGCGGTACCAGGTGTAATTGTCCATAGTCATGGACCATTTACTTGGGGGAAAAGTGTAAACGCAGCTGTAGAAAATAGTATTATTTTAGAGGAAGTAGCTGAAATGGCACTTCACACGGAGTCGTTATCATCTTCTCGACCACCAATATCCAATCATTTGCTAGATAAGCATTATTATAGAAAACATGGTTCAGATGCATATTATGGTCAAAAATGAATTACTCTTAGAAAGAAAACACTTGGTAATATCTGATTTCGTTGTGCATGAAGTGATAGAACAAATAAAAACGCTTAACTCATACCTGAAATCAAGTATAGAGAAAGGTCGGCTAATTAGTATGACAATTAAACAAGGCATCGCAGCTTCAAGCGGAATTGCAATTGCAAAATCATACCATCTGGCATCACCAGATTTATCATTTGAAAAAAGGCCCATCGATGATCCGAACGTTGAAATAAAACGTCTAGATAAAGCATTGGAAGTTTCAAAACAAGAGTTAGAGAAAATTAAAGAACATACTGAAAAAGAACTTGGTATTGAGCATGCAGATATTTTCTCAGCACATCTTTTAGTTTTAAGCGATCCGGAACTAATTAACCCGATGAAAGATAAAATTTCGTCCAGTAAAGTAATGGCAGAATCAGCATTAGAAGAAGTTACAAACATGTTTATTGATATGTTTGAAACGATGGATAATGAATATATGCGTGAACGTGCAGCTGATATTCGTGATGTAACCAAACGTGTAATGGCACATTTGCTTGGTGTTACTTTTCCAAATCCGGCGCTGATAGATGAAGAAGTAATTGTAATCGCTAATGACCTGACACCATCAGATACTGCACAATTAAACAGACAGTATGTAAAAGGATTTGCGACAGATATTGGCGGCCGTACATCACACTCGGCGATTATGGCAAGATCTCTTGAGATTCCAGCAGTCGTTGGAACCAAAGACATCACAAAAGCAGTTTCACAAAATGACTTAGTAATTGTTGATGGGAATGAAGGTACCGTCATGATCGATCCTTCAGATGAAGACCTAGCTCTATACCTTGAAAAACAAGATATGTTTGCAAGGCAAAAGGAGGAGTGGGCTAAACTGAAGGATGTGCCAACCTTTTCAGTTGATGGAAAACAGGTTGAATTAGTTTCCAACATAGGTACACCTGATGATGTTGCAGGTGTATTGAATAATGGCGGTGAAGGAATCGGCCTTTATCGGACAGAGTTTTTATACATGGGTAAAAATCAGCTGCCGACAGAGGACGAACAGTATGGGGCATACAAATCAGTATTAGAACAAATGGAAGATAAGCCAGTAGTTGTTCGGACATTGGATGTTGGCGGCGATAAAGAACTAAATTATTTAGAGCTGCCAAAAGAATTGAATCCGTTTCTAGGCTTTCGGGCTATCCGCTTCTGTTTGGCAAATGAACATGTCTTCCGTCCACAGTTGCGAGCACTACTCCGTGCCAGTGTACATGGAAACTTGAAAATAATGTTTCCGATGATTGCAACACTTGAGGAGTTCCGGCAGGCAAAAGCAATCTTAATGGATGAAAAGGAAAATTTACAAAACGAAGGCAAGGAAGTAGCGGATCAAATCGAAGTTGGAATTATGGTTGAAATCCCCTCGACGGCTATTACGGCAAAACAATTTGCCCAAGAGGTTGATTTTTTCAGTATTGGCACCAATGATCTAATACAATACACAATGGCGGCAGACCGCATGAATGAACAGGTTTCATACCTGTATCAGCCATATCATCCAGCTATTTTAAATCTTGTAAACAATGTGATCGAAGCAGCACACAGTGAAGGGAAATGGGTTGGGATGTGTGGTGAAATGGCCGGAGATCCAATTGCCATTCCCATATTGCTCGGACTGGGGCTCGATGAATTCAGCATGAGTGCAACATCTATCCTTCCTGCACGTACACAAATACTAGGATTATCCAAGAAAAAGCTAGCTGCCAATAAAGACATAATATTGGCAATGAGTACAACGGAAGAAGTTATTGAATTTGTAAGGAAAATAGCAGAAGAGTAAATGCATAGAATCATAGTGATTATTATAGAGAAAAGAGGCTGGGACATAACTAGCCAAAAATAAAAAAAGATGGATTCCACATCGAGTTTTGATGCGAAATCCATCTTTTTTGAAATCATTTATAAGTAGATACATAAAAAAGCGGCTAGAGGCAGTGTATCTTCTCAGATTCACTGCCATTAAGGCGAATCCCAATTCATTTTCCACTTTGGGTTTTCCTCGTACGGAGAAACGAGTGAAACCCAAATTAGCCTTCAAGAATCCAAAAA